>CAWKJU010000033.1:0-38207 GCA_963849955.1 uncultured Cytophagales bacterium | reverse complement strand
CGGTGTAGCTACCGTACAATTCAACAGTAAGTGGGGCTCCATTGACGTAAAAGGAAAAATTGTAATTCCATACCAATATGATAATCTTGGTACTTTTTCTGATGGCATGATCGGTTATGAATTTAAAGGCAAGTGGGGGTTTTTAAACAATGAAGGTAAAATTACCATTAACCCACAATTTGATGATACGCACTATTTTTCTTCTAAATTATGTCCTGTACTTGAGAGCAAGTCAGGTAAATGGGTGATGATTAACCAAGCTGGTGAACGTGCTTTTTCTCTGGAGTTTAAAGTTGCAAAACCTTACCAACATGGATTAGCTGTTGTAGAGTTAGAAACACAAAAAGGTGTTTTTATGGTAATTAACACCGAGGGAAAAGTGCTAACTCAACCTGTTTTTGATATGATAAAACAGTTTAGCCGTTAAGCTTGAATTTGAATCACTTTATCTAAACTAATAAGGGTTTTGGCTGATTTTTTCACAAAAGGGTTTTTTTCATCCCAAACGTAGCCAGACAATACTGAACTGATTTGTTTTTTAAGGATGGAATCTTTTTTATTGGCATAAATAATTCGTTCCAAGGTTCCGTCATACCATTTCTCAACAAACACTCGAAACACGTCAATTCCCTTACTGAGTTTGTTTACATAGTCTTCCTGCCAGTTGACGAACTCTGCAGAGAGCTCTTTATCAATCAAGTTAGCAGCTAGTTCGCCAGACACCATTGCTAAAGTTGCTCCAGAGGAAAAAATTGGATCAAGAAACTCCGTTGAATTCCCAGCCAGTACATATCCATCCCCATAATAGTTGGTTGCTTTGTTAGAATAATTCCGCAAGACGTTCGGTTCAAAAGCAAAACCAGAAGTAAGCAAGGGTTTCAAGCTTGAACTTGTTGACAGAAGGTTCAAAAAGGAGTGTTTTAAATCATCTTTAAGACCCAAATGATGCTCTGAACCCACAAAGCCAACGGATAATTTGGATTTATTTAAAGGAATCACCCACGCCCAGACATCCTCTTTAACTGACACTATAGAAGTAAAATTTTGATATTTCTCCCATTGACCTTCTGTGTTGATATGGCAAAAAACAGCCGTTCGGCTTGGTAAATTAGATTTTGAAACGTTATTTAAAAGTGTAGAGATCACATTTGCATTTCCACTGGTGTCTATTACTTTTTTGCATTGAATTTTAGATACATCACCATTTTCTGATTCAATGATTAACTCATTTTCAAATTTTCCTGTATTCTTGAAAGCTGTTACTGAGCTACCAAACAATATTTTCCCACCTTTACTTTGAACAAAGTCGGCAAGGGCCTGATCAAAAAATTGTCGTTCTACTTGCCATGTAGTGCCCCAACCTTTGGTGAAATTATTAGCGAATGATATAAAATTAGCTTCCTCATTACGCAAAAACACTGCTCCTTCTTTCAACTGAAAGTTGTATTTGTTTAAAAAATCTATAGCATCAATATTCGCTAAACACTCCATAGCACGAGGCAAAAGGCTTTCACCAATGGTAAATCGAGGAAAGTGAGCCTTTTCAACCACTACTACACGATATCCACTTTTTATTAAATTTGCTGCAGCAATGCAACCTGAAGGGCCCGCTCCAATAATTAGAACATCATATTCTTTTTCCATACCGATGGAAAATTAGTCAATTATCGACAATTGAAGACTAAAATGATATTAAGTATTTATATTTACAGATTCAAAAGTGAGATATGGTATTAGTTGGAAACGATTTTTTGAATTTAAGAAAGTTTGAAGAAATCGTATTAGCGTATAAAAAAATAGACTTGGATACAACTGCCTTGTCAGCATGTGACGATTCATTTCGTTTAATCAATAAACTATCCACTACTCAAATTATTTACGGGGTCAATACTGGTTTTGGACCGATGGCTCAGTTTAAGGTTAAAGACAAAAAAGCTTTACAACTTAACTTAATACGCAGCCATTGTTCTGGAATGGGCAAAGAGCTTTCTGCTTTGGAAACCAGAGCTTTGATGTTGGCGCGTCTAAATTCTTTATTACAGGGAAAGTCGGGTGTACATGAATCTGTTTTAAAAACCTTACAATTATTCATTAACAACAGCATTTCCCCAACTGTGTTTGAACATGGTGGTGTAGGTGCTTCTGGTGATTTAGTACAATTGGCGCATTTGGCACTTAACCTAATTGGTGAGGGTGAGGTAATTTTTGACGACAAAAAACAACCAGCTAAAGCGGTATTTGAACAATTAAAAGCTTCCCCTGTACAAATACAGATAAGAGAAGGGCTCGCTATGATGAACGGGACTTCCGCTATGACTGGTCTAGCAGCACTAAATGTAATTCAAGCAAAAAAACTCTTCAAATACACCCTAGCAATGGGGGTTTGGCTCAATGAATTAGTAGGTGCTTTTGATGATGCATTTTCAGAAGAATTAAATCAAACAAAACACCACCTTGGACAGCAAAAAGTAGCGCAACAGATGCGTAATTTAATCGCTACAAGTCAATGCTTTAAAAAAAGATATCACAATACTTCAGAAGAAACTGCTGATGCCCCCACCTATTCCTTTAAAGTTCAGGAATTTTATTCTCTTCGCTGCTTACCCCAAATATTAGGACCAATTTTAGAAACCATTGAGCAATGCGAAAAAACAGTTGAAAGCGAATTAAATTCAGCAAACGACAACCCTATAATAGACACCAAAACCGAGACCATCTATCATGGCGGGAATTTTCATGGTGATTACATTTCATTAGAAATGGATAAACTAAAAATGGTGATGACAAAACTTTCCGTATTGTTAGAAAGACAACTAAATTTTTTACTCAACCCGACATTAAACAATCAATTCCCAAATTTTTTAAATGCACACACCTTGGGATTAAACTTTGGATTACAAGGAATCCAGTTTACTGCAACATCCACCGTGGCTGAAAACAAAACATTATCATTTCCACAATATGTAAATAGTATTCCGTGCAACAATGACAATCAAGATGTGGTAAGCATGGGGTTCAACTCCGCCAAAATAACTCAAAAAGTAATTGAAAACTGTACACAAGTACTAAGCATCCAACTACTTGCATTAAGTCAAGCAACCGCTATTTCTAATAAGGAAGAAAATCAGTTTGCAACCTCTAGTCAAGTCTTAAAAAAGCAGGTAGAAGCTTTTTTTTCCTTGCCTGTTACCGATCAACCACATCATAATAACTTGAAAGCATTAAATTCCTTTATTCAACATAACGACATTACAAACCTATGAACTGGGCATTAATAACTGGGGGTAGTCGAGGCATCGGTAGAGCTACTTGTGTGGCGCTTGCTAAATCGGGCTACCATATTCTCATTAATTTTAATTCAAACGAAGACGAGGCACTTAAAACCCTTGACTTAGTACGTAAAGTAGGTGTTAATGGAGAAATTTTAGGTTTTGATGTCGCCAACGCAATTCAGGTACAAGAAACACTAGGCACTTGGTTGGAAAAAAATCCTGAAAATAAAATTGAGGTCTTAGTGAATAATGCCGGTATTAAGAAAGACAACTTATTCATGTGGATGGAAAAACCCGACTGGGACGCAGTACTTGATATCAGCTTTTCAGGTTTTTTTAATGTCACAAAACTGATCGTTAACAAAATGATTGCTGCCAAATATGGACGAATCATCAATGTTGTTTCCATTTCGGGACAAAAAGGAGTGCCTGGACAAACCAACTACTCTACAGCTAAGTCTGGAATTATTGGAGCAACCCGTTCACTAGCCCATGAAGTAGGAAGAAGAAACATTACCGTAAATGCTGTTGCACCGGGTTTTATTAAAACCGAAATGACTGAAGGTATGGACGAGAAAGATTATAAAAAAATAATTCCAGTAGCACGATTTGGAACTCCTGAAGAAGTAGCTCATGCCATTTCTTTTTTAGCCTCAAAAAATGCATCTTATATTACTGGAGAAGTGCTAACCGTATCAGGAGGTATTTAAAATCATGAATAGAGTTGTTATTACTGGAATTGGGATATATTCTTGCCTTGGGAAAAATTTAGAAGAAGTGACCAAATCTTTGTTTGAAGGGAAATCTGGAATCGGCATTGACCTCAAAAGAAAGGAGCTAGGTTTTCGATCATCTTTAACGGGTATCATTCAGCGACCTGACCTAAAAACTCTACTTACCAGACGCCAACGAATTCAAATGCCTGAGCAAGCAGAATATGCTTATATGGCAACCATTGAAGCCCTCGAAAAAGCCAAAATGGATGAGCAAACATTTGAAGAAAATGAAGTAGGAATCATCTACGGAAACGACAGTTCAGCAGTACCTGTCATAGAGGCTGTGGATAAGTTGAGAGAAAAGAAAGACACCCAATTGATTGGTTCTGGCTCTGTCTTTCAGTCCATGAACTCTACGGTAACTATGAACTTGTCTACCATTTTTAAAATCAAAGGCATCAATTTCACGCTAAGTGGTGCATGCGCAAGTGGTTCTCATTCCATTGGAATGGCTTATTTTCTTATTCGTTCTGGCCTACAACAACAAGTGATTTGTGGTGGTGCTCAAGAGGTAAACCCCGAATGCATGGGTAATTTTGATGCCATCAACGCTTTCTCCATGCTTGAAAGTGACCCCACAAAAGCCAGCAGACCCTTTGATGCCAACCGTGATGGCTTAATCCCAAGTGGGGGTGCCGCAACTGTAATTCTTGAAAGTCTAGAATCAGCGCAAAAGCGAGGGGCTAAAATATTAGGTGAGGTCGTTGGTTATGGTTTTTCATCTAACGGTGATCATATTTCTCAACCTTCGGTAGATGGACCATACCGTTCCTTAAAAAATTCGTTAAAAGATGCAGGGTTGAACATTGAAGATATTGACTACATTAATGCGCATGCAACGTCTACACCCATTGGTGATAAAAATGAAGCAAAAGCGATAGCCGAACTATTTGGAAATAATGTTCCTGTAAGCTCTACTAAATCTATGACGGGTCACGAGTGTTGGATGGCTGGGGCTAGCGAAATAGTTTATTCGTTATTGATGATGGAGAATGATTTCATGGCACCAAACATTAATTTCAATACCCCTGACGAGGACTCACAACGACTAGACATTATAGCTGAAACACGCCAAGGGAAAGTGAATACAATTCTTTCTAACTCATTCGGCTTTGGCGGTACTAACTCAACACTTATTGTTAAAAAGTTTATCAATTAGTATCTTCGCGAATTAATACTAGTAGCAAAAATGGAGCTGAGCGAAATTGAGAAGATAACAAAAGGGTTTTTAGTAGAAGAATTCGAAGTAGAGGAAAACCTTATTCAGCCAGAAGCTGACATGAAGATTAGCTTAGACTTGGATAGCTTAGACTATGTGGATTTAGTGGTAATCATTGAAGAAAACTTCAACTTCAAAGTAAAACCAGAAGACTTCACTAACTTAGTTACTTTCAACGATTTTTATAAATATATACAAACAAAAATCGCTTAATACGAACGTGTCAGCATGGGAAGGTAAATCAAAAACAAATGCTTGGGGGTATAAATTTTTCTACTACTCCCTTCATTTTCTAGGTTTACGAGCTGCCTATTTTTTTTTACTCTTTGTTAGTCCTTTTTACGTTTGCTTTTCTTCTTCACGAAAACACATTTACGCTTATTTCAGAGTACGACTTAGTTTTTCATTATTAAAAACTATTCACTACATGTTTAAAAACTATTATGTGTTTGGGCAAGTAATTATCGATAAAATATACATTCAAAGTGGTTTAAATCATCGTTTCCACTTTCAATTTAATGGGAAAAAACATCTGGAAGAGATGGTAAATCGAAACGAAGGTGGTATATTAATTAGTGCACATTTAGGTAATTGGGCGGTAGCAGGCGAGTTGTTAAAAGAATTTAAAACCATAGTGAATGTGGTAATGTTAGATGAAGAACATCAAGCCATCAAACAATTTATAGGTTCTGTTACAGAACAAGCTTATAACATTATTGCCATCAAACAGGATTTTTCTCACCTCTTTGAAATCAAAAATGCGCTTGACAACAACGAACTAATTTGCATTCACGGTGACCGATTTATGGATGGTTCAAAAACTTTTAAACACCTCTTTTTAAAAAAAGAAGCCCACTTTCCAGCTGGACCATTTAAAATTTCAAAGATGATGGAAGTGCCTACCGTGTTTGTTTATGGCTTTAAACAAAAGAAAGGATATGATTTTTATTGCTCCGAAATATATCAAAACATGACGGCTGAAGATTTATTTGAAAAATATGTTCTCGACCTGGAAAAAATGATTTCTAAATACCCCGCACAATGGTTTAATTATTACGACTTTTGGAAATGATCGATTCAATTGAACATCTGATCCCTCAAAAACAACCTTTTGTTTTTATCAACAATATTCTGGAAGAACACGAGGCGACTATTACTACACAATTCACCATACCTGAATCTGGCCCACTAGTTAAAAACAGACTTGCCTCTGAAGCACTTTTTCTTGAAAACATTGCACAATCGGCAGCAGCTAAAGCAGGCATCTCCTTCTCAAAAAAACACGAAGCCATTCCAATTGGTTATATTGGTGGAGTCAAAAAATTTGAGGTATTTGATGTTGCCTATGCAGGCGATCTAATTACCACTACCGTTACTTTTGTAAATGAAGTGTTGAATGCTTCAATTGTGGAAGGGAAAATCTATTTAAAAGATCAACTCATCGCTCAGTGTGAGCTCAAAATATTTATTCAAGCGTGAAATTACACCTCGAAAACAACAACACACTAACGACTTCTGTCAAGATCAAAGTTCGCTTTCAAGAAGTTGATGCAATGCACATTGTATGGCACGGGCATTATTTAAAATATTTGGAAGATGCCCGCGAAGAATTTGGTCGTATATATAGCTTGGGATACCTTGATGTGTTTTCTTTCGGGTTTATGACCCCTATTGTGGGACTAAACATCGATTATAAATCAGCCATCAAATACCAAGACGACATTGAAATACAAATCACTTACTTGAATTCAAAAGCGGCTAAAATTATTTTTGACTATTCTATTTTTAATCATACGAGCGGAAAAGTAGCAGCAAAAGCCCAATCAACGCAAGCTTTTGTCGATACCGATCATCAACTTATTCTCAATAATCCTAAGTTTTATATCAACTGGAAAAAAACGAACAACCTTCTTTAATTTTGAGTAGAGAAGCATATATCGCCACTACTGGACTTTTCCATCAACTAGGAAACTCGCCATCTACAGTTTTTGAGCAAATTCTAAATGGCAAAACAGGATTAGTTGAATATACACACCCACTAAACCCCACTGAAAAAAGTTTTGTAGCACATCTAAATGCTGATCAGGTATCTTTCCAAAGTTATACCAGATTAGAGTCGTTATGCATTTCACTGATTTTAAACCACATCGAACCTTCATTGCTTCAACATCCAAACACAACCGTTATCATCGCCACTACTAAAGGAAATATTGATGTGTTGGAATCAAACCCTGAGCGGAGCAAGCTTCCTCAACTTGCCTCTGCTTTAAAAAACTACTTTCAACTTAACGAACAGCCAACTATTGTGTGTAATGCTTGTATCTCAGGAACTGTTGCATTGGGATTGGCTAAGGATTATATTTCAAATAATCTCTACGAAAATGTATTAGTCATTGGGTGTGACATAATCACCGACTTTGTTTTATCAGGCTTTGAATCGTTCAAAGCACTCTCATCCTCCCCTACACTAGCTTTTGATACCCAAAGAAATGGCTTGTCTTTAGGCGAAGCTGTTGCATTGGTTTTAGTGAGTAATGAAAATAAGGCTTCTGAAATAAAAATCTGCAGCAGCGGAATCTCCAATGATGCAAACCACATTTCTGGACCATCGCGCACTGGTGACGGGTTATCTTTAGCAATAAAGAAAGCCTTAGAAAAAAATAAAATAACCAGTCCACAAATAGATGTCATATCAGGACATGGTACAGGCACTATTTACAACGATGAAATGGAAGCCTTAGCTATCAATCAAGCTAAATTAGAAGAAGTCCCTTTACACAGCTTAAAAGGCTTTCTGGGTCATACATTAGGTGCAGCTGGAGTAGTTGAAACTATTCTTTTAGCGGAATCAATGAAGCAGAACATTGCACTCCCTACCTATGGCTTTTCAACGTTGGGCGTTTCGAAAAAGGTGAATATCAGCGCTAATCCATTTTCAAAAACAATGCAGTTTGGCTTAAAATTATCTGCCGGATTTGGTGGGTGTAATGCGACTTTACTACTTGAAAAGATATGAGTACCACACCAATACCATACGTTCGAATTAAAAAAAACCACTTTTTTGATGGCGAGAAAACGAGCACTTTTGTTGAATTAAAAGGATTATATCAATCCTTAAAAATCGACTATCCCAAATTTCATAAAATGGACTCGCTATCGCAATTAGCGTTAGTGATGATACATGCATTAGTTAAAAAAACAGAAATTGATAAAAACACCATTCTGTTATTTGCCAATAGCATTTCTTCCTTTAATACCGATATAAAACACCAGGAATCGATTCGTCCAGAAGCTTACTTCCCAAGTCCTGCCACATTTGTGTACACCTTACCAAACATTAGCTTAGGAGAAGTAGCTATTAAATATCAACTAAAAAATGAAAACCTTTTTTTAGTATGTGACCATTTTTCACCTACTTTATATACAAAACATGCTTTCATTTACTTTAACGATGGAGCTGAAACTGCACTCTGCCTCTGGCTGGATGATCATAAAAATAACTTAGACGGTTTTGCCTTTATACTTACAAAAAGTGATGTGAAAAGCGTTAACATAGCAGAAACACAATCAAAATTGAACGAACTATATTACAATGGATGAGTTAATTGAAAAGCTTAAAGTAGAAATAATAGAACATCTTAATTTAGATGAAATTACTCCTGAGGAAGTGTCGGCAGACGATCAACTGTTTGGCGGTGGTTTCGGACTGGACTCGATAGATGCTTTAGAGTTAATCGTTCTTTTAGACAAAGAGTATGGCATTAAAATCAGTTCTCAAGAAGAAGGAAAAAATGTCTTTGTATCACTTCGCACGATGGCGGAATATATCCGTAAAAAACAACAAGTATAAGGGATGTCAGTAATTGTAACTGGTATGGGAATTATTAGTGCCATTGGAAACAATGTGCAAGAAAACCATCATGCTTTACAATTAATGAATACTGGTATAAAACCTTCTGCAAATTATTTTTTCAATAGTGGCAATGCTGCTTTAGTAGGAGAAGTCATTTTGTCCAATATAGAACTTCAACGCAAGTTAGAAACTCCAACACTTCAATCACGAACAAGTCTTTTAGCATTAAAAGCAGCTAAAGAAGCAATAATACATGCAAAACTCACTTCAGACGAACTTGCAAATGCTGCGCTGATTTCTGGAATTACAGTTGGTGGCATGGATATTAGCGAAAAAGAACTGTCCCATTTTTATGCAAAAGACTATGTTTCTAAAGCTTTTATCGAACATCCCTGCGCATTTTCTACGCAAAATATGGCTACACATTTTGGTATTAACGGTTATTGCAATACGATTAGCACAGCATGTTCGTCTGCGGCAAATGCTATTTTATTAGGGAAAAAATTAATTGAATCGGGTCAAACAAATATTGCTATTGTTGGTGGAGTAGACGCTTTAACACAATTTACTTTCAAAGGTTTTGAATCTTTACTTTTACTCGACTCAAAACTTAACCAGCCGTTTGATACTTCTCGAAAAGGCCTTAACCTTGGCGAAGGTGCTGCTTATCTTATTCTGGAAAAGAAAGGTTTCAGGGAAAATCAACCCAAGGCATTAGCAGAGCTACTGAGTGGGGCAAATCAAAACGATGCTTATCATCAGACGGCTTCTTCTCCTCAAGGTAAAGGAGCTTATCTGGCCATGAAAACTACCTTAGAAAGAGCTAACATTCAACCAAAACAAGTTGACTACATTAACGCTCATGGTACAGCTACACAAAATAATGATGACACCGAGTTAGCTGCATTAATTGCTCTATTTGGTGATTTTATCCCCGAATTTAGCTCTACAAAAAATTATACAGGTCACACCTTAGCGGCATGCGGTGCTATTGAAGCTATTTATGCGTTGTTGATGCTAGAAAACCAAACTATTTATCCAACATTTTCAACCATCAAACCTACTCACAAGTCATTAATTACTACCCTAAAATCAAAGTCGTTGAACTACATTTTATCTAATTCATTTGGTTTTGGAGGCAATTGTACTTCTTTATTATTTAAAAAGTTTTAGATAGAAAATGAGTATTTACATTGAAAAATCTTGTGCATTTTCTAATCAAGAAAACTTTGAAAAAAAGCCAATTCAAGATTGGAAGAAAGGGTTTATTCACCCACTCGAAACGGACTTTAAAGCACTAATACAGGATTCGGGATTAAGACGAATGCCTCTGGTCATGAAAAAAAGTCTTGCCGCAGCTTCTTTTTGTCTACAAAAACAGCATGATATAGGTGGCATCTCGCTAGCGACCGGAATGGGCTGCACGAATGAAACGTTAAGTTTTTACCACAGCATTCAACAGCAAGTTTTAAAACCTTCGGCTTTCATACAATCGACCCACAACGCTATTAGTGGGAAAATTGCTGAATATCATCAGCTTCACTGCTCAAACCTTACCCATGTTCATGCAGATACTGCTTTTGAAAATGCCTTAATTGAAGCACTAACTCAACTATCAGAAAAAAAAGGACTTCAACTTATTGGAGCATTTGACGAATATAATCAGGAATACGAGACGATTAAAAACAACCTCACAACTCCCAATAAATTAAGTGAAGGTGTGTTTTTTTTCCTGCTCAGCAATTCACAAAAAAATGCGACAACACTATTAACCGAGGTAAAAACAAACCTCACGGAAAGCGCATTACAAAAAAAAATAGCTGACATCAAAAACACATTTTATTTACTTTCAACTGATGATTTAATACCATCGATTAAAACTGCTCATCACCTAACCTACACGAACTATAGTGGGGAATACAACACTGCTGCTGCATTTGGTTTATATATGGCTATGCGAATTTTAGAAGAAAAAGCCCTACCCCTTGATTCGAATAGCCAATTAATTCAAAACCAGCAAGTGATGGTAATTAACAAATCGTGTCACGGCTATTCCCTCTTTTCCGTTGAACCCCATGGCTAAATTTAATCGTCTTCGGTTTATTTTTTTAGTACTACTTAGCGGACTAGCAACGGCTTCCTTCCACTACCCTCCTATTTGGATTGCTTTTTCATTGGTACTCATCTCTGGAATTGCTTTACTTATCACTGGCGTATTTCGTCTTAAGTGGCAACTATTTGCTCCAGCCATCCATCAACTTTCATCAGAAAAAATATTACTTACATTTGATGATGGGCCTAATGAACACACAATTGAAGTCCTTGATGTTTTAAAAAAACATCATGTAAAAGCACTCTTTTTTGTTATCGGTAAACAAGTTGAGGTTTACCCTGAAATATTAAAACAACTTATCACACAAGGCCATCAAATTGGGAATCATGCTTACAATCATCACCATGCGGATGCATTTAAAAACACAACGTATTGGATAAATGAAATAGCTAAAACCAATTATTTAATTGAAAAAGCGACTGGTCATCAACCAACCTTTTTTCGCCCACCTTTTGGAGTAATGAACCCTACTATTGCTAAAGCAAGCATACATTTCAACATGAAAGTTATAGGTTGGTCTTTCCGTTCATTTGATACGGTGAAAACTCAACATCAAGTGTTAGAACAATTAAACACCATTCAAAAAGGAAACATCCTATTATTTCACGATAATTTAACAAACTCCGCCTCACTTATTGACGCAATGATAACCCAACTCCAATTAAAAGGTTTTATTTTTGCTGACCCCGAAGAAATACGGACGAAAATAAAAGCATGAAATTAATCTTTCAACTCTTCATTCTATTTTTCATGACAGTAAACATCATCGGTCAAACAGCCGATGAAGATTTTATTGCTGGTTATATGGACAAACAAAAAAGCATCACCACACTAAGTTGTGCTTTCAAACAGGTAAAATCATCGGATTTATTTCAAGAAGATCAAGTTGATCTGGGGAAATTATTCATGAAAAACCAAGCACAAATTCGCTGGGAATACACTTCGCCACAGAAAAAAATCATTTTACTGAAAGACAATGTCATCATGAGCCAAGAGGCGGATGGAAAAACAAACAAGTACAACTTTTTAGACAATCCCTTTATAGGAAAAGGTTTCAAGCTTTTTGAAGAACTTGCTAACGGTCAATTATTTGATAGTGATAAATTTAACTCAAAAGTCAGCTTGCTAAACACGCAACAAACCCACATCACTCTAATACCCGAAATTAAGCAACTCAAAAAATATATCAACGCATTAGAAATCACAGTGAATTCAACAACCTATTTGGTTCAAAAAATTATTATTAACGAAGTCTCTGGAGACCAAACTACTATCTATTTCAATTCTTGTAAAACAAACGAACCCATGAATAACGCGTTGTTTACTTTAGAAAAATAAATTTAATGAGCCTTTATACCTTTCTAATTATTGATACCAGTGAGACTAGTTGTGTTTGTTCCATTCAATTAAATGAATCACATGAGGTGTTTAGAGGTCATTTTCCTGAAACATCTATTTTACCAGGCGTCTATTATTTAGAGATGATTTCCGAGATTCTCAAACATCAACATTCTGAGAACCTCACTTTTAAATCAGCAGCAAACATTAAATTTTTAGTACCCATTCTTCCCTCATCAACACCATCTTTTGAGCTTTCAATTCAGTGGGAAAAAGAAAATACAATGCTTACAATTAACGCTGTTGCTCAAAAAGACAACGTAATCTTTAGTAAATTGAAATGCCTTTATGAATTTAACTGAGATACGTACTAAATTTGACGACCTAAATTGCTGTGTAATCATACCGACATTCAACAACGCACCCAAATTGGAGGCTGTTTTGGTCGATGTGTTTCAATACACTAACCAAGTAATTGTCGTAAATGATGGATCTACCGATGCTACATCTGACATTTTAAGCCGGTTTCAGCATGATTTTTTATTAATTCATCATGAAGAAAAAAATCAGGGTAAAGGCAATGCACTTAGAATCGGATTTGATTTAGCATCAGAACAAGGTTTTAGTTATGCCATCACCATTGACTCAGATGGACAACATTTGGCAAAAGACTTCGAACCATTTTTAGATAAAATTGCCCAAGAACCGAATTCACTAATCGTTGGTGCGCGTAATATGGACAGTGCAGTAGACATACCAAAAAAAAGTAGTTTTGGCCATAAAAATTCTAATTTTTGGTACATGCTCGAAACAGGACAAACCTTGCCTGACACACAATCAGGATTTCGTTTATATCCGCTAAGTTTCATAAAAAGCACACAATTCTTTTCAAAGAAATTCGGGTTTGAGGTAGAGGTGATAGTAAAAGCCTCATGGAGAGGAATCAATGTCACCTATGTACCCATCACAGTACTTTATCCTAAAGACCGCATTACACATTTTAAGCCGGCTGAAGACTTTACACGTGTAAGCATCACTAATGCAGTATTAGTCTTTTTTGCATTGGTCTATTATCGTCCATTATTGTTTGTAAAAAAGCTGAGAAAGAAAAACCTCAAACAAATTTGGGAAGATCTAATTTGGGTAAAAAATGAATCAACGCTCAAAAAATCTATTTCCGTAGCTTATGGCGTTTTTTGTGGACTATGTCCTTTTTGGGGTTTTCACACAGGTATGGCTATTGGTGGTGCATTAGTATTTCGCTTGAATAAAGCCCTCACCATTTTTGCTTCAAATGTGAGCTTTCCTCCTTTTATTCCATTAGTGTTGTACCTTTCTCTTCAAACAGGCACATTAATATTGAATGAACCATTTATTGAATTTCATGATCTATGGGAATTAAATTTTGACACTATTAAACATAATTCCTATACCTATTTTGTAGGTAGCATGGTCTTGTCAATAGGTTTAGCAATAATTTCGGGGGCAATTTCTTATTTTTTAATTTCCAAGAAATTAAAGTCAAATGAGTAATCAACAACCGTTTAAACGGATATTTATTTTTGTACAAAAAAGAAGAATAATCTTTTTTACCTCGATTATTTGTTGTGCATTTCTAGCCCTATTTTCTATTTCAAATCAAAAATTCTCACAGAAAACGCAAGATTTTTTACCCCATACTACATTTTCAAAGCAAATTTCCTCTCATACCAATGCGGATAAAATTCTTAATAACATCGTCATCACATTTACACAGTCAGAAGGTTCTGAAGACACGCTTATTGCTAGTGTTGAAACATTTGTCCAGCAGTTCAACCATGATACTTCATTAATTGCTAATCTACGCTACAAAGAAGAAGTTTATGATCTGGACTTAATGATTAAAAACATCATTTATGAAACGCCTTTTCATTTTGATTCGCTTCATAAAGCACCCTTGTCAAGAGAAAAAATTCAAATTGCTATTCAAAAACAATTTAATCAACTAAAAAGTCCTTTGGGGTTTGTGAATAGGACAAAAATACAAAATGACCCCATAGGTTTTTCTGATAATCAATTTCGAGAGTTATCCAAGATTAAAACTTCCATGGGTATGGATGTCGTTGAAGGTTACTTTTTCTCTGAAGATCATCGAGCTGCTTTAGTTTTTATCGAGTCTAAAAATCCCATTGGGGAAATAGAAAAAAACACACAACTAAAAACTCACCTTGAAGAAGTCGCACAAAAAGTTGAAAAAAAACACCAATCAGTTGAAATAACAACCTACGGAGGCCTATTGGTTGCCTTGGAAAATGCTGGACAAATAAAAACAGACATTCGACTGAGTATGTCTTTTGCTATAATTTTAATCATTGCCTTGATTTTGTGGGGACTTAAAGGTCACTTCTTGAATTTTATCTATGTGTTTTTACCTTCCATTTTAGGAGGAGTTTTTGGTCTATTCATCACCAGCTTTTTCTTTGATGAACTTTCCGTCATCACCATTTCTTTCGGTAGTATATTTCTGGGAATTAGTATTGACTATGCGATTCACTGGCTGTTTCGTGTCAATGAAAACCGAATAAAAACCATCAAGGAAATTAGTAAACCGCTTTTAAGTGCCGTCTTCACAACTTCAGGTTCATTCTTTTTACTGTATTTAATTCCTGTGACAGGCATCCAACAACTCGGTTTGTTTTTAGGTTTTTCTTTAATCATTGCGGCATTAGTCTGTTTAATATTATTGCCTCAACTTCCTCATCAAGGGTTAGCATTTAAAAGGACATCGATTCAACTTCCTGCTACATGGTTAAATTCTTTCGCCATTGTAATACTCATCAGTTCACTTATACTTGCTGTTGTTTCTCCACAAATCCGCTTTATGGACAGTTTGGAATCTCTCAATTACCTCACTGATGATCTCAAAGAAAGGGAACAACGCGTTGGTGAGGTAAGTAATTATCCGGAGAAAAAAACTTTTTTTGTAGTGAGTGGTCAATCGTTTAATGAGGCAATTAAAAAGTCAGCGAAGCTCTATCAAAAATTACAAGCCGCTCCGTTTGAACTTTCCATCTTTAGCCCAAACCAATGGATCTCCGATAAATCAACCCAACAGAATAATTTAAACAGTTGGAAAAAATATTGGACTCCACAAAAAGTCGATTCGCTATTCATACATCTTGATGAAGCTGCAAATCAAGTAGGTTTTTCTTCCAAAACATTTTCCCCTTTTAAAACGTGGTTTCAAAATTCATTATCATCAGAATTTACACATCAGACAAATCCCAACCCTATAAATAAGGCCTTTGACAACTTGATTGTATACAATAACGATAGTTGCTTCATCACTACTATAGTCAATATTAAGCAAGAAGATAGAACAGCATTTTACAATGCATTTGCAAACGATAAAAATTTTCTAATCTATGATAAACAAGCTTTTGTTCATGAACTTATCTCCCTCATTCATACCTCCTTAGATCAACTAACTTACATTTCAGGAGCAATAGTGTTTATTATTTTCTTTATCACTTTCCGAAATGTAAAACAGACAATCATCACTTTGTTAATAATTTTTTTATCCTGCTTTACCTCATTGGGAATTATTGCGCTTCTCGGTATTCAGCTCAACATTTTCAATCTCATTGTCATCTCTTTTATCTTTGGTTTAGGTGTTGACTACTCTATCTTCATTAGCCACACACAAAAAAGCTCGACTGCACTGACTATAAATAAACAGGCAATTACTTTTTCAACCATCACCACTCTTATTGGCATTGGTGTTTTATTATTAGCAGAACATCCTGTATTAACTTCCATAGCACAAACATCAATTATAGGTATTTGTACTGTTTTTCTTCTTTCAATCGTTCTATTACCTTTTTTATTAAAAATTAAATACAGAAACCTCGTGCACAGTATGAGTGTTTACAGCACACTGTTTTTGGGTGGCAGTTTCATTTCACTCATTACTGTTATTTTATGTGCTATCCCGATGAATACTATCTCTCGTAGAAAATTCATTAATAAGCTTATTAGAATTGGTTCCATTGTGATTTGTAAAAGTGCCTTCGACCTAGACATCAAATGGAATAACCCTAAGGTAAAAACTGGAATTTCTTCAATTTTTATTTGCAATCACCAATCAATAGTTGATATCCCTATTTTTTTATCAAAAAAAGAAAACACAGTTTTAATTGCAAATCAAGGTGTATTTAACAACTTTATTTATGGTTTCTTCATTCGTAAAGCCGGTTATATCAACTCCAATTGGTCCACAGAAAAAATTCTCCATGAAGTGAAAGAACGCCTTAATGAAGGATTCTCTGTTTTGATTTTCCCAGAAGGAACACGTACATCCGATGGGCAAATTCATCGATTTAAGAAAGGGGCCTTTTTAATGGCTCAAGAGTTAAACTGTCCATTAGTTCCCCATGTGATATCTGGAGGATATCAAGGATTGTCGCGACACCATTTTCTATTTAATCGATCAAGAGTAAGAATTGAAGGACTAGAACCAATTACAATTACCGATTACAGAAATCAAACTAAAGAAACAAGAGATAAAATGCGTAAAAGATTAATTTTGATGAATGGTGAGTGATAAAAAGTTTGATGTAGTAATCATTGGTGGTGGACTAGGTGGGTTGCTGTCCGCTCTTTTATTACTTAGAAAAGGATTGAGTGTTTGTGTCTTAGAAAAAAACCGTCAGTTTGGTGGTTGCCTTCAAATTTTCTCTCGGCACAAACGCATTTTTGATACGGGAATTCATTACATCGGTAGTTTAGACAAAGGGCAAAATCTTTATAAGATTTTTAAATATTTAGGGATTTATGATGAGTTGAATCTTCTAAAAATGGATGCGGCTTATGATAAAATTTACTTTGAAGATTGGGGTGTAGAATATAATCATATTCAAGGTTATGAAAATTTCACTAATTACTTATTGAAACTATTCCCAGATGAAAGTGATGCCATACACACCTATTTTAACACCATCAAACGCATTGTTGCAGAGTTTCCACTTTACAATTTAAAACTTCCACCTAAAGAACTTACTTTTTCAGACGCCATAGAAACTGATACCTCAACATTTATTAACTCCATAACTAATAACAAAAAACTGAGGGCAATTTTTGCTGGCGCAAACTTACTTTATGCTGGTGTGGCTGACAAGACTCCTCTCTATGTGCACGCACTTATCTCCGATTCTTACATTTCATCTTCATGGAAATGCGTTAATGGAGGTGCACAAATTGAAAAAGCCTTAACAAAAAAAATAAAAGTTTTGGGAGGCATAATGATTAATCATGCAAAAGTAGAAAAGTTGATAGTTGAAGATGGGAAAGCAACCTCGGTGAAACTTGCCTCGGGGCAAACAGTTTATGGAACAAACTTCATCAGTAACATCCACCCTTCAAACACCCTGGATTTAATTGAACCTGGGGCTATCCGCAAAGCATATGTCAACCGCATTCAACAACTTGAAAATGGAGCATCCGTTTTCATTGTTTACCTTGCTCTTAAAAAAGACGCTGTTCCTTTTATGAATTATAATACGTATTACTATGTAAACAAAGAAAATATTTGGACTTCACATGAATACACCGAAGAGGAGTGGCCAAAAGGTATCGCTATTTTTAGTCCAGCAAATGCAAAGTCCACCATGTATGCGGACAGTTTAATTGTCATGTCTTATATGCACTACGATGAGGTTAAACAATGGGAAGAAACGTATAGAAATTACCCAGTCAAAACCGATTCAAGAAGCGCTGAATACGAAGAATTTAAAAAAAACAAAGCGGAAAAAATTATTGCTCTGTTAGTTAAAAAAATACCCGAAGTGGATGGTAATATCAATGGTTACGACACCTCCACACCACTTACTTTTAGAGATTATATCGGCACAAAAGACGGTTCTATGTATGGTATAATGAAAGATTACAAATCGCCACTCAAAACATTTTTACATCCTAAAACAAAAATACCCAACCTCTATCTAACAGGGCAAAACCTCAACGTACACGGTGTGGTAGGAGTAAGCATGAGTGCTTTAGTAACTACTCACGCTATGGTTGGTATGGAGAAAGAAATTAAGGCAATGAGTAAAGTCAATTAAGTTTTTTATTTAAATTCATCTTTCATTAATTAAAAAAGAGAAAACATGAGTGCTTTGTATTTAATCGGTCTTATTGCTGCCATATGGGTGATTTATAATGTTTGGCAAGACGATTCTAAATCGAATGAAGCAAAATTAGTCTGGACGGTCTGCGCTATTTTTTTTAGTGTAATCACTGCAATTGTTTATTTATTGCTTGAGAAAAAAGGTAAGATTCAATAATAATTCGCTAAAGCTTCTTTCAATTTCTCTTTCATTAATTCTCTTAACCAATAGGGTTTTAAAACGGTGACATTTTTACCATACATCAGCAAGCGTTCTTGAAATTCGTAGTTAGGTTTTAAAAAGTATTGCATTACCATACCTCCATCACAATCATTTACAACACGTTGGGTTTTATGAATGGGATATGCCAATAAATACTTTGCCTGAAGTGATGTTAACTTAATCTCTACCTGCTCCACTTCATATTCAGAGTAATTTAGTCCTATGATATCATCAAAGCAAGGTTTTGGGTTCAGACTTTCATCCCGCTTAAATGTCGTGGACAATAATTTAAAATCTTCTATACGGTCAATACCAAATGTTCGAATTTTTTCTGTTCCATTCACTGTTCCTACAACATACCACCGCTTTTGATATTCCTTCAAAAGATAGGGTCTTAGCTCATATGGTTTAATAGTTTCCGTATTATAATTTTCATGATTAAACATTACCACCCGATATTCTTTTACCGCCTTAAGGAGTGGCTCAAAAAGTTCCATACCTTTTAGTTCAACATCGCTTCCATAATCTATAAAACTCATCATCTTTTTTGAATCATGAATATTATCCAACACGGCTTCTGTACTAATAGCTGTTTGTAATAACCGCGAGATTGTGTCTAAATCACGACTATTTTCTTTGTCGATGGTGTAACCTCTTCTGAAGTGATCATAGATAATTTCAATTCCAAACTCGTATCTAATTTCTGCCAAATCACGCACAAATGTCCTTCTTGAGATTTCCAAATCATAAGTAAGCAAATAATCTTGAAGCTCTTTCAATGTAGAATAACCAACCCTACTAATCTTATCGATAATTAAAAAATAACGTTTTATTTTTCCGTGAATAGCCATAAACCGAAATTATTAAAATATTTAAGTACTCTATTAATAATTAGTATCTGATTAATTTTTAAATTTCATGTTAACTAAATCATCAATTACCATGAAAAAAATTTTCGCTTCGCTTCTTTGTTTAATCGTTTACCTTGGCTGTATTGCCCAAACAGAAAAACCCACCTCAGAAATTAAGGCACTTAAAAAAATAGAAGAAATACAAAGTGTATTAACCCTTACCCAAGAACAAACTGTTACTTTAAAAAATGCGCTAATCACAAGGTATGAAGCCATAAATACTTTTGAATTGAAACATGAAGGAAAAAAAGATTTAATCAAAGCTGAAAAGAAAAAGCAAAAAGAAGTATATAAAAATGTTTTTAATAAAACACTTACAAAAGAACAATTAAAAAAATGGAAAGCTCATCGAGAATCTGAGAAAAAAGCAGCTAAAAAAATTAAAGAGTAAAAAAAAGACCCATTCAAATCGTTGAATGGGTCTTTTTTAATTTTTTTCTAGTGTAATTATTTTACTACGAAGCTTCCTTCGCCAATTAAATAACCCTCTCCATATATTTCAACTTTATAGGTTCCTTCTTCATATTCACTTCCTTTACTATACAAGAAAGTAACTGTTTGTTTTGAATTATCAAATGTCACAGTTTGTTTGTCTGTATAAAAATCAGTTTTACCTTCAGCATTTGTAAAAGACCCGCCACCCGATGATAAATCAAATAAAACAGTACCTGAAGGCTCAATAACTCTAAGAATCAATTCCTTTGAATCTTTTTTAGCTACTTTATTATCAGCTAATTGAAACTTCACTCTTAATTTATCAATATGCTTTGCTTTATATTCACCGCCATCATACTCTTTACTTTTATCGTTAATTGCAGTAACCTTTAAGCCTTCTACTTTTAAAACAGATGCCACTCTAACTAAATCCGAAAGACTCGTGTTTTCTTCAGCCATTTGACCTTGTACAGTATGTAAAGAATCATTTGATGCTTTAAGTGAATCAGCAAACAACTTAATTCGCTGTAATTCTTCATCTTTAGCAATTAAATCTACTTGAGCATTAGCTTTGAGTTTATCTAATTCTTTTTCCAACGCACGTCTTTGAGAAGCGTTATAACCCGCTGAGCTTTTCCATTTTTTTACTTCTGCTCTTAATGCTTCCGCTTTTTCTAATAACTCAGTGTTTTCTTCACCTATTGCTGCATAATCTGCTGCTAATTTTTCATATCGAGCTATTTGATCTTCTAACTCAACAGTCATATTGTCAATTTCTGAGGTTTTCGTTTGAATTGTATTTTGCTGCGTTGCTAAAGTTGCTTCCAACTCGCTTTTGTTGTTAAACAAATAACCTGTTAAGCCTCCCAATGCTAAAACAACAATAACTAAAGCGATGATAATTCCTTTATTTCCACCACCTGACTTTGGTTCTTCTTTTTTCCTTTTTGGAGGAACAGGAGGTGGCGTGTTGGTTGGTGTACCTGTGTTTGTTGGTGTACCTGAGTTGGTTGGTGCCCCTGAAGCTGGTTTATTTTGATTTTCCATTTTAAAAAACAGTTTAGTTTATAGTTTAGTTTAAGTTATTGCTAGTTTTGAGCAGGTATTATTGAACTTGATTTAGTTTCTGTTTGACAACATCAACTGCTTTTTTCATTTTATCAACTTCACCTACCATTCGCTCTTGATCTTTTTTATTTTGCTCAATGTCTTGAGTTAACTGCTGTTTCTTTGCAGCGTTGTCTTTCAAAGCATTTTCCAATCTTATTTTTTCTTCTGCATTATCTTCGAAATCTGACTGTAAATTATCACCTTCCTTCATGGTTTTTTCTTGAACTTTAACAGTTTTATCTAACGCTTTTTCAGCATCAGCTATTTGCTCCATAATGTCTTCTTTATAAGCTGTAACTCCGAAACTGTGCAAGGCTTTCTCTATTGCGGCCCATCCTCTGCCGCCACTTTGGGCCCATTCATCACCCAAATCTACTGCCATCCAAACCATAGTTCCTTTACCTGATTTTTCTACCCGTGAAATCGTACGCACAATGGAGTTAATTCCTGGAATTGTACCTGCTTCTATGAAATAATCACCCCCACTTGTAGAGACTTTACCATAGTCCTTGAATTGTTTTTTCCAGAGGTTGCTCACCGTTTTTTCATCCAGTTCTAAATAAATGGCTGCACCAGGTCGAGTAATTTTATTTACTTTTTGATCGGTCTGATTTACCGTCACCTTTTGAGCTTGTACAATACCTGCAAACAAAAGAGCTAATAGGATTATAATATTCTTTTTCATGCCACTTTTCTTTTTAATAGGGTATAATTTAATAAAACTAATCTACAACTCATACTTTATGGCAAATGCTTTGCCTCTAAACACAAGTTTGGTTTAATTGTTAAGATTAAAAAAGAAAAAGATGAAAGTTTTAATTTCAGGAGGATCTGGGTTTATCGGTAGTAAATTAACCAAACAACTTCAAGCTAATGGACATGAGGTAGCTTGGTTATCCCGTTCTGAAAAAAAGAACATTCGATCATTTATTTGGGACATTAATTCCATGTCAATTGACGAGAAGGCAATGGAATGGGCTGATGCCGTAGTTCATCTGGCAGGCGCAAGTGTCGCAGGACAGCGATGGACCTATTCTTACAAAAAAACAATTTATGATAGTAGGATTAATTCTTCTAAGCTTATTATTGATGCTTTTAACAAAGCAAACACACCTCCTAAATCTTTGGTAAGCGCCTCTGCTGTTGGGTACTACGGTGGTTTTGAAGAACATGATGGATATTTTATTGAAAACGACCCTCCAGCTAATGACTTCTTAGCTAAGGTTACTAAAGACTGGGAGAAAGAAGTTTTTGCAAGAGAAAACGAAACAAGGACTGTTGCACTTAGAATAGGAATTGTATTAGCAACAAAAGGTGGTGCCCTTGAAAGAATGGTTACTCCAATTAAATTTGGTGTAGGTGCACCCTTGGCAAGTGGTAAACAGGTAATGTCCTGGATTCATATTGATGACCTGATAAATATTTTTACATTCAGTCTAGAACACCCGATTGCAGGAAAATTTAATGCTGTTGCTCCCCACCCTGTCACGAATCAACAGATGACACAATCTATTGCTAAACAACTTCACAAACCACTTATACTACCCAAAATCCCTGCTTTTGCTTTAAAAATTTTACTCGGTGAGTTTGCCACTTTTGTTGTGAAAGGAGCACGAGTTTCTTCTAAAAAAATAGAATCAGTAGGATATGAATTTTCATATCCTTTACTTTCTGATGCACTAAAAAATTTATTATAGGTTTGAATTTCTTTGCAACCAAACCTGTACGCTTCCGTTAATAGTATGCGTGCATAACAAATTTAATACAGCAGTAATATGAGTATAGACGAAAAAAGAATACGAAGAGCTTTTAAACCAAAAAACTGGAACGACACAAAAACAGAAAATGCTTGGACGATTTTTAAAGTGATGGGCGAAATGGTGGAAGCTTTTGACACCTTAAAAAAAATTGGTCCTTGTGTGACCATCTTTGGTTCAGCACGAACCAAACCCAACCATAAATACTATATTATGGCTGAAGAAATTGCCCAAAAACTAGTTGCAAAGGGCTATGGAATCATTACTGGAGGTGGACCTGGAATCATGGAAGCCGGTAATAAGGGGGCAAAAGAAGGCGGTGGCTCTTCAGTTGGTTTAAATATTGAACTTCCTTTTGAACAAAATGGAAACCCTTATATTGATAGAGATAAAATGATCAACTTCGACTTTTTCTTTGTGAGAAAAGTGATGTTTGTAAAATATAGCCAGGGTTTTATTGTAATGCCAGGTGGGATGGGCACACTCGATGAACTTTTCGAGGCTATCACCTTAATTCAGACTGGTAAAATAGGTCGATTCCCTATTGTATTAGTCGGTATAGATTACTGGAGTGGATTAATGACATGGATTAAAGATGTAATGCTCGGTAAGGAAAATAACATTAGTACACCAGATTTAGATTTGATAAAATTGGTTGACACACCTGATGAAGCCGTTGAAATCATTAACGAATTTTACTCTAAATACACACTTAAACCTAACTTTTAATGAAAAACCTTTACCTATTTGGTCTTTCATTATTCCTATTAATAAACTTAAGCTCCTGCAAAAAACAAGCGACAGGAGCTTATTTTGTTTCAGAATCAGGTAAAGTTAAAATCGAAGTCACTGGCTCACAAGTTCCTCTTGACCCTTGGATGGTGAACCTCAAAGTAATTGTGAACAACCAACCTCTCTATGAATTATCTCAAATCGAAGTATTTGCTTCTACTATTGATAGCAGTACGGTTGATTTTATTTTTAGAGACGGTATTTACACTGTAACTATTGAACAAATGGATGGGAGCGTTTACCCTATCCCCATGGTAAAACTCCCTGTAAAGTAATTTTTTTTATGGAATTCAATTCATGAGTACATCTAGGTGATGAAATTTAAGTTCAACCTAATCAAGTTCATCATGAAAAAATCACTCGTTATTGCCGCTACCTTTTTAACGCTTTCAGCATGTGTTAAAACAAATCATAAACAAGCGTCTACTTCAACAAATCATGACTCTATCACTATAGTGGGGAAAGAGCAAGAACCAACAAACCGACCAAATTCCACCATAAAAAAGGAAATGGTAGAATCCGATTATGAAGTGGAAGAATACGCTGCAGAACCCACACAAATTCATAATAACCATAAAGCTGTTGGTTCTATTTCCAGAAATAGTAAGGCAGATAAAATGATGTATAAACTTGCTCCAGAACACTTTTACGAACAGCCTCCCTCTGAAAATTTTAATACTGAAGGTTACGCATACACCCCCGAAAACGATTATAAAGCTGTTTCAAATGACCCACTTTCTACTTTTTCCATTGATGTTGATGCCGCTAGTTATACCAATACCAGACGTTTTATAAATAATGGTTCTCTTCCGCCAGTAGACGCGGTGCGCATAGAGGAGTTTATTAACTATTTCTCCTACAATTATGAAAAACCAGCAAAAGAAGATCCATTTAGCATTACCACAGAATATGACACATGTCCATGGAATCAAAAACATCAACTTTTACATGTTGGTTTACAAGGAAAACGCTATGACTTCAACGAAATGCAAGCAATGAACCTCGTGTTTCTTGTGGATGTTTCTGGCTCTATGGGTGATCAAAACAAACTTCCACTTCTTAAAAGATCCTTTGAATTATTAACAAAAAAACTTCGGGCAAAAGATAAAATATCTATAGTGGTATATGCAGGTGCCGCAGGTTTAGTCTTGCCAGCCACACCTGGGAATGATGCTAAAACTATTCTCAATGCATTTAACCAATTAAATGCTGGTGGCTCAACCGCTGGTGGTGAAGGAATCAACTTAGCATACAAAATAGCAAAAGAAAATTTCATTGAAAATGGAATTAACCGAGTGATTCTTGCCACAGATGGTGATTTTAATATTGGTGCTTCTTCGGATGCTGAGATGACACGTTTGATTGAAGAAAAAAGAAATGATGGGATTTTTATTACCGTATTAGGTTTCGGAATGGGTAACTATAAAGACTCAAAAATGGAAACCATCGCTGATAAAGGAAATGGTAATTATTTCTACATTGACAACTTAGAGGAAGCTAGAAAAACATTAGTGACACAACTAGACGGCACTTTAAATACAATTGCTAAAGATGTTAAAATTCAAATCGAGTTTAATCCTGACAAAGTGAAAGCCTACCGTTTGATTGGTTACGTCAACAGAAAACTAAACAATGAAGATTTTAACGATGACAAAAAAGACGCGGGCGAGCTTGGCGCAGGACATACGGTAACTGCTCTTTACGAAATAATACCTGCAAATAGTGACGAAGAAATCACCAGTTCAGTAGATAAACTTCGGTACCAAACATCAAACTCAAACACTTCACCAAAAGGCAACAACGAAATTGCGACTGTTAAACTGCGTTACAAACTCCCAAATGCTTCAACAAGCAAACTGTTAACACATTATCTTTCGGAAGAACAAACAAAATTCAAATCTGAGAATTTTCAGTTTTCAGCAGCAGTAGCTGGATTTGGAATGTTGTTAAGCCAGTCGAGTTATTCCAACAAAATGACCTATAAAAACATTATTGAATGGGCATCTGCAGCCAAAGGAAACGACACTGAAGGGTACCGATCTGAATTTATTCAACTTGTAAAAATGGCTGAGTTATTAGATGAACACACTGTGATGAAATAATTTTTCGGAAGACAATGCTTTGATGCATTGTCTTCCTTTCATAAGTTTAATAGTGAGTTCATTTTTCGAAACCAAAATTGAATACCTTAAAGGGGTTGGCCCTCAAAAAGCGACTTTGCTAAACAAAGAATTAGGCATATTCAATTATGGTCAACTTTTACAACATTACCCATTCCGTTACGAAGACAAAACTAAAATTTATACGATCGGTGAATTAAAAAAAGAAATGCCTTTTGTACAGTTGAAAGGCTTTATTACCTCCGTAAAACTAGAAGGGCAGCCAAAAAGACAACGGTTAATCGCTCGTTTTCAAGACGACACGGGTTCGGTTGAGTTAATATGGTTTCAAGGGGTCTCGTGGATTCAAAAACAATTGCAGTCTGGGGTTGAATATTTACTATTTGGGAAACCTGCTGTTTTTAATAATCGGCTCTCATTCTCACATCCTGAAATAGAAGTTTTCACAGCCTTAAAAGAAGGTGAAAGTTCGTTGTACCCAGTTTATTCTTCCACAGAATTATTGCGAAAACGATTTCTAGATTCTAAAGCGATAGCAAAACTTCAAAAACACTTATTGAGTTTAGCGTTTCATTCAAAAGCTATTCAAGAGATTTTACCTGAGGAACTCATTACTAATTATGGTTTCTTTTCGAAAGCATTGGCATTAGCTCACATTCATTTTCCTGCAGACCATAAACACCTTGAAAAAGCAAAATTCCGTTTAAAGTTTGATGAGTTGTTTTTGATTCAACTACAACTTTTACTAGAAAAGGGTAAAAGAAAAGCGGCACTTCCAGGCATGATTTTTAAAGAAATTCCTCTAGTCACTGAGTTCTATAAAAACCACTTACCTTTTGACTTAACAGAAGCTCAAAAACGAGTAGTAAAAGAAATTAGAAAAGATTTCTTAGCAGGGAAACAGATGAACCGCTTACTCCAAGGTGATGTAGGTAGCGGTAAAACAATTGTAGCTTTCATCTGCATGCTGATGGCGGTGGATAACAGTGCTCAGGCGTGTCTTATGGCTCCGACAGAGATTTTAGCAGAGCAACACTACAAAGGCCTTAAACCCTATACTGAGGCGTTAGGAATTCGTATTGCTTTGTTAACTGGTTCAGTGAAAAAAAGTGCCCGTAAGCCAATTCATGAACAACTAGAATCAGGTGAATTACACCTCATTGTTGGTACTCACGCTTTAATTGAGGATAAAGTAGTTTTTAACAATCTTGGGCTATGTGTGATAGACGAGCAACACCGCTTTGGAGTAGCACAACGTGCAAAACTTTGGAAAAAAAATGATGGGGTTTTCCCTCATATACTAGTAATGACTGCTACTCCAATCCCTAGAACCTTAGCAATGACCGTATATGGAGATTTAGATGTATCAGTAATAGATGAGCTCCCTTCAGGACGAAAGCCAATTCAAACTATACATAAATACGATAGTAACCGGTTAGCTGTGTTCGGTTTTCTGAAGAAAGAAATTGAAAAAGGACGACAAATCTACATTGTTTACCCATTGATTGAAGAGTCAGAAGCAATGGACTACAAAGATTTGATGGATGGGTATGAAAGTATTAGTAGAGCTTTTCCTGATCAACATATTTCTATTCTACATGGAAAAATGAAACCAATAGACAAAGAATTTGAAATGAGGCGTTTTGTAAAAGGTGAAACACAAATTATGGTAGCAACAACGGTAATCGAAGTTGGAGTAAATGTACCTAATGCTTCTGTGATGGTAATAGAAAATGCGGAGCGCTTTGGACTGGCTCAACTACACCAATTGAGAGGTCGCGTTGGCCGTGGGGCCGAACAATCCTATTGTATCCTAATGTCCGATTATAAATTGAGCAAAGAAGCTAAGTTAAGGATTGATACAATGGTGAAAACGAATAATGGTTTTGAAATAGCCGATGTTGATTTAAAAATCAGAGGACCAGGTGATTTAACTGGTACACAACAAAGTGGCGTACTGGATTTATTAATTGCAGATTTAGCTACTGATGGTAAAATTTTAAGTGAAGCACGCTCCTGCGCTGAAAAAATTATTGATTTTGATCCGAAATTAGATTCACCAAATTATCAAATGTTGAAAAGACATATTATTTCTTTAAAGAAAAGTTATGTTAATTGGGGAAGAATTAGCTAATTTATGTTTGCTATGGATTTCGAGAAAAAAAGCTTTTCAAATTTTCAGTTTATATTTTTAAGTGTGGCGATACTAATACCGACCGCATTATTAATTTTCAGAAATCAACATTATTTTAATTCACATTGGCTGGATAAGCTACAATCAACTGCAGAATATTATCATGAACTTTTATATGACATGCAAAGTCATAACATCAAAATAATCAGCAAACTTGCTGAGGTTGATCCTACTATTCTTGAAGTACATGTCAAAACAGATGAATTAGAAGGGTTTATTGAAGTATTGAAAACAGAACTTATTAATGAGTCGAATGGAATTAACCCGGAAACCAAAAGTCTAGCTGACAAATATAACATTGAAGGCACCCAACATTACCTGATTGGTGAAAACGGTAAAAAAGGAAAAGCATACGAATTGGAGTTAAAACTAAATGAATACGCATCTTACTTAACCTCAATAAGTGGAACCGTTTTTTCACCAATAGCTTTAGACGGCCAACACCATACTAATATTTTCCATGGCGAAGGTGACCACACCAATGAAGATTTTGTTCAACTCAACTTTGCTAAATGTAATTTAGTTGAATCGTTAGCAGTACTTACGGAATTACAACTAAAAGTAATTACTTATGAACAGCGTTACATCAATATGGAAGTGGTTAAATTTTTCTTAAAAGATGGTGAGGTTCAAGATAGTTCAAAAGCTGTTTTGGAAATATAACTTGACTTTATTTCTTGCTTTTTTAATACAACATCCCATAATTCCAACGTCAAGACACAGTAATAATCGTCCGTATCATCAAATTTTTAACAACCACCTGATTAAAAATTATTAAAAGTATCAACGCGTTTTTTATCTAATTGTCGCATTGGCTTCAGTAAGGTTAACTTCAAATTCTTTTTTAATACTTCACCCATGTTCCTACATTTCTCGAAGGTCGGATCTTGAAAATGGGCTGCTAATTCGGTTTTTAGCTGATTCACTTTTTCCTCAGTAGAAATACGATCGATGTTCATAATATCAATTAAATCCTTCACACGATAACGGGAAGAACGTAACCGTTTTGCCATTAAAGTCCTTTCTTCTTTTTGATATTGCTCTACTGTTTCTTTGTTAATGTGTTTGATACATAGACGAACTGCAGGATAATTTTCCTTAAAAAACTGAGGCAAATACATGTTCTTTTTTCCTTCGTAAGACTGTTGATCAAAATCAATTGCACGAATACGATACTGTGCCTCTTCAAAGTCTGGAGTAATATCTACCACGTAATTATAGGAACGCATATCTCCCAATAAACGAATAAAACAACGTTCATTGAATTTTATAAACTCTTTGGCTATCCGTATTGTATTAATATTATTATCAGTGAAATAATTTTTAATAAACTCATCACCAGGAATACCCGCTATATGATCTTCTATTAAAGTGTTATTCTCCACTATAAAATTGACTTTGTTTGGAGAAAGAATGTGTTCTAGTTCTAAACCATAAATGCGTGAGGCATCGGCTATTTTAACATAATAATAATTATAGTTATCATTGATGGTATTTCGCATACGAATGCGAAAAGGTTTAGAATTGCCAAACGTACAATATTCTACTCGCTCTACTGTCAAATGTTCTAAAACTGAGGTGTCACCATCCACATAAAGCATCGCGTAAATCTGCTTCAATCCCTGATGAATCTCTTTCATATCAGCCTGAGGATACATAACTGATTGCCATAATGTATCTACTCCATGTCGATCGAAAATCGGGATAGTGTAGTCAAACCTTAGTAAGTCATTATAACGTATGGAAATACCTCTTTCCCGCGCATTATTACGCAGATATTTACGTAACTCTGGAATAATCGTAAAATATGGTTTCTTCTTAGAAATCTGCATTGAAATAAATATAGCAAAAAGCGTGAATGCAACCTATTTGTGATAATCGCTAACTTTCAAGTTTTCGAATTACTTTACCTGGTACTCCCACCACCAATGAATAATCAGGTAAATTTTGAGTAATGACTGCACCCGCACCTATAACGCACCACTTGCCTATATTTACATTGGGTAAAATAGTAGCACCCGCACCTATGTGAGTACCTTCATGCACTTTTACTGCAGCACAGATGGTTACTCCAGGCGATATATGACAAAAATCCTCAATAATGGAGTCATGATCAATAGAACTTTTCGTATTAATAATACAATGCTTACCAATTTTTGCTCCTGTTTGAATAATACTTCCATGAACGACCACAGAACCAACCCCTATTTTCACATAGGGCGAAATAATGGCGCTCGTATGAATTGCCTTTCCAAAAGGGTGTTTAATTACGGTTCCAGATATTCTTTTTCTAATCGCATTGTCTCCAATGGTAACAATTATTTCTTCTTCAGGTAAATGATTTGCGTCATAAACACCGAACACATCGTATCCATTTAAAGAAACTAAGTCTGATTTATCTTCAAAAAAACCTAATAATTCTTTCTCCTGCGAAGTGATACAATCAATCACTACTTTAGCATGTCCCCCAGCTCCGTATAATATCATTTCTTCGTTTTTAAATCTCCATTAAATTCACGCGCACTCAGGTGCGTATTCGACTCCAAATCAATATTAAAAAGTAAATACGAAATTGTTTTAAAAAGTATATTAATATCTAAAAAAAAATCAAAGTTTTTCACGTACCAAACATCCAAGTCAAATTTTTGCTTCCACGTCAATCGATTCCCTCCATGCACCTGAGCCCAACCCGACATCCCTGGCTTTACCAATAAACGCTGTTTATGCTCCATACTATATCTTTCATTATAAGAAGTATATAAAGGACGTGGTCCAACCAAGCTCATGTCTCCTTTCAATACATTAATTAACTGTGGTAATTCGTCCAACGATGTTGCTCGTAAAAAATTACCTAAACGAGTAATTCTCGCTTTTTCATCTTTTAAATTATCTCCCTTCGTATCAGTTAACGTTCTAAACTTAATTATACGGAAAGGAACCCCATATTTTTTAGCACGTTCTTGTAGAAAGAAAACACGCCCATTATGCTCTATAAATAAAAAGAGGGTAATCACTAAACCAATTGGAAAAGCCAGCAGCGTCAAGGTCAATGCTAAAACAAAATCAAATAAAGGTTTTATGAATGAATGATACATGGTGAAACAAATGTAAAAATTTGGATGCGGATGCTTTAATCTTTAAACATTAAACTTTAAACTTCGGTATGATTTGTTTTCCAAACGCAAAAATTAACATCGGTCTGAGAATTACTGAAAAAAGAGCTGATGGTTTTCATAACATTGAGTCATGCTTCTACCCCATTCCTTGGAACGACATCTTAGAAATTGTTCCCTCAAAAAATTTATCCTTTGACGCTGCTGGCATCACTATTCCTGGTGCCTTAGAAGATAATCTCTGTGTTAAAGCATTTAAGCTAATTCAGCAAGACTACCAACTTCCACCAGTATCCATATTTCTTCAAAAAATTATTCCTATTGGTGCCGGTATGGGTGGCGGCTCGTCTGATGCTGCGTTCACCTTAAAACTGGTTAACGACTTGTTTGAGTTAAAAATCACTAGCAAGCAACTCGAAAGCTACGCACGTAAGCTGGGTAGTGACTGTGCATTCTTTATTAAAAATGAACCTGTTATTGCTTTAGAAAAGGGAGACATTTTTAAACCTTCAACACTAAAATTGAAAGGAAAAACACTAGTTGCTGTTTATCCAAACTTACACATATCAACAGCGCAAGCTTACGAAGGCATTACCCCAAAAAATAGTTCAACCAATTTGAATGAACAATTAAACCAGCCTATCACTTCATGGAATGAAAATGTCGTTAATGATTTTGAGGCACCTTTATTTGTACACTACCCCATTCTTAAAAAGATTAAAGGTACGCTACAAAAAAATGGTGCAGAATACGTTTCCATGACTGGATCAGGCTCTACCATCTATGGAATTTTTAATGAGGACATAAATCATCAGCTTCTTTTCAAGAATTCTTTTTTAGTGAAAAAAATGGTGTTAAATTGAGATAATTAATTGTTAAAAAACTCCTGAAATGAAAAACTCTTTTTTTACACTCGCTATCGCAACATTCTTTTTTTCTTGTTCAGGACCTTCAGAGACTGCCTATACACCTACAGATATTATCGATTCCTCGAAAGTTATTAAAACGGAAGAGACCAATTATTCAATCACGCCTACAGACTTTCTAAGTTTTCCTTTTACTGTTTCGGTAATGAGTGATGAAAAATGGGATGTAAACAAAAAAATAGAGGCGAACAAACACGAACAAAACCTCAATGACACCATCTTAACCATGCGATTTAAAGAATCGTTGCTTCATATACACAATCACAATTTGGTAGATGGCTACATCGTAAACAATGAAATTAATTTAGCTAAAAATATTCATGTTGGAATGTCTAAAGATTCATTTTTCTTAATCTTTAAGCACCTAGAAAATCATAAAGACGCGCCCTTTATCGACATAAAACCAAGTGCGGTAAAAATAGGTTGCTGCTCTGAACAAAATGATATGTGGACCTTCCGGTTTGATGCAGATACCATTTTCGAAATAGATTATACCGGCTACGTAGATTAATTTACATTAATTAATTGATAATGACCGCTTTGATTTTTGATAAGCTAATATTAAATCAATAAATCGCTCACCATATACTTCTAACTTGCGTTGACCAACACCACTTACTTCCAAAAAATCCTGAGGACTCATTGGTCGAGCATTTTCTATACCACGCAAAGTTGCATCACTAAACACTAAATAAGCGGGTATTTTTTCTTCTTGTGCTATTTGGTAACGCAACTTTTTGAGTTGTTCAAATAAATTATTGTCTTTTGCTTTAGTTGGTAATGCAGCTTTGGTAATTTTCACTTTCTCTTCAGCTACTATCGGTATTGTGAGCAACACCTTTTCATTTTCAAACAAAACTTTCTTGGCAAAATCCGTTAGTTTTAATTCATTGTTTTGGTGAAAAGCAATCTCACAGTATCCCCTGTTAATTAACTGAATCATATATTGTTGCCAGTCCTTCCAGGTGATGTCAGCCGCTATGCCATATGTTTTTACTTTATCATATTGCTTGTTGAGAACGTTCATGTTACGAGCTCCTCGCAACACATCAATAACCATCCCTACTGCTTCTTTTTCTTTTAATCGAGCAATGGTCGAGAGTGCCTTCTGGGCGATGATGGTACCATCAAAAAAACGTGGTGGATTTTTGCACACATCACAATGTCCACAATCTTCGGCCAGCAATTCCCCAAAATAACTCAATAAAATTTTGCGTCTACATGAAGTAGCGTCCGCAAACTGTTTCATGCGATCGAGCTTTGCCAATTGCATATCTTCGTTAGGGGTGCCCATCACAAACTGCTTGAGTTGAATAATGTCAGCAAAGGTATTAAATAGGAGTGCTTTCGAAGGTAAGCCGTCACGACCAGCACGTCCTATTTCCTGATAATATCCTTCGAGGTTTTTGGGCATATTGTGATGGATAACCCAACGAACGTTTGACTTGTCTATGCCCATACCAAATGCTACCGTAGCACATACGATTTGGGTTTTATCATGGATAAACTTCTCTTGTACTTCAGAACGCTCTTCAAAACTTAACCCTGCATGGTAACATGCTGCCTTTAATCCTTTTGCTGTTAGTTTCTCCGCAACTTGTTCGGTGGACTTTCGGCTGAGGCAGTATATAATTCCCGATTCGTTGGGGTGACTTTTTATAAATTTTAAGATTTGGTCTACTCGTTTATCTGCTGGTCGCACTTCTAGCGAAATGTTTTTTCTATCGAAAGAAGTTAAAAACTGTTCGGCATGAGGTATTTGAAGCTGATCAACAATATCCTGCCGAGTGGCTTTATCTGCTGTTGCTGTTAATGCAATGACCGGAACTTTGGGCAATTTCTTTTTCATGAACCCCAGCTGCTGATACGAAGGACGAAAATCATGACCCCATGAAGAAATACAATGTGCTTCATCTATAGCAATGCAACTAATGTATTTGTCATCTAAAATAGTATTGAGGTTGGGCAAACTTTCAGGGGCTACATAAAGCAGTTTAAGCTCTTTATTTACCACTTTATTAATAATCTCCTCTTGTTCCAAACCTACTTGGCTGCTGTTAAAAAAATCAGCTGAAATACCATTAGCTGTTAATCCATCGACTTGGTCTTTCATTAAAGCAATAAGTGGTGAAATCACTAAAGTCACCCCCTCAAACAATAATGCAGGCAATTGAAAACAAATGGACTTACCCCCACCAGTTGGCATAATGACTAAACAATCATTACCGTTCAACACCGTTTCTATAATCTGCTGTTGCTGTGTTCTAAACGAATCGTACCCAAAATGTTTTTTGAGTGTTGCTTTAAGTTCTGATGTATTATGCATAAACATTATAATAAAAATGACTCAAAATGAATTATGATGAGTCAACAATTAAATAAAAAGAATCGGAAAAGAAAAACTAGCCCTCTTTTGAATAAATTGTTTGAGTTGGAAAAGCAAACTCAAGTCCCAGTTCGTCAAATTTTTCCATGATCATCAAATTAGTCATCGACTGAGAGGTTGGGATATCTTCTTCTTTTTTTATGTAATAAATGAAGGTAATATTCATTGAATAGGCAGCGAACTCGGAGAACATCACAATCACTTTTTCCTCGATACACGACACCAATGATGGCATTGTTTTAAGCATTTCAATCGCCTCATTCATCTTCGCATAAGACGTATCATAGGTAAGTCCAAGTACAGCTATAACCTTCCTGTTGGGTTCACTTGAAACATTTGTAATACCCGCATTAATAAGGTTGGCATTGGGAATAGAAACCATTCTTCCTTCCAAAGTTTCTATCCGAGTACTTCGAATACCAATCTCACGAACAGTTCCATCATAGCCAGCCACTTGGATGCGTTCATGAATTTTAAACGGCTTATCAACGAAAATCGTAATCCCACCAATTAAATTTTTCACCGTATCTTGCGAAGCTAAAGCAAAAGCTAAACCTCCAATTCCTAATCCAGCAACAATGGTGGTGACATCATATCCAGCATTGTCTAACCCAACAATTATCCCTACACACCAAATGGTCCATTTGATTCCTTTTCTTAAGATGGGTAATAGCTGATCATCTAAATTTCCATCCGTTTTTTCCACTAATGGGACTAGATATTCTTCAACAAATGAGTCGAAAAGCCGAACAATTAACCATGTGACATTAAATACAATTAGCACATAATAAATGCGCTCTAACCATTCATGGACAGTTTGATCATCAGGGAAATGAAGGGAGTTTAAACCGAGCCAAATCCCATAAATCACCACCGCAAATATTACAGGGGCCTCGACTCTATCAACTAATATATCATCTAAGCGTGACTCTGTTTTTGCGGTTATTCGTTTAACAACTTTGTTAATAAACCAATACAACGCCTTTGCTACCAAAAAAGACAGAAGTATGATTACTGCTGCCTTTGACCAATCTGTCACTGTGTTGTGATAATAAGCTTTATGCAGTATTTCGTCCATAGTTAGCTTAGAAGAAACTGTTTAAACGCCTGAAAATCTTTACTCATTTTGACAGAAACTTTTGGCTTGTTTACTATTTCCTCCAAGCGAGGAGGCAATGGAATATCTTTGTTCAGTACTTCATCAACAACATCTTTAAATTTGGCAGGGTGCGCTGTTGAAAGGATAATTCCTAAGGTACCGTCATTCTTTTCCTTTAAAACATCTTCCATACCTAAATAAGCTACTGCCGTATGTGGACACATCACATAACTAGCTTCATCATACACTTTTTTCATGCATGCACGCGTTTCCTTATCCGAATAGGTTTTTCCTGTTACTAAACCTGATAACAAATTGTAGCTGTTATTCATAAAAGCTAATAACCGTGGGAAATTACTTGGATTTCCTACATCCATCGCATTGGAAATAGTCGCAATTGAAGGTCGAGGAGTGAATTTTTCTGTTTTTAAATAATTTGGTACAATGTCATTAGCATTAGTTGCAGCCACAAACCACTGCACAGGAATACCCATTTTCATTGCAATTAGGCCACCACACAAATTCCCGAAATTTCCTGAAGGTGTACAGAAAGCTACTTTTCGACCCATTTTTTTTACCTGAGCATAAGCCCATGCATAATAAAATGACTGCGGGATTAACCGAGCAATATTGATGGAGTTAGCTGAACTCAAGTTTAACCTCGAATTCAATTCGGAATCTAGAAAAGCATCTTTTACTAATTTTTGACAATCATCAAACACTCCGTCAATTTCTAACGCTGTGATGTTCTCTCCTAAAGTAGTCAACTGCTTCTCTTGATTCACACTAACCTTTCCTGTTGGGTAAAGGATCGTGACTTTAATACCAGGCATGCCCAAGAAACCTTGCGCCACAGCACTACCTGTATCACCAGAAGTTGCTACTAAAATATTGATATCGCTTTGTTCTTTCTTCAGGAAATAAGCCATTACCCTTGACATAAATCGAGCTCCGAAATCTTTAAATGCTAGCGATGGGCCATGAAATAATTCCAACACATGAATATCGTCAGTGATTTTCACAACTGGTGCTTCAAAGTTGATTGCATCTTCAATAATTGCTTTCATATCCTCTGCAGGAATTTCATCTCCAATCAATTGATGAGCAATTTCGAAAGCAATTTCTTGAAAAGAATATTGGTCAATGTTATCGATAAAGTTTTGATCTAACTGAGGAATTTCAGTCGGCATATACAACCCATTGTCATCGGGTAAGCCTTTGAAAAGTGCTTCCTTGAAGGTGACATTGGATACTTGATGTTTGGTGCTATATAGTTCCACTTTGTTATAATTAAAAATTAATAATTAAGAATTAATAATGAGGCTTACCTCACAACATTTTCCAATTATTAATTATTCATTGTTCATTAATTAATTAATTATTTTATCACTCTCGGTCCCACCGGGTTCACCTTCGAGATATATACTTCACTTTGGATGTTAATACCATCATAAACTGCCTTCATGGCTTTAGCAATTTTTTCCGCTGTTGCTTTTTCTGTGCTTAAAGCAAATATTGATGGACCACTACCTGAAATACTCCCACCTAATGCTCCCGCATCCATGGCTGCTTTTTTGGCTTCATGAAAACCTGGGATAAGAATGGAACGCACAGGCTCTACAATCACATCTTGTAAAGAACGGCCGATTAACCCATAATCGCTCATCATAATTCCAGCAATTAATCCACCTAAATTACCCCATTGTTGCACTGCCTGTTTTAGCTCTACCTTTTGGCGTAAAATACTTCGTGCATCTTTGGTTTTCACTTCTATTTGCGGGTGAATTAAGGTGCAATACAGTTTCTCGGGAGTAGGCAATTGTACCACATCCAACGGATCATAACTGCGAATCAATACAAAACCACCCAACAAAGCTGGTGCAACATTATCTGCATGGGCAGCGCCTGCTGCTAATTTTTCACCCAACATTGCAAATGGGAGTAGCTCCAAATCAGTTAAGGGTGAGTCCAGCAATTGATTCACTGCCCAAACTCCAACCACAGAGCTGGCAGCACTTGAACCTAAGCCACTTTTGAGGGGCATTTGTTTGTTCAATTCTATTTCAATACCCAAGTCCTCCTTTCCAAGATGCTTGAGGTATTCGCGAATCACAAGACTTACTGTATTTTGATCAGGATCAAGGGGCAGTAATCCATCATCGCCTGTAATTTTTGTGAAACGAATTCCGGGTTTGTCCGATAACGTAATGATAACCTCATCACCTGGGCTTTCTACTGCAAAACCTAATACATCAAATCCGCAAGCTACATTAGCAACTGTGGCTGGGGCAAATGCTTTAATTGACTTTCCCATTACGACAAAAAGTTACTGATGATGATGATATCTGCAAACACACCCGCAGCGGTAACTTCAGCACCAGCTCCTGGTCCTTTAATTACTAACGGATTACTTAAATAACGTTTTGTA
>CAWKJU010000032.1:0-13313 GCA_963849955.1 uncultured Cytophagales bacterium | reverse complement strand
TACTTGAGTAACTATGTTACATTGAAAGACGTAAATTAATAAAATGAAAATCCCTGCTTTTTGAGTGGGGATTTTTTTGTGCTCCTGTAAGCGTTACAAACAAATAAAAGTATTCATAGTCATTTGTTGTTGGAAATTTACGTTATACGCCTATGGTTGGCTATATTAGAAACTGATATACAAATGAGGAAACCCGTATGAATGAACGATTCTGGTTTTGTATTTTCAGGTTTGAGTATAAAAACTAATTACCACACATTAGAAAAAACTTATGGCTATACCAAAACACGATGAAATAAGAATTCCAGTATTGGAAGTTCTAAAAGCAAAAGGAAAAACTAAATTGCGAGATTTTATCGAACCGCTTGCGGAACATTTTGCATTGACCGATGAAGAAATTAATGAAATGTATCCTTCTGGAAATGGGCATATTTTCTACGACAGGGTTTCTTGGGCTTTAAGTTATCTAAATATGGGTGGACTTGTGGACAAACCAAAAAGAGGTGTTTATGAAATAAACCCAAAAGGACTTGAGATTTTACAAAAACCTGAACAAATACATACTTACATCGAGAAACAGCTAGAAATAAGAGAACCAACTAGGCAAAAGAAAAAATCGACCGAAGAACAGCTTAAATTTGAGGATACTTCATCTGAACTTACACCACAAGAAAAATTATATACTTCGTTTGAAAACATTAGAAAGTCGGTTTATACGGATATTTTAAATACAATTTTAACCAAAACACCAATCGCATTTGAAAAATTAGTAGTGAGTTTGTTACAAAAAATGGGATATGGTGGTGAAATTCAAAACTCTGGATTAGTAACTAAAGCTTCTAACGATGGCGGTATTGATGGAATAATAAAAGAAGATGTTTTGGGACTTGGACGAATTCATATTCAAGCCAAAAGATATAAAATTGATCTCGGAATTGGACGAGACGAAATTCAAAAATTTGTTGGAGCTTTAGCTGTCGCACAGTCTAATAAAGGAGTTTTTATAACCACATCATACTATTCAAAGGGAGCGATTGAATACGCCAATAATTTGAATGGTTCAACTACTCTTGTGCTGATAGATGGAAAACAACTTGCGGAATATATTTATGATTTTGGACTTGGAATGCAAATCGAACAGACAATTGAGATCAAAAAATTAGATGCTGACTTTTGGGATTCTATGAAAGATGCGGAATAATGACGTGTACTAATAATGTATATTGAGAATAGCCCAAGTCTATAATAACACAGGGGCTTGGGCATTTAATTGGAAGTCGCCAAATTTTTAAATTTGGCTTACTGAGAAAAGAAAAAGTAATAAAAGTTCGAAAATTAGAATTGTGTTCAACCGAAAAATTATCGCAAGTTCAAACACAACAAATCATATACAAAGCATAAATCATTGACAAAAATATATGGAACTGAACGAAATTCAAAAACTCATAAGATACATCGAAGAAAACACTAGAGCTGATAAAGTTTCAGGAATAGAATTCATTGATCCAAGAAATTTCAAATCCAAAATACAAGGAAAGCAGAATTATGTTGTTTTCGGAAGACGCGGAGCAGGAAAAAGCACTCTCCTAAAAACACTTATCACTCAGCCTGATAACTTTTCAATCTATGTAAACCTAGAAGATTATAAAGATATTACGTTTCCCAATATCATTATAAAAGTACTGGTCAGATTCTTTGAAGGTGCCATAAAAAAACTAGATAACGATATTTCATTTTGGCAATTCAATAAATGGAATGGAAAGCGAAAATTGAAAACTAATTTAAAAAAGTTAGTATCTGAATTAAAAAACAAAACCGCAAGTCCAGACTCTCTAAGTGAAAAAAGGAAATACAAATCAACGCAGCTAGATGGAGGAAGTGCTAGCGCCAAGTCTTCTGGTATTGGAGCTAGTTTATCATATTCCGAGTCTGCGGAAAGTGAAATTGAACATCAATGGAAAATTGACAAATTAAACGAGTTAAAAACATCTATAGACAATATTAAGGATCTAATTCAAGGAATTTCTCAACTAACTGATAAACAAATAATTTTAGTTTTAGATGATTTTTATTTCATTCCAAAAACAATACAACCTTACTTGATTGATTACTTTCATCGATTGTCTAAATCAAATGATTTTTATTTGAAAATTGGAACTGTAAAACATAGAACTAGCTTATACAAACAATCCAAGGAGAGCTATATTGGAATGGAATTAAATGCTGATGTTTATGACATTGACTTAGATTATACTCTCGACAAATGGAATGAATTAAAAAGATTTATGAGGGATCTACTCGAATCAGCAATTAGCTCATCCCAAGCTAATATCGATATCACTGAAATATTTAATGATCAAGGATTTGACCAACTTTGCATTGCTTCTGGTGGTGTTCCAAGGGATTTCCTTGTCCTTTTTATCAAGTGTTGCTCAACCTTGAATGAAAATTCTAATAGAGTCAATGTTCCGAATGTTCGTGAAGTGGCAATTGAAAACTATACGAACAAAAAGAATGCACTTGAAAAGGACTCTCTTGAGGAGACAAACGTTCTTGAAAGTATAATGTCATTCATTAGAGATAGAGTATTCACCGAAAAGCGAACAAATGTATTTTTAATAGAGAATGGAAGTCTTGACAAAAATGAATCTATAAAATTGATTATAAAGGAATTAATAGACCTTCGATTCATTCATATAATTGACAACAATACTAGCGCCGCACCTTCTGATGGGAAAAGATATACCGCTTATTTACTTGATGTAAGTCTTTATACTAATGGAAGACCAAGAAACTTCAAGGAGATTGAACCTGATATTTAGAAAAGAAGGGATGATATAAGAAGTGCCCCAAGAATTACAGTTTCAAGTCTATATGAAATAATAAATGACGGTGGTGAACAAACAACTGAGTTAAAAAAGAAGTCTTTTTAAGCTAATTTTCATCCTTGGGTCTTCCTGATGTAGCAATAGCAAATGCCTGTTATAAAAGCTTTTTTGCAACTGTGATAAGAGCCACTTTAAAAAAAAAATAAAATGAATAAAAATATAATTATAACGACAGTTCTAATGTTGATGTGTTCGTTTCAAATATTTGGACAATCAGAGCATCCTGAAAAATTTGAGTATTCAACAGACGGCATTAACAATTATGTGGTTACGAAAGTAGAAGGGAAGGAAATTAACTTTATCTCCGAGAAAACTGACAACTGGATAAAGGAAACTTATAAGAATCCAGATGAAGTTCTTAAAATGAAAATTGAAAACGAGAAAGCACGTATAAATGGAATTGCTTCAGATTTACTTTTTGTAAAAAAAATGAATTTTCCTTTAGAATATGTAATTGAAATTACAATTAAAGAAGGGCGATATAAGTTTGATTTGATTTCATTAAAAACTACTGAAAGCGGAACTGATTATAAGAAAATACCAAACTTTAAAACTGACAAAAAACTGGTTAAAAACTTTGGAGAATCGCCTCAAAGAATAGAGAGTTATTTTAACAGTCTTAATCAAAGCCTAAAAAACTATATCCTCGAAAAAAAGAAAAAAGATGATTGGTAAAAAAATGTACACAAAAAAGAACTGAGCTAAATAACGCGTCTTTTTAAGCTATCTTGAAGCCTAGGGATTGATCGGTAATTTTCATCATTAAGGTCCTCCTGATTTTGCGATAGCAAATGCCTGTTTTAAAAGCTATTTGCAACTGCAATCAGTGTCCATTTTTAAATTTGAGGCTTTCCTATTAAAACCATAATTAGTGAAGTTTTAAAATTCGCTTATGATTAATCCGAAAAGTAATTGCTTATTTTCAGCGCTATGTTTCATATAAGGAGCCGTTAGCAAGACCATAAAAACTGAGATAATGGAAGAAAAATTTCTGGATTTAATTAGAAAGTACTCGGAAAACGAAGATTATAATTTTGAATGTTGGAATGAAATTAAGATTAGTTACTCATCCGAATCACGTCATTACCATAATCTTTGTCATTTAGAAAATATGCTTACGGAATTGAACAAAATTCAATCAGAAGTTCAAGATTTAGACAGTTTATTATTTGCAATATTTTACCACGATGTTGTTTACAAATCCACTAAAAATGATAACGAGCATCAAAGTGCTTTAATTTTTAAAAATAGAATAACCAAAACTTCATTTGACAAAGTGAATGAATGTATGTCACAAATTGAGGCGACAAAAGAACATAAAATGTCGCTCGATTATGACACAAATATACTTTTAGATTTAGACCTCTCGGTTTTAGGAAAAGAACCCGCAGAATATAAAAATTATAGCGAAAGCATCAGAAAAGAATATCACATTTATCCTGACTTTATGTATAGAAAAGGAAGAAAAAAAGTACTGAAAAGCATCCTAGGTTTGGATTTTATTTATAAAACAGATTACTTTAAGCAACTGTATGAAAATCAAGCAAAAGAGAATTTAAGACTTGAATTAAAGCAATTAAGTTAATGGGATTTGGGAAAACTAAGCAGTTCTAATTAAGGGAAGCTTATAATAATACTTCAACAACCACTCACGAGAGCCTTCACGCTTTAGGTCTATATCACACCTTTTCACCAAATCCCAGACATCCCTACAGCTACAAGAAAGGAGAAACATACAATATTATGGACTATTCTCACCAAAGTAGATATGGAAGTAAAAAACGAATTATGACTTGGCTCTGGCAATGGAAAAAACTATGGAGCAACCCATTAATTAAAAGTGAATGATTATGTTTAAAAAGGCTATTATAATTGTGTCAATTCTATCATTAATAGGTTGTAACGCGCAAAAAAACACTACGATGGAAAAATTTGATATTGAAAAATTTAATAAAAACAGTGTTAATGGAAAATTCGTTTTTAAGTTAACTGACGATAGCATTGTTGAGCAATATGGTAATAGTAAAAGCGGTTATGTTGAAATTATTAGACCTAAAAACAACAATTTTATAGAAATTTATAAGTCTTATTTTGCAAATGGGGAGATAGAAATAATTGGGGAAAGTTTTCCAAACGACTTTGAGAAAGGCATTTGGAAAGAATTTGATATGCAAGGAAAACTAATTAAAGAAACAGACTACGACGAAGGCTTTAATTATGTTTGGGAAGATTTAATAAAATATTTAAAAGAACGTACGGTAGATATAAAAGGAAGATACACAACTATAAGAAAAGAGGAAGGAAATTGGCGCTTTTCTTACGTTGAAGGAATTTACATTTATGATGTTATTATAGATGGCAAAACTGGAAAAATAATACAGGATGAGAAAAATGAGTTCGAGGAAGGCTCATAAAAACGACATTCTTGAAATAATAAATACTTACAAAATCGACCTGAAAAAGTGGAATGTTACAATAATACTTCGACAACCACTCACGAAAGTCTTCTCGCTTTAGGTTTATACCATAGCTTTTCACAAAATAAAAATCACCCTTTCAGCTACAAGAAAGGAGAAACATACAATATTATGGACTATTCTCACCAAAGTAGATATGGAAGTAAAAAACGAATTATGACTTGGCTCTGGCAATGGAAAAAACTATGGAGCAACCCATTAATCAAAAGCGAATGATTATGTTTAAAAAGGCTATTATAATTGTTTCAATTCTATCATTAACAGGTTGTAACGCGCAAAAAAACATTACGATGGAAAAATTTGATATTGATAGGTTCGAAAAAAATAAAAATAAATTAAACGAATTTAATTTTGTGAAAGATGATGGTACTGTCGTAGAGCAAATTGAATTAAAGCATGTTTTTGTTGAGGACATTATTTTAAAAGGTTCTTTTCTTATTAAAAAAAGGCAATATTATAAAACAGGTTTTTTAAAAATTACTGGATTATATTTTAATTCAAGTTTTAAGAAAGGTGTTTGGAAAGAGTTTGATGAACAAGGAAGACTAATTAAAGAAACAAACTACGACAAAGGCTTTAATTATACTTGGGAAGATTTAGTAAAAAGTTTAGAGAAACGTAAGGTAGATATTAAAGGAAGAAACACAACTATAAGGAAAGAGGAAGGAAATTGGCGTTTTTCTTACGTTGAAGGAATTTACATTTATGATGTTATTATAGATGGCAACACTGGAAAAATAATACAGGATGAGAAAAATGAGTTCGAGGAAGGCTCATAAAAACGACATTCTTGAAATAATAAATACTTACAAAATCGACCTGAAAAAGTAGAACGTTACAAGTGCACCAAAACAAAAAAAGTATTTTAGTAAAAATTAAACGTGATTATTAGACAGACTGCCGTTATTTGCAAGTAAAAAAAATCTATTGTATTTAAAAATTGGAAGATTTTAAAACATTCATAGCACAGTATGAACGCATCCCGAAAGAAGAATTGGAATTAATTTCAGCTTGTTTTCGTAAAAAGGAGTTTCCAAAAAATTACAATCTATTGGAAGAAGGCAAAGTCTGTAAAAACCTATACTTTCTTGAAAGTGGACTTTTGCGATTTTTTGTATTAAATGACGGATCAGAAATTACGAAATTCTTTACCGTAGCACCCTACATTTTTACATCTCAAGCAAGTTTTAATTTAAAAAAACCTGCAAACGAATATATCCAAACTATTGAAAAATCAACTGTATGGGAAACCACGTTTGAAGAAAATGAAGAATTACTGAAAATACCATCTTGGAGTAGTTTTGCTCGTAAAATAACCCAAGAAGTTCAGTTTTTCACAGAAGAAATTTTAGAAGATATTCAAATAGAAACTGCCGAAAATCGCTACTCAAAAGGGTAGTGTAAATTAAACTCTGTCTGACATTTATTTTTTCGTTTCAAAATTAGTCGAAACTTGTTTTCGACTTGTTTTGGAATGTGACCTAGCGTCAGCGACAAGTGTTGCTTGATTCCTGTTGATATCTAGATCTATACGATCCTCAAATCTAATATAAAGTTGCTGTATAGTCAAACTCCAGTTATGTAGCGGAGAAGTCCATTTCTTTTGGATGTTCATAGTGGCTAGATAAACCAGTTTTAAAAGAGCCATATCACTTGTGAATGCTCCTTTTGTTTTGGTGACCTTACGTACCTGTCTGTGATAGCCTTCTACCGCATTGGTGGTATATATAATCTTTCTGATTTCAGCAGTGTACTGAAAGTATTGGGATAGATGTTCCCAGTTGTTTTTCCAACTTTGTATAACTACAGTATACTTGGAGTTCCATTTTTGATCTAGGAGTTCTAGCTGATCCTCTGCAATGCTCCTATTATCTGCTCTGTAAACCTCTTTGAGATCTCTCATAAATTCCTTCTGATCCTTTGAAGCAACATACTTCAGGGAGTTGCGTATCTGGTGGACGATACATAGCTGTACTTCTGTTTTTGGAAATACACTTAAAATAGCGTTGGTAAACCCTTTTAGATTGTCCGTACAAGCTATTAAAATATCCTTTAACCCACGATTATTTAGATCGGTCAATACCTGTAGCCAAAAGTTAGCTCCTTCACTTTCTGAAAGGTAAATCCCTAAAATCTCTTTTCTACCTTCGGTATTTATACCTAGGATATTGTAAAGTGCCTTGTGCTGGATTTTGCCGTCTACCTTAACCTTATAATGCATAGCGTCTAACCAGACGATACAGTATAATGGTTCCAAAGGGCGATTTTGCCATGCTTTGACATCCGGTATGATACGATCTGTGATTTGACTAAGTACGGTGTGTGAGATGTCTGTGTCGTACATCTCCTTAATGTGAGATGAGATGTCTCTATAACTCATTCCCAATCCATAAAGGCCAATGATTTTGTCGGACAGATTATCCGCCAGTATGCTCTGACGCTTTTTTACCAGCTCTGGTTGGAAGCTACTGTGACGATCTTCTGGCGTTTCAATATCAAAAGAGCCGAAAACCACTCTTGATTGTTTTCTTGCCCTTGCCATTGCGCTTGTTGCCATTAGATCGCTGATCATCATCCAAATGTTCTTCCATCTCAGCTTCAAGTGCCTTCTCAATAAAACTCTTTAGCATCGGTGCAAAAGCTCCGTCTTTTCCAAAAAGACTCTTGCCAGACATAAATTGTTCCAGCGCTTTTTTCTCTAAATCCTGTTGTTCTTGTGTGCTCATAATATCTGATTAAAAATAAACTATTATTTTAATCAGACAGAGTTCAGTTTACACTCTCCTCAAAATTGTTAGAGAATCAACCTGACTTATTACAAAGAATTCCCTTAAAATATTTGGCTTCTTATTTAGGAGTTGCACCTCAATCACTTAGTAGAATTAGGAAAAAAATGCTTACCTAAACACGAACTTAACATAGGTGCAGTAGATAGTTATAATTCTTATTGACTTTTGTAAGTAAATAAAAACTTGCACAATGGCATCTACAACTAAACAAACAAATCACCATTTTCAATCCTCCATCTTAGTCAATAATACCCAAGAGAAAGTTTGGAATTTCTTAGCTGATGTAGCACGCTGGAAAGATTGGGATACGGAGTTAATTGCATCAAATCTTTCTGGAAACTTTGGTTTAGGAACAAATGGAGAATTAATACCAAAAAAGGGCCCAAAACTTAAATTTTATATTAGCGAAGTGATACCAAACACATCTTACACCTTTGTAACCAAAATGCCCGTGGGAACTTTAGAAATAAAAAGAGTACTTAAAAAAAAGGGGGATTCCATTGAATTTACAGATGATATTAAATTCACAGGCGTTCTAAAAAGAATTTTCGGACTCCTGCTCGGTGGTAGGTTTAAAGCTGTATTGCCAGAAGTAATGGGAAATTTTAAACGAATCGCAGAACTCGAATAAACGTTACAATAATGATTGGACTTAAAATAATATACGTTTTAAATATAATTATTGCTGGACAAATAGCAATTTCTGCACTTTTTAATCCCAAAAATTCTGCATTGACAACATTTGGTGATGCTTATCAGCAAACGGAAGTGATTAGATTAGTAGGCTGTTTATGGTTAGGAATAGCTGTCTTGTCGGTTTTAGGGCTTTGGAAACCTATTACCTTTTCACCAGTACTTCTATTACAGTTAATCTACAAAGGTACTTGGCTAATTATTGTGGCTCTTCCGGCATTGCGAAATGGTATTCCTTTTCCAAAGACTATGGCGCTATTTTTTGTTGTTTGGGTTTTGGTCTTACCGTTTCTTATTCCTTGGAAAGAATGGTTGAATTAAATTGCGGAAAAGCCTGCAGACAATAAATATCTACGATCATAAACAAGTCTCTTAAAGCTACTTTTAATCTACAACGTTCATCATAAAGTCTTCCTCGTTAAGCACTAGTAAATGCCTGTTTGTAACTGCAGGGTCAGTGCCAAATCTATAAACTTGACGATTTACGAATCGTAAAATGAGTAGCTACATTTATAATTTCAAGCTGTCTTTAATAAGGTTACTTTTTAATAAACCGTAGCGTTTCCCCTTGATCAGTTCGTATAAAGTATATGCCACTGGATAATTGGGATATATCAAGCTGGTTGTTAAGGTTGCTCATAACAGTTTTTATAATTTCTACACCTTTATAATCAAAAATTGATATTGTTCGATTCAAAGGTTGCGTATCCGTTTCAATCACAATATAGTGATCAGCTGGATTAGGGTATAACCGAATTGACGGTCTAGAAATATCTGCAGCATCACTAGTACTCAACGTCTCATTAGCACAAGGTGTTTCTATATTTTCTAAATTTAACGGATCTGACGCATTATTGCTCAATACGATTCGATCGATTAAGTGATCCTTAGAACGACCTGAGATCTCCATTGTATACACTCCTGCCGTATCAAATACGACATATATTTGGTGGGCATCATTATCACTTGTTTGAGTCGACCAAGTCCAGTCTGTACTCCCAGAAAGATACACTTTAAACCATCCGTTAGAACTTGCGCCATTTGGATTTGGTGTTTGACCTGATCCGTTTGGATAAATCCAATTTCCGTCTTTTTCAGCATAAAAGTTACTAGCATCAGCAAAACGCAACCAGCTATCATTGTGTTCAGTGCTATTGGTTCCTGTGCCTATTCTACTGCGCCATCTAAAACGGTATGTTCCAGGTGTTTCAATTTTAATTACAGTGGAGATAAGTCCATTTCCAGGGGAATTAAAATGATTATCACCATCCCAAGAAAGGTAACCACCACCTGTAAAGTCGGAAAAATTGGAGTTTATAGACCAATTTGTGCCACTAATGTTCAAATTTTCTGCTTCAATGACAATTAGACCATCAATATCTTGGTACGTAGCTGCTCCACAATCATCGGTTTGCGCTATGATTGATTTTGGAAGTACTAACGAAAGAAAAAGCAGCACTAGACTCGGTAGAAATTTAATATTCATCGGGGTACGTTTTTATTCGGGGATTATAAATGTATAAAATGTTTTAAATGTATCGCCGCTTCTATTTTAAGTTTACGATGAAAGGCATTAAATTTTATGAGTTTAAGCGTCTCATTACAAGCCTAATCCTATGTTGATTCTATCGGTATCTTTAAGCTATTTCTGTCACTGCTCCATTAAGTAACTCTTTTCGTACTCAAATAACGTGGTTGACTATGAGTGGAATGGATGTTTTTGTAGAAATTGAAAACAAGATTTTTAAGAAACTACAGGTGTAGGAGTACCTGCTTTGTAAAAAAGAAGGTTATCTGACTATTTGAAATAGCGAAGCTTGAAATACAAACGTTCTATTTTGTGTAACACGTTCAGATGGTACTCGCGTAAATAGAAAAAGTTTGCAATAGCAGCAACCGTCAAGGTGTATAATTGACGAATTCAGAAGTATTAAAAAAGGTAAGAATCAAATCTACAAAAATAGGATATACTCTTTCTGATAATCCCTTTGAACGGTTAGATTTGCGCCTTTATATGTTCAAATGAGCTATCGTTAGTAGCTTTCTAAGTGCTTATATGATTACATAAAGTGAGAATTCATCTTCGGTAAACTTTCTTACAGTTTATTTTAAATGTCAAACAGAATCACTTTACAAAGTGTAGGCGTAGAATCCTTAACGATCCAAGATTATAGATTTTTCTGAGTACGCTTTCGCGAAAGCGTAACAAGTATAAAACATAATTAGAAAGTGATAGGATAAGCTTTTTGAAGTGTTTTAGGTGGGACAGATAGCTCCACAATTAGATATATGTTTAAAAATTAATACCCAAACCAATAACAGGCAACCCACAAGTCTGATAGCTCTCGGGAGCTGGACTCGCTTTATGAGGTAGCCTGTTATAGCCCATGTTAAGAAGAGCTCTAATTACTTACAAATGGCATTTGAAAATTGAACTTTTCATCATCCACTTGACTTAAAATAAAGTCAGCTAAATCTGACCGAGATATTTTTGTGCTTGCATTAACTCCAACCCAACCAACACGATAATCACCAGTTTTTTCATCATTCGTCAGTCTGGGACCTCTCACAATCGTCCAATTTAAACCACTGCTTTTTAATACTTCGTGATGTTCAATAGCATCATTTAGAATTTTAGGAACAAAAAGCTTCATAATAATCCTTATGAACTTATCAGCAAATTTTGGCTCGTCTTTTTCGGGAAAAGGCAAACCTCCACCTGATAGAGAAATTATTCTTTTGACATCATTTTCTTTCATTGCTTGAACAATATTTTTGGTCCCATCTGTCTGCAACCACTCTGGCGAGCCTTTTACGTGTCCAAATAAACTTACGACAATATCAGAATCTTCAATTACTTTTCTTACATCATCAATATGGAGAACATCACCTGAATAGACTTCCAGTTTTGGACTTGCTTGTCTTATACTTTTTGGATTTCTTACCAATGCTTTTACTTCAAAACCGTTTTCGAGAGCTAACGCTAAGAAGTGTTGACCCGTTCGACCTGAGGCGCCAAATAATGCTATTTTCTTTTTCATTCTACACTATTTTTTATTGATAAATAATCATTTTCTAATTGGTTAAATGTCATATATCCACTTCCAATCTTGTGATATGCTCCATTATTTTCTATAAATACTGTTGGGAATCCAGATACCTTCAAAGCTAATGTTCTTTTAAAATCATACTCAGCCAACTTCTCGTATAAAGGATCTTTCATTTTCAAAATAAAGGACTTGGCATCTATTCCGAACTTTGATGCCATCTGTCCATAGGCTTCAACATTATTTGGAGATATTCCGTCAAAATAAATAGCCTTTTGTAATCTAGAGGCAAATTGAACGCTATTGTTGGAGTCCAATTCTTTAAATACAGATAACGCGATTGCAGGTGGTACCGAAGTAAAGATGGCATCACCATCTTTAAGGGTACTATTAAGAAATTTATTACCAAATTTTACACCGGTTGTTTTTTCAACATCTTTATATGCCTGTCTGATATAAGAAGCGACTTCTCCTATTGGACCGATTCGATTACCCGTAATCATTCCACCAGAGATGACCTCAACATCTAAACTGCCTTTGTACTTTTCTTGAAAGTGCTCAATTATGGGAGAAAAACCATAACACCAGCCACATAAAGCATCATATACATAAACTATTTTCATATTTTTTTTGAGATTTACAACCAACTGAACTGACACTAAAAGAAGGGATTAATAGAATGTTTTTTAAACTATCCGTCTCGATTCATACAAACATATATTACATTTAGCACACATAATATGTATACAGTACTAACATTTTTGTAAGTATGAAAAGAGAAAAGTTAAAAATCACTGCGAGATGTCCAATTAGAACTACCACTGATTTAATTGGAGGGAAATGGAAATTACTTATTTTATTTCAACTTGCCCCTGAGCCATTGAGGCCATCACAGTTAAAAAGATTGATTCCAGATATAAGCGAGAAAATGTTGATACAAGAGTTAAAAGCACTTACCGATTCTAATTTGGTACGTCGGAAGAACTTTGGCGAGATACCTCCTAGGGTAGAATATGAATTAACTTCTATTGGGCACAAAATAATGCCTCTTATTGATGAAATGCAAAATTTCGCCAATATTTATGAAAACGAAATTATAACGAATCAAAAAATCGTAAAAAATGACACCACTGGCTATAACGAAGAAGTGGTTTAAAAACTAAGTCTACTTCGACAAGCTCAGCACATCTTTTTAAGCTGATCTTGATCTGTAGTTTTTATCATACGTTTTTTTTAGTAATCCATCGACAAACTATTTCCAAGGAATTAAAATTTTAGGATTATTAGATAGCTCTACTCGTAATGGCATTGATTGACACTGTCAAAATAAATCCACGAAAAAAAACCTCACCCAAGGCATCCCAAAACAAAACTTCACCTCCACAAAGCGTAACAGTTGAGCCAGAGTAAAAGTCCATT
>CAWKJU010000031.1:0-176208 GCA_963849955.1 uncultured Cytophagales bacterium | reverse complement strand
CTTCTTCTAACCTAGCTTTAGCTTCAGCTTCACGCTTTGCTTTTTCATCTTCAAACCTGTCTTTTACCACATCACCCACACTTGGTCCTGCTGGTGTAGCACTTTTTATCTTAACATTAGGGTCAGTTGCAGGACCAACAAGCCCTAACCCTAAATTGATACCTTGATCTAAACCGAAAGTCCCTAAACCTGAAGACTTTAAACTTGATGTTAATGCATTACCCACCTGCCCTGTAGGTAACTTCATATTCATGGCATAGTCAATGGTTCCATCAATAAAACTTTTCCCTCCGATCATCATTTGCACACCATTGATGTCTAATGGAAATTTCTTTGTTAAAAGACTACCTTCTTCAATACTAAAATCAACAAATAGATCTTTTAAACTTGCACCATTAAATCCTTTGAAACCTGTTTTGTCTGTGATACTTTTAGTTACACTCATTTCTTTCAACTGTCCATCGATAAACTTCAAGAACCCAGAACCATTTAATGTTTTCAATACTGGCATCATGTCTTGACCTAATTCACCGTCCAGATGAAACTCGGTATTCACCACGCCCGTCAATGATTTTGCGATTGGAGCTAATGCTTGTACGGTGTTAAATGTCTCATAAGCCTTTGAAACAGACAAGTTATTTACTTTGAAATTGATCCCATATTTAGGATGAGCGATGTCTCTGGTATCATAAAAACCATTACCTCCAAAGTCGCCACCAAGCATATTGAATGCACCATTTTCTAATTTTGCAACACCATCTTTTACAATAATGTTAGCAACCATGTTAGTGATGTCGTAATTATCGTAAATCAACTTATCAATACGAGAAGGAATTACAAAATCAATGTTTTGAGGAATAGGGACTACTTCCAAAGGTATTTCTTCACCCTCTGGAATTTCTTCTTCGACCATCCATTCATTTAAATCAAATGCTTTTGAATGAAATGTTAGGGAACCCTTTAATACTGAATCCGTTTTACTGAACAGGTATCCCATGTAATTAGATATTTTCCCAGATAGCTGTATATCACTTTTTCCAATAAAACCATCAAATGAAGTTAGTTCAACATGTGAAGGAGTAAGTGTTGCCGTTGCTGAAGTAATTTTAAATCCTTGTGGTAAATCAGGATCAGTGTAATAAAAATCTTTTACTGTAGCATTACCACTTGATGTCAAAGCCATATAATTCTCCGCTTCTATGTCTGACATTCTTCCTTTCGTATTGAACGACTGTACATCTACAAGTCCAGAAATCGTCATGTCCTCCAATGGATAAATTTTCATCATTTTGGTAATGTTAATTATCCCATTCATTGAAAAGTCGTAATTGATATCATCAAAATTGGTGACATCCGCTTTCGCTGAAAACTTTTGTCCATCCATTAACATATCAAAGGCGTCTAATTTAAACCATGAATTTGCCATTACACCATCTGAGAATGCTCTTGCTTGCATTTGAATATTTTCAAGAGGCACAGGAAACTCAGATGATTTAACATATCCATCTTTTAAACCCAATTCCGCTTGTAGCGAAGGCATGCTTTTTTGGGCTTCAGAATACACGCCTTTTGCTTTAGCATTGACGTAAAATAAACCCTTTTGTTTTAATCCTTCTATGGGGTAAATGGAATTTAAATCTCCAAGATTTACTTTAGCCACCACATTTGCGTCAATATTCATATCCGTTAAACCCTTTAACATTAACATGGCATCTACAGGGTTCTTACCCATATCCATATGAAATTTTCGTAGATTTACGATTGTATTGTCAAGAACGCCATCTTCATTTCTAACCATTAAATCTACCTGCACATTTTCAACTGGTGTTGGCAAATCAGGATATTGAAACATGCCATTTTCTACAAAAAGATTTAAACCAAAAGTTGGGATTTGATCACCTACTAAATCTCCTTTTGCATAACCTTCAAATTTTAAACTACCACTTGTCTTCAATGATTCAAAGTCTTCTAGAAACACCCCAGGCACAAGTGAAAGAATGTTTTTAAACGCAGTCTCTTTTGCACCAAAGGTGATGTTGAGGCTAGTAGTAGCGGTGTCAGGCATTTCAACGCTACCATCAAATCCAAAAGTAAAGTCATTTAGCGTAAATTGATTTTCTTTGAACACAAATTTCATATTGTCCAAATCCATGTCCGAATCAAACTTCAGTTTAAGTTTTCCTTTGTTTAAATAAGTTATCCCACCCATTTCATAGGTCAGTGCTTCAATATTACCCTTAGAAACTATTTGATAAATTTCGCTAAGAGAAATTGAGGCGTTGTAATTCAATTGATGAATTTCTGCTAACATATCACTTTGTCTATCATCATAAATGATATTCGATTTTGAGATAATAAATTCGTCAATATCTAAATTAAACGGAGTTGATTCTTCCTCTTCTTCTGTTGATTTAGCAATATCATAATTAGCTAATCCATTTTCATTAACTATTACATGCACCTGAGCTCCACCAATATAGATTCCATTAACCAGCATTTTTTCATCTTTGATAACACTCATAATGTCAACCACTACCCTAAAAGAACTGATAGAAGCAAGTGTATCTCCTTTAAATTTGTTGATACCCACCACTCCAAAATCATCCAGGGTGACTGTTATGTCTGGAAAGTTTTTAAAAACAGATAAATCAAATTTATCAATATCAAAATAGACTTCCGCATTGATATTTTTTGCGATGGCCTTATCTATTGCATTCTTGATATCGTCTTTAAAGAGTATAGGCACTAAAAACCCTGCTAAAACGATTAATCCAATTAATCCTAAAAGTGTATAACTGGCAATTTTAAGTCCTTTTTTCATAGTTAAATCAAATTATATTTTGCGGTAAATTAACGAACAATTTTCCATTGAATTATGAATGGAAGATTAAATTTTCCGTCAAACATCATTCATTAAAATGTAGGGGTGTTGATGTTTAACTAGGAAATATAAATTACAGTTTTTATCGTTCAATCAAAAGCCAACCGACAAATTCGTTACACTCACTTTGTTCTTTCAAACGATAATAATAAACACCATCAGAAAGCAATTCTGGTGAAAAAGTATTTTGATATGAAGAATTATTATAGACCTCACTTCCCCATCGATTTCGAACTACCAATGACCAATCACCTGATGAAATTCCGGATACTTCAAAAAAATCATTTTTTCCATCTTGATTGGGGGTAACTATGTTGGGTACTTCCACATTCCAAAAGTCTACAATTATACCATCTGATTCGCTCCCACAAATATTGGTTACATTTACGGAATACAGGCCAGGTGTTTTCACTGATAAACTTGTATCTGTAGAACCGTCAGACCAGAGATACTGTCCTAACCCACTTTCTAACGCAATTACATATTTATTAGTCTCACAAATCACCGTATCATTACCTAATGCTACTTGGGGTATATCAATCGTATCTATTGTAATAGTTTCTGTTTTAGAACATCCATTATCATTGAATACCTCAACCTGATAAATACCCGCATTTTTCGCTACAAAAAACGAATCGGTAGAATTATCTTGCCATAAATAGGTATAACCTGTGCCTCCAGGTATCAAGTGCAAGGAATCCCCTAAACAAATCAAGGTATCATTACCTAAACTATTAATTTGAACGTTTTCGAGAACTTCAATTTGTATGGTATCTGAATTAGTACATGTGCCTTTTGTGGTTGTCACAGTATAGGTACCTCCAGTATCTACTCGAATGGATTGCGATGTTTCACCTGTATTCCATAAATAAGAATCTTTTGAAATACCTGCATCAAGCACACTATTTTTGACATCACCTGCACAAATCACTTTATCAGCACCTAAATCTAACACACCGAAATCAGAGAAATATCCAAAGCGTGTACCAAGTCCGCTAAGATCACTATTTATTACACCTAAATGAAAATCACTTGAGGAATTTTCAACAATAAAGAGCTGCTCGTTCGTTAGAATACCAGTCATATCAATCTGTGCGAAAGTCCAATCTTCATTTATTTTAATGAATTGGGAGGGTGAAATAATTTCTTCATCACCATTAATTACAAAGTCAGCTTCATGACCGGTTTTTACTATTATGAGCAATAAAAAACCACCATCTTCAGATTTAGTAACCGCTATTTTTTTTGATCCTGTGCAACCTAACGGAGGCAAAACAGCTCCACCTAACTCATCTGAATCTGGAAAATAACTAATCTGTAACACATATACTGGCTCCGTTGATTTCAGGAAAATTGGGTCAATAATATCCGGGATATAATGTTGTTCTCCTTTATTTAAAAGTACGGTTTTACTATCATAAGTTATTTCTGTTCCGTCTTCAACTGCCAAAACATAACCACGGCCTGAGCTTAATATATATTCATTACCCAATACCTTTACAGGTATTAACTGATCGCCAATTAAGTCATAACTACCGTATATATTATTTACATCATCTTTAAATACAGAGTCATCTTTAATGGTGACTGCAATTCGCTTATTCGATTTGATATGCGTACCTACAGGGTGTTCAGTAGTTAATGGACCTTTTGCTCTTACAGAGTAAGTTTGTCCACGATTGAGTAGTATGGTATCAGGAACCCCTGCCAATTTACCCAATACAGCTATGGAGGGAGTAATAATCACTTCCGTACTGTCTTCCGTAGCAACAATATCTAGTGAAGAATAAGCAGTGAAATCTTGTGATCCATTATAATCATAATTATTGAGTGTGTTTTGAAAAGGAGTATAAAACTCAAGGCCTAAACCATTTCTACCCTTCAGCGCAAAAATATCTGGGTTATTTAAATTATTTACTTCATAATAAGCAGTGATTTCCGAGGTCGATTGTATTAACAATCCTTTATTGGCAACTGTATTAGGAAGATCGTTTTCTAATGCAGCTTTATAATTAGTAAGCGAAACACTTAAGGTACTGTTAGCACTTAAGTTTACTACTCTAGGAGTTAATACGGGGTTAGCAGGAAAAGAAATCGTAATAGTTGCTGGCGCATTAAAACTTGTGAAACGGAGAGCTATGGGTTCATCTCCATGTATTGCTTCAACTTCTGGGGCTGCAAACCAAAACAATTTATCTATTTGAGCATTTGACATTAAAAAGCAAAAACAGGAAAGAAGCAAGAGTATGATTTTCTTCATGATTGACAAATATAATCCCTCCTAAAGGTATCTCCTGATATTCCTCTATTTTTTTAACCACATTCTTCAAAACTGACAGACTGAATACATTCATCCATCGAAAATTCAATCTATTTTCAGGTTTAGCTCCTACTTTAGTGAAATCAAAGTAACCAAGTCTTTATTAAGTAATATTATTTCACAACCTTTGCCCCCATGTGGCTCCACAAAGTGTACAGAAGATTATTAGTTTGGCGATTAAGGTATATTTCTAACCGAAATTTTGTCCTCATTTTAGCAGGAGTAGTTGGAGCTATTGCGGGTTTAGCAGCTGTAACTCTAAAAACCAGTGTCCATTGGATTAATCATTTTCTTACGGGCGGATTTCATTTAAAAACAGGGCACTTTTATTATGTTTTATTCCCCACTGTTGGGCTTTTATTAACATATATAGCTGCACGGTTTATTTTTAAAGAGAAACTTGGGCATGGGGTTACATCGGTTATTTATGCTATTTCAAAGGGTTCAAGCCGGATGAAGCGAAGAATGATGCTCTCACGACTTGTTACCAGTACCTTGACCGTTGGATTTGGTGGTTCTGTTGGATTAGAGGCACCAATTGTATTAACAGGCTCTGCTATTGGCGCCAACGTAGGAAATGAGGCACATCTACACTACCGACAACGCACTTTGATGATTGGCTGCGGATCTGCTGGAGCCGTAAGTGCCATTTTTGACTCTCCTATTGCTGGAGTTATTTTCGCCATTGAAGTGATTTTATCAGAAGTAAACATCAATAAATTTATCCCCTTGTTGATTGCTTCTGTAAGTGGATCTATAGTGTCGATGATCTTATTACAAGAAGAAAGTTTATTCCGCTTTGAGTTGACTGATGCCTTTACAGCTAGTGATGTTCCTTATTACATCGGGTTAGGTTTTTTCTGTGGTTTAGTGGCACTGTATTTTACCCGAACTCACTATTACCTTGAAAATAAAATTCAACAAGTTGAATCGAGTTGGAAACGAATACTTATTGGAGGAATTGGTTTAGGTATATTAATTTATCTATTTCCACCAATGTACGGTGAAGGTTATAATTCTATTAAAATGCTCATAACTGACGGTGGAGCTTCAATTCTTAATCGCAGTCCTTTTTTTGAACAGGAATCCAACCCCTGGTTTGTCGTCACATTTTTAGCTTCGTTAATTGTTATTAAAGCCGTGGCTTCTTCCCTCACCATTGGATCGGGTGGTTCAGGAGGAGTATTTGCGCCTTCTTTATTTATTGGTGGCATTTCCGGTTTCTTATTTGCTCGAATGATGAGTTTGACTAACATCGGCAATGTATCCACCACAAACTTTGCGCTAGTAGGAATGTGCGGTGTGATGAGTGGCGTATTACATGCCCCATTAACTGGCATCTTTTTAATTGCTGAAATTACGGATGGCTACACCTTATTTGTACCATTGATGATTGTATCTGCCATTGCATACATCACTATTTATTATTTCGAACCACACTCCATTTACACTAAACACCTTATTGAAAAAGGTGACTTAATTCAAGGAAACCATGATAAGCAGCTCCTTAGCTTATTACGTATTAAACATATGATTGAACGTGACTTTGTCACCATTCATCCCGAGTCCTCATTAGGTGAGTTGGTACAAGAAGTTAAAAAATGTAAGCGTAACATTTTCCCAGTAGTGAATAGTGGCTGTAACTTAATTGGTATCATCTACTTAGATGACATTAGACAACTGATGTTCAATGAAAGTAAATACCCATTAGTATTAGTAAAAACTATAATGAGACCCCCCAAAGAAATCATTCAAGTGGATGATGACATGCTTACGGTAATGTCTAAATTTGAAAAATCAAATTCTTGGAATCTTCCTGTCGCCAATAATGATGTGTATATTGGCTTCATCTCTAAATCCACTATTTTTGACGCTTATCGCCATCGATTGATTAAACAAGCCAAGGATGATTAGTCCTCTTTGAAGTAAGAAGTGGGTGCATGCAACTTACCCATCACCTGTTCTTCATGCTGAATTCTAGTAGTATCGAGAGGAATTGTATTCTCAGGCACAAACTCAATTTCACCCATCATGTATATGCTATTTTCTTGAGTAGAATCAAGTTTTGGTATTGTATCAATAGGCTGTACTTGAGGAGTCTTGCTGACAGTAATCTCGCTAGTGACTGGCACTATCTCTCCCATAGTTTTTTGGACACATGATGAAAAGAAATTCAGCATCGTGGAAAACACAATAGCCATTAAAACAACACTGAGTTTAAGCGGTGTTCGTTTATGCTTTCTAACTGAATATTTAACTTTTTCATTGAATGACATTTGAAGAAGTTGTTTTTTAAAAAACACACCACAAACACTTCCATTTCGTCCTTTTAAAAATTGAATTATTTCTTCTGTATCCATTTTCGTGAAGTCGTGGACCTGTTTTGAACATGCTCCGCAGAATCTTTTTGAACTTTCTCCAGATAATTCAGTCCATTTTTTCGGACATTGGTTTGGAATAGTAATTTTTGAATACATGTTAGTAGATTTATATAGTTCTAACACTTGATGAACATATTTACTTTTTTCCATATAAAAAACCACTTACGGTTCGTTCACCTATTTTAAGAGAATAAAAAAACTGAATGCGTTTTCAAGTAAAGGATTTAAGAAATTAATAGAAAGGAAGATATTCTCGCCCTCGGTTGATTACCAAACAGTGCTTCAAACATTCTGTTAAGTTGAGCTAACCAACAGTATATCTAAGTGATCTCTTCAATAGAAAAAATGCTAGGCAAGCGAACGGTTGTTGTCCACGGTTCCATTTAGCTATAAAAATTTTTTAAGAATAACTTTCCTAAATTGTAAATAGGGTAATAATTGTTTAAAAGTGAATTTTGTTTTCTTAGCACATTAATAGTTAGTTATTTAAACAAAACTTTAAGGGGGGGATTCTTAAAAAATAAAACCCTCACTATTTACAATAATGAGGGTTTAATATATCTATGTGTAAGGCTATTTATTTTAACTTACGTTTTGTTTCTCGTATTTCGTAGGCCTCTACAATATCACCAACCTGAAGGTCATTGAAGTTTTTAATACTTAAACCACATTCATAATTGTTTTTCACTTCGGCTACATCATCTTTAAATCGTTTCAATGCGCCAATCTCACCTTCGTAAGTTACAACACCTTCACGGATAATTCTGATGGTATTTGATCGCTTCACTGTACCGTCTAATACATAACAACCTGCTACCGTACCAACTTTAGTGATTTTGAATACATCACGTATTTCAATATTACCCACAATGACTTCTTCTGTTTCTGGATCAAGCATTCCTTCAAGGGCAGCTTTCATCTCATCAATTGCACGGTAAATAATTGAGTAAGTTCTAATTTCAATTTCTTCGTTTTCAGCGATACGTTTCGCACCTGCTGATGGACGAACTTGGAAACCAATAATAATTGCATCTGAGGCTGACGCTAACAACACATCCGACTCAGTAATTAAACCAACCCCTTTATGGATTACATTCACCTGAATCTCATCTGTCGACAATTTCAACAATGAATCTGTCAATGCTTCTACAGAACCATCCACATCACCCTTGATAATCAAGTTCAACTCTTTGAAGTTACCAATAGCCAAACGTCTACCGATTTCATCTAAGGTTAAATGTTTTTTGGTTCTTACAGACTGCTCACGTTGTATTTGAGCTCTACGTGTAGTTATTTCCTTAGCTTCTCTTTCAGTTTCAACTACGGTAAACTTGTCACCCGCTTGTGGTGCTCCATCTAAACCTAATAATTGAACTGGCGTAGAAGGACCTGCTTCTTTCAATCTTCGCCCTTTATGATCGGTCATGGCTTTTACTTTACCATGATGTTGACCGGCAACAACGATATCTCCTACTCTAAGCGTTCCTTTTTGAACTAATATGTTAGATAGATAACCTCTTCCTTTATCTAAAGAAGCTTCAACTACCGTTCCTACAGCCTCTCTATCGGGGTTAGCTTTTAGTTCAAGTACTTCTGCTTCTAATAAAATTTTCTCTAATAATTCAGGAATTCCTTCACCACTTTTTGCAGAAACTTGTTGACATTGGTATTTACCACCCCAGTCTTCTACTAGAATATTTAGATTAGCTAACTCTTCTTTAATTTTTTCGGGATTCGCTGTTGGTTTATCACATTTGTTTAACGCAATAACAATAGGCACACCAGCCACTTGTGCGTGGTTAATAGCTTCTTTTGTCTGAGGCATCACGCGATCATCTGCGGCTACTACTAGAACAACAATATCTGTTAATTTAGCACCACGTGAACGCATCGCGGTAAAGGCCTCGTGACCAGGAGTATCCAAGAAAGCAATACGTTTGTCATCACCAACTTTCACACTATATGAACCGATGTGTTGTGTAATACCTCCTGCTTCACCAGATGCCACATCCGATTTTCTCATGTAATCGAGTAATGATGTTTTACCGTGGTCAACGTGTCCCATAATGGTAACAACTGGTGCTCTTTCAACTAAGTCTGCTTCGTCATCTTCATCACTCACGATAGTTTCTTCACTTTCGTCTTCTTCGTTAGTGAACTCAATAGCAAAACCAAACTCATCTGCGATAACAGTAATTGCCTCTGCATCAAGACGCTGATTAATCGATACAAACATCCCTAAAGACATACATACTGAAATCACTTCGTTGACAGTTACTGCCATCAAAGTTGCTAAGTCATTGGCTGAGATAAACTCCGTTACCTTCAGCTTTTTAGCATCTTCTTGTTGTTTTTGGAATTCTTCTTCTCGCTGTTCAGCATGAAGGTCTCTTCGTTCTTTTCTATATCTTGATCTATTGTTTTTATCTTTACCTCCTTGAAGGCGAGCAATAGTTTCTTTTATTTTGTTTTGTATATCCGCTTCAGTAGGTTCAACCTTTGTTACTGGTTTTTTACCTTTATATCCTCCCCCCGTGTTTCCACCTCTGTTGTTTGGCCCTCGATTTCCTGCAGGTTGATCTTTACGAACATTTACTGGTTTATCGATACGAACCCTTTTTCGTTTTCTTCTATCGTCTTCTCCCCGTTTATCAGAAGAAGCTACGGGTGCTTTTGGTAATTCGATTTTCCCTAAAACTGTCAAACCTTTTAAGTTATCAGCTTTTGCTTTAAACGTTTCTACACTAGGTGTTTGTGGCGTTTGTTTTGGTGCTTCTTCCTTTTTAGCCTCAGGAACAGGAGCTGCTTTGGGTGCTTCTTCTTTCTTTACTTCAGGGGCAGGAGCAGCTTTTGGTGCTTCCTCTTTCTTTACTTCAGGAACAGGAGCAGCTTTTGGTGCTTCCTCTTTCTTTACTTCAGAGGCAGGTTTTTCGACTTCTCTCTTCACCTCAGGAGTAGGAGCAGCTTTTGGTGCTTCTTTTTTGGGTTCAGGAGCAGGAGTAGCTTTTGGTGCCTCTTTCTTCTTAGGGTTTAAATCAATTTTACCCACTACCTTAATTCCCTGAAGACGATGACCGGTTGATTTTACAACCTCCTCCTCTTCATCAGGTTCATCTTCAGCAACAGGTTCCGTAGCTTTTAACACTACATCTTCCTTGTGCTTCAAACCGATAGTCATTTCAGAAGCCTCTTCTTTATCAAGAGCAGACTCGTGAAACTCTTTCCGTAAAATATTGTACTGCTCCGCAGATATTTTGGTGTTCGGCTTACTGTCAATTGCATGACCTTTACCTTCCAAAGTATCTACGATGGTTGCTAATCCTACATTGAGTTTACGAGCTACTTGGCTCAATCGCATTGTTTGAGTCTCTGACATACAGAAAAACTTTGTTTCTTTAAAGTGTGTAACTTCTTATTCGAATTCTTTTACTAAGATTCCAAACAAGTCATCTACTGTTTCTTCTTCTAGCTCAGTTCTTCGAATTAAATCTTCTTTCGTTAAGGCAAGTACACTTTTTGCAGTATCTAAACCTATACGTTTCAATTCATCGATAACCCAGCTATCTATTTCATCAACAAATTCATCTAAATCAACGTCTTCTTCCTGCTCAAAATCTGCAAGTTCTCTGTAGACATCAATTTCTTTACCGATTAATTTGCTGGCTAATTTGATGTTTTGACCACCTTTTCCAATTGCCAAAGACACTTGGTCAGGCTTCAAGTAAACCGCAATTCGGTCACCTTCACCTGCTTTGATACTTGTGATTTTTGCAGGGCTTAATGCTCTAGCAATATACAACTCCAAGTTATCAGTGTAGTTGATTACATCAATATTTTCATTCTCTAGTTCACGTACGATACTATGGATACGAGATCCCTTCATACCTACACATGCTCCTACAGGATCAATTCTATCATCAAATGACTCTACAGCCACTTTTGCCCTCTCACCTGGTTCTCTAACTACTTTTCTTATTGAAATTAATCCGTCAAATACTTCGGGAACTTCACTCTCAAACAAACGCATTAAGAACTCTGGAGAAGTTCTAGAAAGAATAATTTTAGGATTGCCGTTATTCATCTCTACGCGATGGATAATTGCTCTCAATGTATCTCCCTTTCTAAATCTATCTTTGGGTATCTGTTCCGCCTTTGGCAGGCTTACTTCATTGCCCTCATCATCAACACAAAGAACTTCACGGCTTAATGTTTGATAAACTTCAACGTTTACTATTTCGCCTACGATATCTTTATATTGTTGGAATAAGATATCCTTTTCTAAATCTTTTACTTTTTGGATTAAGGTTTGACGAGCAGTCATCACAACTCTTCTCCCAAAATCTTCTAGCTTAACTTCCTCTGCTACTTCCTCACCAACTTCAAAGTCAGCTTCAATTTTCTTAGCGTCAGAAATTTTAATATGCAAGTTGTCTTCGAATTCGAAGTCATCGTCTTTATTTGTTGGATCGTACACATCCGCATTATCGTCAACAATAGTTCTGTACCTCCAAATCTCAAGGTCACCTTTGTCTAAGTTAATGATAACATCGAAGTTTTCATCCGTCACGTACTTTTTACGAATCATCGTTCTGAAAACGTCTTCCAGAATTCTTATCATCGTTGGCCTGTCAATATTCTTTAACTTGGCAAACTCTGCAAAAGATTCGATTAATGTTGAAGCATCCATTGTTTTAAATTAAAACTGAATCAGAATTGTTGTTTTATGTATTTCATCAAATGGGACCAATTTCACTTCATTTTCATAAGTAACAGGTCCGTTTTTCTTCCCTTTTTTTTGTTCTCGAATTTCGACTCCTTCTTCTTTTACACCTTCAAGTTTTCCAAGTAATTCTCCTGAAGACTCCTTCAAAAGAATGCGAACATCTCTCCCAATGTTTTTCTTGTACTGACGCGTAAGTTTCAGTGGTTGGTCTAATCCTGGCGAGGATACCTCAAGATTGTAAGCTTCGGTAAACAGCTCTTCCTCTTCAATAGTATTCCCCACTTGACGACTAATTTCAGCACATTCATCAATGCCAACACCTTCATCTCCATCTAAAATTACAGCTACCTTACTATTACTTCCAGCTACTGAAACTTTCAAATCCACCAAAAACAGTTTGTCGTTTTGGAGGTTACTTTCAATGATTTCTTTTAGTCTCGCTTCTACAGTTTTTAGCATAATAAAAGAGGGGACTTTTGTCCCCTCATCAACTCATTACCATATGAACTGTTGCAAAATTAAAATAAATAGATGATTCAACCAAACTTTCAATGTATCTTTCGTTGTGAATCTGATTGTTTTCATCTTCTTACTACTCCTGGTCGGCTGCATTAAGTTACTTCTATGGTTGCAATCCCCTCTTTACTCTTTAGCTGGGATTGGAGAATGTTTCATATTTATTTTTGCCTTAATCATTTGGTTGCATCAACTCTTCAAAAAAACAGTCGTTTGTTGGAAATCACTTACATTAATATTAATAACTTATTCAACAATCACTAGTTTGTATGCATTACCTCATTTCAAGAATGAGTCCCAAGAAAAAGACTTAACGGTTGTAAATTATAATGTACATGTGTTCAACAGCTACATGAATTTACAATCGCCAGGCATGACGACTACCACTGAAATGATTGATTGGATTACCGAAGTAGATGCTGACATTTTATGTCTTCAAGAATTTTATAATAGTCCGAAAAATAAAAAAATAAATGTCCTCCCTCGTTTGAAAAAAAAATACCCTAGACATTACTATGACATAGGTACAAGAAACGGAGCAGGCAATACCTACGGAGCAATTGTTTTTTCTAAACATCCTATCATAGGATTTAAAGAATTAAAACTTGACAAAGAAGTTAATGGTAGCCTTTACATTGACATTGTAAAAAACAAAGACACCATTCGAATATATTCATGCCATCTGGAATCAAATAAATTCAACGAATCACAAATCAATGCTATTTCGACATCAGAAGGTAAAAAAACATTTTTAGGCAAATATTTAGAAACAGCTAAAGTAAGAATTCAACAGGTTCACACCATCATTGACCATGCTAATCAATCACCTTATCCTTTTATCATATGCGGTGATTTTAATGACACACCAATTTCAGTGGTTTATAAATCCCTAAGTAAAAATTTCAAAGATTCTTTTTTAGAGGCTGGCAAAGGCTACGGAAGCACATTTCATCATAAAAAGCTTCCTAATATTCGAATTGATTTTCAATTTCACTCCCATAATTTTATTTGTAACAAAATCAGAGTAGCTAAAGAGATGCCTCATTCAGATCACTTTCCGTTGATAGGGGTTTATTCTTTAAAAAAACAATCGGATTAATCGAATTTTCTATCTTTGTCGCATGAATCAGGAACTCGTCATTTACAACTCCCTTACGGGTAAAAAAGAGGTTTTCAAACCCATAGTAGAAGGAAAAGTAGGGATGTATGTTTGTGGACCAACTGTTTATGGCGATCCACATTTAGGAAATACACGCCCAGTAATCACTTTTGATGTTGTCTCTCGCTACCTAAGGCATTTAGGTAATGAGGTTACCTATGTAAGAAATATTACAGATGTAGGCCACTTAGAGAATGATGCCGATGAAGGTGAAGATAAGATCGGTAAAAAAGCTCGAGAGGAAAAAGTGGAGCCGATAGAAATTGCTCGCCACTATACCGCCATATATCACGATGTAACAAGTAAATTAAACGCTTTACCTCCTGATATTGAACCGCGCGCTACAGATCATATTCAAGAGCAAATTGACATGGTAAAGCAAATCCTAAAAAATGGATATGCTTACGAGGTAAATGGTTCTGTATATTTTGACTTAGAAAAATATTATAAAGACGGGAATGACTACGGTAAACTTTCTGGACGCATAGTTGAAGATATGCTTGCTGGCAGCCGTGCTTTGGATGGGCAGAATGAGAAACGAAGTGCTTTGGATTTTGCCCTTTGGAAAAAAGCTTCACCTGCTCACATTATGCGATGGCCTTCCCCCTGGAGTGATGGTTACCCTGGTTGGCACTTGGAGTGTTCTGCCATGAGCACAAAATATTTAGGGAAACAATTTGATATTCACGGGGGAGGAATGGACTTAAAATTCCCTCATCACGAAGCGGAAATAGCACAATGTAAAGCGTGTGATCACTCTTCTCCCGTTAACTACTGGATGCATAACAACATGATTACCATCAACGGACAAAAGATGGGTAAATCATTAGGTAACTTTATCACATTACAGCAACTGTACAATGGAGACCACGAATTGCTGAACCGTGCTTATGCACCCATGACGATACGTTTCTTTGTATTACAAGCACACTATAGAGGCACCTTGGACTTCTCAAACGAAGCATTAGAAGCTGCAAAAAAAGGGTTTAATAAATTAATAAATGCCTACCGAGCGCTGCAGGATTTAAGCTATTCTGGTGAAGAAGCTCTTAACCAAAAACAAGAAACAAGTATTATCACTTCAAGTGAAGGTTGCTACAGGGCCATTAATGATGATTTTAATACTGCTCAGGTGATAGCCAACTTGTTCAACCTAACCAAAACTATTAACGCCTTTAATAATGGAAACTTTAATACTGGTGTAGTTACTGAAAAAACTTTCAACTTACTGAAAACAACTTTTAATTCTTTTGTAATTGATATTTTGGGGTTAAAAGAGGAAATGACTTTCGAAGAAAAGCTCGAAATAAAAAAAGAATTAACTACTTACACCGCGGCAAAAGAGGCTAAAGAATATGATGTTGTAGATGAACTAAGAGCTCAATTTAAAGCCCGAGGATTGGTAATTCGCGACATGAAACACAAAATCGACTGGGCATATGAAGAATAACATATACATCCTTATACTTGGAGCAATTTTATTTGCATGCTCGGATGCTCATAAAACTACTGAAAACAAAACACCAATAAGTGCGAAAAAAGATGAAGTCTTTGTTCCGACTTTTAATAGTGACAGTGCCTTTTCTTATGTAGAAAAACAAGTAGCATTCGGACCTCGGGTTCCTAACACTGCTGCACATACTGCGACTGCTAACTATTTCATAAATTTCTTTGAAGCAAATACCGACACTGTTTACCAGCAAGCATTTACAGCGAATGCATTTGATGGTACGCCATTAAAATTAACCAACATTATTGCTTCAATAAACCCACAAGCTCCGAAGCGAATTTTACTTTGTGCTCATTGGGATACGCGTCCATTTTCTGATCAAGATGATGAATCATTATGGAAAACCCCTATTGATGGTGCAAACGATGGTGGAAGTGGTGTAGGTATTCTCATGGAAATCGCTCGAACTATTCAAGCAGAAAATAAATTAAACGTAGGTGTTGATATAGTTCTTTTTGATGGGGAAGACTATGGTCAACCACATTTCCATGATGGAGAAGGAAGTGCTGAATCTTGGTGTTTGGGGTCACAATATTGGTCTAAAAATTTTCACAAGCCAGGTTACCGCGCCTATTATGGTGTTTTATTAGACATGGTAGGTGCTAAAAATGCAACCTTTTATAAAGAAGGAGTTTCTAGAAATTATGCACCACTAGTTGTTAATCAAGTGTGGGCTGCTGGTCAAAAGTTAGGATATGGTTCTTACTTTGTAAATAAAAATTCTGACCCCATTACTGATGATCATACATTCATCAACAGCATTGCTGGCATTCCAACTATCGACATCATTCACCATGACCCAGAATCCAACAACTTCTACTTTGGAAACTACTGGCACACCCAAGAAGATAATATGGAAGCAGTAAGTAAAGAAACATTAAAAGCAGTCGGGCAAACACTTCTCTATGTATTATACCATGAATAAGTGATTAACAGGAATGAAGTTAGGAAACAAACACATATTATATTTCATCCTTTTAGTAGCAACAACTCTTCGATTTTATAATTATTTACAACTGCCATTTACGCATGATGAATTTAGTGCACTGTTCAGAACTCGATTTGAAAGTTTTTCCGAACTAATAAAATACGGAGTAATGGTTGATGGACATCCGGCAGGTGTTCAAGTTTTTTTATATTTCTGGACAATGCTATTTGGAACTTCTGAGTGGGTAGTTAAACTACCCTTTGTCATAAGTGGTATTGGAGCAGTCTACTTAATCTATTGCATAGGAAAGGTATGGTATAACGAATCTGTAGGACTAATTGCTGCTGCTTTTTTAGCTTCTCTTCAATTTCCGGTCTTTTATAGTTCAATCGCTAGACCGTATACTGGCGGACTTTTTTTTTCTCTACTTATGGTTCATTATTGGTCTCTTCTAATAAAAAAACCTACGAATGCATTTAATAAAAACCTTACTGGCTTTATACTTTCTGCAACACTTTGTGCCTACACACATCATTTTTCTTTACTCTTCGCAGCCATTGTGGGTGTTAGCGGTATTTTTTTCTTCCAAAAACAGTATTTGATAAAATACCTGGGATCTGGCATTATAATATTTTTACTATATATCCCACATTTAAACATTTTTCTTAAGCAACTAAGTATGGGAGGTGTTGAAGAATGGCTTGCAAAACCTCAAAATGATTTTTTTTTAGATTATATAGCCTATGCATTTCACTATTCCTATTTAGTGTATATTGTCGTTTTTGGGTTAATAATTTATGGCTACATATCACGAGACAATGCTCTTTTTAATTATAAAAAAGTAACATTCGTATTTTTCTGTTGGTTTATTATACCTTTTTTGGTTGGATTTTTTTACTCTAAATACGTTAATGCCATACTTCAGTTTTCGGTGTTATTATTTACTTTTCCTTTTCTGTTTTTTGTGTTATTTAGCCATTTCAAATCACAAAAAATCATCACAAACTGTATCCTTGTATTTGTGATATTAGGTGTAAACATTTTCACCCTCGTTCACGGAAGAAAACATTATACCGTGACTTATAAATCCCCTTACCAAGAAATATTAGTAGACCACCAGCTTGTTCACAAAACTTATAAGTCCGTGTTTTCAATACTTGATTCAGATCGAAAAATAACGCCATATTATAATCAAAAGTTAGATATTGATAGTAACTACACCTGGTTTGAAACATTTTCTACCATAAAGGAATTTTCTGAATATTTGAAAACTCAAAGTAAAACGCATCAATACCTTTACCTTGGAGCCTTCTCTAACAACCTTCCTTTGACAGTCCCTGTGATTCTGCAGCACTTCCCTACGTTGGTATGGCAACACAATTATGCAGGAGCCACTAGTTATTTATTTTCTACAAAACCGAACATTAAACAAGAAGTATTCGATCAATTAGACTTTGAATCCGAAGCTTCTGGAAATTGGAGTCCAATTGACAATAACTGGACCATAGATAGTATCAAATATGGAGGTAAAAAAGCGTATTTGATGAATGAACATCAGGAATACTCTTTTGCATTTACTAAATCGTTAAGTTATTTACTTACGCATGAAAATAACTTTATTGATATCTCACTCAAAGTTTATTCACTCGACAACTATAATGACATTGCTCTTGTAGCTTCACTAGATGATAAAGATGGAAACATCCACTGGAGTGCAACCAACTTCAATACCTTTATATCAGATACCTTAGAGTGGACTACCGTTACTCATTCCATAAAAATGTCTGATATACCGTCCATAAAAAATAGTGTGCAACTAAAAGTATACATTTGGAATAATGGGAAGCGATCGTTTGTGGTGGATGACTTTACTATTACTGTACGTGACGGCAATCCAATCATTTATGGGATATTAGAAGAAATAGATTTAGAACACTTTTAATAGCGTAAAAAATATGTTTTCATCTTTTTTAGAAAAAGAACCATCAACAAAAACACAACTAATAATAGTAAGCATAATTTCTAGTGGCATTGTACTTTTTTTCTATCATAAAATCATCTTTAACCTAAACGACTCTCTGTTTGGAATAGTTGGTGATGGACTTAAAAACTATTATAACTACCTCTACCACGTCAAACATGACTTTAGTTATTTCTCGTTTAATGGAATGCATTATCCATACGGAGAATCTGTTTTCTTAGTTGATTGTCACCCTTTTTTGGCTACAGCAATTAAGTTTTTCTCCCAAAACATTGTTGATGTTTCTGATTACGCTTTAGGTATAGTAAACTTTCTAATGCTTGCATCACTAGTTGTATCTTCCGTTTTTCTTTTCCTCATTTTTAAACATTTTAGATTCACATGGTGGATTGCAATTAGCTATGGTATAGCTATATCCTTTTTAACCTCTAACGCGTTGCTTATGACTAAAGGACATTATGCTTTAACCTATGGTTGCGCTTTTCCAATTGGGTGGTACTTATTATTACAATATGAATCTTCTCCTAAAAAAATTTATTATGCCTCAATAATCTGTATTAACACATTTTTTTGGCTTTATACACATACTTATTTAGGTTTAATCATTGCCGCTTTCGCTTTTTTTTACCACTTATTCACTTACTTATCTGAAAAAAAGTGGACTACTCCGACACGATTTTTTGCGATAACTACCCAAGTACTTTTACCCTTAGTAACTTTTTATTTGATATTAAAACTAACGGACACGCACTTAGGTCGCATAGATTTACCATTTATCTATAATTACAAAGCTTCCTTGTATTCTGTTTTCCTTCCTAACCATTCTTATTTGAAGCCATTTTATGAGCTTTTTATTGACTTATCGCCTCAAGAAGCTCAGCGATGGGTGGAAATTGGTAATTACATTGGCTTATCAACCAACCTTGCTCTGATCATTATAATTGCATATCTCATTTACCAGCTTATCATTCACCAAAAATGGGTTGGAGCATCACTTTTATCAAACCAAGATTTCATGATGCTACTTTCAGCAATTACTTTATTATTATTTGCCATGGCTTTTCCATTTCAATACGACATGGATTATCTTTTACCCACTCCACTTAAACAGTTTTTAGCCTTAGGTAGGTTTGCCTGGCCATTTTATTTTGTTATTATCGTATTTTCATTTAAGGCATTAAAAGTTTGTTTACACAAAAAATGGTTTAATGTAGTGGCTCTAATTTCTACTGCATTACTACTTACTGAAGGCTTTTCCAACCATTTTTTCATTAAAGAAAAAATCACTCAACATCATAATATCTTAAATGATATAGAGTACACTGAAATCATTAACCAAAATGATTTTTCAGACTATCAGGCCATCCTAACTGTTCCATTTTATCATCATTACATTTCGTTACATTCCTATGAATATTCTGATCATGCTGAACATATCTCCATGGCATTATCCTATCAAAGTGGCAAACCTTTAATTAATGCCATTCTTTCACGACCAAGTGTCTTAGAATCTAAAGCTATTCTTCAACTCTTCACCCCTTCATTTAATCAAAAACCCGTCTTAGAAAAATTCACTAAACAACCCATATTGTTGGTAGTTTCCCTGAAGGATCCTCACTCAGAGTATGAACAAGCATTAATTGATAAATCAAAATCAATTATATCAACAAATAATTTTGAGCTATTCAAATTATCAATGGATGCACTTGCTGACTCTGAAACACGAAAGCATGTCGATGAATTTTTATCCCGTCAATCAGCCTACAGGCTCGATGAGCAATCCGGTTATTTTTATAAAAACACACCTCCTTTGTTTTATCACTCATTTGATGAAAATACAAACAACAAAACCTACAGAGGCAATGGAGCCAAAGCGATGTTAAAAAATCAATTTAATGTGATTTATCAAAGTGAAGCGCTAAAGCTAGAAAGCAACACTGAATACAACTTAAGCTTTTGGTATTATAATTACCTCTATGAACAAACTTTCAATACCGTTTGGCTTGAATTAAGGGACTCCACCAATACTGTATATCACTCCCAATACATTGACCCAAGCAAAACTAATTTTTATGATGGTAACTGGGGGTATAGCGAGTTGAATTTCACGATCAAAAACAGTAATGATCGCATTGGCTTATATACCCAAGGAGGTAAGGAGTTTGCTGACTCGGTGTTTGTAGACGAATTATTACTGCGTGAAAAATCCGAAAATCATTACAAGTTGACAAACAGCGCTTCGAATGACACTGTAATCATAAAAAACAATTTCACTATTCCTCTTCACTGAAAAACATCATCTCTTTTTTTTCTTGAACAATGACTTCTCCACCTAATTTAATCGCAAAGTTATGGTTTAAATGCCCGGCTGGAAAATCAAAAAAAACAGGATAGTTATATTCCTTTACTGTCTCTGAAATTATCTCGTAAGCGGTTTTTCCAAAAGGGATGAGGTTATCATTCATCTCTGACATGTGACCAACTAATAATCCTGACAATTGAGACAGTAATCCAGCCCGTTTCAAGTGAACCATCATACGATCAATATGATAGAGGTATTCATCTAAATCTTCTAAAAAAAGGATTTTCCCTTGTGTATTTATATCCGTTGGAGTTCCAATGAGGTTGCTAATAATACTTAAATTACCACCAACCAATTGCCCTTGCATTTTTTTACCTCTATTCATAGAATGCATTGGGAATTGATAAGTCAACTTCTCCCCAAACAAAGCATTACGAAGTGTCTCTATTGCCTCCTTTTGTTCAATTCGTGAGAATAACAACGGCATAGTAGCGTGTATACTTTGAATTCCTATGCTATGAAGTGTGCTGTGTAAAACAGTGACATCGCTAAAGCCGCAAACCCATTTTGGATTTTTTATAAATTCCGAAAAATCTATTTGATCGATGATGCGGACAGTACCATAACCACCGCGCACGCAGATTATCGCTTTGGACGCATCATCATCCAGTGCTGCTTGCAAATCAGCTGTACGTTCAACATCCGTTCCTGCAAACTGGTTATCTTCCGCAAAGAGATTTGCGCCAAGTTTCACTTTTAAACCCCATTTTTCAAAAACAGCAATAGCAGGAGCTAATTCTTCTTTACTAACTTTCCGTGCGGTGCTTATCAGCGTAACGGTATCTCCTGCGTGTAAATATGCTGGTGTAATCATTTTAAAATTTATCTGAGCTGTGAATGTGTTTCAGAATGGCAATTTCTTCCTTAGTTAATTCTTTTCCTTTAGCTACTTGAATTTTTTCAGCCACAGCTAGTGCTTTATCCAAATTATAATTGACATAATCACCTACTTCTCCCCATTGAAAAGCATGGAGAAATTTGGGATGCAGTCCTGCCCCAAATAGCTGACAAAATGGTTCAATTATAGTTCCCGTGTTGATCATCGTACTAATTCCTGTATGGACATAATCACCCATGATACAACCGAATTTATTTGTACCAGTGAGGTGCCAATCGGTTTTCATCCTATCCCAGACTTTAATATTTGAATAGGTGTTTTTAAGGTTAGAAACATTCGTTAATGCTCCTAAATTACACCAACTTCCCAAGACACTATCCCCTAAATACCCTTCATGCCCCTTATTGCTGTAGTCACCAATGATGCAATTTTTTAATTCTCCACCACCAGTTGATTTAACACCTACCGTACAACCCTCTCTTATTTTAGCCCCAGCAACTACTTGCCCCCCTTCGCACAAAGCAAAAGGGCCTTTGATGATAGCCCCTTCGTGGACTTTTGAATTTTTACCTAAATAAATCGGCCCATTTTCAGCATTTAAAATTGCTGCTTTCACTTCTGCCCCTTCTTCAAGAAAGATGTTTTCAGAAGCATACACTCGGGTATGTGGATCCGTTAGTTTATGGGTGATTCTATCAGCAGTAATAAGTTTATAATCTTGTTCGATTTGAGTTTTGTTCAACACAAACAAATCCCAAGGCCGGTGGATTTGTATGATTTCTTTTTCAAACACCACCTGTTTTGATTGCTCTTTGTTAAAAAAATCAGTTCCACGATAAGCTATCCATGTGTTTTGATAGACTAAGTACTCTCCTTCTAAGAGGTTATTAATTGAAGATACTAAATCCAAAGAAGGTAACACTGTGGCATTAACATACAGGTTTGTTGTTTTAAGTTCTAAAAAACGGCTTTGAAGGTATTCGCGTGTTTTATAGCCAGACGAAATTATTTTCAAATGGATTTCCCATTTTTCTTGAATGGTAAAAATTCCAATCCGAAGTGTGGAAATTGGTTTTGTATAGGTTAGTGGCAGTAGGTTTTGCCAAGCGGTTTCATCATCTACAAATGTCACTTGCATAATTTAAAAATAGAGATATTTAAATTAAACCCAGATGATGCAATAGAAAAATTATTCCGAATTAAAACAACTGCAAAGCAGTGAAGAGTAAAACTCTCGAATTGAGTGAATGAAAACAAAAAAAGTCTCTCAAATGATTGAGAGACTTAGAAATTAACATGCTTATCGCTTTTGAATTACTTCTTGTATCGTTTGTTGAATTTCTCAACACGACCAGCAGTATCCAAGAACATTTTCTTACCAGTGTAAAAAGGATGTGATTCAGAAGAAACCTCGACTTTTATCACCGGGTATTCCTTTCCTTCAAACTCAATCGTTTCTTTTGTATCTGCAGCCGATTTACTTAGGAACATAGTATCGCTTGATGTATCGTGAAATACTACTTCTTTGTATGCAGGGTGAATATCTTTTTTCATTGTACTAATGTTTAATGCTTACCGAAAAACGGACTGCAAAAGTAGTTTTTATTTTTTAAAATGACCAATTATAATGTGGATAATTTTTAGACCCGTGGCTTTTTATAAATCGGCACCGTAGAACAAGGCTCTCCATACATGATTGAGCGTGCTATTGGGCGCAGTTTTTCTGTCAACTCTACATACGCAAATGGAGGTACTGGGTGTTTACTGCACCCTTTCACCACAACACGCTGTCCTTCCAGGGCTTGGAAGTCAATTTTCAATATTGCTTCATGAAACAAGGCCTGCTCTAAGGCGGCAAGATCTCCAAACACCACTTTATTAGCTATTGGCTGTAGTTCAGAGGCCAACAACATATATGCCCACGTTGGCACAATGGCATCTGCTGAACAAACGAGCGCTACATTTTTCCCTTGATACACACTCCAATCATTAGTTTTTACGAATTCACGAAAATCATTTTCTTTCAAAACTAATTCTTGAAATAATTGATCTTTGATATCAAAGACGACACGCTCACCTTGATGATAAAACTCTTCTAAGTCTAAGGTGATTAAACCACTACTCGCAACTCTATTTATAATTTCTTCACTCATGATTTAGAAACAAGATTTTGTAGTAGTTGGTTTTTCTTTGGAGCTGGAGAATAAAATTCTTTTAAATAATTAGGTTCAAAATAAGCTATATCCTCAAAATTCTCTTCCTTAAACTTTCCATAAGCCAATACGCCTACTGTTGTTGCGGAGGGCAGCGCCTCACAAAAGAGCACATTCTCATGTGTGATTACATTCCTGCACTTCTCTGCGCCATTCCCATAAAACATTATTTTATGGGACTTAAATTGCTCAGCAAAGCTTTCTGAATCAATAATCATTGAACAAGGTGGTAAGACTCGTTGGTTTTGAGCATCGTAAAGTGCGGTATAGACCTCCATTCTGCGCGCATCAATCATGGGGGCGCACAATATTTTATTAGCTCCATCCACTAACAAGCCCATAGCGTCCAACGTATTAATGGCAATTAATGGTTTATCCAACGCATAACATAATCCTTTTGCGGTGGAAAGACCTATTCGCAAGCCGGTGTAAGAACCCGGCCCTTCTGAAATAGCGATAGCAGTCAATTCTACTTTTGATTTCTCTGCTTCACTTAACACTTCCTCAATGTATTGCAACAACAACTGTGAGTGTGACTTATCTGAATTAATTTCTTTATAATTAACCAACTCACCTTTTTCATGTAATGCCACAGAGCAAACTGAAGTTGCGGTTTCTATACTAAGTATTAAAGCCATCCTACTAAGTCTAATGATTTTTTAATAATAAAGAGCAGCAAAAATACAGCATAAATTATGGAAACTGTTTTATCACTCATTTTTTTGGCTAGGCTAACTCCTAGTGGACCACCTATTAACACCCCTGCCACCATGGGTAATGTTATTGTAGGAAGAATATATCCCCATTGGGTCACTGTTGTAAGTTGATATTGTTCTGATTCAACTATATTGTTCAAGGACATGAAAAAAGCAGTGATGGTTATTACGCCCAGGGATACACTTCGTGCCGTTTTCATGTCAACACCTATCATGGTATTAAAAACAGGAACCATAATTACTCCCCCACCTAAACCTGAAAGCGAAGCGATTGTACCTCCAGCAATGCCACCCAAAAGCAACTTATTTTTTGAAGCGTCTACCAAAGAAATACTTTCTGTCACAGTCATTACCTTCTTGAACACACGAAAAAGCATGTAGCCAAGCAGTATTAAGATGAGGTAGTCGAAGTAAAGTTTATTATACGCTGAAGTGTTCACAAAAAAATGCAACACCAACAATGATGCTGTAATGCTTCCTAAGGAGACTAGTATTACTTCCCGAAGATAAAATTCACCGTTACGGTATAACTTAACGGAAGAACTAAGGGTGCCAAAAAAAACAGCAAGAATGGAATTTGCAATAACAAACTGATGAATTTCAGCTGCGGGAATTCCTAGCTGGTCAAAGAAAATTTCCAGAATAAGAATATAAATAAGCCCACCACCAACACCAAGGAGCCCTGCCTGAACTCCACCAATCAAACCACAGATAACCAGAATGGCAATCTCCATGAAATTATTATTGTTTGGCTAAAATCTTATTATAAGTCGCTTTATTGTTCAGGATTTCCAAAGCTTTATTCAAGTCAGGATCATGATTAAACGAAGATTCTACTATACCTTTTTGTAAATAATAACGTGAGCAGATTTCACTCTCTAAATACTCTACAATTTCTTGTTTATAGGTAAATAAGGCTTGCTTTTTTTCTGATTCTAATTTCATTTTCATCGCTTTTATTTCATCAGAAAAATCTACTTGAAAAATAGAATCATTCGCTATCTCTTTCGAAAATTCTTCCAAATACTTCTGAGAAGTGATTTTGAACTCCAACATATTATCTTCCACCCATTTCACAAACTTAGTATACTCTTGATCTGACAAAGAAAACTCAAGTGCACTGGCAATAGAATCGTGTTCATAATAATATTTAGTAGCATAGTCGAATAGAATGTTTTTTTCAACTAGCGCTTCCAATACATCGGATGCTTCTGGTAATTCTACTTCAACATCGGGTAAAATTCCTGCTCCATCATATACTTTTCTTCCATTAAACGTTTTAAAAGCAACCAATAACGAATCTGGGATTTTTTTTGCTTTTCCTTCCCCATCTTTGTTACTATAATCAATTGCTTGAATACATCTGCCACTAGGAATATAATATTTTGCTGTGGTAACTTTTAATTGAGCGTTGTGTGCAATAGGCATTGTTGCTTGTACCAAACCCTTTCCATAGGTCTGACGGCCAACTAAGATTCCCCTATCATAATCTTGCATCACTCCAGAAACAATTTCCGATGCAGAAGCACTTCTACCATTGGTTAAAATAATTAATGGAGATTCAGTATCGTATGCAGGGCTTTGTGCTACGTGTGTAGCATTCCATTTTTCAACTTTACCTCGAGTACTTACTACTTCTTTACCTTTTTCAATGAATAAGTTAGCGATGCCAATTGCTTCATTCAACAACCCTCCAGTATTTCCTCTTAAATCGAAAACGAATTTTTTCGCACCCTGTGCTTTCAAGGCTTTTAATGCTTTTTCAATGTCTTTTGTAGCATTTTCGGTAAAAGAATTAAGTTTAAAATAACCCACTTCTTTATTTATCATGCCGTAATATGGAACACTTTCGACCGTGATTTTTTCTCGGGTAATTTTGATTGGAATGAGTTCTTCTTTACCATAACGCTTAACTTTGACGCTCACGGTCGTTTCTGCTTGCCCCTTTAACAACTCACTGATATCCGATGTGTTTTTTCCAGCTACATTTACCCCATCTATTTCTATTAACTCATCGGCAATCTTTAACCCAGCCTTATCCGCAGGAAATCCTTCATACGGCATTAAAATCATTATTTTATCATCTCTATTACCAATTACGGCACCGATACCTCCATATTGGCCTGTTGAGATAAATCGAAAATCCTCAATTTTATTTTCTGGAATATAATTGGTGTAAGGGTCTAAGGAAGCTAACATGGCCTCAATACCTTTCGCCATCAATTCGTTGGGGTCAACTTCATCTACATAATAACGATTGACTTCTGAATAGACTGAAGTGAAAATCTCCATGTTTTTAGAGATATCAAAATACCTATCATTTGGACTATCAAAAGATAATAAAAAAGTGGTCACCACTAAACAAATAGCAGTTATGGAATAAGATATTCGTAGTTTCATAATTTAAAGCTGCTTTAACGCATGAACTAAACGCTCAAGTGTTAAAATTAGTTTATTCTCTAAGATATCAAAGGATATTTTTTCATTGTCAGTATAGATAAATGCAATATTTACCTGAATACCAGCTTCTTCAAAAGAAGTGGTTAATACTGATTTATTCAAGCGATAGGCTTCACGCAGTCTGCGTTTGATTAAATTCCGATCTACTGCCCGTTTAAATTTTTTCTTGGGAACAGAAAAAAGAACTTTGGGTAGTTCATATTCCCTTTTGGCTAAATAATACTTTACCCTAAACGGGTACAAATAAAAAGAAGAGCCGTTAGAAAACAACTCTTCAATTTCTTTTTTACTGCAAAGTCTTTCGACTTTGCGGAAAGTATTTTTACTCACAGCGGTATGTTCTGTACTAATCATACGACATACCTTTTGTGATTATTTATGCGATTTCTCGTCAGAAGTAGTCAATTTTGCTCTTCCTTTTCTTCTTCTAGCAGCTAATACTGCTCTACCACTTTTAGTCGCCATTCTGGCTCTGAATCCGTGCTTATTCGTTCTCTTTCTACGAGAAGGTTGAAACGTTCTTTTCATTTCTCAATCTATTTTAATATCCAGGTTACCACAACCTATCTGAGTGATTTTCTTAATTTTCAAAGCTAAGACACTAACGCATCTTCTCTTTTTAAAGGGAGGCAAAGGTAAAATTGTTTTTTTGGATAACCAAATCTTTTGAGTAAATAGAAGGCAGAACTTTGAAAAGAAAGCTGTCAATGAAAATCTTCATCACTTATCATACGCCAACACGTCAATTAGTCGACATCAAATTGCAGTTTAAAACTACGCAACCTACTACACTCCAATTGCCAGCCTGGCGCCCTGGCCGGTATGAAATAGCTAATTATGCTCAATATATATATCCGCTCATTTTAACGAAAGGAATAGGTACAATAAAAAAAATCAACAAAGACTGTTGGCAATTAAATGCTACTGGTGAAGTTGAAATTAGTTATCAGTTTTATGCCGCACGAATGGATGCTGGCAGCTCCTGGCTGGATGAGGAACAACTTTACCTCAATTTTATCAATTGTATTCCGAAAGTTGAAGCTTTAGAACACGAACCTATTGAAATAATATTTTCATTGCCAGACGCCTATCGCCTTGTCTCTAGCTTAAAAACACAGCATCACACGCTGTATGCTGATAGTTATTCTGAATTGGTAGATAGTCCCGTAATCGCTTCCAGCTCCGTAAAATCATTGAAGTATCAGGTCGGTGAAACTACTTTTCATATCCAGATACAAGGTAATTGGGTTCCAGACGAAACCCAACTTTTGACTGACTTCAAACGGTTCACACAAGCACAAGTTGACTTTTTTGGCGGCTCATTCCCTTCAACTGATTATCACTTTTTAATACAAGCATTACCATATAAGCACTATCATGGTGTGGAGCACCAAAACTCTACAGTCATTACTTTAGGTCCAGACAAAAACCTAAACTCTGCAGAACTCTATAAAGAATTATTAGGTGTAAGTTCTCATGAGCTTTTTCATGCATGGAATGTGACCCGTATTCGTCCGAAAGAGATGGTACCCTATGATTTCTCCACGGAAACCTATCACACTACTGGCTTCATTACTGAAGGTCTCACTACTTATTATGGAGATTTAATGCTTTATAAGAGTGGTGTTTTTTCTTTAGAAGAATATTTAAATGAGGTGAACAACCTTTTAAAAAAACACTTTCAAAATGACGGACGAAAAACCTCAACTTTGATCGAATCTTCGATGGATTTATGGCTTGACGGCTACAAATTGGGTGCGCCCCACCGTAAGGTATCCATTTATAACGAAGGTGCTTTGTGTGCTTTACTACTAGACTTAAAAATCATTATTGAGTCCAATGGTAAATATTCGCTTCAAAATGTTATGCTCGACTTATGGCGTGAGTTTGGAGATACTCAAAAAGGATATTCCACTTCTGATTATTTGCAAATAATTGAAAAATATATTGACGGAGAAACCTACCTTGAAAACTATATCTTTGGTAATACGTCTATCGAAATCGAGCTAAAAGAGTTGTTATCAAAAGTAGGTTTTGAACTCAAAAAACAAGAAAGTTCCGATGAACTAGAGCGACTTTATGGTTTAAAAACTATCGTTCGAAATGATAAAAAGGAAATTTACCATATCGCAAAAAATTCAGAAGCTGAAAAAAAATTAATGCTTGGTGATATAATAGAAAAGCAAGAAAAAAACCTGTTTGGTATTGTGAGGAATGGTAAATCAGTACAAATTCAAATCAATAGCAACGAAAACCATTTGGGTTTTTACCAGATAAATAAAATCAGAGAGAATAAATCTTTATGGATTTAATTTTAAATACTTTTGACAAAAAACAGCAAAAAAATGAATAAATTCATTCAGCCAGTATTCTTAGTAGTTTTTCTTATTTCATTGTCAGCAGCAAGTTTTGCTCAAGAAGTTGATTCAACTAACACAGAAACTCCTCACTACAAACATTCTATCGGGACAGTAATAACTTCTACAAGCGGTATTGGTATGAGTTATCGTTATCGATTAGAAAAGAGTTTTGGAGTTCAATTCAGCTACTTGCCTCTAATCGAGCGAACAAATGGCTCAACTACTAATCAAGCTTTTGGACTAATGTTTTTGTATACTTTCTATGAAGCTGAAAAATCTAATTTTTATGTCTATCAAGGGAATAGTCTATGGACTCAAAGAGAACAATACTATTATTACAATAGTGGTGGATATTATCAATATGACGAACCAGAGTCACATAGTTATTACAGAACCTATTTAAACCATGGACTTGGACTTGGAATGGAGTTTCTTATCCAAGAAAGAGGTGGCTTTAACCTACAAATAGGCTTAGGAAGCTACGACAATTTTACCTCTATTTTGCCTGCAGGAGGTATCTCATTATTTTATAAACTTTAAACTAGCACACTCATGAAATTGAAACTTATTTTAACCTTTCTTATTTTTCTTTCAGTAGCAACAATAAGTAAATCCCAAGAAACCGAACCTATCCAGCTTAAAAATCATTCAGTGGGATTGATTGCGGGTAGTACTACGGGTTATGGTTTAAGTTATCGATATCGTAGTGATTACAACATTGGGGTACAAGTTAGCTATGGTCCTTTTAAGAATCAGACCAACTTCATACAATTCACTAGTTTTGCCTTTACATATGACTTAATAAAAACTAAAAAATCTAACTTTTACCTTTACCAAAGCAATGGTTTTTGGCATAATAAGCGTACTTATTATGACTACTATTATTATCCGTCACAAGAATATAATTATACAGAAGCGTTTTGGAACCACGCAATTGGAGTAGGCATGGAGTTCACAATTCATGATGTAGTTGGTCTTAACTTTATGACTGGTTACGGTAGCTATGAAAATTTCAACTACATCACTTTTAGTGGCGAATTTGGAGTCTACTACAAGTTCTAATACGCCTCTTTCATATCGTATTTGTGCCCCTTTAAAGCATAAAAAGCAATATAGAGATAACAGCCGATTGGCACACACAAAGCTGCATTTAAGCTAAAATCGTATTCTTCAATCATCGTATTCATCACAAATGGCACTGCCGCTCCACCAACGATACCCATAATTAAAATACTAGAAGCGTAAGCAGTAAATTTACCTAACCCGTGAACCCCTAACTCAAAAATTGTTGGCCACATTACAGAATTAAACAATCCTACTCCTAAAATCATAAACATCGCCCCTTGAGTAGGCGTTGATATAGCCATAGCTAAAAAAACTATCGCAAGCAAAGTCGCACCAAACAATACTTTTGAGGTCTTCGATTCTTTTAATATTTCTGCACCGACAAATCTCCCAACCATTGCTCCACCCCAGTAATAAGGAATGATATAACTAATGGATCCTTTTAAGTTATCATCTTCGATGTGTGCCTTAAGAAACTCATAGAGTTTACTCGCAATGCTAACCTCAGCACCCACGTAAAAGAAAACTGCGAAAAAGCCAAGCACCACATGTTTGTATTGTAATACGTACTTACGGTTATCGTCTTTTACATTGGTGTCTATTTCCTTGATAGAATCTATTTCGGGAATGTCTGAAAAATTCACTAAAACAATCATCCCAACAAAAACTACCGTAATCAACACATAGGGTAACACTACCAGTTCTGTTTTATACGATTGAATAGCTATTAAATTTTGCGCCTCTAATAAATCTTGAGGAACGCCCGCAGCAGCAATTAAAGACCCCATTAATGGCGCTAACCAAGTACCAAATGAATTGTAAGCTCCCGCTGCTGACAACCGTGAGGAACCCTCTTCTGGTTTGCCAATTAATATCACATAAGGATTGGCCGCTACTTGAAGTATAGAAAAACCAGCACCCTGAATAACTACTGCAATAAATATCAAGTTAAAATCTGCAGAGCGAGCACCAGTTACCATCAAAAACACAGAAGAAGCAGCAACTCCTAGGCCATACATTAAAGCTTTTTTGAAACCAAATTTGTTAATTAGAGTAGCTCCAGCTAATCCAAAAACAAAATACGAAGCATAAAAAACGTAATCTAACAAACTATTTTGTTTGTCAGTAAAACCTACACCATGACTTAATTCTCTTATTAAGAAAGGGTTGACAACTGTTATAAATCCCCAACATAAAAAAATTATTTTTACAATGGTCAATGGTTTTTTGTAATCAACATAGATGTCTTTACTGTTTCTTAAATGTCTCATTCCTATAGCTAGTGGCTTTTAATAATCGTGAAATAAAGAATTAGCCTAATCCGAAAGATAGCGACTTATACTTAATAGCGACACAAAAGTTACTGAAAAATTCCTTGTTTTAATAGTTTTATCTCTTCCTTAAATTATTCAGTATCTTCTATAAATGCATTAACTGAACTTTGAAAGTTATCTTTCCTTTTATAAAGGAAGACTCTCTTTTAAGAATCATAAAAGTGTTTTGGGAAAAATCTTCTCGTATTTCATTCTCAGAAATAATGTCAGCTGGAGCATAATAAAGTTCTATTTCTAAAAAAAGTAAAAGAAAAAGAAATTGATGTACTCGTGAATTCATTATGAAAACTGTAATTTTAAGCTAATAAATCACGTTAAAACTTTTAAAATAAAAGTAGTCGCAAAAAAACACCTATATGATTGTATATAACACCACTTTCTGTATTGAAATAACTTCCATCGACCAATTTAGAGATTGGCTTTCTGTTTTTTATTTGCCTTTAATCCGTCAATCGGGATATTTTGAAGAGTACAAACTTTTAAAAGTGCACCATCAACAAGACCCTGAGTTAGTCAACTATTCATGCCAATTGATCACAAATACCATGCATGATGGTCAGTTATTTAAATTAGAATTTGAACAAAAAATTGCTAACCACTTACAAGCCACGTTCGGTGAAAAATGCCTGTTATTTAGTACTATGCTAGAGTTAGTTGAAGAAATGGATATATAAGAGTTCAGCTTACTCTTATTTATCTTCCTTCAGCTTATACTATGAAATACCTTATCTTATTACTTATTTTATCTTCTTTATTGAGCTGCACGCAGACAGCTATTGAAGACAATAAACCGAATTCAAGCGGTAGTCTTGATGAAATCCTCCTTGTTAGCGACTCGCTCACTTGGCAAGGAGAAACGGGGGAATCTCTTCGTAAGATAGTAAAAGAAGCGCACCCTGGTATTATTAACCCAGAGCCCTTCTTTCATATATCGTTTTTTCCTGAAGAACACTTTGGAGGAATTTTCACTAAACATCATTTCATTTTTATTCCCACAACACTGGATAGAATTGAATCAAATCCTTTATTAAAAAAAATGGTTTCTAAACAAGCCATCGAAAAAGTAAAAAGTAATAACTCCTATACCATTTTCAGACAAAAAAATGTTTTTGCAAAGAATCAAACCATACTTTTTTTAATTTCTAAAGAAGATTATTATTTGAATAAAAGCCTTATCGAAAATAAAAAAGCCATCCAAGAAATCGTTGCTAAAGAACTAATGTCCCAATATCAAAATAAACTATTAGACGAACCCACCAATCCATTATTAGTTAAACGACTAGCAGATGAATATCAAGTACAACTTCACATCCCAAAAAATTACGAAGTTGCATTACAAGAAAAAAACTTCATTTGGTTTCGAAATGTCACCCCTGAAGCTGATTTAAACATCTATTTTACATCTAAACCTTATAATAATGAAACTGCTTTTGCTACAGACACTATCCTAACATGGCGTGACCGTGTGAGTCAACAATACATATTTGCAGATAAACAAGATTCAAGTTATATGATGCGGGAAACAAGCGTTCCTCCTCTAACAAAAACAGCTTCTGATAGCTCCAGCTATTCTAAATATTTATGGGGGCTTTGGAAGATAAAAAACCGTGCAATGGGTGGTTCTTACATCAGCCGAACGCTGAAAAGCAATAAAAATGACCAGATATATTATATAGAAGGCTTTGTTTATGCCCCTGGGCAAGAAAAATTAAATTATATTCGCAGTTTAGAAGCTATTATTCGAACCTTTGAACCAGGCAATTAGATGAGTAAACAATCAAAAAGACTTGATGCCCTTCGGTATCACGAAGCCGGTCAACCCGGAAAAATTGAAGTTGTACCCACCAAAATGCTTTCTTCACAAAGGGATTTGGCCTTGGCATATTCGCCAGGCGTAGCTGTTCCTTGTGAGGAAATAGCTGAGAATCCTGAAGAGGTCTATCGCTACACAGCCAAAGGAAATCTTGTTGCAGTAATCTCGAATGGAACAGCTGTGTTAGGTTTAGGAAACATTGGTGCTTTAGCTTCAAAACCAGTTATGGAAGGAAAAGGCGTGCTTTTCAAAAAATTTGCTGGTATAGATGTTTTTGATATTGAAATTGACGAAACGGATCCTGACAAGTTTATTCAAATTGTAAAAGCGTTAGAACCAACTTTTGGAGGCATCAATCTAGAAGATATTAAAGCACCAGAAAGTTTTAAAATAGAACAAGAATTACGCGAGAAAATGAACATACCCGTGATGCACGATGACCAGCACGGGACAGCCATTATTTCAGCTGCAGCTTTATTAAACGCACTTGAAATAAACGGGAAAAATTTAGGCAAAGTAACCATAGTGATCAATGGAGCTGGAGCCGCTGCTATTTCATGCACGCTTTTATATTGTTCTTTAGGAGCAAAAAAAGAAAATATCATCATGCTCGATAGCAAAGGAGTAATCAGAGCTGATCGTGCAAATATGGATGTAAGCAAAGCGCAATTTGCAACAACAAAAGACTTAAACACCCTTGAAGAAGCTGTAAACGGTGCAGATGTTTTCATAGGTTTATCAAAAGGAGACGTGCTTAGTCCAGAAGCTTTAAAAACTATGGCCAAAGACCCCGTGGTTTTTGCTTTAGCTAATCCAGATCCAGAAATTGATTACGATTTAGCTATGGCCACGCGTGATGACATCATTATGGCTACTGGTCGTTCAGATCATCCTAACCAAGTTAATAATGTGCTCGGTTTTCCTTATATTTTTAGAGGTGCCTTAGATGTTAGAGCTACAGCCATTAATGAAGAAATGAAACTTGCCTCTGTAAGAGCACTGGCAGAAATGGCAAAAGAAGCCGTACCAGACATGGTTCAAAAAGCTTATGGTGACAAGAAAATAGCTTTTGGAAAAGATTACCTAATTCCCAAACCTTTAGACACCCGGTTGATTACCAGAATTTCTCCAGCAGTAGCCAAGGCTGCTATGGAAAGTGGTGTAGCTAAAAAGCCTATAATTGATTGGGTACAATACGAACAAGAGTTACATCAACGAATAGGCATCGATCAAAAATTAGTTTCCCGCATGATTAACCGTGCGAAGGAAAATCCTAAACGCATTGTATTTGCTGAAGCTGACAATGATAAAATATTAAAAGCTGCTCAAATTTGTATAGAAGAAGGAATCTGTCAACCCATATTATTAGGTAACAAAGATAGAATTCACGAACTCATCAAGGAAAATAGCTTAGAACTGGATTCTTGTCAGATTATTGACCCTGTAGAAGAAAAAGAAAAGCGGAAAGAATATGCGAACGAGCTATTTATCAAGCGACAACGCAAAGGAATGACTCAGTATGAAGCCTATCGCAAAATGCGTGAGCGCAATGCCTATGGATCAATGATGGTCAACTTAGGAGAAGCGGATGCTTTAATTTCTGGTTTAACAACTGACTATCCAACAACAATTCGTCCAGCACTACAAATTATTGGCGTAGAAGATGAAGTGAACAGAGTCGCTGGTATGTATATCATGCTAACTAAAAAAGGGACTTTCTTTTTTGCCGACACCACGTTAAATGTGAACCCAGACGAAAGTGCGTTGGTTGACATCGCGACTCTTTCTGCCCGAGCAGTACGGTTTTTCGATACTGAACCTCGAATTGCAATGCTTTCTTATTCTAACTTTGGTTCTTCGGAAGGAGAATTGCCTCTAAAGGTCACTAAAGCGACTGCAATAATGAAGAAAAAATTCCCTGACTTAATTATCGATGGGGATGTACAGGCGAATATTGCTTTAAACAAAGAGCTTCATAAAGAGCTATATCCGTTTAGTGCCTTAGCTGAACAAGGCGCTAATACGTTGATTTTCCCTAACCTAGCTTCTGGAAACATCGCTTATAAACTGATGATGGAAATTGGTGGCGCGGAAACAATAGGACCAATATTAATGGGGATGAAAAAACCGGTGCATGTGTTACAACTAGGTAGCTCCGTCAGAGAAATTGTAAACATGGTTGCCATCGCAGTAGTAGATGCACAAAATCATCATTCTTTGAAAAAATGATTACTTACATAGAAGGAAAACTCGTTCATAAAGAAGCTGCGTATGCCATCATTGAAGCGGGGGGGTTAGGGTATCACATTAATATATCCTTAACCACCTTTTCTGACATTAAAGATGAAGAAAAATGCAAGCTACATACTCACTTACATGTAAAAGAAGACTCTCATACCTTGTATGGATTTTCTACTTTAAGTGAACGAGGCACCTTTTTGAAATTAATTAATATTTCTGGAATAGGCCCTAGTACTGCTTTAGTAATGCTTTCTTCCTTATCACCTGAAGATTTGAGACAAGCCATCATTACAGAGGATGTGCGTGTAATTCAAAGCATTAAAGGGATTGGTGGAAAAACCGCTCAACGCATTATCCTTGAACTAAAGGATAAAATGTTGAAAGATTCTGGAGGTTTTGAAGCTACAAGTTCAACAATTACTGAATCGCACAATACTGTTAGAAATGAAGCGTTACAAGCCCTGACGACTTTGGGAATTCCTAGAGCGACAGCAGAAAAAAACATCAATAAAGTATTGAAACAGCTTGGAAATACAGCAAAATTAGAAGACCTGATAAGAGAGGCGCTTAAAACAGCGTAGTTGAGTTTGATAACCTGGAAAAGAAAAATATTATTTTTTTTGGGGATTGGCTTGTCATTTGTAACTCTGATGACGCTTGCCAACCCAGAAATAAATAACATCAGCTATGAAGACGGATTGTTTATAACCGCACCGCTAGACACCCCACGTACCCAAGGTGATCGATATGGAGATGAATTTTCTAATCCTCCAAGTAACTCCCCTCTAAACGCCCCTAAACCCTCAAATGTTGAAACTAAAGTTGAGCTAAATGATGACTTAACTGGGTATACTGTGTATGAAAAAGTTGGTGATATGGATTATCGCCCCGTTTCTGAAATGACTTTTCAAGAATTTGCTGAATGGAAACGTCAACAAATGCAACGCGAATATTGGGATCAAAAAACAGACTCTTTAGATAAGCGAGAAGATGAAGAAATTAAACCACCTTTGTGGGTTTTTGGTCCTAAAGACGACCCACTGGTTGAGATAACTCCATCTGGAAACGTCACCCTCGACTTTGGCGCCCGTTTTCAACGCACTGAAAATCCTGCTATTCCTGTAAATCAACAAAAAACTGGAGGGTTTGATTTTGATCAACAAATTAGTTTAAACCTTGCTGGTAAAATTGGTGACAGAATCAAAGTTAATGCAAACTGGGACACCAAAGCTGCTTTTGACTTTGACAATACTATTAAAGTAGCTTTCGAAGGAAAAGACACCGATATTTTAAAAGAACTTTCTGCAGGTAACGTGAGCATGCCGCTGAACAACACTCTAATTAAAGGAGGGCAAAATTTATTCGGTATAAAAGCTAGAATGCAGTTTGGTCGACTAAGTTTAACCACTTTGCTTTCTAATCAACGGGGTAAAACAAAATCATTAACTATAAGAAACGGAGCTCAATTTCGTGATTACACATTAAATGCTAGTGACTACGATGACCAAAGACATTTTTTCCTCTCACATGACTTTAGAGAACGTTTTGAAAAAGCGTACCAAATTAACTATTCCAACCCGAACACTGGAATCAAAATTACTCGGGTGGAAGTTTACCGAACCAACCTTCAAGCACAAGCAGAAAACCAGCGGAACCTACTTGCTCTTACAGATTTAGGTGAATCAAAGGTATTACAAGACTCAACAATCCTTCGTCCTGTAACAAACTCTCTTCCTGAAAACATACCTGACAATCAAGCAAACAGATTATTACAAGAGATAAAAAAAGACTCATCATTTAGAAATGCGAATCAAACGATCTCTGCTATCGCTCCTATAGGACTTAATTCTGGTACAAGTTATGAAAAAGTAAATGGTGCGGTTCGTCTACAAGAAAACGAATTCACTTTTCATCCTGATTTGGGGTATATCTCCCTAAACAACCGATTAAGAGACAATGAGGCGCTCGCAGTATCTTACGAATACACTTACAAAGGTAAAAACTACAAAGTCGGTGAGATGATGGAAGATTATCAGAATTTTGACAAAAAATCTATAATTATTCTTAAACTGTTAAAACCGCAAAGTATAGATCCCAACCTAAAAACCTGGGATTTAATGATGAAAAACATCTATTCATTACCAACAAGTAACATCAGTAGGGATAACTTTCAATTACGCATTATCTATAGAGATGATTTAACAGGTATCGATAGTCCAACGCTTCAAGAGGGAGGTGAAGAAGTTCAAGGTGTTCAATTAGTTGAACTTTTTGGTTTGGATCAAGTTAACCCAAATGGTGTGCAATCTCCTGATGGTAATTTTGACTTCCTTCCAGGAGCAACGGTTGAGGAACGTAGAGGCAGAATCATTTTCCCTCATCCCGAACCATTTGGCTCATTTATGAGGCAAAAACTCAATGACGATCTTGGTCTTCAAAGCAAATACGTATATACTTCCCTTTATGATCAAACAAAAAGTATTGCCAAGCGAAGCACCGAAAAAGACAAGTTTGCGTTAACTGGTTTTTATCAATCCACCTCTTCAACAGATATTTCTTTAGGATTCAATATCGCTGAAAACACAGTTGTGGTTCAAGTTGGGTCAATCACTCTATCAGAAGGTTCGGACTATACAGTTAATTATAATATCGGTTCGTTAAAAATAACTAACGAAGCGATTTTGTCATCAGGAAAAGACATAAAAGTAACCTGGGAAGAAACTGATCAATTTAGCTTTAGACAGAAATCTTTAATTGGAGTTCGTGCTGATTACGCCATCAACGATCGTTTTAATATTGGTGCTACAATAATGAAAATGAGTGAACGCCCGCTTATTACTCGTGTTAACATTGGTGATGAACCAATTGTTAACACTCAATTGGGTTTAGATGTTAACTTCCAAGATGAGTCAAGAATAATCACAAAGCTAGTTGATAAACTTCCTGTGATTCAGACTAAAGAAGAGTCTAATGTTGCGATAAAATGGGAAGGTGCGATGCTAAAACCAGGTACCTCAAGCATTACGGGTAATGGAGGAACTTCTTATATAGATGACTTTGAGGGTGCCGACCGGGCAATACAGTTGGATCAAAGTGTGAAAAACAGCTGGATGATTTCGTCTACACCAAAACAACTGGGTGATAACGCTACCGATTACCCCGATGCACTACGAACCGATTTAGGCTATTCTGCTCATCGCGCTAAAGTATCCGTCTACACACTCGGTGATTTATATGGTGCCAGTAACTTAGGGGAAACATTTAACTTATCTGCGGACCAAGTTGATTTAATTAACGGTCAAAACCCTAACCCATACGTAAGGCCATTTGCAATTCAAGATATATTCCCGGAAAGGCAAAATCCCACAGGAAACATTGGGACAACAGGAATACAGCAAACCATTGATTTTGCTTATTATCCTGATTTACGAGGACCTTACAACTACAACATAAACAGTAATGAAATAGATGCTACAGGAAAATTTACTGAGCCAGAAAAAAACTGGGGTGGAGTAACCCGAGCATTTGTTAATATTGATAATGATTTTCAAAGTCAAAACATTCAATTTTTAGAGTTTTGGATTCTTGATCCTTTCTTGACCAATAGCGAAGGTGAGTTAGCAGTTAAAGATGTACTACCCTCCGATTACCAAAATGACCCATTTACTTTAGCTGATATGGGGGGAGATATGTATATCAATGTAGGAGATATTTCTGAAGATTTTATAAAAGATGGTCGATTTGGTTTTGAGAATGGATACCCTGAAAATGTAGACACCACCATTTGGGGTTTATCCCCAAACAAAACATATCAAACAGAATCTTTTGACGCAGCATTTGAGCGAAGTGAACAGGATGTCGGTTTAGACGGTCTATCAAATGAAGAAGAATCAAGATTTTTCACCAACCAAGATCATGATATTACACCTGAACAAGTAAATACCATATTCAAAGGTGACGTGTCCTCCGATGATTTTACGTATTGGGATGTTGATGATGGAAATTCTCCCATTCTTGAACGCTACATGAATGCCTTAGGTTTAGAAAACAATAGTCCTATTAACAATGATGGAGGATTAATTCGCCAATCTAAAACGGTTCCTGATAAAGAAGACTTAAACAGGGATCAAAACGTGAACTTTACCGATAAATATTGGCAAGTAAAATTTCCCTTGCGGCCAAACGATTTAAACTCAGATAATCCATACATCGTTGGAGAAACCCGTGAGGGACGTGATAAATGGTACCAAGTTAGAATTCCTCTAAATGAAAGTGTATGGAAAAGTGTAGGAAATATTAGTGGCTTTCAAAACATCAAGTTCATGCGAATGTACTTTACGGCATTTAAAAAACCAATTGTAGTGCGTATGACTCAATTACAGTTTGTTGCAAGTCAATGGATTACTGCCGATCAAAGAGGGTTAAATAAGGTAGGAAGTAATGTTGATTCTGAAAGACAAGACCCTAACTTTAAAATATCCACTGTTAACATCACTGAAAACTCATCCGCAACCGCTACAACTTCTGCATACACCCTTCCCCCAGGAACTGAACGAGATTTCGACCAAAGCACAAACAATGGTGCTCAAAGAGATGAACAATCATTAAAATTATGTGTTGATGATTTAAAAGATGGTGAGGCAAGAGCTGTTTTTAAAAGTATTTCCACCCCTCCACTTTTAAACTATGGAAATTTAAGAATGTTTATCCATGCTGAAAAAACCGATGTTTTTACAGATGATGGTGAGGTAACCGCTTTTTTACGTTTGGGTACTGACCAGTTCGATAATTACTACGAAATTGAAATTCCATTAAGATTTTCAGACATCACAAGCAATGATCCACGAGAGATTTGGCCGAAGAAAATGAGTTAAATGTGGTATTCGATCGATTGGTGGATGTAAAAACGCAGAGAAATAAGTTAAACTTCTCATTGGAACAAGAATATGACACCGTTATTGGTAGATACACCATCAGAGTAAAAGGTACTCCAGAGCTAAGTGGAATTAGAAATTGGATGATTGGAGTAAGAAATCCCTTAAACGATGGACAAAATAAAAGTTTCTGTATTTGGGTAGATGAATTACGTGCTACTGACTTTGATCAGTCGGTCGGCTATGCTACAGTAGGTAGTTTTAATACTAACTTGGCTGACCTTGGTACCTTCCAAGCAACAACCAGAATAACTACAGTAGGATATGGTGATATTGAACAAAAAGTTTTTGAGCGTGAGCAGGCTAACACCGTACAATGGGGAGTACAGACCAATTTAGAAATGGACAAATTCATACCAGTTGAAACAGGTGTTAAATTACCGCTACACTTGAGTTATGATAAAACGACTGTATCACCAAAATATGATCCATTAAATGGAGATGTAGAACTGGATAATTCTATAGCTTCAATTTCAGACGATGAAAAACGGGATAATTATGAAAATAAAGTTAAATATGAAGCCACTGTCAAGAGTATTCAACTCCAAAATGTACGAAAAGAAAAAGTCAACCCGGATGCTAAAAAACATATTTATGATATAGAAAATTTTACATTCGGAGCTGGTTACACTGAGACAAAAAAAAGCGGAATGGGTGGAAATGATGGTTTTGGAAACAACCTCGAATCTTATATAAAACAAGAATATAATGGGAATGCAGCGTGGGCATATTCCCCTAATGTTAAACCCTTAGAACCCTTTAAAAAAACTAAACTTTTTAAAGGAAAATACTTTAGCCTGATTAGAGACATCAATATCACTCCTATACCTAACTCTTTTTCCGTTCGAGGTGATTTAAGGCGCTCATATGCTAAAACAGTATTTTATCAAAATCCGAGGATAAGCGATGACACTTACAATCCAATTTACCAGAAAAATTTCACCTTTGACCGAGTGTACAACATGCGTTGGAATATTACAAAAAGCATTAGCTTAACCTATACAGCCAGTGCCAATGCTTTAATTGATGAACCTCTAGGTGATAAAAATGGTAGCTCAACAGGACCCTCTAAAAAACAATATAGTGACTCTATATGGACTAACATCAAACAGTTTGGACGTTTAAATAACTACAGTCAAGATATTACCGCTACTTATCGTTTACCCTTAAATAAAATACCATTATTAGACTGGACCAACGCTGACATCTCCTACAAAACAGGTTATAACTGGCGTAGTAATATTATCGGCCTTACCGATAGTGCTGGGGTTGAGTTTGGGAATTTTCTCTCCAATACAAGGGACATCACCCTAAATGGAAAACTAAGTTTAGACCGCCTCTACAACAAAAATAAATTTTTAAAAAGTATCAATTCCCCATCTCGAAGAAGAACAATGCCTAGGACTCCTCCAAAAAAACCCGCAGATGATGAAGAGGAAGAAGAAAAAGAGAAAAAAGAACTTAATGGACTAAAAGCAGTAATCAAGCCATTGTTAATGGTTAAAGATATTAATGGTCGTTATAACATATCTTACCAAACAGGTATTCCAGGTTTTTTACCGACCCCTAGTTTCATGGGTCTTGATATGGATGAAAACTATGCTCCTGGTACAGAGTTCGTGCTAGGAAGTCAAAATCTAAGTGAGGAAAATGGATTTAAAAGACGTGCTTTAGCCAATGGGTGGTATTCTAGAAGTCAATTTTTGAATGATCCAATTGTTCAATCAAGAACCGAGTCGTATGACTTTAGATCAACAGTAGAACCCATCAACGATTTTAGAATTCAACTTTCCGCCAAATACAAAGAAACCTCATCCTATTCAGAAGTTTATCGCTACAACGGAACCGGATATGAAACATTTAATCCATTAGTTAGAGGAGATATAAGTATGTCATACATCTTTATCAAAACCTCTTTTTCTGGTGAAGAAGATGGTAATATTTCTTCTATCTTTCAAGAATTTGAAAGTAACCGTATTCCTGTAAGGAATCGTTTAAACATCGAAAATGATGATACGCAAGGAATCTATGACGTCAACTCGCAAGATGTGTTAATACCTGCTTTTAGAAGTGCCTACACGGGTCAGGATATTAATAATGCATCTTTAGACGCAGCACCTAAAACACCGCTACCTAACTGGCAAATCAATTATGCCGGGTTGTCTAAATGGAAACCCATAAAGAAACTTTTCTCCTCATTCACTATTTCTCACGGATACACAGGGTCATACGAAATTGCTGGCTATACATCATCGCTAAACTATAATCAATTTGACCCTAGCAGTCGAGTGAACCAAAGACGTGGCGATTTAATCACTAATGAAGAAGGTGTCTATGTATCTCCTTACGTAATTAGCGGTGTGGCCATAACTGAACGTTTTTCACCCTTGATCGGATTTAATGTTAGAACAAAATCACGGATCAACGTCCGGTTTGATTACAACTTAAGTAGGATGTTGGATTTAGATATGGCCAACCTTCAGGTAACTGAACAAAACAGCAAAGACTTTGTAATCGGAATTGGGTACACCAAAAGAGGCATGAAACTACCGATTAAAAATCGCGAGCGACAACAAGTTGTCTTGAAAAATAATGTCAACATGAAAATGGATCTTTCAATCAGAGATACAAGAACCATACAACGAAACATTGAGACAGATAACGTGGTTACTGCTGGAAACATCAATTTTCAATTGCGACCAAATATTAGCTATGAAATTAACCAGCGGGTAAACCTTCAAGTTTTCTTTGAAAGAACTGTTAACGAACCAAGAATTTCAAGTTCCTTTAAACGATCCACAACGCTTTTTGGAATTAAGTTAAGGTTTAGCCTTACCTAAGAATTAAACTTTGCAGGTACATAGCTCAAAATCTTCTATAAAATCTTATACCTTTAAGAAAAAAATAATTGCATGAATTTTCCATCTGAATTAAAGTACACAAACGACCACGAGTGGTTAAAAATTGACGGTGATATTGCTTATGTTGGTGTTACTGACTTCGCTCAAAATGAGTTAGGTGATATTGTATATATTGAAGTAGATACGGTCGGTGATTCAGTAAATGAAGGAGATGTGTTTGGAACAATAGAAGCTGTAAAAACTGTTTCTGACTTATTCATCCCTGTTGATGCTGAAATCATTGAGTTTAATAGTGCATTAGAAGATGCGCCAGAAAAGGTTAATGAAGCACCGTACAAAGATGGTTGGATTGTGAAAATTAAAATCAGTGACGCCAGTCAAATAAATGGTTTACTTTCCGCTGAGGAGTATAAAGCTTTAATAGGTCAATAATAATTTGTTATTAAAATATAACACATTCACTATCATTTGGGCGGTAGTAATCTTAGTACTGACGCTTGCCACCGGCAAAACCCATGCAAACATGGATATTGCCATGATAGATAAACTCGTTCACACCTTTATGTTTGGCGTTTTATCTTTGTTAATGATCGTTGGACTTAAAAAACAACATGATATTATGTTCTTGCATTTCAAAGCCGTTCCTGTGTCAATATTTACAGTTTGCCTGTACGGGGCTTTGATAGAGTGTCTACAACTTCTAATACCTGGTCGATACTTCGAGTGGCATGATATGTTAGCCAATGGGTTTGGAGCTATTGTAGGATTTGGTTTATTCTTATTGATTTATAAACTTGGATAAATGTTTTACCTTTTAATTGCTTTAGGTGTATTTCTCTTTTTCACGATCATTATCGGTTTCGTTATGTCATGGATATTTAAACCATCGAATATCGAAACACCTCATCATTTAGGAACCACCAAAAAAGTAGCTTCTGCTGATTTAAATAAAAATAAAGCACTTTTATTTGGTGCTGGGTTATTGCTTTCACTCATCATCTCCCTATTAACTATAGAAGCTTTTTCAAGAGAAATTGCTCAATTTGAAGAACCTGTGCAAATGACCTTTGAAGAAGAGGAAATTTTAGATATTCCTATTACGGACATACCTCCCCCTCCCCCTCCGAAGGTAATAATTGCCCCTGTGATTAAAGAAGTTAAGGAAGAACCAAAAGAAGAAATAAAAGTAGAATTAGATCCCGAAGAGGAAGAGCCTGAAGAAGTAATATATGACATCCCCGACTTTGAGCCTAAAGAGGAGGTAGTAGAGCGAATTCTAAACCCAGATGAAGTGGCCAAGTACCCTGAATTTCCTGGAGGACAAGAAGCATTTGCTAAATTCATTCGAGAGAATTTTAAAATGTCGTCACGCGACATCGCTGAAGAAAATAAAGGAACCGTTTATCTCAAATTTGTAGTGGATAAGAATGGTGCAATTAGCAATGTAAATGTTGTTAGAGGTGTGTCAGAAGGCATTGATCAAGAATCAATACGGGTATTAGGAAAATCACCGAAGTGGTCGCCTGGGAGAGACTATAATGGCGCTCCCGTAAAGATGTATTACACCATCCCCATGAGAATTAAATAAGTATGATTAAGCACATAGTATTTTGGATTGTAAAAGAGGAAGCAGAGGGGTTAAAAAAAGATGCTATACTCACAAAAATGAAAACAATGTTAGAAGCTTTACCTCCACACATTGAGGTGCTGAAAGGCTTAGAAGTTGGTCTAAACGTTATTGCTTCAGACCGTGCTTTTGATATCGCACTTTACTCAAGCTTTGAATCGTTGGAAGATTTAAAAACTTATGCTAATCACCCTGAACATCTTAAAGTTGTGGAATTTTTTAAAAAAGTGGTTGAGAAATCCGCAGCTGTTGACTATAAAGTTTAATCAATATAGGTCTTATTCTCATCCTAATTAAATGTGAAAATTTTGGGAATTCAAGAGGATGATTCTTGGTAAATGTCACATCCTCACTTATATAAGACTTGATATAACAAGCTATTTAATAGGTAAGGTTTTCGCGTTTTTTATGGTCGAAAGTATAACCATCGATTGAATATTACCCAATTCATCAATCTCAATCATTTTTTCTTGAATAAATTCATTATAAGATTGAATATCTTTTGTTAAGACCTTCATTAAAAAATCAGATGATCCAGTGATGTGGTAACATTCTACAATTTCAGGTATTTGTTGAATTTTCTTATGAAAAGATTCCAACATAGCTTTCCTAGATCCTGTTAAACTTGCCTGAATAAAAACACCTACCCCTAAACCAAGTTGCTCTTTATCAAGCTCAGCATGATAACTTTTAATGAGTCCCGCATTTTCTAATTTTTTTACACGTTCGAGTGTTGGTGCTGGAGACAAACCAATCTCCTCGGCTAACTTAGAATTAGTGATTTTTGCATTCAACTGCAATTTCTCTAATATCTGGCGATCGATGTTATCTAGTTTTAGGTCTTTGAATGACATGGTTATTTATAATATTGTTATAAAATAAAGAAGACTTCACTGTAAAGCGAAGTCTTCTTTCTAAATTTATTCAGTAATCAAAAATCAGGAAATCATTCCTAATAATAACGTTTTCTTCATTAACTCTGAAATTGATCTGATATCAGATCTATTAATCATATTTTTCTTGTGATTATTCACTGTATTTTCACTTATATTTAATTCTACAGCTATTTGTTTGCTTGACAACCCATTGCTCACAAGCTGCAAAACCTCTAACTCCCTATTGGAAAGTATAATTTCAGGTTCTAGAGTTGAATACTGCTCTGAAAAAATCTTATCATATACCCCGTTTTCATTTCTTTCACTAATTGAAAAATCTAATAAAGAACCGGTCTTAAAATCATGTATATCTGTTAACATCTTTAAAGCTTTAACTGGCATGTTATTCTCATCTGTTTCGATAACAGTGACTTGTTGCAGATACCATCTAAAACTATTATCAGGACACTTTACTAATGAATTATAACTAACTCTGATGTCTTTAGCTTTGCCTTTTAAGCCATATTCATAAAAAGTTTGGAACATCTTCGGCATAATATTTTTCACCATTATTTCAAATTGATGTGAGGGATATAAACTTAAGCCAACAGTAATACCTCCTTCTAAAAATTCCTCAGGGGTAATCCCTAAAATATGACGAACATTGTCACTAATAAAGGAGTAGCTTTTACTTGGAAAATCGCATAGAAACACCACACCAGGAGAATTAACAAATGTTTCATCAAGAAGGTCATTTTTGTAAACATCAAGTGTATTGCGATCCGGATAATAATGTTCAAATGAATTAATTATCTGATCACGAAATTGATCTAGTGAAATTTTTTCCATCTTTAAATGAGTTAATAAATAGGTGAGAGCCTAAAATAAAAAAGACTTTGCTCACCACGAAGTCATTCACGGAATTTATAAAATTGGAAAATATTATTCTACAGTTTCTAAACTATTGCTTTCATATATCGACAAACTATCTGTTTTAAGGCAACACCTCTTTTTATGTTTTTCACATGCCTTTTCTCCCTTCGCACAAGCAGCTTTACAACAGGCTTTTTGACAATCAGTAGCACAAGCTTTCTTTCCTTTACAACATGGTTTTGTACAATCAGCTGAACAAATTGTCTTCTCAATTTTTGCCCCACAGCAACTATACATTATTCCTCCATCATTACGAGTACATTTTGATGCTGCGGCATACCCCACCTTATGTGCATGATCTAAACTACCGCTACCATTGGCTCCATGGTTTCCTAATATCGGTGCGATAACCAAACCTACAAGGCAAGTAAGCTTGATCAAAATATTCATTGATGGTCCTGAAGTGTCTTTAAAAGGATCTCCAACGGTGTCACCCGTCACTGCTGCTTTGTGCGCGTCAGAGCCTTTGTAAGTCATCTCCCCATTTATCATAACTCCAGCTTCAAACGATTTCTTCGCGTTATCCCAGGCACCTCCAGCATTGTTTTGAAAGATTGCCCAAAGCACACCACTAACTGTTACACCAGCCATGTAACCACCTAACATCTCGGCTACCAAGAGGTTATTGGAGCAGTACACTATTTTACCTATTAAAACCACCAAAATTGGAAAACCAATAGTTAACAAACCTGGTACTAACATTTCTTTTAATGACGCTTTAGTGGATATAGCCACGCATTTGCCATAGTCAGGTTTACCCGTTCCTTCCATAATTCCCGGAATCTCTTTGAACTGTCGTCTTACTTCATACACCATTTCCATGGCTGCTTTTCCAACTGAATTCATTGCTAAGGCAGAAAAAACTACAGGAACCATTCCACCAACAAATAACATCGCCAATACAGGAGCTTTGAAAATATTGATTCCATCAATACCAGTAAAGGTTACATAAGCAGCAAAAAGTGCTAAAGAAGTTAAAGCTGCTGAAGCTATGGCAAATCCTTTTCCAGTTGCTGCTGTCGTATTACCTACAGAATCTAAGATATCTGTTCGTTCACGAACCTCTGGAGGCAATTCGCTCATTTCTGCAATACCACCCGCATTATCAGCAATGGGACCAAAAGCATCTATTGCCAACTGCATGGCTGTTGTTGCCATCATCGCAGAAGCTGCAAGGGCGACACCATAAAAACCAGCAAATGCATAAGAAGTCCAAATTGCGGCAGCAAATAACAAAACGGAAGAGAAGGTGGAAATCATACCTGTTGCTAGACCAGCAATAATATTCGTTCCCGCACCAGTGCTCGATTGTTGTACAATTTTTAATACAGGAGCAGAACCTAGACCAGTGTAATATTCTGTAAAAGATGAAATAGCAGCTCCTACCACTAATCCAACCAATGTAGCATAAAAAACCCGCATCGAAGAGATATCGACTAATCCTTCTCCAAAGAAGCTCATTTGCATGGTCTCTGGCAACATCCATTTCACTAATACAAAACACGAAATGGCCACTAAGCCAATTGAAACCCAGTTACCAATATTTAAAGCTTTTTGTACTTGTGCTTCTTTTGCTTCATTGGAAGAAATTTTCACTAAAAATGTCCCAATGATAGAAATAATGATACCTACTCCTGCAATGGTCATGGGTAACAAGATTGGACCGATTCCTCCAAAGGCATCTGCTAAATTACCCCCCATATCTTTAATTACATAATTTCCCAACACCATAGCTGCTAATACCGTGGCTACGTAAGACCCAAAAAGATCTGCCCCCATACCTGCCACATCACCTACATTATCACCTACGTTATCAGCAATAGTTGCTGGATTGCGTGGATCATCTTCTGGGATCCCTGCTTCAACTTTCCCTACCAAGTCAGCGCCTACATCTGCAGCCTTCGTATATATACCACCACCCACACGCGCAAATAATGCTATGGACTCAGCCCCTAATGAAAACCCAGCAAGGGTTTCCAAAACGATAGTCATGTCCTCGGTTCCAGTCCACTTGCCTCCCATAAATAATTGGAAGAAAATGATAAAGAAAGTCGTCAAACCTAATACTGCTAGTCCAGCCACACCCAAGCCCATAACAGTTCCTCCTCCAAAAGAAATTTTTAAAGCATTTGGTAAGCTAGTTCGAGCAGCTTGAGTAGTTCTCACATTCGTTTTAGTGGCTATTTTCATCCCCATATTTCCTGCTAAAGCAGAAAACACAGCTCCGACTATAAAAGCAACAACAATCAAAATATGTGTTGTAGGAACTAAAAAAGAAATAATTGCTAATACAATACTTGCTCCTACAACAAAGTAAGTTAATAAACGATATTCTGCTTTTAAGAAAGCAATTGCTCCTTCATATATATAATCTGAAATTTCTTTCATTTTACCGTCTCCGGCATCTTGTTTCATGACCCATGCTTTTTTAATAAACATGTAGGCTAAACCGACTAGCGCTAGTATAATCGGTAAATAAATAGTGATTGATTCCATTGTTTTGGTTTAAATAGTCTGGTTTCTAATAAGAAATAGGCAACAAATATATTACTTTAGCAAAAATTAGGAAAAACAGTAACGCCTTTTAACGATTTAATTATCAGGTAACTACTTAATTATTAATAAAAAAGAACGAATTAGTGGAGAAAAACAAGTACCAAGCTCACCCTTGGCATGGAGTAAGCATTGGGGACAATGCACCTGAAGTGGTGACAGCATTTATCGAAATTGTGCCGACAGATACTGTGAAGTATGAAGTGGACAAAGAAAGTGGTTTTTTGATTGTAGACCGACCTCAAAAATTCTCAAACATTATTCCTGCTCCTTATGGTTTTGTACCTCAAACCTATTGTGGAAAAGAGGTTGCAGATTATTGTATGGAAAAAACCGGGAAAAAAGACATTTATGGTGATGGCGATCCCTTGGATATCTGTGTGTTAACAGAACGTTCCATAGATTATGGTAACATTCTTATGCCTGCGGTGCCTATCGGTGGTTTTAGAATGATTGATGGTGGTGAGGCAGATGATAAAATTATTGCCGTGCTTAAGGGTGATGAATTTTACCAAACCTGGAAAGACATTAAGGATTGCCCGGACTCAATCTTATTGAGACTAGAGCATTATTTCTTAACTTATAAAGACATGCCTGGCTTCGTTAACAGTAAAGTAGAAATCACTCATACTTATGGTAAAGAAGAGGCTTTAGAGGTCATTCGAAGAAGCCAAAAGGATTATAAAACCCTTTTGGAAGAAAAATAATTATTAATTCTATCTAAAAAAAGAGGCTTAAACAAGCCTCTTTTTTTTTATTTAAAGCACTTTTACTTTAATTAAAGACGCTTGTATAGCTAAATTAAGTTCCTCCCGCTGAATAGGTTTAGTAACAAAAGCACTTACCCCTTGATCAAATGCTTTTTTACGAGTTTCGCCAAACACATCAGCAGAAACTACCACCACTGGAGTTTTAGCATTTAATTGATATTCGCTTTCGTTAATCAATTTGTTGTGTACTTCTAATCCCGAAATGCCAGGCATTTGTAAATCAAGAAGAAGTAGATCTACTTTTTCCTTCTTTAATATTTCCAAAGCGTCAAGACCGTTCGAAGCTATAATTACTTTTGCTTCATATTGAGAGAGCATTTTAGTAATTAATAATTGATTCATTTCATTATCCTCAACAACTAATATCTTTTTGTTTTTAATGCTGGGATTTAACTTCCCATTAAAAGAAGAGGATAGAGCCATTTCTTTATCGTAATCCAAAGATAAATCAATAATGAACTTAGTCCCTTTACCTAGTTCGCTGGTCATTTGTATGGTAGCATCTAGTGCTGATACTAGTCTTTTTACGATGGCCAATCCTAAGCCTGTTCCACCATATTCTCTTCCATGGTCAGATTGTACTTGCTTAAAACTTTCAAATATTAATTGATGATTTTTTTCATCGATGCCTATTCCTGTATCTTCAATGATTATTTGAATTCGTTGAGAACCACTTCCTTTTGTTACTAATTTCAAATTGATGGTTACAGCACCTTCTGCAGTAAACTTAATTGCATTTGAAACCAAGTTAAGCAGTACTTGTTTCAATCTTAAAGGATCTGTTACAACCTTTGTTTCAATTGCAGGATCAATTTGAAATGAACAATAAATACCTTTACTTTCAGCAGAAAAATGTAGTATCCCCCACACTTCTTTCACCAATTCATAAATGTCTACCGGTTTTTTATTTAAAGTATACACCTCTGAATCAAACTTGGAAAAATCTAATACATCATTAACAAGGTGAAGCATGTTTTCAGAAGCTTTTAATACATAGCGAACATATTCTCTTTGCTGTTCGTCTAACTTTGTCCCTTCTAAAACCTGCGTAAATCCAATGATGGAGTTCAATGGCGTACGCATTTCATGACTCATGTTTGACAAAAACTGTGACTTTACGCTTAATGCTTTTTCTGCTTTCTCCTTCGCAATTTTTAAGTTGGTTTGATTGTCCCATAATTCCTCCTTTGCTTTTGAGAGTGTTTCAGCTAAACCTGTCAACTGTTCATTTTTGTGACTCAATGATTCTTCAGCATTCGCATTATCAATCGCTAAAACAAATAAAAATATTAAACAAAAAAGCGTTGAAAATATTACATGACTAGCATAAATAATATTAATCTCTTTTTTTTCAAAGTGATAGGCGGGCACGGATTCATACCCATATAACTCTAAAAAAGCGACTAAGAAAATCTGTACTGTTAAAATTGTAAAAATTAGTTTTTTCTCCGTTCGGTAATCAAACAAACCAAAGGTTACAACTGGAATTATTATTAATAAAAGTTGAGATCCGCCTATTCGACCTATCACTAAACAATAGTAAGTGATCACCAACATACTTGTCAATACTCCCAAAACTCTAGAAAATCGAAAGGCTCCGACTTTATTAAGCACTAACATCATTGCCATGGTAAAAGCCATCAGAAAAGTCATAAAAGCATGCTCCCATCCTACTTTATAACCATATACAAAAGTCATGTATGCCGTGGGGAAAAAGACTAGAAAAGCAATCTGATTTGCCATACGAACTTTGCGCTTGACAAATGAATTGTCAATAAATTCAGTTCCAATTGACGATAAATATTCCCAACAAAAAGCAAGCATCTATATGAATAGTATCAATTTATTATTAAATAAACTCTGTTATAATACCAATAATACTTACAACAAACAATAGGCTTCCTTCCTAATCCAAGGAATGAAGCCTATAATAGTAGTAAAAAATTATAATATTGGAATAATGAATACAGGCTCGCCAATATCAACGGGTACAATTTGATTTTCGAAATTCTTCCTTTTTACTTTTATATCAGTAAGAATCACCCTGTCATTTGATTGGAGTTCTAAATCTCTTAAACTACCCTGCTGTCCATTAATCACTAGCGTTTGCCTTGATCTACCATTTCGGATCAATTCAGCTTTAAACTGAACCGTACGATAACTGGCATCTGCAGGGTTGGATGCTCTAAAACCAGCATCGGGAATAGGGATAACCTCTACATTTCTCAATCTACCAATATCTACCCCTTTTACGGGGTCTATTGTTCGTCCGCCACATTTTACCACTAGATCTGGCTTAGGAATTAATTTTACTTTATACTGTTTCATTCCTAAATAAGTATCATTATTGTAAATTTTCACTTCTGTAATAGGATCGTTGGGAATGATTACTACTTTTCCTCTAGTAGCGGTTTGTCTTAATTTTGCACCAGAAACCTTAAATTTGGGGTTAAAGTCTACGCCTAATCCAGCAACCTTAAAACTTATCTCATTCCCACAATCTTTATATAAGGTAGCGGAAAGACTAGAGACGTCTTCAATCACAGGTCTTAAGACATAATATTCATATTCGACATTATAGATTGTATCTCCACCTCCTGATTTTGGATATTTAATGGTTCCCTTCCACGTTTTCTTAATCATTCCATCCTCGTTATAATTTCCACCAGAAGCTCTAAAGTCTATTTTCCCTACACCCTCTTGACTTACTTCAAGTGCCTTTCCCTCAAAAGTCATTTCTGGTTTAAAATTAGATGAATAGGCAGCCATAAATAAATCAGCCTGAAAGTCAGTTCCTGCTAAAATTTTATTTGAGCCAGCTAAAACAACTGGTCGTACTTTATCAACGGGAATATTAATAGCACCGACCTTTACGGCTAGTTTTGCTAGTACCTCAGACTCAATTGTCATTACCTTATTACCTCGTTCCGACATCATTGCTAAAGCTGCCACTAAAGGTGTGCCTTCAAAGTTAAGTTCAGCAAAATCTTTTTTTCTTTGATCGGGGTTATTTTTGAAAATTGGATCATCTTTACCATCCATAGCCAGTGGATTAAACGTGATATCAAGCTGGTGTTTATTTGAAATTCTATTTAATAAGCTAGCATAAGTATTCAAGCGGGTTTGCAGCTCATAGCCTTTTCCAGCTTTAGAATCTCCTGCTCCCAGCATGTAATTAGAAACAGCCTCTTCCTCCTTAGCTCCTACCAGATTCCCCCTTTCATCACGACCACCAGTTAATTCAATCAAATTTTCTTTATGAACATTTAAAAATGATAACAAGGCTAAAGTTTCTTTTCTTAGCTGTTCTGCCGACTTTTGTACTTTAACATCTTCTTTGGCAAATTTTCCATTTTTAACCTGTTGTTTTATTTGGTTTAATATATCAATATTTCGAATCTCAGAATCAGTAATAGCATCTTCCAAGCTACTATTCAATTGTTGAAATTTTTCTATTATTACCGAACTCACTTGTAGTGCTAATAATGCCAATAGCACTAAATACATCAAGTTTATTAGTTTTTGTCTAGGTGTTTCTTTACCTCCTGCCATAATTTTAATTGTTTAATTGTGAATGAATAGTGACAACAGGTACCTGATCAAGAGATCGTAATTATAAACCTAACCTCTTTGAAAGCGCTTCGTTATAGTAATGCATATTAACCTTTTGGTTACATTCGCTTGAAAAAATTAGAAACTACTAGTACATTACTGTAATGAATCAACAACAGGAGAATCTTGTATTAAAAGGGACAGAGTCTACGCCCAGTATAAAATGTAGGGTTGATACTGGAGTAATCGAGATTACGGGAAGATCATTATTAAATGATTCTGAAATAATATTTTCTCAAGTTGCTTCATGGGTGGATCTCTACTTAAAAAAGAATAAAGAAATAAAATTTAGTTTCAATTTTGATTATATTAATAGCAGTTCTAATTATCATTTACTTAGTCTATTAAAAAAAGTGTGTCGGCTTGACAATGTGGTTGTGGCTATAGACTGGCATTATGAAGATGATGACATTTATGACATTGGTTTAGATTATAAAGAATTGTTACCAGAATTAACTTTTAACTTCTATGAGGTTAAATAAAATTGTATTTTAGACTTGAGAGGGAGATGAGATGAAAAGTTTAGAAATAAAAAAAACGAAACAAACACCAAAAATTAGTTGTAATTACGAATTAGGTAAAATAGAAATTCTTGGGCGTTCACGCCCTGAAAATACAACAGAAATATATAGACAGCTATATGACTGGGTTACTGAATATGTTGAAAATCCTCAGCCTCAAACCACAGTAAATCTTGACTTTGATTATATTAACAGTAGTTCGAATAAGTTCTTTTTCTCACTTTTAAAGAAGCTTGAAATCATAAAAAATAATGGTAAAGAAATTAAGATCAATTGGTTTTATGAGGAAAGCGATGAAGACATCTATCTTCAAGGCATAGACTTTAGTAATTTATTAGACCTAGAATTTCAAACCAAAAAAAAATAAAATTATTACTCCAATTTTGTTCTCATAAAAATTTTTGTAGCCTCAAAAATTTTGTCTTTATCTAATTTCTCTTCCATCCCTTCCAGTATTCTATCCACAATAAATGCGGAACTAGTTTTGCGAAAACCGAGTTTGTTGGCAAATCCCGTTACAAACTCCATCTCATCTTCTTCAATAATTCCGTCAGCACACATTACACGAGTTAAATCATATAATTGATCAAACATACCTTTAGAAGAATCTGGCGGGATAATTTTAGCTTTGCTAGTATTTTTAATAAACTCTCTAACTTGCCCTCTGGTAAATCCGCGCTCTACGCCAATATCCATAATCACTGCAACCTCCGTTTTATCAATTGAATTATCAGATTTTGCCATGAGAATTAAATTCTTCATGTGTGATTCATTTTGTACTTCTGCTTTATTTCCAAAGAATGATAACATACTACGAGATCTTTTGTCTTATGCTAAATTTATAAAAATCCTACGTGTCAAACAATAATACAAAACCCCTCAAAAATTAATAAAAAATATCCTTTAACAAATCATCTTCTTGAGTGTTATTAATTTGTTTCAAATATAATTTAGTTTGTCCAGTATCGGAATGGCCTAACACCACAGACAGTGCTTTTAAATCGGCTGACTTTTGGCTCGCCATGTAAGCAAACGTATGTTTAGCTGAAAAGAAGGTGATGTCTTTCTTAATATCAAGTTTTTTCACTCCCGATTTTAACGCTTTATTTACAATAGAATTTTTGGAGGAAATTTGTTTCTTCAACTTTTCATCTGTAGAAAGGTCTTTTTTTATACGAAGTAAAGGAAAAATAAAATCATCTTGACTCCATGACCGTTGTTGGTACTTCCTAATGATTTCGGAAGCTTTATCGTGCAGTTTTAAAGTTACCGGGTTGTCTTGGTTTGAGCGCTGAATCGCCAGTCTTCCTCCCGCAACTGCACCCCATTTCAAAACAGCTAGATCACTAAACTTAAGCCCTCCCATATACATTGCAAACAAAAAACAATCAATGGCTAATGCTTCCTTGGTGCTGAGATTCTCCACTTGATTTTCGAGTATTTCAACTTCTTCTGAAGACAAATACACTACACTGGCTTTATTTGGTGCAATGAAATTAAGCTTTAAAAAAGGATCGTCTTGAATTGGGATATAGCCTGCTTTTATTGCTTTATTTACCATTACTCGAATACAGGAGATGTCCGCATAAATAGTCGCTTCTGAATTACCCAAACCTTGTAAATAAATGCGATATGATTTAAAAAATCGTGGTGTTAACTCATGAAAAAATAATTCATCTTCATCACGATAATCTCTGAGTTTTTTTATTGCGCTGGCATATCGTAAATATGTTCTATAGCTTTCTTTCTCATTGTATTTATCTACTTCTTTTTCGGAAAATTTTAAAAAACTTTCTTCCTCTTTATTTTTAATCCATAGTGCTAGCGTGTCTAAAGTGACTGTTTTTAATGTTTTTCTTTTATCTTCCACCACCTGTTCAATATCTTCAATCAATTGGAGCAATGATCGATTAATTTGTACTGCTCCAGGGTGGTTCTGTATCCATTGACCTACTTTAGAAGTATGAGTAAACTGACTTTTATCGACCGCATAACCAGTCACCACTCGCTTATGTTTTCTGTCTCGAGTTATTCTTAGCAACAAAGATTGGGTTTTATCCTTCTTTATTTGACTCGACAATTCAATTGCAAATGAATACATATTGAATCAAATATAATTAAATAGAAGTAATAGGTGTTTTTTAAATAAAAATTAGTTATCAACTAAAAAGCTGATACGCAAGAAGAGAAGATGCGTAAGCGACTACAGTCATATAAACAAACTGTATTGCAGGCCATTTCCATGAGTTCGTTTCTTTTTTTACAATTGCCAAAGTACTCATACATTGCATTGCGAAGGCATAAAAAACCAATAATGAAATAGCTGTTGCTGTGGTGTAAACTGGCAGTCCTGTACTTGCCCATTTTTGCGAGCGCATTTTCTCTATTAAAGGAGCTTCTTCTTCGTCCTCTACACTGTAAATGGTCGCTAAGGTACCTACAAAAACTTCACGGGCAGCGAATGAAGTAATTAAAGCTATACCAATTTTCCAATCATACCCTAGTGGCTTTATTGCCGGCTCAATGGCTTTACCAAAATGTCCCGCATACGATGCTTCCAGTGCATGAGACTGAATTAGCCTACTAGACTCTTCCTCATTTAACCCTTTCGCTTGTGCCTCTATTTGTGCTTTTTTTGTCGCTTGTTCCATTTGATTTCCTGGACCATATGAAGCCAACACCCATAACAAAATTGAAATTGCTAGAATTATTTTCCCTGCTTCAAACACAAACGACTGGCATTTCTCTACCGTATTTCCTATTGTTTTTCCAAGCTGCGGAAAACGATACTGAGGCAACTCCATCATCAAGAAGCTACTATCTTGAGGTTTAAACACCCATTTCATGATCAATGCTGAAAGAAAAGCTGCCAACACGCCCAATAAGTACATTGCTAAAAACACAATTCCTTTTAAATTGAAAATCCCCAGAACGGTGATATCAGGTACCGCTAAAGCAATCAATATGGCATATACAGGCAGACGAGCCGAACAACTAATAAATGGTGTAACCATGATGGTGATCAACCGTTCTTTCCAATTGTCAATAGCGCGTGTGGACATGATAGCGGGAATAGCACAAGCCGAAGCCGAAACCAAAGGTACAATCGAACGACCAGACATGCCAAATTTTGTCATAATGCTATCCATCAAATAAATAACACGCGCCATGTAGCCGCTTTCTTCCATGATGGTTAATACAATAAATAAAAAGGCAATTTGTGGGATAAAAATAACCACGCCACCTATTCCAGCGATTATGCCTTCAGTTAACAAACTTGTTAAGGGACCCTCGGGCAAGACACTCACAAGCCACGAATTAACTCCAGCTACTCCTGCATCTATCCAATCCATGGGGTAAGCAGCAAAGTTGTATACCGCTTGAAAAATCAAGAATAAAATGGTTAACAAAATCACATAACCCCAAACATTATGCAACAGGTATTTATCAGCCCAAAACGGAGTTTTCACGACACGTTTCTCTTCACGTTCTACCCCAGTGTAGCCTAATAAACCATCAATAAAATCGTAACGCTTTAAAATTTCCTGCCGATGCAAATCCAAACAAAAAGCGGCTTTGCCTGATAGGACATCACAATGGGTTTGATTTAAAAAAGTCGCATACGCATCACGCTTGTTTGCTGGTTTACGTAACAATGACTCATAAATAAAGTCATTTAAAATTTCCTTAGGCTGTTTTATATCCTGCTTTAGCACCAACTTTTTAAGTGCTTCAATGCCGTAACCTGTCCGTGAGTTGATCTCAACACATTTTAAGCCTGTGCTTTCTGTAAATTTCTTCAGGTCTATTTCAATACCGGCTTTTGCTGCCGTATCGACCATGCTGAAGGCAACAACACAGGGAATCCCCAAATCCATCACTTGCGTTAACAGAAAAAGACTTCTGCGCAACAAGGTCTTATCAACGACAACTACCGCCAAATCAGGTCGTGTTTTAGGTGAAAGTAATTCAGCGTACACTACCTGCTCGTCAAGGGCAGTTGAAAAAAGTGTATACGTCCCTGGAAGGTCTATTAATTCAATTTCACGATTTAAAAATTTGGTTGTGGTAGCTCTTCGTTCCACAGTTACCCCAGAGAAATTACCCGTTTTTTGGTTCTCATTGGCCAACCGGTTATAAAGTGTTGTTTTACCCGAATTCGGGTTTCCCAGAAGTGCAATTTTTGGATTCGTCATCCGCCTAGACTAAAAGTACTTTTGCCGCTTCAACCAAACGAAGGGAAAGGTGATATCCACTAACGTTCACACATACTGGACCACCCATTAAGGCTTTGCATTTCAACTCTACCTCGCTACCAGGCACACAGCCCATCTCCATCAAACGAAGAGATACCTCATCGTTGTGAAGCTCAGCTATGACTGCTTTTTCACCTATTCTTAGATCCGCTATTGTTCTTGGTTGTCTCAAGCTTATTTAGACTGATTTTATATTACTGCAATATAGTCGCTACCAATAAAAACAACAAGCTTACTTAGAACAATTTTAAATAAGTTGACAATTATCAACTTAACTTTTTAAATGTCTTAGTTTTTTGTTTCGCTTCCCCGTTTTCTCCAGTGTCCCCACTGGCTATCGTCAAGGTCAGACACTGATATTGGTGAAAGAGTCAATTGATATCGGACATTATTGTTTAACGGATAAAAACATGCCGCTTAGCAGTCCTTAGCGCTTATGCTACGCTTTAGTTGTTTAATGCCGGAAGTTAAAAAGGGTATAATTGGCAAACTACTCACAATCTTCAACTCGTCAAAAATGGAGCTTTCATTATTTAAAAACAGGAGAATTTTTTCGGCAGAAAGTTTCTTAAACATGGTAGAAAAAACAGCTTTACCAGTCATTTTATTTGACAAAAGCACATCCAACAACGTATAATCATACCATTGAAACATCTTGTCACGGAAGGTCTGTTTTTGAACAGGGGCTTTTCCCGCTTTCAACTTATCAACTATCGCTTTACTGTTTTTCTGAATAAACTGAAATGTATAGCCGCTACTTGCTTTCGTAAAACCACCTGCCGTACCGATATTGATAATTCGACTTTGTGAACTCATACGCTGAGGAAAATCTGCTAACGACATCGGGATGACGCCAAATTCTTCGTGGACAATATCATAGTCCTCAATAGCCAAATAGTCTTTAATATAGCTTTTGAGTTCCTTTTTATATACATGTTTATCTAACAATTCCGGACTAAACAAAGTATATTCTACTAAAGCTTCTGTTGGGCTTGTAGGCAAGACATACATAAATGTTGCTCCATTTTTTTGATTTAACCGAAAGTCCATCAAAGTGCCCGTGGTTTCATCAAAAAAGGGTTTCTTTGTTTTTATCACCCAACCTTCAAAATGTTGCAATAATGAGTTTTTTACTGTCATTTTTGGGTGAAATAAGTGAGTAGAGTTAAATACAAAAGGTGCTGAATAGCTCGCTAAATGCGTTTTTACTACTGCACAGTCGTTGTTGCATTCAATGTTTTCAATGTTTTCATAAGTAAAAAATACGTTAGTAAACGTTTTAGCAAATTCGAGTACGTAATTATAAAAGTCGATGCCCTGAATCATTTTGTAAGTTTGATTTTTTAAGTCCAATTGCTTAGAAAATTCAGGCGCATGAAATAGTAATTTTTGCCATTGATGATGCACAATGGACTCAAACAACCCTGGTTCATTTTCCCAAAAACACCAGGTACGGTCATTGTGAGTTTTAGCTTCTTTGTCGATCACCAAAACCTTCTTACTGCTTAATGTGGGTTCTTTGATTATACGATAGAGTAGACTCAACCCTGCACAACCAGAACCTGCGATGATATAATCAAAAGAAACTTCTTTAGAACTCATTCAAGCTATTTTCAATTCATTGATGGATAAAGATACATTTCAAAAAATGATAAATACTAAACTTAGTGTGATTTAGTAAAACCCAAAAACAAATCACACCAAAAGGTGTAGCAGTTCATTTATAATTCGTTGAAGACCTTGTGGATCCCAGATTGGTCGCAGAAGAATTTGATAAATGAGTCCTACAATAGTAATGTAAACCGTAACAGCTGTAAGCTTTCCAGGCTTTATAATTCCAGATAAGAAATCAGCCTTATTTATACCAATGGAGAAGGAGAAATATAACGCGACAAGTAAATTTGTCAAGATGATGAAAAAGCTAAAAAATCGTACAGTTGTTTACTGTACTGGAACAACCTGATTTTCTACCATTAAATAGTATTGGTTAACACAGCAAACCAAGCAACCATCGCCAGAAGTAGTGATATTAATTTTTTCATACTTTAATATATAAGCAAGCCACTAAGATGGACTTACAGAACTTCAAAGAGTTAATAATGAACTCTAGAAATTTTTCTTTAGCCAGATTGACAAAACAATTTCTATCCCTCAAAAAACACCCTTTTCACCCGTTCACCTATTCCAGTTAATAGCTCATAAGAAATGGTATTGATTTTTTGGGCTTGAGTTTCCCATGAAATGTTCGGACCAAAAAGTTCTACTTCGTCATTCACTTTTACAGCCAAATCAGTGACATCTACCATAATCATATCCATGCAGACGTTGCCGACTACTGGACGAATGGTGTTAGCGATGAAAACTTGCCCTACTCCGTTGGAAAATCCTCGGTCGTAACCATCAGCATAACCGATGGCTATGGTTGCAATTTTCATTTCGTTTTCGGCTTTCCATTTTCGGTTGTACCCGATGCTTTCACCTTTGGCTACGGTTTTCACTTGTGAAACACGACTTTTAAGTGTTCCTATAACGGCCAAGTTTTTTCGTGCAGAGTCACTAACCCCTATCCCATACAAACCGATCCCTAAGCGTACCATATCATATTGGTGTTCTGGAAAAAATTGAATCCCAGCCGAGTTTAATGCGTGTTTCATAATGGGATAGTTACATACGTTCTGAATTTTTAGCGCTAATTCATCAAAAAGATTTAATTGGTTTTCTGTGAAGGCTTTTTCCTTGATGTCGTCCGCAGAAGATAAGTGAGTGAAAACGCTCTTAATTTTCACCTTTGGATAGGTGTTAAGCGCAACAATTAGTTCATCAACCTCAGTTGAATCAAAACCCAGGCGATGCATCCCAGTATCCAATTTCAGGTGAATAGAAAAATCGTTAAGGGCCAGCTCTCCATAGGCTTTTAATTGATCTAACCGAAACACTTCGGGTTCTAAATGATGAGTTTCTAGCTTATCAAAATTCTCAGGTTCTACATTCATCACCATAATCGGTGTATCTATACCGTTATTTCTTAAATCGACTCCTTCATCAACATAGGCTACTGCTAAGTAATCTATTTGCTGAAAATGTAACGCATGAGCTACTTCCAAATAACCACTACCATACGCATAGGCCTTGACCATTGCCATCACTTGAGTAGTTTTCTTCAACTGTGATTTGAAATAATTAAGGTTATGTACCATCAAATCCAAATTGACTTCCAAGGTGGTTTCGTGTACACTACTACTGATTTTTTTTACAATTTTTTCAAATGCAAACCTACGAGCACCTTTTATCAGGAGAATCTTTTGATGAAAAGCGGCAAAGTCAAATTGGTTTATGAAGTTTTCAGTGGTGTCAAAGTCAAATACCTGCCCTCGAAAATGACTATGAAATTTTGTGATATGAGTTCCGATAAGTACCACAAACTGGGGCTGAACTGCATTCACTAAATCAGCCACTTCCTGATAAAGCGTTTCGTTGGACAATCCCGACTCTAGGATATCTGAAAGCACCACTGCGGCTTGTTTTCCTTGTTGATGTTTTTTCAAAAAGTTTAGAGCTAAGTCCAATGCGGGTAAATCATTGCTATATGAATCATCTACGATTAAGCTATTGTAGTTACCCTGTGTTAACTTCAACCGCATATCCACCGCGGTTAAACGAGCGATTTGGGTTTGAATTTCTTCTGTATTGAATCCTTTAAGCAATAACACAGCTATCACATGCACACAATTTTCGATGGAGGCTTGATCATTAAAAGGTAATTTCAACTGAAATTTGCCTTCGCTAAACTGAAATTTAAACAGCTCGCCAATTTGTTCTACACGTAAGTCATTCCCTTGCTTTCCCCAAGAAAACAGCTTTTCTCTGGGCACATATTTGGTTATATTTTCATGTACCAGGCTGTGATCGGAACAATAGATTATTGTTTGTGTATGGGCAAAAAGTTTTAATTTCTCTGCAAGCTTTTCTTCACGGCTTTCAAACCCTTCATCGTGAGCGGAACCAAGGTTGGTTAGCACACCCAATGTTGGTTGAATGATTTGTTCCAACTTTTTCATTTCATTGGGTAGAGATATACCAGCCTCAAAAACACCCACTTCATGCGAGGCCGATAACTGGAAAAGCGACAAGGGAACCCCTACTTGTGAGTTATAACTTTTAGGACTCTTGACGGTAGTAAACTTACTTCGCAAACATTGCCACAACCATTCCTTCACAATTGTTTTTCCGTTGCTACCTGTAACTCCAATTACTTCCAAAGAAAACTGATTTCGATAGTTTTTTGCTAACTGCTGAAAGGCTGCAAGTGTGTTATCTACAGGTATAAAAGTCGCTTTTCCAGCCACTGGTTCCTGTACTAAAAAAGCTTTCACGCCTCGTTTAATCAAGTCGGGAATGTATTGATGTGCATTATGCCTTTCACCAGACAAAGCAATGAAAAGCGTAGATTCAGGTTGTAAAATGGTGCGGCTATCAATAGAAATATGATTAATTACCATTTCAGGTAAAGAATCACTGTTCACATCTAAATCCCTTGCTATTTTTTTCAATTGCCACTCCACACTTCCAAGCTACAAAATTCTGTGTATATTTGAAGCGGATTTCAACCCCAGCAGATGTTAAAATCGCTTACGAGACTATTTACACCTAAAAATTTTTCGCTCTTTTTCTTAGCGTCAATTCTTATTGGATTATATACCACACAAGTGGCTCGAGCATTCTTAAGCATTGCCTTAGGTGGTTTTTTTATCTCCACGCTAATTAACCTTCGAACCTTTTCGTTTAAGACTTCAAAAATCAATACATCGTTATTAGTTTTTTGTGGTGTTTATTTACTTCACCTCACTTACATTTTTTGCACAGAAAGCGTGAACATGAATCATTTTTTATCCGTTCTCTTTATGAAACTCCCTTTGATATTGCTACCTCTTGGATTTATTTTATTACCGGGGCTTAGTAAAAAAGAATTTCATACACTACTTTATCTTTTTTTTCTAGCAACAGTAATCACCGCAATTGGCTCAGTAGTTAACTATATCTTCAATTTTGAGGAAATCAACACCTTATACCTAACCTCTAAAGCATTACCAGTAGCAGCAAATCATGTCAGGTATTCATTGATGCTCGCAACAGCTGTCTGTTCAGGAGCTTATTTGTTTATTTCAAAATTTTCAATGGGCTGGTGGAAACACGAACGCACACTACTTATCTTCCTCATCATCTTCCTCTTCGCTTTTGCACATCTCCTAGCGGTTAGAAGTGGCTTAGTTGCTCTTTATGCGACTTGCTTTATTGCAGCAATTGCTGGAGTGTTATCATCAAAGAGAAAAAAAATCGCAATTTTATTGTTAAGTAGTCTAATCATCCTCCCCATAATTGGTGCTCTAACAGTACCTACTATTCGCAATAAAGTTGAAAATACCATAACTGATTTCTCACATATTAATGATGTGTACAGTGCAAACTACCACTCCATCACTGCTCGTGTGCTGTCATACCAAGTTGCATGGGAGTTATTTCAGAAAAAACCTGTGTTTGGGGTCGGCATAGGGAATTTACATCGTGAGGTTGAATTGCAGTACATCCGTAATTATCAAATCATAAAACAAGACAAATGGTTGATTCCTCACAACCAGTATTTACTTTGCCTCACAGCATTTGGTATAGTGGGTACAGTGGCATTTTTATTCTTCTTTTATTTCCCGCTCTTTCATTTAAACAATTGGAAAAAAGACATTTTTTTTTCTTTTCAATACCTTATTATTAGCATATCCTTTTTAGTAGAAGGTACCTTAGAAACACAACTTGGACTAGCCTATGCTGCTATTTTTATTTTAATGGCACTTTCGTACCTTAAATGGAAACGAGCGAATGAACTTTCCTAAGAAACTAGTGAACGCACACCAAGCTAAACTCAAAATTGCCCGTTATTGTGCTTTTCAAGACCGTTGTGAATACGAAGTGCGAACAAAGTTACGTGACTTTGGATTAAGCGAAGAAGAAATAGAAGAACTGATCGATTTTTTAATTGATGAAAAGTACTTAGACGAAGATCGGTTTACTCATGCTTATGTTCAAGGGAAATTTAATTTGAAAAAGTGGGGTAAAATAAAAATTAAAGCGCATCTAAGAAGTAAAAATGTGTCTGAAAGTCTTATACAAAAACACCTGCTAAAACTTCCAAAAGACCTTTATAGACAAACGATTACTTCATTAATTCAAAAAAAAACATTGGAGTTAAAAAATGTAAATCCGTTGAAACGAAAACAAAAAGTCATCGCTTACCTTCAACAAAAAGGTTTTGAGATGGAACTGATTTTTGATTGTTATGCTGAATAGCTTATTACGGTTAAGTTTTAGCTAAAGGCTAAAACTTAATTTAGATTTCCAAAGGTCTGACTTTTTTGTACCTACCCGCTTTTTTGTTTTAAGTTTCGGTTTTCACATTTCAGCTTTGAACTTAATTTTTAAACTTGAAACCTGTAACTTGAAATACGAAACGAACAATATGATGAATTTAAGTTATTCTGATACAGGACAAGGCGAGGTAGTGGTACTCATTCATGGTTTTTGCGAAAGCAACGCCTTGTGGAACGATTTTGAAAATTTTCTTTCCAAGAAATATCGCGTAATTTGTCCTGACCTGCCAGGCTATGGTGAAAGTCGTTTAGAAGTATCACAAGTCAATATGTCCTATTTTGCTGAAGCAGTAAAAGAATTACTTGACTCCCTTTCCGTGGACAAATGCACCATGATTGGACATTCACTTGGGGGTTATGTTACATTAGCCTTCGCTGAAAAACACCCTGAGCAATTAAAGGGGATGGGATTGTTTCATTCATCAGCATACAGTGATACCGATCAGAAAAAAGCCAACCGCAACAAAACCATTGAATTTATCGAAGAAAAAGGTGTCGAAACATTTGCTGCCTCTCTTATACCCCCCTTGTTTGATCACTCCACACGTGAAAAATATGGTTATGAGATTAACTACTTAATAAAGGTGGCTAAAAACACTGACCCTCTAGCGGTGATTGAAACCCTTAAAGCCATGCGCGATCGCCCTGACCGCACCTCTGTATTAGAGGGAATACAAGTACCCGTCATGTTCATTATCGGCAAAGAAGATGGTGCTGTCCCCTATGAAACCAGTATGCAGCAATGTGGAATGCCTAAAGAAAGTGTCGTGCATATTTATGAAAAATGCGGACATATGGGTATGATTGAAAAGAAAGAAGAAACTATGAAAGCTGTAAATAGCTTTTTGGAATATTGTAATTAAAGTCTTAGTCCAAAACCATCATCTTAAGCATAATGAAGAATCTATAGTAGTGACAGGTTCTCCCTTTTAGTCCGAAAGACGAACGAATACAATAAAACAATGAGAATATACCTGATAGGTTTACCTGGTTCTGGAAAAACTACTCTTGGCAAGCAAGTAGCTCAAGCGTTAAAACTTACTTTCATCGACATGGATAATGAAATAGAGAAGTCGGAAGGTAAATCAATTAGTGCTATTTTTTCTAAAGAAGGAGAAGCATATTTTCGAGATATTGAACGAGCTATGCTTCATCAGGTAGCACGGAAAGAAAACTGTATTATCTCTACCGGAGGCGGTGCTCCTTGTTTTTTTGATAATATAGATTACATGAATAAAACCGGTAAAACTATTTTTATAGATGTTTCTCCAGAAGAACTAACAAAGCGTGTGAGTAAAGGAAAAAACAAACGCCCTTTATTTGATGGTGTTAATTCTTTATTAGAAGAAATCACTAATAAACATCAACAGCGGATGCCTTTTTATTCGAAAGGTCAGATTCATGTAAAAAGTGATGATATTAAGGTTGAACAGATACTGGGAGAGTTGGAGGGTTAGAGTCTCCTGCCCCTTGTCATCTCTTTTTTGTTTGGTGGACCAGGCAATTCTTCCATCATAAACCCTGCTGCCTTTAAGTTGCGTTTGAATTGCCCCTGGGCACAGTAAGTAGTTAAAATACCCTCATTAGCTGTTAAATTAAATAAATGATTCATTTGCTCCTGAGTCCACATATCGGCTTGTTTGCTTGGTGCAAAAGCATCGAAATAAATTAAATTAAATTGAGCTTCCGATTGAAAATCTTCTAATTTTTTAAGGTATTTAGTAAAAGTGAAGTTCTTTTCTAACTCTAATTTCTCCCCATTTTCCGCTTCGTGCATTTTTAAAAAACATTCTTTTGAATGCTCAAAATTGATCGCTTCAAAATAAGTTAATTGGCTAAATATTTCTTCTGATAAAGGAAAGGGTTCTAGTGTATGATATTCTACTTCCAGATTATGCTGTAAACAAAATTCTATGGTTAACAAAGCATTCAAGCCTGTTCCAAAACCTATTTCTAAAATCCGTACAGGTGCTTTTCTATCTAAAAACAACTTCAAGCCCATCTCTAAATATACGTGCCGAGATTCCGCCACCGCACCATGTGTCGAATGGTAGGTTTCATTTAACGCTTCTAGAAACAACGATTGTGAACCGTCTCCTGTAGTGATTATTTTGGGATTCATATTTTGAGCTTTAAGTTTTAAGCTAATAGCCTTTAGCTAAAATATACTAGTCACTAAATCAATTCAAATTCAGGACGACAAGATCAAGCCCCAAAAACTCCAGGATTTAGTTTTGCTAAAAGCTAATTGCTAAGAGCCAAAAACTTTATCTACCATCCAAGGCAAAGGAAACTCCCATTCAGTAAATTCTCCTTATTGTATCTAAACAGTTTGTTTTCTGTGTTATCATGGAAAATTCGACCTCCTGCTGCTTCTACTACGGCTTGTCCTGCTGCAGTGTCCCACTCCATCGTTGGACCATGACGGTAATATACATCAGCTTTACCCTCAGCTAACATGCAAAATTTCAACGAGCTTCCAACTGATATTTGATCTACTACATTATACCTATCCAAAACGGCTTGTTCTTCTGGGGCAGCGTGTGATTTGCTTCGAACGGCTACCCGATCAGTTTGCTTATCATTTACCGAAATCTTCTTGCCATTTTTAAATGCTCCCACGCCTTTAACTCCAGTGTACATCGTTTCCGTTACTGGTGCATACACCACACCTAAAACAGGCTCCCCGTCTTCAATTAAGGCAATATTTACAGTGAACTCTCCATTTCTATTGATAAACTCTTTTGTGCCATCTAACGGATCAACACACCAAAAGGAAGTCCATTGTTTTCTTTGTTCGTAAGTTGGCTGTACACCCTCTTCAGACAGAATTGGAATGTTTAAATTCAATTCGTTTAACGCTTTATCGATAATGATATGAGAAGCTTTATCAGCAATAGTTAGGGGAGAGTCATCGGCTTTGAAGTCAATAGTTTTGCTAAAATCTTCGTTTTCGTAGATGTCTAAAATTTTCTTACCAGCATCTACCGCAATTTTCTGTATGGTCTCCTTCAACTTGTTGTAATCCATTATTTATAAATTATATGTAAATATCAATACTCCTACTGTCACCAACCAATACACGATTGTAATGGGCCAACCCACTCTAAAAAAATCTGTAAATCTATAGCCTCCACGCCCATATACCATCAAGTTAGTTTGATAGCCAATTGGGGTCATAAAGTTTGCTGCTCCTGCAAAAGCAATCACCAAGATAAATGGTTCAATCGGCAAGCCCATAAGGTGTCCCAGCTGTAATGAAACAGGCAAAGTCACCGCTACTGCTGCTTTAGTAGTAATTAAAGAACTCATTAAAGAGGTAACTATAAAGAGTACCGAAAGAATTCCAGCAATACCAATATTAGTTCCCAGCAGGAGTATAACATCGGCAATCAGTTTATCTGTGCCTGTATTTATCATGGCTTTGCCTAATGAAATCCCCAAAGCGATAATGACAATTAAATCGAAATCAATACTATTAAATATTTCTCGCGACTTTGCTACTTTTAATGCTATAGCTGCTGCAACGAGGCAAAGCAAACAAGTGAATAAATCAACAAGTCCTGTTGAAGCTAATACGATTGCCCCAAACATACCGACCAACAGCGTGGTAATTCGTTTAAAGCTGACCTCCTTTTCTTGTTGGATGCGAGAAAGCACATAAAAATTGGGGTTACCTTCCATTCGTTTAATAAAGTCTTTACCAGCTATAACTACTAATATATCACCAGGTTTTAAAACTTGTTGCCCAAGCTGCCCCCAAATGCGTTCACCATTTCTATGCACAGCCAGAATTGCCCCATCGTATTTACCTCTAAAATCCGTTTCTTTAATGGCTCTACCCGCTAATTTCGAGTTATGGGAAAGTACTACTTCAACAATATCTTTTTTATCTATTTCTTCTAATCCTGCTTCTTTTGGAAGAGACAAGCCAAGGTTTGATTTCGTTAATTCAGTAATTTTTTCTAATCCGCCAGCAAAAAACAACAGGTCATTTTCTTGCAAAATTTCCTGTGATGATACTGGTCGAATACTTTCGTCACCGCGAATGATTTCAATAAGAAATAAATCATCTAAGTTTCTTAACCCAGCATCAGCAACAGATTTACCAATAATAGGTGATTGTATTTCCACTACTGTCTCCACAAAATATTGTCGGGAATTTTCGACTAACTCATCCAGCTTATCTTTTGACTCTGGTAATAGTTTGGGGGCTATAAAAACCAGATACAATGTGCCTAAAACCAACATTACGCCTCCTACAGGACTGAAATCAAAAATTCCTAGACTCTGTTCACCCTGCTCTATCGCTAACCCGTTTACCACAAGGTTTGTGGAAGTACCAATTAGAGTTACACAACCACCAAAAATTGTCGCGTAAGACAAGGGGATTAAAAATTTAGAAGCAGATAGTTTTTTTTCTTTTGACCAACGCAACACATATGGGATACCCAGAGCAACCAATGGCGTGTTGTTGAAAAATGCTGACAACAGCCCCATACTTGAGGTCATTTTGTATAAAAAAGTTCTTTTTGAGTCATTAGTTGCCATTATTTTACCAAAAGCAGAATCAATAATGGTTGACTTTTTTAGAATGTCACCAATAATTAATAACAACACGATTACCGCTAGCTGTTTGTTAGCGAATCCATCTAATGCTTCTTCAGGAGATATTATTTGTGAAAAAACTAAAGCCGTCACCACCATAAACAACACTAAGGAAGGTCGAGCAAGTTCTTTAAACAAGGCCACAATTAAAAAAATAATTAATCCTATAACTACGGATATTTCCCAGGTCATATGCAGATATTAAGATGCGAATATCTCATTTTTTAAATCAAAGCGGAAAATTATCAAAACCTTTAATAGTGCAGTAAAATTTGTAACTTTGCGGCTTCATTATGGGAAACAAGGTTTCAGAACATATTCATCCAGTCTTTGATCGCATTTTACAGCGCGATGCAAAAGAAAAATTACTTAATCAAACTGGTAAAGTTATATGGATGACAGGGCTTTCTGGCTCAGGAAAGACAACTATTGCCATAGCTATAGAACAGGTATTGAATAAAAAAGGGTACCTTACTCAGATTCTGGATGGTGACAACATTCGAACTGGCATCAATAATAATTTAGGCTTTAGCGAAGCGGATCGTATCGAAAACATACGCAGAATTTCTGAAGTCTCTAAGTTATTTGTTAACTGTGGCGTCATTTCTTTGAACTGCTTTGTGAGCCCAACGGAAGATATTAGAGCTATCGCTCGAAATATTATTGGAAAAGAAAACTTAATCGAAGTTTACATCAATACGCCATTTGAGGAGTGCGAAAAGCGGGACGTAAAAGGACTGTACAAAAAAGCTCGCGCAGGCGAAATTAAAAACTTCACTGGTTTAGATGCTCCTTTTGAGACACCTAAACACTCAGACGTAATTGTTGAAACTAAGGGAAATACAATTGAAGATTCCGCACAGCAAGTGTTGGATTATATTTTACCACTAATTGAATATAAAGGTTGATATGTCGTACAATCTTACACACTTAAAACAACTAGAGTCGGAAGCCATTCACGTATTCCGTGAAGTAGCAGCTCAATTTGAAAAACCTGTTATTTTATTTTCAGGAGGAAAAGATTCTATCTTAATGGTGCACTTAGCTCATAAAGCTTTTTACCCCGCTAAAGTCCCTTTCCCATTGTTACATATTGACACTGGCCACAATTTTCCTGAAGCTTTAGCTTTTCGAGATAGTTTGGCAGAACGTTATGGTGTAAAACTGGATGTTGGTTTAGTACAAGACTCGATTGATAGAGGCACAGCCCAAGAAGAAAAAGGCTTAAACCCTAGTCGTAACACCCTACAATCTATCACTCTTTTAGAGAAATTGGAAGAAGGACAATACGATGCTGCCTTTGGTGGTGGACGCAGAGACGAGGAAAAAGCACGTGCAAAAGAACGCTTTTTCTCCCATAGAGATGATTTTGGGCAATGGGATCCTAAAAATCAGCGTCCTGAATTATGGCACCTATATAATGGTCGAAAAGCTGTCGGTGAATCATTTAGAATATTTCCAATCAGCAACTGGACCGAAATGGATGTATGGCAATACATTAAATTGGACAATGTTGCCCTCCCAAGCATATATTTCTCCCACAAAAGAAGTGTAGTAAAAAGAAATGGGGTTTGGATTTCTGAATCTCCTTATAACACATTACTTGAAGGTGAAAAATACGAAGAGAAAACTATCCGATACAGAACATTGGGCTGTATGACTATTACTGGTGCTGTTGAATCGGAAGCTGATGACTTAGATAAAATTATCGAAGAAGTTGCTGCAGCGCGCCAAACTGAACGCGGTAACAGAGCTGATGACAAACGATCAGAAGCTGCAATGGAAGACAGAAAGAAACAAGGATACTTCTAGAAGTTTGAAATCTGAAAGTTGAAATCTGAAAGCGAAATAAGCGGGGGATTAAATTCAAGAACGAAAAAATTCGCTATTGAAATCTTTAAAGTTTCTGATACTATAAAAGACAACTCGCAAACTAGAGTAATCAAAAATCAACTTTTACGTTCTGCATCATCTGTTGCAGCAAACACTAGAGCATCATTTAAGGCTAGAAGCAAAAAAGAATATATAGCTAAAATTGGAGTTGTAATTGAAGAAGCCGATGAGTCTGCTTTTTGGTTAGAATTCTTACTGGAGCTTAACCTTATAGAAATAAATATTGGAAACACGTTGAGAAAAGAAGCTGATGAGTTAGTATCAATTTTCACCTCGATTTCAAAAAAATTTAGGAATTACTGAAAAAACAAATTTCAACTTTCACACTTTCAACTTTCACACTTTAAAACATGAGTTCTACAAACGGATATTTAGACATGGACCTTCTGCGGTTCACAACTGCAGGAAGTGTTGATGATGGAAAAAGTACATTGATTGGCCGATTGATGTATGATACAAAATCAATTTTTCAAGATCAGTTAGATGCAATTGAGGAATCAAGTAACCGAAGAGGTGACGAGCATGTGAACTTGGCTTTGTTAACTGATGGTTTAAAGGCAGAGCGCGAACAAGGCATTACTATTGATGTTGCTTACCGGTATTTTGCAACGCCTAAACGTAAATTTATCATTGCCGATACACCAGGTCACATCCAATACACCCGAAACATGGTGACAGGAGCTTCCACGGCTAATTTAGCAATTATCTTAATTGATGCTCGAAAAGGAGTAATTGAGCAAACGATTCGTCACTCATTCATTGCGTCTTTACTACAAATAAAGCATGTAGTTGTTTGTATCAACAAAATGGACTTAATGGATTATAGTCAAGAAACCTTTGAAAAAATAAAAGCCGACTATAATGATTTAGCTCCTAAACTCGATATTCCTGACATCCGATTTATTCCAATTTCAGCCTTGTATGGTGATAATTTAGTGGATAAATCAACTAAAATGGATTGGTATGACGGCCCTTCTTTACTTTGGACACTCGAAAATGTTCAAATCAGTGCTGACAGAAACTTGATTGACCCTCGATTCCCTGTGCAATGGGTTATTCGCCCTCAATCAGATAAATTTCATGACTACAGAGGTTTTGCAGGAATGATTGAAGGTGGTGTCTTCAGAAAAGGAGAAGAAATAGAAGTATTACCTTCTGGATTCACTTCAAAAATTAAGTCCATTCAAGGCCCTTCTGGTGAACTCGATGAGGCTTTTGCTCCATTATCTGTAAGTATTACACTGGAAGACGAAATAGACATTAGTAGAGGTGATATGTTGGCTAAGCCAGGAAACAAACCAACCGCCACCCAAGAAATTGAAATTATGGTTTGTTGGTTGAACAAGAAAAAAGCCGTTACTGGTTCTAAGTATTTGATCAGACACACTACCAACGAAGCAAAGTGTATTATAAAAGATGTTCGATACAGAATGGACATTAACACGATGACTAAGGATGAAGATTTGAAGGAGCTGTCTATGAATGATATAGGTAGAATTACTTTAAAAACTGCTAAACCACTATTTGTTGATTCGTATAGAAAAAACAGAAATACAGGTGCAGTTATCTTGATTGACGAATTTTCCAACGAAACTGTTGGTGCTGGTATGATTGTATAAATCATACCTTAACTATTAATGAAGCTGCTTTTTCAACATAAAATTGTTTGAAAGCAGCTTTTTTTATGTCAAGATTTTTCCAAAATTGTACATTGTGATTTTACAAGAAAACAAGCATCTCCTCACACATCGTCTTGAAACAATTTTTCCAGCGATAAAAAAAATAAAAAAGAAAACCACTTTTTTAAAATCAGCTATTTTTAACCAACATCAACAAGAGATAGAATCCGTATTAAATGGCATTGAGTGGGATAATACAATCAGTAAGTCCACAATAGCAAAAGAAGTTATTAGAATACTTACTTGGAACATCGAACGAGGTAAAAAGTTAGACGAAACCATTGCCTTTATTAAGAATTCAGAAATACTTTCACAAACTGATATTTTTTTAGCCATTGAGACCGACAATGGCATGGGGCGAAGTGGAAACAAAAATATTGCTAAAGAACTAGCAGAAGCGCTTGGGATGAATTATTGTTTTGTGCCCTCATATATGGTGCTTGGTAAAGGTGCGCAAGGTGAGACCAATCATAATGAAAAAAACACGTTAGCTTTACATGGCACCTCTATTCTTTCTAAGTATAAAATTCTTGAAGCCCATCATGTACCAGTACCTCCTGTGAAGGAAGTCTTCCATAGCTCTGAAAAACGTCTAGGCTGTAAAGCAGGTATAACCGCTAAAGTAGCTCTTGGTGACAAAACCATTGCTCTTGGTGCGATACATATCGATTTAAGCTCTTCTGCTCAGCAACGGGCTGACCAACTAGAAGCGATCATTAACAAACTACCAGAAGCGGATACGCACCTTGTTGGTGGGGATTGGAATACATCCACTTTTAATTTGAAAAGCATGCCTTTATTACTCAGGCAAGTTCTCTATAAGTTGGTAACCATAGGCTTCAAAAGATCTGTAGATCATTACATGACCCCTGATAAAAAATTTGAAAAGCCACTTTTTGATATGCTAAAGAATCGAGGCTTTGATTATAACTCCTATTCCGATATCTCTAAAGGAACTATCTATTATGACCTTAACGATATGTTGACAAATGAGAAGACCAAAAATCACCTTCCAAAATTTGTTCAAAATGAATTAAAAAGAAGATTAAAACCTTGGAACTGTTGTGTTCCCTTACGAGTCGATTGGATGGCAGGAAAAAATGGAACTCCAGTCAATAATATAGTCATCGAAAAGCCTACGCTGAATGGTGTAGCGCTTTCTGACCACAATCCGATTTTAGTGGATTTGAAATTATAGCTTAATCATTTTCTTAATGGTACGATTACTTGTCTCTATTACTTCTATAAAGTAGATTCCAGAAGACAAATCCTCAGTACTTATTTTAACCCCAGATTCCGTTGCCATTTTTTCAAAACTTAAGTGTTCTCCTTTTGAGTTTAATAAGTTCACCTTATCTAATGACTCGATTTCAATTATTATAAAATCAACAAATGGATTAGGATAACCACTTTCATCTAATTTGGTAAACTCACTATAACCAGTAACACAACTATCTATAACCTCAACAATATTTGTTTGAAAATGACAGTTAGCGTAGTCAGGGTTTATTACTTTAAAATAGTAACTACCGGAAGCTGTTACGGTGTTCTCAGCTTGAGAATTTAAAACCAACTCTCCATTTCTGTATAACGAATATTGATAAGATAAATCTGGATTCTCTGGTAACGACAATTCAATAGAGTGATTACAATCCAATGACATCGTATCCTCTAATACTATCAGACTTTTAAAAAGTTCAAGATTACAGGAGTCTGCAAAAAGTTCTGAAAACCAAGAGGTCTCACTTATTGTATCTATTTGAGTAGCAGTTGCGGTTATTTGCTTAGGATTAGAAATAGCGGTTTTGATGCTCCAAAAACCATCTTCATTGGCATACGTTTCATTTAAATATTTTTGTCCCTGCTGAGCAACAGTAATAGTAGAATCATTCTCATACAATTGGATTAGCGTTAGTGGTTCTGCGTACCCTGTTGCCATACTCTGTGTAACTTTCATAACCTTGGGCATAAGCGGACTTAAAGTTTTACGTCTTGAAGCGCCAATACCACCTTCTTTATTATTAGAAAACTCATTAAATAAACTTTTGCATTTGCCATCAGAATCAATCTCAATACCTTTCCCATTATTATTTGCAATGAAGTTTCGACTTTCATAAGTTGATCCTATAGAATAGTTGGAACGCAATACTATTATACCACCAGAACCATTGCCCATAGGTGTATTATTCTTTGACCAACCTATCTTATTTTTAATGATTAGATGGTTAGATTCATTTAGCATATCTGTACTAGTTAGCCTCAAACCATATTTAAGATTACCGGAAATAATATTATTATTTATTTCCACTTTACTATTTGCACTCTGGTTCAGATATATACCATTAATATTTGGATTAGTACTTTTCCCATTACTACTAGTCCCTATACTATTATTAGAAATTTTTATATTAGCTATTTCATTTTCTCTGCTTACACTACCATATTTAGTGATTAATATACCAGTACTATTGTTTGAAATTATATTACTATCAACAGAGAGAGCTAATACATTTTCGGATACGTGGATACCCGCACCTGTTCTATTACTAGTAAAATAATTATCTTGTGAAATTCCAATAAAATTATTTGATATAATACCAGAAAAATCCGATCTAACAAAAATTCCTATTGACTCATTCGTATTTATCACGTTTTTTCGAATGACACTTTCTCCACTTCCATCTATACCTAACTCCCTCATAGATAAAGGATTCATGTCTTTATCAAAACCTATATAGTTACCTATTATTTTGAACCGATTCTTTTTATTTGTATTACCATAAGCAATACCTGTTCTAAAACCACCTATTGAGTTAGGAATTAATTTTCCAGATTCATTTTCACCAATTAAATAATTATTCTCTGGACCTTCATTTGAAGGATTTGATAGTATCCATATCGCTTTCGCAAATAACCAATCATAACTATCGTTCGTTATTTGAAAATGATTTCCATAAATGAAAGTTTCTTCATTTTCTGTTATTAACAAACCTCCAAAACAGTTGGATAATAAATTGTCAGAAATAATCGCCTCTTTTGAATAACTCGCTACTATAACATGGTTTGGTTTAACATTAACAGTATCATTACTATGGAAAAGATTTTTTAAAATTTCCAGCCTACCAGACAGACCCTCATTATGAGTTACATCACTTTGATCTATCCAGAGTGAGTGATGGCTCACATTTAAAAACTTATTCTCTTTTATAAGAACATTCTTACTATTATCAATCGAAATAGCTCGGCTATTACCGTATAAGTTTTCAAAAGTATTCGTGTTGAAAGAAACAAATTCACTTCCGTTTATATCAATAAGAATTTCATAACCCCCATTAAAATTTTTAAAATTCAAATTTCTTATTTGAATGGAATTTGCTTCATAAAACGACATAATTCTATGGTTATAATTATAATTTAACCCATTCAAGACTACTGAATCATTTAAATTGTTAGAACTTATTGTTATACTTTTAGACACAGTGGGAAATGGAGCATAGATATCAATTGTGTCTTTTGAATTATCTTGAATGTTAAAATCAATTTCTCCACCCCTATCCGCAATTTTAACAAAAGCATCCCTCAATGAACCTTCTCCCACACTATCAGTATTGTAAACTGTCAAGAAGAGAGGTTCAAAATTTATATATTCTAGCGAATTATTTGTATTTAACCTCAAATAACTGCAAGGATTTTCAAATGAAAAGAGAGGTTCGAATGAAAAATAATCTGAACCATCTATTTTATATTTTCCTCCATTTCTTGTATCTAAAGATAGAACCAATACATTTATTTTAGGATATGGATTTGAAACATAAATCGTATCAAAACTGGATTCAATTGAAATATATACAGGTTTAGCTTCGTTGTTGATTCTTTCGATTTCTCGTCTTATTTCATATGGGTTATCCAAGTTGAATTCAACATATTCAAAAAATTCAAAATCATCATTTAATTCAGAGAAACAATCGATTTGAGCAAAAGTGTTGGAACAAAGGCTTACCAACGCTGATAAGTAGAAGAGTTTCAATTTTGTAGACATAATATACAAAGATATTAAAAAAATCAACTGCAAATATATAAAAACAGACTATTTCCCGTGATATACTAAGGGTCTAATAGAAAGAGATGAATTTTCTAGGGAAGCAAAAAAGAAATCTTACAAAAGGAAAAAATTAAAACGAGAGATGATATCTCGGGGTTAAGTTTTAACATCCTATTATTTTTGAGTGGTTTCATCCTTCAACACCACAGGAATAGAAGTCTGACTTCCATATAATTTGATTTCAGTGATATCCGCAGGCATATTCATTTCATTTGCAATAATTGCTGTTTTCACATTGGCAACCACGTCACTTTTTATCATTAGTGCCTCTTTTCGGTATTCCGTTGTTTCTACCCAGAAATAAACCTTTAAATTAACGGTGCTAACGGCTAATTCATCGGCCGTGACAAAGGCTTCATGTAAGTTGTCTTCATACACTCCGGGAGTAGCTCTCAAGGTGTCTAAAATCACTTTTTCTACTGCTCGAATATCTTCTTCATAAGCTACCCCAACCACAAAATCTAACCGAAAATAACCATCTTCAGTGTAGTTAAACACCGCTGATGTGATGATGTCGCTATTGGGGATATACACATCTCTACCATCGAATGTCTTTAGTTTGGTGTATCGAAATTCCATGGCCTTTACTTTTCCAAAAACATCGCCTATGCTTACTGTATCATGAATTTTAAAGGGACGATTAAAGGAAAGTATGACACCTGAGATAAAGTTTTCACCTATATCTTTGAAGGCAAAACCAAAAATAATTGCGGAGGCGCCTGCTGCTGTAAATATAGCGGTGGCAATTGCTCCCAATCCCGCAACTTTCAATGCAAAAGTCACCACTACACTTACCAAAATTAATTTAATGACTTTGGAAAGAAAGTTAGTCATCAAGGGATCATTGACTTTGTTAGAAATAGTTCTTCTGAACGTATTTGTTAAAAAATTTGCTATCATAAACCCCACAACGACAATAAATATCGCAGTGATGATATCAGGAACGCGTTGAATTAAATTATTCCAGTTTTCTATAAATGATTGTTGTACACTTTCCAATGTTGAATTTATTTCCATCTCCTTCTTTTTTAAAATAACAATAAGGGGCATATATCCAATATCTATAAGTTTATGCCTCTTATTTCGAAAACCAGCACCGTAATATACAAAAACAAAATAACCACATTGGATAATTCCAACGTGGTTATCATTTAACTCATATTTTCCTACAACTTAAACTTCTTCTACAGGTTCAATATTTTCAAAAACTATTTTACCATCTACCAACTCCATGCTAATTACGCTATCCTTCATCACTTTTCCTGCGATGATTTCTTTTGAAAGCTGATTCAACACTTCTTTTTGCAATACCCGCTTTAAGGGGCGAGCGCCAAACTCAGGATCAAATCCAATTTCACCCAGGTAGTCAAGGACTTCATTGGTTGCTTCGATTACAATGCCAGCTGCATCTAATCGTTTTTTTATGATATTAAATTGAATAGTTACAATTTCTCTAATATTGTCTTTATTCAATAGATCAAATATTATTGTTTCATCTATCCGATTCAAAAACTCAGGTCTAACAGAAACTTTCAAGAGGTCTAACACTTGAATTCTAGTTTGTTCTTTGACTTCATCAAGGGTCTCAGGTGTCGCCTTGCTTAAGTTTTGCTGAATCAACTGCGACCCCATGTTCGATGTCATAATTACAATCGTATTTTTGAAGTTAGCAGTCCGACCTTTGTTATCTGTCAATCGACCATCATCTAATACTTGAAGTAAAATGTTAAACACATCTGGATGTGCTTTTTCAATTTCATCTAATAGTATTACTGAATAAGGTTTTCTCCGAACAGCCTCGGTCAACTGACCTCCTTCATCGTAACCAATATATCCAGGAGGTGCTCCCACTAAACGAGACACTGCATGCTTCTCTTGGTATTCACTCATATCAATTCGAACCATAGCATTTTCATCATTGAACAGGTAATCAGCCAATGCTTTTGCCAATTCGGTTTTACCTACCCCCGTTGTTCCCAAGAACAAAAACGAACCCAATGGTTTATTCGGGTCTTGTAATCCCGCACGACTTCGTCTAACTGCGTCACTTACTGCTGCGATGGCTTCATCTTGACCTGCAACACGTCTTCCAATTTCATCTTCGAGATGAAGTAATTTTTGCATGTCACTTTGAAGCATCCGTTTCACGGGAATGCCTGTCCACTTGGCGACAACTTCTGCAATATCTTCTGAAGTCACTTCTTCTTTGAGCATGCTACCACCGTCTTTGGCTTGTTTGGTAGCCATTTCCAATTGAAGTGTTTTTAACAAATCTTCCGCTTCTTTGATTTTTCCGTAGCGTATTTCAGCCACCTTACCAAAATCGCCATTCCGCTCAGCTTGTTCGGCTTCTAATCGGTACTGGTCGATGTTTTTCTTTTGCTGTTTAATTCCATTAATGACTTTTTTCTCATTCTCCCATTGAGCTTTCAACTCATTACGTTGCCCTTCGAGATCTGCAATATCTTTAGACAACACAGATTCCTTGCCTTTGTCTTTTTCTCTTCGAATAGCTTCGCGTTCAATTTCCAGTTGCATGATTTTACGGTTGAACTCATCCAACTCTTCAGGCACAGAGTCAATTTCGATGCGTAATTTTGCCGCAGCTTCGTCCATTAAATCAATAGCTTTATCTGGCAAAAAACGATCAGAAATATAACGGTTAGACAACTCGACTGCGGCTATTACCGCATCATCTTTTATTCGAACCCCGTGATGCAATTCGTATTTGTCTTTAATACCTCGAAGAATTGAAATAGCATCTTCAACATTCGGTTCATTGACAGTAATGGATTGAAATCGTCTTTCTAATGCTTTATCTTTCTCAATATATTTTTGGTATTCCGCTAAAGTTGTGGCACCAATGGCATGTAACTCACCTCGCGCTAAAGCAGGCTTCAATAAGTTAGCTGCGTCCATTGCACCTTCACCGCCACCTCCAGCACCAATTAGCGTATGAATCTCATCAATAAACAAGATGATTTCTCCATCAGAATCTTGGACTTCTTTTATGACTGCTTTCAATCGCTCTTCGAATTCACCTTTGTACTTTGCGCCTGCGACTAATAAGCCTAAGTCAAGAGAAATAATCGTTTTAGATTTTAAATTTTCAGGAACATCCCCATCAATCATCCGTTGAGCCATCCCTTCTACAATAGCCGTTTTACCTACCCCTGGTTCTCCTAATAAAATAGGGTTGTTTTTTGACCTGCGAGAAAGAATCTGAAGTACTCTTCGAATTTCCTCATCTCGCCCAATTACGGGGTCAATTTTCCCTGCTTTTGCCCGTTCATTCAAGTTGATTGAATATTTTTCGAGTGAACGGTATTTTGATTCTGCATTTTGATCTTTCACGGTGTTACCTCCTCTTAATTCTTTTATTGCTGTTATCAGTTCTTTTTTCTTATATCCAACATCTTTTAATAGCTGACCAATGTTGTCTGAACCTTCTACTAAACTTAATAAGATATGCTCAATAGCGACATATTCATCCCCAAACTCTTTGAGGTAATTAGTGGCTTTGTTAAGCACCGCATTTGTTCCGTTCGATAAGTAAGGGTTTTCAGCATTGGAGTTTTTTGGATACCCTTGCAGAATGCCCTCTAAAGCAGATGATAGAGCTGCTGCATTGATGTCTAATTTTTTATTGATAAACCCAGCGATGTTTTGATCTACTTCCAAAATGGCTTTCAACAGGTGTCCATTTTCAATGATTTGCTGACCGCTTGCTTGTGCTATTTGCACTGCCTTTTGAATAGCCTCTTGTGATTTTATAGTATAGTTATCTAAATTCATTTGTACATATTTTCGTTGATGGTATATGACTTTTGTTTATCAATTAGAATTCCAATTTTGATTTAAAGCTGAAATCAGAAATTTTGTCTGTTCTCTAAAAGCAGGAAGTTGATTTTCGGAAAAAATGACATAAAACAGCCTTGAGAATAGTTGAAGTTAGTTTACTTATTATTACTTAACTACAGATAATTTCCAAAAAAACAGATAATTCACACGACTTGTAAAAAATAATAAAAACACAAGAGATGAAATCTTCATTTTTATACACATTATTACATATACAACTAGTCTTACCTTAATGACAACTCATCTCTTCGCTAAAAGATTTGGTCAAATTATAATAATTTGCTTCTTTATCACATTCCACCATGTTGTATTTAGCCAAAGTCCAGGCAATGTAAGCACAAACTTAAAACTCTGGCTAAAGGCAGATGCTGGTGTGACTGGATCAACTCCAATCACCGCTTGGAATGACCAATCGGGTAATGGTTATGTTGCTACAGTACCTTCAAGTGGACCAAACCTAGTTTTGTCTGATGTAAATTTTAATCCAAGTATTCAATTTGATGGTACAGCGGATTATTTGAGCATTGTTGATGGCCTTTTTGGTACGTCAACCTATTCAGATGCATTTATTTTTATTGTAAATCGCACAAATACAGTCAAAAACAATTTTGTTTTTTATGAAAATCTAAGTGGTGGGAAAAGGTTTAGTTCTCATTTACCATGGAGTGATGGCAACTTGTATTATGACTTTGGAGCATGTTGTGGCACTTCCAGGATAGCTACATCGTGGGGAACTACTGCTGGAAAATTTCATTTTTGGACAATGGGTTCAAGCACGAATATATTAACACCTTCTGGAACTCGAAAATCGCTCTATAGAGACGGTACACTAATTACATCCAACAATCAAAATGATTTGGGAACAGGTATCAACGCCTCTTTTAACATTGGTTCAAATGGAACCACAAACTTTCACCATGGAGATATTTCAGAAATAATTGTATATACTGGTGTGCCCACTCCGTTAGAGTTGGAAAAAATACAAACCTACCTGGCCATCAAGTACGGAGTCAGAAAAAATAGTGCAAACAATGTCTCTACAGCAGATCAGGACGAGCGTGACTATTTCGCTTCCGATGGAACTGTCATCTGGGACTTCTCTGCTAACACAGGATACACGACCGAAGTCACTGCCATCGGACGGGACGATGTCTCTCAACTTAGTCAACCCAAGTCAAAGAACCTGGCCGCCAACTCAAGGGTGACCATGGATAAAGGAGGTGCTTTTCCGAATGACAAAGACTTTATCTTCTGGGCGACTAATGATGCAGTGAATGGTGTCAACAAAACAGATGTACCAGCATCCTACATCAAGCGGCTTAACCGCGTTTGGAAAACCACGGTATCAGGTAATCCCGGAACAGTGGACTTGACTATTGACCTCGAGCAATTAGGCTTGCCTCTCAACCTGAACGACACCATGTATGTGTTGTTAATTGATAATGACACCGAATTTAGTACTGGAGCAACCATTCATACCGATGGAATGAGTTTAGACGGTAATGTGATTTCCTTCACCGGAGTTACCTTCGCTGACTCTAACTTTTTCACCATCGCTTTAAAAGGTGGTGCTTACACGGGACCCGTTGGTATTGACCACAACATCAAATTATGGCTAAAAGCTAATGCGGGTGTTACAGGAACAACACCTGTTGCTGCTTGGTCTGACCAATCAGGAAATGAACACAACGTAACAGTAGCTACTAATGGACCTGATTTATTAGCTGACCATATCAACTTTAACCCTGCGCTTGATTTTAGCTCTGCCAATTCAGAATACATGCAAGTTACCAACGGTCTCTTTGCTTCTTCAGCGTATTCAGACATGTGGGTCTATTATGTTGCTAAGTTTAATACGATTCAAAACAACACTGTCTTCAATGAAAACTTGGCAAACGGAGAATATTTTGCAAACCTTAATCCTTGGAGCAATGCGAATAGCTATTATCAACTTGGAAATGATGCTACTGGTGCAAATGGTGGAAGAATAAATGGTGGTTGGGGTGGTACTCTCGGTCAGTATAGCAGCTGGACTTTGGGAATCAGTAGTGAGATGTCTACACCTAACGGTACCACAAAAACAATATATAGAAATGGTGTGGTTACACTTACCAATAATAATTATGACAACTCGGTAACAGGAAACAATCAGCCCTTCTACATCGGTGGACGATGGGCGGGTGCTAACAATAGCTTTTTGGACGGCCAATTAGCTGAACTTATCGTCTATGAGGGGGTACCTTCTATCCTTGAACAAGAACAAATCCAGTCGTACTTCGCTATTAAATATGGTATTCAAAAAGCTTCTGTCGACAACACCGCTTCTGTTGGTCAGGACGAACGTGACTATTTCGCTTCTGATGGAACTGTCATCTGGGACTTCTCTGCTAACACAGGATACACGACCGAAGTGACCGCTATCGGACGGGATGATGTCTCTCAACTTAGTCAACCCAAGTCAAAGAACCTGGCCGCCAACTCAAGGGTGACCATGGATAAAGGGGGTGCTTTTCCGAATGATAAAGACTTTATCTTCTGGGCGACTAATGATGCGGTGAATGGCGTCAACAAAACAGATGTACCAGCATCCTACATCAAACGGATTAACCGCGTTTGGAAAACCACGGTATCAGGTAATCCTGGAACAGTAGACTTGACTATTGACCTCGAACAACTTGGTTTACCTCTCAACCTGAACGACTCCATGTATGTGTTGTTAATTGATAACGACACCGAGTTTGCCAGCGGTGCAACTATTCATTCAGATGGTGTGAACTTGGACGGCAACCTGATCTCCTTTACTGGTGTCACTTTCGCTGATTCAAATTTCTTCACTATAGCCTTGAAAGGAGGAGCATACACTGGCCCTGTGGGTATTGATCGAAATATTAAATTATGGCTTAAGGCCAATGCTGGTGTCTCTGGTACTGCTCCTGTTTCTACCTGGGCAGATCAATCGGGCAACGGATATACGGCTACCGTACCTACAAACGGACCAGATTTATTGGAAAATCAAATCAACTTTAACAAAGTATTGGACTTCACTCAGGCTAACTCCGAGTATTTACAAATCACTGGTGGACTTTTGGATGTCTCTGCTCAAGACAATATGTGGGTGTATTATGTCGCTAACTTTGATGCGAACAACACAACTGTCTTTAATGAAAACATGGCTGCAGGTGAATTTTTCGCTGGTTTGAATACTTGGAGTGGTAATACAATATATTCATTTTTTGGGGGACAAAATTTAGCAGGAGGAAATGGCATCCCTCTAGGAACCACCAACATCTGGACTTTAGGTAGTAGTACAGAAACATCAACCCCGAATGGAACCAGAAAAGCTATTTATAGAGATGGCAGGGTCATTTTAAACAATAACAATAACGATCTTTCCTTAATAGGGGCAGGCGCTGACTTCTACATCGGTGGGCGATGGAGTGGTGCTAACAATAATTTTATGGGCGGTCAATTAGCCGAGTTGATTATTTACGAAGGTGTTCCTACCATTCTAGAACAAGAAAAAATACAAACCTACCTCGCTATCAAGTATGGTTTGAGAAAAAATAGTGCTGACAACACCGCTTCTGTTGGTCAGGACGAACGCGACTATTTCGCTTCCGATGGAACCGTCATCTGGGACTTCTCTGCTAACACAGGATACACTACCGAAGTCACCGCTATCGGACGGGATGATGTCTCTCAACTTAGTCAACCTAAGTCAAAGAACCTGGCCGCCAACTCACGGGTGACCATGGATAAAGGGGGTGCTTTTCCGAATGATAAAGACTTTATCTTCTGGGCGACTAATGATGCGGTGAATGGCGTCAACAAAACAGATGTACCAGCATCCTACATCAAACGGATTAACCGCGTTTGGAAAACCACGGTATCAGGTAATCCTGGAACAGTAGACTTGACTATTGACCTCGAACAACTTGGTTTACCTCTCAACCTGAACGACTCCATGTATGTGTTGTTAATTGATAACGACACCGAGTTTGCCAGCGGTGCAACTATTCATTCAGATGGTGTGAACTTGGACGGCAACCTGATCTCCTTTACTGGTGTCACTTTCGCTGATTCAAATTTCTTCACTATAGCCTTGAAAGGCGGAGCATACACTGGCCCTGTGGGTATTGACCGAAATATTAAATTATGGCTTAAGGCCGATGCTGGTGTCTCTGGTACTGCTCCTGTTTCTAGCTGGGCAGATCAATCGGGCAACGGATATACGGCTACCGTACCTACAAACGGACCAGATTTATTGGAAAATCAAATCAACTTTAACAAAGTATTGGACTTCACTCAGGCTAACTCCGAGTATTTACAAATCACTGGTGGACTTTTGGATGTCTCTGCTCAAGACAATATGTGGGTGTATTATGTCGCTAACTTTGATGCGAATACTGCTACTGTATTTAATGAAAACATGATGGACAATGAGCGTTTCGCAAGTTTAAATGCCTGGGGAGGTAATACAGTTTATTACTTTTTAGGAAATAATATCAATGGAGGAAATGGCGTTCCTCTTGGAACCACAAACATTTGGACTTTGGGAAGTAGTACTGAAACGGCTACACCAAACGGTACCCGAAAAGCCATCTATAGGGATGGTGTAACCATTTTGAGCAATAACACCAATGATCTTGCTCTAACAGGTAATGGGTCAGATTTCTACATTGGTGGTCGATGGACTGGAGCAAACAATAATTTTATGGGCGGTCAACTAGCCGAGTTGATTATTTACGAAGGTGTTCCTACCATTCTAGAACAAGAAAAAATACAAACCTACCTCGCTATCAAGTATGGTTTGAGAAAAAATAGTGCTGACAATGCCTCTACTGTTGACCAAGACGAACGCGACTATTTCGCTTCCGATGGTTCGGTCATCTGGGACTTCTCTGCTAACACAGGATACACGACCGAAGTCACCGCTATCGGACGGGATGATGTCTCTCAACTTAGTCAACCCAAGTCAAAGAACCTGGCCGCCAACTCAAGGGTGACCATGGATAAAGGGGGTGCTTTTCCGAATGATAAAGACTTTATCTTCTGGGCGACTAATGATGCGGTGAATGGCGTCAACAAAACAGATGTACCAGCATCCTACATCAAACGGATTAACCGCGTCTGGAAAACCACGGTATCAGGTAATCCTGGAACAGTAGACTTGACTATTGACCTCGAACAACTTGGTTTACCTCTCAACCTGAACGACTCCATGTATGTGTTGTTAATTGATAACGACACCGAGTTTGCCAGCGGTGCAACTATTCATTCAGATGGTGTGAACTTGGACGGCAACCTGATCTCCTTTACTGGTGTCACTTTCGCTGATTCAAATTTCTTCACTATAGCCTTGAAAGGCGGAGCATACACTGGCCCTGTGGGTATTGACCGAAATATTAAATTATGGCTTAAGGCCGATGCTGGTGTCTCTGGTACTGCTCCTGTTTCTACCTGGGCAGATCAATCGGGCAACGGATATACGGCTACCGTACCTACAAACGGACCAGATTTATTGGAAAATCAAATCAACTTTAACAAAGTATTGGACTTCACTCAGGCTAACTCCGAGTATTTACAAATCACTGGTGGACTTTTGGATGTCTCTGCTCAAGACAATATGTGGGTGTATTATGTCGCTAACTTTGATGCAAACTACTCCACGGTATTTAATGAAGAAATGGCTGCAGGGAAGCATTTTTCCAGCTTAAATGCATGGGGAAATACTGTTTATTACTTTTTTGGAAACAATATTAACGTAGGAAATGGTGTTCCTTTTGGGACAACAAATATTTGGACTTTAGGTAGTAGCACGGGTACCAGCACACCAAGTGGTACAAGAAAAACCATTTATAGAGATGGGGCGACTATACTAAGTAATAACAATAATGATCTTTCATTAACAGGTAATAGCTCTAACTTTTACATAGGGGGAAGATGGACTGGAGCAAACAATAATTTTATGGGCGGTCAACTAGCCGAGTTGATTATTTACGAAGGTGTTCCTACCATTCTAGAACAAGAAAAAATACAAACCTACCTCGCTATCAAGTATGGTTTGAGAAAAAACAGTGCTGACAATGCCTCTACTGTTGACCAAGACGAACGCGACTATTTCGCTTCCGATGGTTCGGTCATCTGGGACTTCTCTGCTAACACAGGATACACGACCGAAGTGACCGCTATCGGACGGGATGATGTCTCTCAACTTAGTCAACCCAAATCAAAGAACCTGGCCGCCAACTCAAGGGTGACCATGGATAAAGGGGGGGCTTTTCCGAATGATAAAGACTTTATCTTCTGGGCGACTAATGATGCGGTGAATGGTACTGACAATGCTAATGTGCCAGCACCCTATATAAAACGTTTAAATCGAATCTGGAAAACTACCGTCTCTGGTTCGCCTGGAGCCGTTGACCTTACTATTGACATGGAACAATTGGGACTACCTCTTAATTTAGCGAATAATGAGTATGTTCTTTTAATTGACATCGATACCGACTTTAGTTCTGGTGCTACTGTTCATACTGCCGGAGCTAATCTTTCGGGTAACATCCTTTCCTTTACCGGTGTAACTTTTGCAGATTCTAATTTCTTTACTGTAGCCATCAGTGGTGGCTCATACACAGGACCTGTGGGTATCGCCCGTAACATTAAATTATGGCTCAAAGCCGATGCTGGTGTTTCTGGTACTACTCCTGTTTCTGGGTGGACGGATCAATCTGGCAATGATTTCAATGTAAGTGTATCTGCTAATGGTCCCGATTTATTGATTGATCAAATTAACTTTAACCCTGCCTTAGATTTTAATTATCTAAACTCAGAATACATGCAAATTACCAACGGTATTCTTGGCTCGTCAGCTTATTCAGATATGTGGATTTATTATGTGGGTCGCTTTGATGTCAGCCGTGTTAATACTGTCTTCAATGAAAGTCTAGCCGGTGGTGAACAAATGCAAGCTTTAAACGCCAATAACAACAACGTTCAATTCCGATTCGGGAACACCAATATTAATGGCAACTGGACTAGCACATTAGGCCAATACAACAGTTGGGTAATGGGTTCTAGTACAGGCAACGCTACCCCTAGTGGTACTCGAAAAACCATTTACAAAGATGGAGCAGCCATTGTTTTGAATAATAACAATGACCTATCCTTAGTGGGAAACAATCAGCCTTTTTACATCGGAGGCCGCTGGGATGGGGCGAATACCTATTACATGGATGGGCAACTTGCTGAATTCATCATATATGAAGGTGTACCTTCCGTCTTAGAGCAAGAACAAATCCAGTCGTACTTTGCTATTAAATATGGCTTCCAAAAAGCTTCTGCTGACAACACTTCTTCTGTAGGTCAGGACGAGCGCGATTACTTCGCTTCCGATGGTTCAGTTATCTGGGATTATTCTGCCAATACAGGATACACAACCGAAGTAACTGCCATAGGCCGTGATGACGTTTCTCAACTCAACCAACCGAAATCCAAAAATATTACTGCTGGGTCTGATATTACCATGGACAAAGGTAGCAGTTTCCCCAACGATCTTGATTTTATCTTCTGGGCTACCAATAATGCGACTAAAGGATCTACTCCAAATGTTCCCGCTCCGTATGCTAAACGCTTAAAAAGAATATGGAAAACAACAGTAAAAGGCTCTCCTGGAGCTGTGGACATTTCTATAGACTTGGATCAATTGGGCTTTTCTTCAAACTTACTTAGCTCTCAATACGCTTTACTGATTGACACTGATACTGATTTCAGTTCTGGAGCTACTGTTCATACAACTGGGTCATCACTTAGTGCAGGCGTACTTACTTTCTCGGGAGTAACTTTTGCTGATGGCAATTACTTTACTGTGGCTGCACATAGTTCGTCCTTTAACGGGCCTGGCAATGTTGACTTTGGCCTCCAACTATGGTTAAAAGCTGACACAGGTATTACAGGTACTTCCCCAATCTCAGGATGGAATGATTTGTCTGGGAATGGATTTAATGCTACTGTACCAGGTAATGGTCCAGATTTGTTAGAGAATCAATTGAACTCTAATCCTACTATTGATTTCACTGCTTCTAATTTTGAATCCATGCGTGTAACAGGTGGAATCTTGGGATCAGATACTTATAATGACATGTGGATTTATGTAGTGAGTAAAACAGATTTAAACCTCCCTCAAACCATGTTTTATGAAGGGTTAAGTGGAGGAGAATATTTTGATGCCTTAATTCCATGGAATAATCAAAATATTTATTTCGACTTAGGCAATACTGGGGGTGGTAGACTTAATGGAAATTGGGGAGCTAATTATGGTGAATTTAATTACTGGACTTTAGGTACATCTTCTTCTACTTCTACTCCAAATGGTACGCGAAAAACTATTTATAAAAATGGGTTGGCCATTCTCTCCAACAACAATAACGATAATGGAACAGGTAATAATCAAAACTTTGTGCTTGGTGCGGGTTATTCAAATGGAAGTGGAACATCTTATAACTTCGATGGCCAAATAGCTGAATTAATTATCTATTCAACTGTTCCTTCCATTCAAGAACAAGAAAGAATCCAATCTTATCTTTCCTTGAAATACGGAATTCCAAAAGAGAATATTGATCACTTAGCAACAATTGAAGACGAACGGGATTATTTTGCCTCCGATGGCTCAGTTATCTGGGATTATTCGGACAGCACCAAATATAATAATGATATTATAGGTATTATTAGAGATGATAATTCACGATTGTTACAAAAACAATCCTCATCGCAAGATGGTTTTATAAAAGTCTTTATAGATACGCTTGCTGCTTCCAATTCAACGAATACAGGGATTATTTCTAATAATGTCTCCAGTATTCTCGTTGGTCATAATGCAGGTATATTACAAGGAAAGACTTCGCTTTCAAAACCTACAGATGTATATAGCCGATTTGAAAGAGTATGGAAAATCACTAACACAAATTTCTCTGATAATTTCTCGTTAGAAATCGAATGGGATAGTGCTGGGTCTTTTGACATTAATGATATTGTATTATTAATTGACACAAATGATAATTTTTCAAATGCTAGAATTATAAGCACAGGAGATGGGTTATCATTTACATTAGGCTCCATCATCGTATCGGGGATAGATACTTCTCACATGCCAATGGGTAGTACTAGGTTCGTAACCATCGGATCCATGAGTCCGAGTACTCCTTTACCAATTGAGTTACTAAGCTTCACCGCTAAAGTACAACCTAACAGGTTTATTCAATTGGAATGGAAAACTGCTTCTGAAATCAATAATGATTATTTCACAGTTGAACGATCAGCAGACCTTATGCACTGGTACACGATCTCAAAAGTAAAAAGTGCTGGTAATTCTTCAGAAACCGTGACTTATAATACGGAAGACATTCATCCGCTTCAGGGTATAGCTTATTACCGTTTAAAACAAACCGACTTTGATGGCAAATTTTCATATTCACCAATTGTCTCAATCACTACTGAGGATCTAGAAAAATCGAAAGTGATCTTGTTTCCAAACCCTGCTAGGGATAGACTAACCGTAAAAGGAAATCCATTTGAATTAATCTCCATTAAAATTTATAATGTTCTTGGTGTTGAGATTACTGCTAACATAGAAGTTATTGAGAAAACCAATTCAGAAATAACACTTAGTTTATCCAACCTTCCAGCGGGTGTATATGTGTTAAGAACTAAAACTTTAATTAATACTTTTGTGAAGGAATAAATGCAATAACATCGTCTCCTCTTAAATAAAAAGCTTGAAGCATCACTTCAAGCTTTTTTTATTAATTTTTATAGAATCACTACTTTTTTCTCAGACTAATATATTTACATTAGATTAAAAGCAATAGAACTCTTAATTTAGAGGTTGATTCTAAAACATGTCAGTAGTTATTACCAATCTTATTAAAACCTATGGGCAGCAACAGGCGGTGAACAACATCTCCTTTACGGCTGCTGAAGGACAGGTCGTAGGGTTTCTTGGACCGAATGGTGCGGGTAAGTCAACGACTATGAAGATGGCTACCTGCTACATCCCTCCTACCTCTGGAGAAATAGAAGTATGTGGTTTTAACGTCACTGAAAACCCGTTAGAAGTACGTCAACTAATTGGTTACTTACCTGAGCACAACCCACTTTACCTTGACATGTATGTGCATGAATACCTCCGGTTTATTGGAAGTTTACACGGGTTAAAAAGTAGAGCGCTGAAAAGTCGAGTAGCAGAAATGGTTGAGCTTTGTGGACTCACTCGCGAACAAAATAAAAAGATTGGCGCTCTATCGAAAGGATACCGCCAGCGGGTAGGTTTGGCTCAGGCATTAGTTCACGACCCTAAAGTCTTAATTTTGGACGAACCTACTACAGGTCTTGATCCAAATCAGATTTTAGAAATTCGAAAAGTAATTAAGGAAGTCAGTAAAGACAAAACCGTGATTTTCTCTACGCACATCATGCAAGAAGTCCAAGCACTTTGCGATCGAGTGGTCATCATTAACCACGGTCAAATTGTCGCGGATGATGCCGTCAAAAACCTCCAAGGAGATGGAAAAGTTACTGAAGTAGAATTTTCACAAGATATTGACACAACAATGATTGAAACACTCGAACCTGTTGAATCAGTGACCACCCTATCTACTGGGAAATATGCCATCAAATCAACTGATGATGTGCGGGAACAAATCTTTAGTCTGGCGAAAGCAAATGGCTGGAACTTAATAGGAATGAATAACAAAGAACAATCGCTGGAATCTATTTTCCATCGGCTGACGGAGAAAAAATAATATGGCATAATGGTTTGTGAGGACACAAACCATGGCTAAGAGAAAGGACCTGTTGACGAGGAATAAAAATGGTCAGTGAAGACAATGGCAGGAAAAGAACATTAAATATCATTCCGAGACACCAGGAATCTAAACTCTGGCAGAAACTAAAAAAACCGCCTCGGTTAGTGTCCTCACTAACCGAAACATAATAAAATGCTAAGCATCTATACAAAAGAAATACAGTCCTTCTTTAACTCACTCATCGCTTACATCGTGATTGGGATTTTCCTTACCGTACTCGGTTTGTACATGTGGGTGATTCCAGATACAGTATTTGATTTGGCCGTTGCAGATATGTCTTTACTTTTCACCGTAAGTCCTTTTGTGTTTTTATTTTTAATTCCTGCTATCACTATGCGCTCATTTGCAGAAGAAAAAAGAGCTGGTACACTTGAACTATTGCTGACAAGACCTATTACAGAATGGCAACTGGTACTTGGTAAAACCTTAGCATCGCTCACGATTGTAGTCATTGCCTTAATTCCAACATTGGTATATTTCTACACCATTTATTCACTTGGCAACCCTATTGGTAATATTGATGCTGCAGGGGTCGTTGGTGCATACATCGGATTGATTTTGTTAGCTGCTGTGCTTGCCGCCATTGGCACCTTCTCTTCCGTGTTAACGGATAATCAAATTGTATCTTTTGTTTTAGCTCTGTTCTTTGGGTGGTTACTGTTAGAAGGCATTGCTTATTTAGGCCAGTTAATTGGTGGCGATGTGGGCTTATTTATTAGTGAACTGAGCTTAACAACACACTACACAGCATTAAGCAAAGGGGTATTAGACCTCAGCAATTTGACTTATCTTCTAAGTGTGGCCTTGCTATTTGTAGCCGCTACTCGTTTGGTTCTTTTAAGTAGAAAGTGGTCATGAACAGGAGAAAAGACATCATCGGATTCTTGCTCATTCTTGGAGCTATTGTCGCTGTAAATATAGCACTGACGCATTTCGTTTTTCGTATTGACTTAACAGAAGACAACCGTTACAGCCTTTCTGAATCAACAAAAGAAATACTCGACAACCTGAATGACAAGGTCTATGTTAAAGTCTATTTGCATGGCAATGTTGGCGCCAATTACAAACAACTTGAAAAGTCAGTAAAAGAATTGTTAGATGAATTTGAAGTGTATGCCTTTGCTGGTTTACAATATGACTTCCTCGACCCCAACGAAATAGAAGTTGACTCCTTGCGGTTGAAAAAGTTTGCCGAGCTTACCCAACGCGGATTAAAAACGAAAGTTGAACGAGAAATTATAGATGGTAAAAAGGTAGAGAAAATCATCTTTCCTGGTTGTATTATATCTTTAGGTGCCCGTTCACTCCCCATCAACTTTATTAAGGATGATGTCAATGGCAAAGAAAACTTCACTCGCTCAATTAGCGAATTAGAATATGAATTTGCTTCAACCCTAAAAATCTTAAATCAAGAGCGCAAAAAACGTATCGCTTTTATAGATGGGCATGGGGAATTAAAAAACAAAGAAATCTATGACTTGATGTTGCACCTGAGCAAATTCTATGACTCGGGCCGTTTAAATCTGTCTACCGTTGATACCATCCCAGATATTGAAGCAATTGTAATTGCACAACCAAAAACAGCTTTTTCCGAAGCAGATAAATATAAAATTGATCAGTTTGTGATGAAAGGCGGTAGAGCCATCTTTGCGATTGATGCCATCGAAATTAAAACCGATACCAGTGGCATTGTTGGTTTGCCCTATGAATTGAACTTGCGCGATTTATTATTCCGTTATGGTGTTCGTATGAATGACGACATGATTCAGGATCTGAATGCTGCGCAAATCCCTGTCCGAACCGGACCAAACCCCAATGACATTGAGTTGAAACCTTGGACCTTCCATCCCATTATCAACAACTACGCTGATCATATCATCACTAAAAACTTGGATGCCGTGTTGATGAAAAATATCGGTACACTGGATTCAACCAAAACAAAAGGTGTCACAAAAACCCCGCTATTATTCACTTCAAAATATACACGTGTAAAAGGCCACCCAGTAGGTTATTCCCCTGACGAATTGCGTTTAAATACAGACGAAAGCTATTATCCACAACAACTGTTACCTGTTGCTTATTTGTTAGAAGGTAATTTTGAGTCGCTTTACAAAGGTCGTCCAACACCTGAAGGAGCAGAAAGAGGTCACTTTGTGGCGCAGGCTACCGATGGTAAAGTTGTGGTCATCTCCGATGCTGATTTATTAATCAATGAATTTGATGCCCGAGCAAAAATGCCTTACCCACTAGGCTATAATAAGTTTACAGGACAACAGTTTTCAAACAAAAACTTCTTGGCCAACTTGTTTGATTATCTTTTAAACGATGGTACTGTTGTAAACATTCGAGCAAAAGAGTTGAGTTACCGTCCACTGGACTTATTCCGAATTGATGAAAACAAAGAAAAGCTGTATTGGCAAGTATTGAATATCGCTGCCCCACTAACGCTTTTAATTCTATTTGGCATCATTCAATTTTTCGTTCGAAAAAGAAAATTTGAGAAGTTTTAAAACTACTTCTTAATAGCAAACTTTTGGTGTTTGACTAGATCCATAGTATTACTAATAATTTTAATAGTATAAATACCACTCGGTAATTCTATCAAGTTAATAACCATATTACTATTTCCGTTTCCTGATTTTACTTTTTCTCCCGAAGAATTGAAAATTGAATAAATAGTATTTTGTATACCTTTTACAAACAAAACATCTGAGGTCGGATTAGGGTAGATTTGCATTTTATTCATATTTGAATAGTTAGAAACGTCAAGTACATTACTACAGTTTTCACTAAATTTTGTAATACTATCAATATTTGTCCAATTATCTACCGACCATAATTCATCATCTACTGTAACACATTCTAAATTTGGATTTTGGCTTACACCAAATCCTCTAAAATTAGTATTATTCCCGTTTTTCATGTCTAGGTATATCAGTTCACTATCAATACAATAGAAATAATCTAAAAGTGGATTTAAAGAAAAGTTCAAACTATCAAATCTGTTATTTGAACAAACTAACGACACCAAACCAGATGCTTTTGAAAAATCCACATCTGTTAGTCTATTATTTTGACAATAAATTATCCGAAGACTTTCTCCTATAGGTAGAGTCATTGAAGCAAGATTATTATCATAACAATACAATGTGGCCAAAGTTGTATTAGTAGATAAATTTAAGTTAATAATAGAATTATTGTAACAGGACAAATAATTTAATAGTGTATTACTCGATATATCAATGTTTGTAAAACTATTATTATAGCATTGAAAATTAGTTAAATTGGGTAAGCTTGATAAATTAATAAAAGAGATGATATTATTACTAATATCAATTGTTTTTAAAGTGGTTGTAGAAGGTAATACGATATTTCTTATATTGTTATTTGTGCAAGTAATAGTTTGTAATTTAGTATTTGAAGATAAATTTAAATATGTAAGATTATTATAATTACATAATAATCCACCTAATTCAGTAAATGCTTCAATTCCTGTTAAGCTATTTATTCCTAACCCCGATATGTTCAACGTACCTTGCATATTTTTAGCTTCGTAAACTTGAATTTCAGAATCACGGTTTGTATTAATTAAAGAATTAACAAGAGCAGCTTTAAATTTAGCATCTGGAATAAACACCGTTTGTGATAATGTATTTATGTAACTAGATATTAAGATATAAACCGTTAGATATTTCATGTTTTTAATTTTTTATGATTTTAACAAAAAAAAGTAAATTATTCATTATTTAATAGTTTTATTAAACTATAATATCACAACCAATATTAGATTTTCAATAAAAAAATACAAATGTACTTATTATGTTTACGATGATTTAACCATAGAATGAAACTACCGAATAAAATTATAACTATATTATCACAAAGGCATAAAGTTTTTATTTTGTAGCAATTTCACCAAATATATTAAACCTTTTCCCAGTTTAATGATCCTATGGTCCAATAATGTGAAACTATATTTCAACTTTGTTGTTTGAACATGTAACTTTCCCAAAAACATCTAGCGTACGCATGAGAGTCATCATTAATATCATAGTCGGCATCCTATTAATTATAGGAGCTTTTTTTATTGCCAAAGGCATCATTTCAGGAAAAGAAAAACGTCACTCAAAGGCTGAAAAAGTGGTAAAAACAGTTTTCGTTGACACCGTACATAATCACTCGATACAAATAAAAGTACCTGCCAATGGCAACTTAAAAGCTGCACGCAGAATAGAGCTTTACGCAGAAGTTCAAGGGGTGTTTAAGGGCAACAACAAACTATTTAAGGTGGGGGAAACTTATCAAAAAGGAAATCTTCTGGTAAACATGGATGGCAGTGAATATTACGCTAATATTGTGTCGCAACGAAGTAATCTATATAACCAAATTACGGCTATTATGCCCGATTTAAAACTGGACTACCCCAACGCTTTTTCTAAATGGGAGGCCTACTTAAAAGGGTTTGATATCAAAAAATCTCTTACCGCTCTTCCAGAACCAAATTCAGAAAAAGAAAAATATTTCATCAATGGCAACAACATTACTTCGTTGTTTTTCACCATCAAGAACATGGAGGAGCATTACCGCAAATTTCAAATTTACGCCCCTTTTTCCGGGGTATTAACAGAAGCTAATGTGAACCCTGGTACTCTCATTCGCACAGGACAAAAGTTAGGCGAATTCATCGATCCGTCTGTTTATGAACTGGAAGTTGCTGTTAACAAAGCATACAGCGAACTTTTAAAGGTTGGGAAAGAGGTCGCGCTGAGCAACATCGATCACACAAAAACATGGAAAGGCAAAGTAGCACGGGTCAATGGAAAAGTGGATCTAACCACACAAACTGTAGCTGTATTTATTGCAGTAAAAGACAAGGATTTGAAAGAAGGAATGTATCTCGAAGCGCAGTTGGATGCACAAGAAATTGAAAATGCAGTAGAAATCCCTAGAAAATTGTTAGTTGATGGTAAAGAGGTGTATACGGTAAATAACGGTTTGTTAGCCTTGAAAACGGTTAAACCAGTTTACTTCACCAAAAACACAGTGGTGTTGAAAGGACTGGAAAACGGGACGCTACTGCTGGAAAAATCTGTTCCTGGTGCTTATGAAAACATGTCGGTAAACATTCACCAAGCCACCAAGTAAGCGACATGAGAAGCGTTATTTCCTATTTTATAAAGTACCCAATTTCTGCCAACATCACGATGTTTGCAATTGTCATCTTTGGTGTCGTGGGCATGTATAGCATGAAGTCTTCCTTTTTCCCTTTAGTGGACACCAAGATGATTTCGATTTCAGCCACTTACCCAGGTGCTTCTCCAGCGGAAATGGAAGAAGGAATTGTTTTAAAAATTGAAGACAACCTTAAAGGCATTGAAGGAGTGGATAGAATTACTTCTACTTCCAATGAAAACGCAGCTACCATTTTGGTCGAAATTGAAAAAGGCTACGATATTGATGTACTATTATCCGATGTGAAAAACGCTGTTGACCGGGTACCTTCTTTGCCTGCAGGCATGGAACCGGTAGTTGTAGCCAAACAAGATAACCACCGAGAAACCATCACCTTTTCTGTCAATGGAAAAGGAATCCCCTTAAAAAGCCTTAAACATATTGCCCAGGACATTGAGATGGATTTAAGGACGATTGACGGGCTCTCGCAAGTAGAAATAAAAGGTTTTCCTTTAGAAGAAATTGAAATCGCAGTAAGAGAAAATGACTTGTTGGCTTATAATCTTACCTTCCAAGAAATCGCAAATATCATTACGCAAGAAAATATCTTAATCACGGGGGGTAACATTAAAACAGAATTAGAAGAATACCTCATTCGTGCTAAAAGTCGCTCATATTATGCCGATGAACTAGACCATTTAGTGGTAAAAACTGATGAAAACGGAAAGAACATTCTGTTAAAAGATGTCGCTACTTTACGTGATCGCTTTGCTGAGTCACCTAACTCCACGTATTTTAACGGTAACCTCTCGGTACAAATTCACGTGAGCAACACGAATGAAGAGGATTTGATTTCCACTGCGGAGGCAGTACGCAACTACGTGGAAGAATACAACGAGAAATACGACCATATCCATCTTGATATCGTCCGGGATTCTTCAATCACTTTGGTGCAGCGCACAGCCTTATTGCGTGAAAATGCTATCGTAGGAATGGCACTTGTCCTGTTTTTCCTTACCGTTTTTTTAAATGCACGATTAGCGTTTTGGGTGGCAATTGGTCTTCCTGTAGCCTTTGCAGGCATGTTTATTTTTGCCCCAGGGTTAGATGTAACCATCAATGTGCTTTCGCTTTTTGGGATGATTATCGTCATTGGAATTTTAGTGGATGACGGAATTGTGATTGCCGAAAACATTTATGACCACTATGAAAAAGGTAAGTCTCCTGTGCAAGCGGCTATTGATGGCACCATGGAAGTGATTCCGCCCGTTGTGTCCGCAATTATCACAACCATTTTAGCCTTCATGATTTTCTTTTTCCTGGACGGTCGTATAGGTGATTTCTTTGGCGAAGTTTCCACCGTAGTGCTCCTTACTTTAATCATTTCCCTTGTGGAGGCATTAATCATTTTACCATCACATATTGCCCACTCAAAAGCACTTAGAACTGATCTTCCCAAAAAAGACAAAAATTTTATCGATTACGGGATAGATCAAATTCAAAAACTCAACTTTTACGGTAATAGATTATTGGTTTATGCACGTGATCGCGGATATGCCCCTTTGCTCAGATGGATGCTAAAAAATCAATTTGCTTCTTTTGCTTTATTCCTTGCCTTACTCATCCTCACTTTTGGCTCAGTGGGAGGGGGAATTATTCGCACCACCTTTTTTCCTCAAATTTCAAGTGATCGTGTTCAAATCACCTTAAAAATGCCCGAAGGAACCAGTGTGCAAATCACGGACTCCATTATTTCTCACATTGAAGAAAAGGTATGGGAAGTGAACAAAACCTATACTAAAAAGCAGACAGGTAATCAACAAGTGGTTGAAAATGTCATTAAATCGATTGGCGCTGGCTCAGCCAATGCTTCTTTACAGGTAAATTTATTACCTGGTGAAAGTCGTGATTTTAGTGCCGAAGAAATAGCTGTTGCTGTTAGTGATTTGGTTGGTCCAGTCTATGGGGTTGAAAGCCTTTCTTTTGGCTCGGGTGGGAATTTTGGTGGCTCACCGGTTTCTGTTTCACTCCTTAGCAACAACCTGTCTGAATTGAAGGCTGCAAAAAAAGAGCTCAAGGATTATTTACTTCAAAACGCCTTGTTAAGAGATGTTGTCGATACCGACCCTGAAGGAATTAAGGAAATTAGACTGACCTTAAAAGACAATGCTTATTTGATGGGACTCAACACGCGTGAAGTGATGAACCAAGTACGTTATGGTTTTTTTGGTGTGCAAGCACAACGTTTCCAACGTGGACAAGACGAAATAAAAGTGTGGGTGCGGTACGATTTAGATAACCGCGAATCTATCAAACAATTGGATGAAATGCGGATTATTTCTCCAAAGGGAAAACGCATTCCATTATCAGAAATTGCTGACTACACCATTGCCAGAGGTGAAGTAGCCATCAACCATTTAGATGGTGTACGAGAAATTCAAGTTTCTGCTGATTTGAAAAACCCATCAGAAAGTGCCACTGACATTTTACTCGATTTGCAACAAACCATAATCCCTACCATACAAGCAAAGTACCCTACAGTGAAAGCTTCTTATGAAGGTCAAAACCGTGAAGCGGCTAAATTTATGAAGTCCTTAAAAAAGGTAGGTTTCATTATCCTTGGCACTATATACATTGTGATTGCATTTACTTTCCGCTCTTACGGACAACCTTTGTTGCTTATTCTTTTGATACCGTTTAGTCTGATTGGCGTTGCCTGGGGACATTGGATTCATAACTTTCCTTTGTGCATACTTTCACTCCTTGGAGTGATCGCTTTAATAGGTATTATGGTCAACGATGGACTGGTACTCATTGGAAAATTCAACTCAAACCTAAAATCAGGAATGCTATTCGATGATGCCCTTTTCGATGCAGGAAAATCGCGTTTTAGAGCTATATTTCTTACCTCTGTCACGACCATTGCTGGACTAGCTCCTTTAATCTTAGAGAAAAGTCGCCAAGCACAGTTTCTTATCCCGATGGCCATTGCTATCGCTTATGGTATTGCGTTAGCAACTATTTTAACCCTCATCGTTTTACCGATTCTACTCTCGTTTAAAAACTGGGTAAAGGTATGGTTTCACTGGCAGTTAACCGGTGTACGACTACCAAGGGAAGCAGTAGAAAGAGCAATTATGGAACAAAAATCTGAAGAGAATGAAGCGCATTAATTACTTCTTTATCTTTATGCTTGTTAGTACGTGTGGCTTTAGTCAAAAGGTACTAACGGTAGAAGAAGCTGTGGATTTAGTATTAGAGAACAATTATGGCATTGTTATCTCAAAAAACAACACTACAATTGCTGCTAATAATGCTTCTACTTATAATTCAGGATACCTTCCCACCGTTTCGGGGAATGCTGGAGGCAATTATCGCTTAGATAATTTTTCTGAAACAACTTTTAACAATGAGTTACCCGATAGAACCGCAACCAATGTGGACACTCGAGGCTTTAATGCATCAGTGAATGTTAACTATACCATTTTTGATGGACTAGGTAGAAAATACAACTTCCAGCGACTCCAAGAGACCTATCAATTAACCGAACTTGAAGCAAGAGAAACCGCAGAACTAACTTTACTTGAGTTGTTTGGAGCCTATTACAATATCGTACGGTTAACGGAGAATTTAACAGCCTTAAAAACCTCTCTTGAAATCTCGCAAGAGCGATTAAAAAGAGTGCAATTTCAACAGGAGTATGGACAAGGAAGTAGTCTCGATATACTTAATGCGGAAGTAGACATCAACACCGACAGTGTCAACTATCTGAATTTAGCGCAAGAATTAGCCAATGCAAAACACAATCTGAATCTGATTCTGGCAAGAGAAATTAAGGCCGAATTTACTGTTGATACAAATGTCGTATTTTTAGATTCCATCGCTGAAGCAAAACTATTTGAGTCAATGCAAAACAATAATGTGACAATGATGCAAATGGAAAAAGAAGTAGACATTGCCACCTATAATCTAATGATCAATCGGTCAGATTATTTGCCTGTGATAACTGCTAACGGAGGTTATGGATGGAACAAGAATTTTAATAACTCAGCCTCTCTTATCAACACCAGCTACAATCAAGGTTTTACTGCAGGAATAAACCTTAACTGGGATATATTTGACGGGGGCAGAACGAAAACTTTAGTTCAGAATTCAAGGGTGAATATTGATAATCAACAAGTAAGAAAGGAACAAGTTGAAAAGCAACTTGAGCGTGATTTCATTAATGCCTGGGGTAATTATCAAAACAAACTTTTTATTCTTCAGACTCAAGAAAAGAACTTAAACACGGTAAAGGCAAACTTTAATCGAACAGAAGAACGCAATAAAATTGGAAGAATTACTTCGATTGAATTTAGACAAGCACAACTCAACTTATTAACTGCAGAACAACAACAAATATTTGCGAAGTATGATGCTAAAATTGCTGAAATGAAGGTGATCCAGTTAAGTGGGCAGTTGTTAGAAATTGATTTTTAAACTTTTAAGTTAACTACTTTTCCTTTAGAGCCTCTTCGTTTTATTCTTCTACGGGCAAGCCACCTTTCCAAGGGTAAAATCACAATGTTTGTAAAAAGGACAAAACCTGTACTTATCAATGCTTCAAAAATAAACCCCGATGCGGATAAACATCCAATTGCTGCACTACACCAAATTGTTGCTGCAGAATTGAGACCATGAACATTGGCACCTTGTCTGAAAATAACCCCGGCACCTAAAAACCCTACTCCCGTTACCACTTGACCTATTATACGCGTGACGTCATCGTTACCATCGACTATTTTAATAGAGATTAATACAAAAATTGCTGACCCCATCGCCACCATAGAATTGGTGCGTATACCACTGTTTTTGTTTCTCCATTCGCGTTCTAAGCCAATCAATAACCCCATGCCGAGGGCAAGAAAGATCCTTGTAGTGAAAAGGTGTAAATCAATCATAAATGAAAGATAAAAAGAAAAATTCTTAACTATCTGCTATTTCCGTTTTTGATAAAAAATACCTAGATGAATGGATGGAACTGCTAATAAGTTTCTAGCAAAAAAAGCACCATTGACACCACCTAAAACACCCACTTTTTTAGCTTTATCAAGATAGTACCCGCCTTCTAAACCAATTGATAAATATTCAATATTATTAGAGAAGATTCCCGTTTGAATGATTGCAGCATTTCCATTATAGAAAGACTCCACTCCTGTGGATTTTAACATCAACAGCAACTTATTTTTTGCATAACCTACTTCTATTCCGTAGTGAAACTCATCTGAAAAACCATTCGTTCTGTTGTTAAACCCGGCATAAGAAGACAAATAAATACCGCTATTGAACCCTCCACTCACATCAAACCGTACTTGCTGATTAAACTCGCCATCCCCGGTTTGTAAAATTTCTGAACTTCCTCCTTTAGGATTCCCAGAAGGAATACCTGCTAAAAGTGAGACCGCCAGGACTACCGGCTTATCTTGAATTAAGCCGTATTTTAAACCTAAATCTACGTCTCCAAAACTATTGACCTGATCACCAGGAATGTAAAGTCCACTGGAATAATCAACAGCATTCTTAGTGACACGCACAAAAAGCGGCACTGTTCCAATTGCTGTTAAACGATTTGTAACCCCATATTCACCATACAAAGAAGTGAAATAAGCACCTGTTGTTGCAATATTTACTATGCTTTTGTCATTCGCAAAGAATTTCTTGCCTCTCAACATTCGTTGGTAGAGGTAAAAAAACCCTTCCCCTTTTTTTTGAGACCAACCACCTCCGGCAAAAGAATGAAAAGACAGGACAACACATAGAAAAAAAACAATTCGTTTCATCGGACTAGTTAAGAGCAGCATAGCCAAAGGGTACATTAAATGGTTTACAGTGAACAAGCACATGGGAATAGGTGTTGATTTCAACGCTGCTGTTAATCATTGACACATTATACTTTTGGCTACCTGAATTAGATATTATTGCTCCAAGCTCTACTCCACCTCCTACTGACTCAGGTGAATTAGTTAAATAAATATACACGCCAGGACCATTAGAAGATTTGAAGTCGTCTGCAAATTCCATTATTAATTCTCCCACAGTGTTTTTGTATAAGGTAACCGTACCTTCAACATCATAATTTCCAATCCCCGAAAATTCTCCACGATAAACCCGTGTTGAATCATCAGTATCAACCGAATTAGGAGTTAAATCACTATCATCAATAAAATCTGTTCCTACACAGGAACAGAATAGTACTAATAGCGCATAAAAAAAGCCTTGTATTTTCATAACAAGGCTAAGGTACCCAGAGTAGTACTAAGTATTTGTCGAACTCAAGACATTTATTTCTTATTTGAAAGAATCTTAATCTCTGTTCTACGATTTAGCTTTCTTCCTTCAGGATTATCTGAACCATCTTTGTTTTGATTGGGAGCAATTGGTTCTGTTTCACCATAGCCTTTTGCTACAAGTTGCTTTTCATCCACACCATTACTAATCAAATAATCCATCACGCTTTCTGCTCTACGCTGTGATAAGTCTAAGTTATAATCATCATTCCCCCTGCTGTCTGTGTGACCCGAAATTTCAATCTTTATTCCATCATGCTTTTTCATGAAAGCTAATAACAACTCTAAAGATGGTTTTGAACTTGCTTTAATTTTATCTTGGTTGGTGTCAAAATACATGTTGTCAAGCAATAGTTTAGAGTCTTTTTCTAAATGCTCCGTTTCGGTATCTAGAGAAAGTTTTTCTCTTTCTTCAAAAGCAATTGATTTAGGTTTTGAAGTTGCGGAAGAATCCATTTTTTGCACCTTTTTAGGAAGCGTTATTTCGACATTCGATAAATCACCTTGCTGTGTGAGCACCGAATCTAAATCTATCATTTTAGAGTTATAACCTTCTTTTTCCACCACTAAAGCATATTTTTTACCTTTCAGTAACTTTGAAGAAAACTCGCCAGATCTATCCGTACTATCTAACCAAACAATATGCTCTTGTAAATTTTCAATCGAAGGATTTAAACCCTCCTCTTCTACCTGAGTAATGCTTTTCTTCCTCACATAACCCACCCGTGCAGCAACTGCTTTTCTAAGGGGTAAGATAGAGTCATTGACCACAACACTTGCACTATCCACTTTACTTAAATTCTTAACTGTAACTACCCCACTATCTTGTTTCATCACAGTATCATGCGTTGCCACATACTCTTCTTTTACAATTCCTTCTAAGCTGATGTACTCAGGGATATACTCTTGGTATTCATAAATATCATCACAACAGGTTTCACTTGTTAAGGCAATACCTCCAGGTCGGTTAGATACTAAATAACCATAATCAAGCGAATCCTTTTTGTCGACCACAGGCACATAATACGTATCGTCATAGGATGAATTTGTTGGCACCCCCAAGTTCTCTGGTTTAGAAAACCGCTTCTGAGAACCAGAAGATACAAATGCATCATATCCACCTATACCCCAATGATAGTTTGAACTAAAATATAGCTTCTTCTCCTTCTGATCATATGTAGGTGTGATTTCATCACGCATCGTATTGATTCGTCTACCACAGTTTTCAGGGGTACTGAATTTATTACCATTTACTTCGGTAAACCAAATATCGGTACCACCTTGACCATTAGGACGATCGGAAACAAAGTATAAAATATCATATTCTAAGTACCGTCTTCTTCGTCTTTTTTTATAATGCTCAACTGCTGGTTGTGTACTGGTATAGCTGCCAGAATTTACTCCTCCACCTGCTTTGTGAGCTGTTCCCCATTGGTTATTCAAACTGTCTTTATCACTATAGAAAATATTACAGATAACTTTGTTGTGTCTATCTTGAAAGCAACGAGTAAAATATGCTCTTTTACCATCAGGTGACAGCACGATGTTTGCTGTGTGTTCAAACTCATGGTTAAAGGGTAATTCCTTAGGCTCACTCCATATACTATCTTCTTTTGTACTAGAATATAATTTTACTGGATAATAAACATCTTCGTTTTTATTATAACCTAATACAGAATCTTGGCGAAGTGAAGCAAAATACAATTCGTTTTTTCCTTGTGGGTATGGAGAAAAGTCGGTGTAAGCATGATTAACATCACCATCGATAAACTCAACGGTATGAAAAGTAGAATCTTCATTCACTACTGACTTAGCATAATTACACGACTTAACTTCATTGCTGGCAATCCTTGTCCAATATTTCATATCAGCCGACCGATCTCTTCGATTTTGCTTAATAAAGTATTCAAATTGAACAGTTGCGTCATCATACTTTCCGTTCATTTTCAATGTTTCAGCATATTTGAACCGATCCATTGGGTATTCATCATCATGATTTTTATGACTCGTTGCTCTCAAAAAATATTTTTCAGCATTAGCATAATCACGAGACACAAAATAAGCATTAGCCATCTGATGCTGTAAATATTCGTTATCTGGAATATCTATTTCTACTTCTTTGTATAAATCAACGGCATTATAATAACTATGTTGAATTAGTAAGTTATCTGCTTTTTTCACCTTCACCCAATGAGCATGGTTTTCAATCCCGTGATGTTTACCACCGTGGTTTACTTCATCATTATCTTGAGAAAAAGAGAATCCAATAGAAAGAATTCCAACCACTGTCAATATTACGAACTGCTTCATCTTAATTTCTTTGTTTAAAAAATACCACATGGAACGGTATAATTTTGATCATCTTTTCTGAAGCGACCTACCACAATTATGGAGAGCTCCCAGGCACCTAATGTATTACCAACTCCTGCAGCTTCTTTCACTGCATTTAAACCACTGTAAGTTGCATCGTAGCTAAATCTTGTTGTGATATTTTTATACTTAAAACCAGCCTTGAAAATAGCGGCATCGCCAAAGCGCGTGTAAATCCCTGCCAATAAGGTTACATCTTGCTTTTTACCTACTGGATAACCTAACGAAGCGCCTGCATTGATATCGCGTGCTTTACTTTGCCCCATAAACAACACCCTCGGGTTAATTGTGATACCGTGACCGACTTTAAATATTGCTCCAGCAGTGTAGGATAATCTGTTGCCTAAGTCATTCGATTTGAAAAGCGAGTCGACTGTTTCTGTGAAATTTTCCTGAGGCGTAGTCAACTGGTAAACTGCGATACCTGACTCCAACTCAATATTACTTTTAAGTAGAAAATGCCAACCTAAACCCGCTTCTATGTCAATATAACTTTGGTTCAACCGACTCAGGTTTTCTTCATTACTTAAATCAGGATTGAATACATAGTTCTGATACTGGTTACCAAATTGAAGTCCACTACTATTCAAACTCTTTTGAATTAAGCCTCCTTGTACCCCTAATGATATTTTGTGTCGTTTTTGATGATCTACTCTTCGGTGCCACGCTGTTGATAGCAGGAATGTATTGTTCGATAAGCTTGATTCACCGATTGCATCTTTTAAGAACACAACACCTACCCCCATTTTATCCTGACCGATAAAACCACCACTAAAGTTCATGTCGAACCCCACAGCTGAAGTGATGAATGAAGAACCGATTCCGCTCCATTGATTTCGATGAATGGCACTAAACCGCCAATCTTCACTAAAATTACCCGTGTTAGCAGGATTGGTAATTAGCGGAGTAGCGTAGAACTGGGAAAAATGATGATCCTGGCCGAAACTAACTAGCGATATGATGGAAAAACAGCTCGCTAAAAACAGATTATTTACTTTCATTATACTTTACTAATTAGCGGATCAACCGTACATTAACTTTAAAATTAAATAGTGTATCATAAGCACCGCGCGCTTTGACATGCGCTACATACACCCCAACTTCTTGGTCTGTTCCATTATAAGTTCCGTCCCAACCGCGTGTTAAATCTCCTTCAGCATCAAAAATCTCCTGACCCCAACGGTTGTATATTTTGTAGGTATAGAGTTCTTCTATTGATTTATAAATCAGAAATAACTCATCGTTAGTACCATCATTATTAGGAGAAAAGGCATTAGGTAAATCTAAATAAGTGTTCAAGTCAATTCGGTAAGTTGTATCATCTTCACAGCCATCAGAAGTTTTGATGTAATGATAGACTTGATAAACATTTACGGTATCCCACTCCACGCTAACAATTTCCCCATTAAACTTACCTGGGTAACCAAAATCCCAGAAGATGGAGTCCTTATACGCTCCATATGTTTCAGAAGCATCCATAAATGTGATTAACTCATTCGCCTCCATAAATTCTTGATCAGTCTCGTATTTTGCAATTGGTGTAGGCCTTACATAAATAGAAAACGTAGTATCCGATTGATTACATTGTTCTTCGGTGGTTGCCGTAACTTTCACGGTGAAATTTCCTCCATTAGCATAGCGATGTTTCACTTCAACTTGACCAGCAGGAGTAATTACTTGCTCAGAACCATCACCAAAATCCCAACGGTAGTCAACCACTTTTCCAAAATTACCATTGATGGTTGAGCTGTTGATAAAGGTAGTTGGTGAAACAGCCGAACAGACCGTGTCCCACTCAATGTTGTATGATGGTACATCGTTTACTCGAATGGTATCATCAATTCGAGCTCGACAAATTTTCCCTGATTGAATAGATACATTTTTTATTAGAAACATAGATACAGGAAAAACCCCTGGTTCATCAAATACAATTTGTGGTGAACCCACAACATCTTGATCAAAAGTTGGGGCTATAAAATTACCGGCTATTAATGAATCACTAAAATTTTGATTTACTTGCCAATAATCAACATCTCCCTGATCTGCTTTTAACGTAAATAGAACTTTTTCACCCCTACACACTATTTCATCAAAATCCCAATTTGGTTTAGAGGTCACTTCATCTACCTCAAAGGTAGCCACTTTGTTTAACACACAGCCATTCACATCAACGAACCTCGCTGTAACACCCATTTGCCCTGGTCCTCGAGTAAACTCATTTTCATCTATAAACACTTGGGGGTCCAAATCTGTTGTCTGGGCTATTATGACACCTGTTTGAGAACTTCTAAATGTCCATGTTACCGACTCCACCAAAATATCTTTATTTACCGAACGGTCAAACCTAAAAATAGCAGAATCACCTAAACATACTCGGTTATCAAAAATATCACCCTTAAATTCAGGGAATACAGTGAAATCTTTAGAAACTTCAAATACTTTATTACAAGCGCTAGTTCCACTTACTGGATTTGCAATGTTCCTATTATAAGTAACTTCATTTTCAATTTTTAACTGAGATGTTGTATCTGCCAAAATGTATTGTTGAACCAATCCTTTAGTTATCATAAGTGGATCAGTAGGAAAATTATCATAATAAAACGTATCTAAACTTCCGTTAGCTTTTTGAAACCTCCATACTAAATCATCGATATGATAAGGTGTTCCAGCTGTTAAAACTAAGTTCGAAGCAGTAAGCTGATCACTAACACATAACTTTACCACTTCAATATCTGGAGTGACTTTTAAATCTGACTTAGGAAAAGAATAATACACCTTTAATGTGTCAGAATTAGTACAGCCTTTTGAATCTGTAACTGTTAAAATTGTTTGATAATCTCCTTGTGCCGAATACAAATGAGTAGGTTCTTGAAGATTTGAAGACGAATTGTCTCCAAAATCCCAATCCCAACTTATTATAGTTCTATCTGTGGTGTCAATAATTGACAAATCACGAAATTGTATTGCCCCCTCTGAACATTGTAATTCATAACCTAAAGTGGCTTCGGTCGAAAATTCCACTTCTACGGATTGAAAATGTTCACATCCTTTTGAATCCTTTACCCAAATTGTATATACTCCTACGGTGTCTATTTCTACATCAAAAACTGATTTTGGATCTATAAAAGATTTAACATCAGACTTCACACTATCTTGATCAAAATACCAAAATTCATAACCACTCGTGCCAATAAAGTGATCATCTAAAGTTACTTGAAAAACGGTATCAGGATTAGCACAATTAATTGAGTACACTGAATCAGAAATTAATTTCAATTTTGGTCGCTGAACAATGTGCACTGTGTCAATTTTGCTTGCCTGACAAGATGCACTTGTATTGATTTCTGTTTTAATGATATAAAGTCCCGAGTCTGGAAATCCATAATCAAACCATCGGTCTAAAAGTCCATTTGGTTGTGGAGGAACCAACACATCTAATTCATCACCAGCTAGCGTGCTTATAGTCCATTCCACATCTCCAAAACCATCTCCAGATTGATAGATACTTGCATCAATAAAGTCTACTCCACCTCTTTCATAAGTACCATCAAGAAAAGCTGAACATGAATCAACTAAACTTAGCGCTGCTATAGGTTCTTCTACAACCTCAACTACACGGTCGATTGTATCAATACAACCTAACTTATCTTCAACGATTAATTGAGCATCATAACTACCTAACCCAGGAAATTTATGGGTAAATATTTGTTCATCAGTAGTCTCTGCTTTTGTTTCTATCGTCCATTTCCGTGAAACAAACTCACTTCCAACGAACGCTGATTCATCTTCAAATGTTGTGGTTTGTCCTATACAACGACCATAAAAACCCATAGTTCCATAAAGACTTTCATAAATAATTATCCGATCGCTTTTTGAACAACCGGCATCATCGCTTACTTCCAACAAAAATTGCCCAGGACCAGTCAACTCCAATTTCTTTTCTGTTTGAAATGACACATCCACTGTATCTATTGGAATAATTGTAGTTACAAACCACCGCGACCACGAATAACTTAAGTTACCAACCGCATTGGTTATCTCTGGATCAAACACTTGAGGATTATCACAGTTAAATGGAGCGTCAGGCCCTAAACTAAAAGTAGGTATAGGGTTTACGCGAATTGTAAACTCTTTTGTTGTAGTTAAATTCACTGGACAGGCATTATCTTCTAAAGTTACCACAACAGTATAAACACCTACATCTAAAGTGGTGGTTTGCCAATTGAAAGTACCACTTGGGGTTTCTGTATATTTAAAATTTGGATTGGCATCAATAGTATTTCTTGAAAAAGGAATAGATTTTTGAGGTATTATTTGAGGGTTGCCTAAGAAGCGCATCTTATCTCCATCTGGATCAGTTCCGGTTAATGCTAAAGCTAGTCGATCACCTGCACAAACGGTTATCACCGTATCATTAGTACCATTAATCCCAGAAATGACAGGGGCAGTATTCTCAGTTTCTAAAGTGGTTATTTGAAATGATTTTCTACTTTCGCCTACTTTTGTATTACCATTAAATTCCGAAATCAACACATCAAAATTGGCATTTACTCCAGCTTGATCAATTGCTGGTATAGATAATTGTCCTGAACCATTAATTGATATTGTTTTCCCTGCTCCAAACGGTTGCGTAGCACTAACACCCCCGTTATAATCTATTGGGTCATTTAACCCTTGTAGTGGAGAGACTATAGTGTATTCTAACCTATTATTATTTACATCTGAAGCCCCTAATTGTTTTGTCTCAGGAATCCCTTTTTTGATACTAAAAACAGATTCAATAGCAATTGTTGGAGTAGAATTACAAACGGTAGTGTTATTTATTAACGCTTCTGTATGGTAGGGCTGATTATTCCCGATTGTGGTAATTTCTGCACTTCTATTGTTTCGAGACCAAAACACTTTCCAATCATTGGCTTTTCCCAGCTGATCTAAATTCACTGTTGTTGAAAAAGTATATTTTTTTAACCCTCTAAATGAAGCTTGATCTCTAGTGTCGCATTGTGAGGGCTGATCTGGACAATATATGTTTATCTCTTTCCCTTCTCGTGCAGGACCAGACGTTGGTTTCAAAACTTTAGGCTCTATTTTTATACCTAAAGATTTGGATTCGATAGTTATAGGGTAATTGTCTTTATTATTTAACGAGCCATCAAAATAACCACACTCTGCGTAAACATCTAGTGTTATTTTGTATTGACCACCGCCTAGACATTCATAGTTTATATCTGCTGCTGCAAAAACACCTATATCATTATTTAGGTTACCTGCTTGTCCAAAACTGTTCGAGAAAACGCAAAAAACAAGAAGGAAAAGACTCTTCTTGATAAGTTGTACTAGTTGATTCATGTAACTTTATCAGTAATAAAGTCCAAAAGTAACCCTTGAAGTTATAAAAGCATAATAAAAACTGATTTTATTAACCTACGAGCTTTTTTGCGACCGCCTCTTTCGCAAAATAGGTCAAAATTAAGTCGGTACCTGCTCTTTTAAACGACATCAGCATTTCAGCAATCGCTTTGTCATTATCCAACCACCCTTTTTCTGCTGCCGCTTTCACCATCGCATATTCCCCACTAACGTTATAAGCGGCTATTGGCGTGGCATAATTGTCTTTTAATGATTTGATGATATCTAAATAAGGCAAGCCTGGTTTCACCATAATAATATCTGCACCTTCAGCAATATCCAAATCAGCCTCAATTAATGCTTCTTTACTGTTAGCCGGGTTCATTTGATAGGTTTTTTTATCACCAAACTTGGGCGCTGAATCCAAAGCATCCCGAAAAGGACCATAAAAAGCACTGGCATATTTTGCGGTGTAAGAAATAATAGAAGTCTCTGTAAACCCTTTTTTATCTAAAGCTTCCCGAATGGCACCCACTCTTCCATCCATCATGTCGGAAGGTCCTATCATATCTGCTCCTGTTTCTGCTTGGGCTAATGACATGTTAACAAGAATTGCCAACGTTTCGTCATTGAGGATTTTACCATCTTTTACTAAGCCATCATGGCCATCTGAACTATAAGGATCCATCGCCACGTCCGTCATAATAACAGACTCAGGAAATTCCTGCTTTATTTTTTCTAGACTCTTTATATACAGTCCTTCTTTATTCGCACTCTCCGTAGCAAATTTATCTTTGGCTGATTCAGGCAAACAAGGGAACACTGCAAAGGCTTTTAATCCCATGTTCATGCATTGCTCAATTTCTTTTAAAAGTAAATCCAACGAAAAACGGTTAATACCTGGCATCGACTTAATTGCCTCTTGTTTGTTTTCACCCGGCAACAAAAAAAGTGGAAACAATAAATCATGCTTGGTTACCCAATTTTCCTGAACTAGGTTTCTTATCCCTTCTGACTTTCGGTTTCTGCGTGGTCTGATATTCATAATTCAAAGATAGGAGATTTTGAGATGTTAGATGTTAGATTTTTTAGAAAGCTATTAGCGGTTATCATTTAGCTATTGTTGCATTTTTTGTCTCAATACTTTGTACTCTGTACTCAATACTTCTTTATTAGATATTAGATTTTTAAACGTGAGATTTAAGTTACGTCACTGCAGAATTTTGTTTTTCACAAAATATCAGGGGTATTTCGATAGAAATCGAGCTGCTAAGGTTTCCATTCCGATGAGCTATCGGAACAATGAAATTCCTAATATTTTTATTTACATTCCGCATTTCGAGAATGACGAGTTATAACAAAAAACCATTTTGACGATATGTACCTGCTCAAATTTTCACTTGGTGATTGACTGTTGGTTCTTGATTCTAACAATCTAATATCTCAGCTCTAACAGTCTAATATCTTACTTATTCAAAATACTTTGAAATATTTCTTAAGGAAGCTTTGAGTTTTCCACAAAAAATGAGACATTTGTGACCCATTTGAAAAAAGCGGATAAATCATGTCAAGAATTTGTCAAATAACTGGAAAGAGACCTCAAGTAGGAAACAATGTTTCTCACTCGAACATAAAAACTAAGAGAAGATTTTTACCAAATCTTTTCAAGAAACGATTCTATCTACCAGAAGAAGATCGTTGGATTACATTGAAAGTATCTTCAACTGCTCTAAGAACTATTAATAAAAATGGTTTGGCTGCAGTATTGAAAAAAGCAAGAGAGAACGGAAACATTCTCGGATAAGTAACTAATCATTTGCAAGGAAATGGCTAAGAAAGGAAATAGAGTTCAAGTGATCATGGAGTGCACTGAGCACAAAGACAGTGGAATGCCTGGCACTTCACGTTATATCACTACTAAAAACAGAAAAAATACTACTGAGCGTTTAGAGCTTAAAAAGTATAACGCTGTTTTGAATAAATATACTGTTCACAAAGAAATTAAGTAATCATGGCTAAGAAGGTAGTAGCAACGCTGAAAGATAAAAGCGGTAAAGGTTATACAAAAGTGATTAGAACTGTACGTTCTCCAAAAACTGGAGCTTACATGTTCAAAGAGGAAATGGTTCCTAACGAACTTGTGCAAGAGACTTTAGCTAAAAAATAAGCTAAACAACTCATATTATTATTTTGCAAAAGTCCCTTGGGGACTTTTTGCGTTTCTTAGAAATTATAATTTCTCACATCTATGGCACTATTTGGACTTTTCTCAAAAGAGAAAAAAGAAACACTCGATAAGGGCTTAGAAAAAACTAATGAAAGTTTTTTTTCAAAACTAGGCAAAGCAGTTGTTGGTAAATCTACTGTAGATGCTGATGTATTAGATGAGTTAGAAGAAATTTTAATTACCTCAGATGTGGGTGTGGATACCACGTTAAAAATCATCAGACAAATTGAGGCGCGTGTGGCTCAAGATAAATATCTCGGCACAGCTGAACTTGATAAAATATTAAAAGAAGAAATCGCTAATGTCTTAATCCAAAACGACACAGCTGATTTTCATGACTTTCAAATCCCTAAAACTGACGGCCCTTATGTGTTGCTTGTGGTTGGAGTCAATGGTGTAGGTAAAACTACCACCATAGGAAAACTGGCATACCAATTCAAGCAACAAGGTAAAAAAGTAGTGCTTGGTGCTGCGGATACGTTCAGAGCTGCTGCTGTAGATCAACTGATCCTTTGGGGAAAACGAGTGGATGTTCCTGTGGTTTCTCACGGAATGAACACAGACCCTGCTTCGGTAGCTTTTGATGCCGTAAAAAGAGGTGTTGAAGAGCATGCTGATATCGTAATTATTGATACAGCAGGTCGTCTACATACCAAAGTGAACTTAATGAACGAGCTTTCCAAGATTAAGCGTGTAGTTCAAAAATTTAATGAAGCTGCTCCACATGAAGTATTGTTAGTGCTGGACGGAAGTACTGGGCAAAACGCATTTCTTCAAGCGAAAGAATTTACTAAAGCTACTGATGTCAGTTCGCTTGCCATCACTAAGCTGGATGGCACTGCTAAGGGCGGAGTAGTTATTGGCATATCTGACCAGTTTCAAATCCCAGTGAAATACATTGGTGTCGGAGAAGGAATGGAAGACCTTCAAATATTCCACAAGAAAGAATTTGTGGATTCCCTTTTCCAAAAGAAATAAACCCCTACTCGATTGAAAACTCGCGGTAACAAAAAAGACAAAGTGAACGTCATTACGTTGGGCTGTTCAAAAAACTTAGTCGATTCTGAAAACATCATTACCCAACTACAAGGAGGTGGTGTAGATACACACCATGAGTTGGAAGGGGAAGATGCGAACATCATCATCGTAAATACTTGTGGGTTTATTGATAATGCTAAACAGGAATCAATTGATACCATTCTACAATATGCAGAAGCAAAAGACAATGGTGTAATTGATAAGTTATATGTCACGGGTTGTTTATCGCACCGCTACAAAGACGACTTGCAAGCTGAAATACCCCAAGTTGATGCTTTTTTTGGTACATTAGATTTACCGCTCCTCTTAAAAAAATTTGATATCGATTACAAACATGAGTTAGTGGGCGAACGAATAACCACCACTCTTGCTCACTTTTCTTATTTAAAAATTGCTGAAGGTTGCGATCGACCTTGTTCCTTTTGTGCTATCCCATTAATGCGCGGTGGTCACGTTTCCAGACCGATGGAAGAGTTGGTAAAGGAAGCTGAATCATTAGCAAAAAGAGGTACCAAAGAATTGATTTTAATCGCTCAGGACTTAACTTATTACGGTCTTGACATCTATAAAAAACGTGAGTTAGCAACTTTAGTAGAAAAACTAGCCAACGTAAATGGTATTGAATGGGTGCGGTTGCATTATGCTTACCCTTCTGGTTTTCCGCTGGATGTATTGGAAGTGATGGCGAAACATCCTAATGTTTGTAATTATTTAGATATTCCGCTCCAGTCTGGCTCGAACAAAGTATTGAAGTTGATGCGAAGAGGGATTACACGTGAAAAGACAGAAGAACTCATCAACACCATTCGAGAACAAGTCCCGGGCATTGCTATCCGAACCACGCTGATTACCGGTCACCCGGGTGAAACTCAAGAAGACTTTGAAGAATCGTGTCAATTTATTGAAAAAATGAAATTTGACCGACTGGGTGTATTCACATACTCCCATGAAGATGGTACACATTCTTATTCGATGGAAGATGATTTGTCTGACGAAGAGAAACAAGAACGTCAGGAAATATTGATGGGCATACAGCAGGAAATTGCTTTTGAAAATAATAAGAAGCTTATCGGAACTACGCAGAAAGTTCTTTTTGATCGTAAAGAAGGTGGCTATTTTATCGGTAGAACCCAGTTTGACTCTCCAGAAGTGGATAACGAGGTGTTAGTGGATGCTAAAAACACCTACGTTTCTATTGGTGACTTTGCTAACATTAAAATTACCGATGCTTCAGACTTTGATTTGTATGGGGAAGTGGTGAAGGGTTAAAATTTAATTTGAATAACTCATTACCTAAATTCTTGATTAAATAATTAGCATACGACAATCTTTTGCATCAAAAAAATCCATTTACTACAAATCAGGACAAGGAATTTTTCGTATCATTTTGTTTTTCTTGTAGCCACGGTTGTAGATATAAGTGATATTAACTTCGTGAGAACCTCCTGTACCAGCTCGAGTTAATTTTGAAACGGTGAAATCATAACTATAACTCATACTCAGTCGGTTAATTTTCCAACCGATAATACCTACGATTGATTCATTGTTTTGCAAACCTCTTCTGTATTGTTTCAAAAGAGGAATACCTCGATACCACACCCCAGTTATGAGTTGGTCATAAAGAAAATAAACTCCTAAATCAAACTGATCCGATCTGCCTTGTGCTTTATAATGGATTGTTGGAGTTAGGTAGACGTCTTTTCCTAGATCAACCTGTTTTGTTGTGTTTTTTTTCTCTATATCAATTCGATATCCAGCCGTAAAATCCACCTTATAGGGAAGTCGGCTGCCCCCCTCATGAAAAGATTGGTCAGGTTGAGTCATGTGTGCATAAGCCAAACCTAACCAGTAGTTGCTGGAGTAAAAAATTCCACCAGAGGTGAAATCTACATATCGAACATTGTCTGAGTTGATTGGTTGATTAGTTTGAGATCCTAAGTACCCATTTTTGCTGTACTGATCAGGAAAGTCAAGCACCGAGTAGTCAATAAATCGAGAAACATAACTTACTTGCAGGCCTGCTCTAAAAGAATATTTTCGAGATAAATGTAACTCATACGCATATTGAAGGGCTGTTTCTACGGAAGAAAGGGTATTAGAACCTTGCCAATCTTTATATATCATTAGACCAACACCACTGTTAACTTCACTGAAATAGGTATCTACTGACACGTGTGAGGTGATGTATTTAGCATCTAACGATGGCCATTGTAAGCGTTGATGAAAAATACCTCGCGTAGCATGCACATTTCCAGCAAATGCGGGATTCAAATACAAAACATTAGCATAAAATTGAGAATATTGAATATCCTGGGCAGGGCAAACGAAGGCAATATAGGATAACACAATTAACCCAAAACAGTGCTTTCTATTTTTTAGAGTTTTTTTCATTTTAATAAAATTTAAACTCCACCTGTTCATCTTCTTTACGCTTTACTTTACTGGTATTTTCATTCAACTCTTTTAGTTCTTTTTCCCTTCTCTTAGCTCTTTTAGTTGCTTTCTTTACTTTCTCATCTCTATGCTCAATATTCTCTTGTGTGATTTCTACTGCCTGATCAGACAAAAACGTCATTGCTTTTTCTGCTTTTTTTGTCATCCTGTTTTTATTGTCATGACGGTACCTAACTCTTTGACAAGAAACCAATAAAGTCACACCAATGATCACCACTACATAGTTAATACCTTTCAACTTCATTTTTACTATCTCACTACCGTCACGCTGCCTTCTAATCGATAAGGCCCACGGTATTCTTCTGAATCCCCTTCATAAATAATTAACCACGGATAAACGCCAATGGGCATTAATTCACCTCGATACATACCATTCCAAAATTTGTTTTTATCTAAAGATTCAAAGATAATTTCTCCCCATCGATTAAAAATCAGCATTTGATAAGCACCAACATGTACGCTATATACAGTGTATTCATCATTGATATTGTCACCATCGGGACTAAAGGCATTTCCAACAAACAAGCGAGGAGGGCATACTTCTCGCACATTAACGGAAGCATCTGAATTACAGCCCCATTCATTGCTCACGGTCACGCTATAAGTACCTGGGGCCTCCACAGTGATAACGGGTTTAGTTTCCCCGTTTGGTTGCCATGAAAACGATAGTCCAGCACCGGCATTGAATAAAGTAGTCGGAGGCAAGTCACTACTTTCTTCACTACATATAATCCGATCGGATCCCAAATCAACTTGTGGAGACGGGTGTACTTTGACCAAATCATCCTGCGTTAATGAAGCAGAACAACCATGGTTCGAAACAACTCGAAGTGTAACTTTATAAGTGCCTGTGGTTTTGTAACAATGGGAAGGATTTTCTTGAGAAGAGGTGCTTTCATTGGTTGAAGAATTCCCAAATGTCCATAACCAACTCTGAATAAAACCGCTGGAAACAGTAGAGAAATCTTTGAATTCTATGCACACTGGCGCACAGCCCTCTTTGGGTGGACCAAAGTCAACCTGAGGAATTGGATATACTTCAACTAATTTAGTTAGGGTATCTTCACACCCTTTATCGGTAGTAACGGTTAAAAAAACAGGGTAAGTACCAGCTTCTGAATATATATGAGAAGAGTTTTGTTCTGTAGAAGTTGCAGAAGCTTCTCCAAAATCCCATGCCCATGAGGTAATGTTACCTAAGGCAAGAGTAGATTGGTCGGTAAACGTATTGGTGACCGTGCCCACACATCCAGTAGTGAATGTAAAATCAGCAAGGGGTAAAGAAGGTGCTAATAAAGTATCTGTTGCTATAAATAGGCAACTATTCGCATCGGTGACCGTCACTTCATAAATACCTGCTGTCAGGTCATTGACATTTGCGGTGGTTTGTTCTGGACTTGTATTCCAACGATAGGTAAATGGAGGGTTACCACCGTTAACTCCCAAACTTATAGAGCCGTCAATTAAGCAAGTTGGGTGAACCACGCTTGTTTCGAGTGTAATAGAGTCGGGTTCGGAAATAAAAACACGAATAGTATCACTACAATTATTAAAATCTGTAACTGTCGCTAAATAATTTCCTGCTGGTAAATTAGTAGCTGTGGATGTCAGCTGCTCCGGGCTTGAGTTCCAAAGATAGGTATATGGCGTTGTTCCCCCGCCAACAGTTAGACTTGCTGAACCATCACTGCCACCAAAGCAGCTTACTGGGGTAGTAGCCGTATCTAATGTGAAATCAGATAACGGTTCGTTAATGGTAACTGTGGTCGAATCCATACAATCATTCACATCGGTAATAAATACCTTATAAGTATTAGCCTCTAAACCGGTGGCTTCAGCAGCAGTTTGTTCTGGACTAGTAGCCCAACGATAAGTGTAAGGTGCGGTTCCTCCACTGACGGATACCTGAGCTTTACCATCATCACTACCTTTGCAGGACACATCCGTCATACTAGTTGTTAGCACAAGAGGGGGTGGCTCAGTAACAAATACACTGGTAGTATCACTGCATCCATTGGTATCTGTAACAGTTACAATGTACTTTCCCTCAATGAGGTCAATCGCTTTGTTTGTAGTTTGAACCGGATCAGTATTCCAACTATAGGTGTAGTCGGGATTTTCTATAAGTGTATGTACCGATGCCGTTCCATCATTTCCTCCAAAACAATTCACAGGTTTACTGGTAGCCTTCGGAACTAGTGGTGGGGCTATGGTTACAGTAGCTGTCGTGTCAAAAGAACACAAATCGGTCGTTCCTGTAAGAGTATAAGCAGTGGTAGTGGTGGGGCTCACTGTAATTGTAGGCGTAATTTCACCTGTTGACCACACGTAACTATTTGCACCACTGGCGGTTAAAACGACATCCTCCCCTTCACATATCGTAGGAGAATTAACTAAAACCAAGGGTGTTGGATTTACCACTACAGTGGTTGTAACCGTATCTGAACATTCAGGTTGTGTGCCTGCAATAAGTCGTACTTCAAAACTTCCACTTCTGCTGAAAACGTGTGTTGGATTTTGTAAAGAAGAGGTGTTGCCTGTTCCTGATGCTGGATCACCAAAATCCCAGGACCAAAAACTTGAAATAGTAGATGTATCGGTAAATTCGGTCGCAATTCCCTCGCAAACAGTAGTGCTAGTGAAGCCTGCAATTGGAAGTGGTTCTACTACTACTTGTATCGTATCTCTTGCAATGCAGCCATTGGTGACTTCTACCACATAGGTAGTTGTTTCTGCTGGACGTGCCACGGGATTGGGGCAGGTAGTACAACTCAAACCTGTAGCGGGTATCCAACGAAACGTTGAAAGTGGAGGTCCAGTTGGTTCACACCCGAGTACTACGCTGTCACTGCAGCCAATTTCAACACTTGGCTCTCCCGCGTTTGCCCATGCGTTATTAGAGTTTCTACTCGGCACAAAAGCAGCATTTAGATAAAGACGTAATGCATTGATTTTCTCAATCGTACTTAAATCAGGAGTGGCTTTGTTTTTCCCGCCCCCCTTTGAATAGTCGTGTCCTCCTAAGTAATACACGTTACCTCCTGGAGTACCAGGATCTGTTAATTTAGCTCCCATTGCTATTACTGTATCAGCATAGGTGATGGAACGATAAGTGTTAGACCGCCATTCAGATCCGGGTGCTAATATCCAATTAGTAACTGATCCTCCTGCATTTTCTAATGTTGAACCATCAATTTGCGAATAGGCTAAATCCGCATTGGGATAGGCATGGGTCACCTCTGTATTTAAGATAGTTATTCCTGAAGTTGTATGAAAAAAAGCTCTGTTTTCATAGGTATCGATGGCGTGGCACTGGGCTAAAAAATTACCTCCATTCATCACAAAATCACGTATTCCTTCGACTACAGCCAAACTTACTTTGTCTTCATCAGCGTGTGGTTCTGATGCGAAAGTATAACAGTTGATCAGGTTCACAATATCAGCAGCATCCATTATTTCATAGTCAGTGACTCCTGCTGCATCTAAAATTTTAGTGTGTATCTGTTCATTTCCCCCATTGTTGAATACTGCAATTTTTGGCCGGTGCGATAATTCATACCGAACATCTACCGTAGTATTTTGTGTGAGCCGATAAACAGCAACATTATTACCAAAAGCAGCAATAATTTCAGCTGTGCTTAATCCACATGGTAGTATGGTATCAGGCACGATTAGTGGTCCACCTCTAAAATCTATGGAAGTAGCTGCTATAGCACTAGGCGCTACCCTTTCCGCTACGGCTGTAAAATCAATATCATCTCGCTCTTTTCCCGCTCTTATCGCCCATTTTACACGAATACCTTCTTGTAAAAATTCATTTAACAAGCCATATGCTTTTAAATTAAAAGAGCCTTGCCCCGCTGGCACTATTGATTGATTAATGTTATCCATTGGAATCACGTAACTTCCTGCGGGTACGGCTTGAAAATTTGCTGGGGGATTGGGGAGATCTTGCTGTGCTAAAGTTGATAAAGAAAAAATGCACCACATAAAGAGGAAAAAAATCTTTTTCTGTTCTAAAATCTGTATTATAAAAGATGTTGTTTTTACCATAGCCTGTATGCATTTTGAGAAACAAACCCTTGATTATGATTAAGACAAGAATGTTTTGCATAGAATCCTCTTAGATACGACAATCGTTTTTTGTAAAACGTTGCTTAGGATGATTAGAAAAAAATTAAATTGAAATTATAGTAGTATTAAACCCCTTTGGTGGAGACTTTTTGTACATAATTACTTAATTTATTGATTGTTTTTAATGAGTATAAATGGAAAACTCCATCATTATAGCTGCAAAAGAAGGAAGTGTTGAGGCCTTTAAAGAAATCGTTGATTTTTATTTGCCCAAAATGCGTCCTGTTTGTCTTCGTTATGTCCGCACAACACTCGAAGCAGACGATGTATTGCAGGAGGCTTTTCTGAAAATTCATAGTAACCTCCATAGCTTTAAATTTTCTGGTTCATTTGATGGATGGGTGCGAAGAATTATAGTCAACACAGCGCTGAATCACATCAAAAAAGACAAACAGTTTTATACTTTTGAAAATTTAGATGAGATAAATCCATGGATTGTGGAAACTGAAAATGATGAGGTGGAAATGGTAGTTACTGCTGAAACAGATGCTTTGTTGAAAATTATTGAAGATTTACCTCCTGGATACAAAACCGTTTTCAATCTGTATGTCTTTGATGATTATTCTCATAAAGAAATAGCAGAAATGCTCAATATTTCCGAGGGAAGTTCTCGGTCTCAGTACTCTAAGGCAAAAAAATTAATAAATAAATTACTGTCTGGGCTGCGAATGGAAGAAAGAAGCTCTCTTAAGATCAGAAAGAATTCAAATGAATAATAAAAACCACGAATCCGATGCTTATAAAAAAGCTATCCGACAAAAATTAGGAGAAGATAAGCCTATAACATCGGAAAGAGACAATGTAATTTGGAAAAATCTATTAGCTGAAATTGATACAGGAAAAGTAGTTCCATTGAATAAGAAACGTACACAGTGGTACGTCATCGCTGCAGGTATAGCGTTGCTAATTTCGTTGAGTATTGGCGCTTATCTGATGAATAACAATTCCCATACAAAAGTTCTGGTGGATGATAATGAAATAGAAGAATCCTCAGAAAAAAATGTTGAAAACACCCCTCAGTTCAATTTGGTGGATAATAAACCTTCACAAGATGAAGTCAATCGACCAAACGACACATTTGAGGAAAAATTGATTTCCAATCGGTTTGAACCACTGGAAGTAACTACAAAAAACAACCCCTTGCTTTATACACTTTCAGATAGCTCATTAGTGACTATGAATGCAACCACCGCTATTCGTACTTCGAAATCATTTGGTGCAGAACGCAAAGTATCTGTGCTCGAAGGAGAAGCTTTTTTTGAAGTAATGCCTGATAAAAATCGTCCTTTTATGGTTTATTTCGGTGAATATAAATTAGAAGTAGTTGGAACCAAGTTTAATGTTCGAAATCTCACCAAAGAAGATTTCAAAGAAATCACTGTTATTGAAGGTGCCGTGCGTGTTTTTGATCAAATAACAAAAGATGGAATTGAATTAAAAAAGAACGAGCAGCTACGAATTTATGCTAATGGCGAATCCGTTGTGTCAACCGTTAATGCAGAAAATTACATTTCCTGGAAAACCAGAAGCCTTGTTTTTTATCAAACACCGTTGGAAGAGGTTTTTGGTATTCTTTCCAGACAGTTTAGCAAAAAAATTGAGTTAGATTTGAACATAAAAAATTGTAGATTTACTGGAGACATGAGTGAATTAACTGCAAGTGAAGCTCTGATAAGTATTTGCCTAACTTCATCATTAAAAGTTGATACACTTAAAAACAAACTTTATATAACAGGGGCTAGTTGTGACTAAATGGATCGGGGTATTAATTTTTCTTTTCTTCATTTCAAATTCACATGCCCAAACTGATTCTCTATCCCTTCAAGCTACTTCAAGTAATCTTTTACAGCAAGAAATATCATTCTCTTACACAGGCGGCAAACTAGCTGAAGCGCTCCAGCAACTTTCCCAAAAGCAACTTAAATTTTCTTATTCTGACGATCGTATCGCCCCTGTCTCCGTATCCAGCATCACTATTTCTGATATACCTCTATACGCATTGATGGATCTTCTTTTGGAAAACACTAAGTTTACATATCTCGTGGTTGGTCGCATTATTTTAATTGTTGAAGATGAAACACCTGAAACAGATACTACAGAAAAAACAACGTCTTCTCCTGTTGCGGTAAAACCCGAGAGCCATATTTACACTCCGAATTCATCGGAAATAGAAATTCCCCCAAAATTAAAAAGAACCCTTGATAAATTGTACCACGATGAATTAAAGTGGGCAGCCAAGAGGGGTGAAATTATGGCTTCACCAAGCGATACAGTTATTTCTCCAAAGCAATCTGGCAGTCCTTGGGATGACTACTTTCTTACTGGAGGTTTAGGGGTAAATGTCTATACGCTGCGAACTCGGACGAACATGAACTTAGACCTCAATTGGGAAGAGGAATTGGGATATAAAAATAATATGGAAAGCTCCATCCGCCTGGAGTTGGTATTGGTGTTATAACTGATAAATGGATGCTTGGAGTAGGATTAGAATATCAACGGGTGTCCATTAATCAAACATGGATAGAAGTTACCAAAAAAGGTCCCCAAAAGGAAAAATCGTTGGAAACGAATTATTCAATCACTTCTTTACCTTTTCAAGTATTATATTTTAAGCAATGGGAAAATGTTATTGCTGGAGTTGGTGCAGATTTTCAATTAAGCTTTATGAAAACTTCCGGTTTTAAAAAAGACCGTTTCAAGCACTATTATACCGATAAAATAGGTAAAGAATCTTATTATGAAAACACCCCGAAGATATTGTCCTCGGTTGCACTGTACGTTAAAGCGGGCATAAGACTGCGTGAAGATATTTACTTAATGTCGAGTTTAGGATATAATTATGCGTTGAAATCAATAATAGACAACGCCCTTTTTAAGCTTTATCCCAACACACTACACTTTAATGTATCGCTAACTTATTTTTTAGTAAACACCCATCAAACTCCTGTTCATTAACATGTTTTCAGGGGTTTACTTCTGAATTATAAGTTTAGACACAGCATTACTTGAGTTTCCAACTCGCACAAAATAGACCCCATTATCTAAATACGACAAGTCTGCTACAGCTTCACCGTTATTTATTTCAAAGGTTCCTACAACTGTTAAGGTTGTGGAAGAAAGAATGTAAGCAGTTGTTTTTTCTTCATTTTTTTCTGACAACTGAATAAGTGTGTAACCCTCTGTCGGATTAGGATAGATTTTAAGCTCGGAGTCAAATTGATCAGTACTACCAACAGCCACTATTGGTGAATAAGAATATTGTCCATCATAATCTGTTTGTTTTAAACGAAAGTAGAGTGTGTTTTCAAAAGCAAAAGCTGGAACAGTTTCCTCATAAGAAAGTGGATAAAGCGAAGTGCCAGCACCTGGTTTTTCGAACAAGTCAATATAGGTAACCAAGTCATAAGAATAGGTAACTGTGAAATAATCATTGTTTTCCTCCATAACTGTTTCCCAACTAAATAAGAAATCATCATTTTCTAAGTCAACAGAAAAATGTCTCAATTCAATAGGAAGGGGTGCTCCATTATCCACACAACTGCCACCACTACCACTAGCACAAGTGCTTCCACAGAAGGACCCGGAACCAAACCCCACTGTACCTGTTCCATTAGACCCGTCACAATCAAACGTTCCTCCCCATTTATTTTGACTTGTGGCATTAGGGAAATTCATTACCCCATTGTTAGATATATTAGCACTACCAAACATAATTTGTCCTGAACCGTTACTCGTAAAATTCCCTCCTGTATTGATATTAAAATTGCCCGAGTGAAAAGAAGTATTACCACTCACCGTTACGTCACCGTCAACGTTAAACGTAATTCCTCCTGTATCATTTGTTAAGTTACCAGTCACATCAAGAGAACCTGTAGACGCAATATTCCAAGTACCAGCAATTTGAGTCATTCCATTTCCTACATTCATGTCTCCGCCAACATTAATCACACTACCTGTTGTATTTGCAGTAGAAAATGCTCCGCCAACATTTAATGTAGAACCTTGCTCAATAGTAAGTTTTGTATTATTGATTGTCATGTTATTAGTCACATTTACCACACTATTATTTCGAATTATAATAGGTGAGGGATTCACCGTAGTAAAGTTATTAGTCACTTTTAAGGTGCCGCCATCTACAATAAGCGTACTACCATTCATACTAAAGTTTTGATTGTTGTTAATAGATAGACTACCACCTGTTCTTATTACAACAATAAGATATGGACCGCCTAAACTAAATTGTTGTGTGGTTTGAATAGCATGATCGATAAAAACAGTATCGTTTGGTGCTCCCCATTTACTTGCTCCACTATTGTTTCCAGTTTTAGCTCCACTTACCCAGTTATTCGTAGTATTCCAAAAACCATTACCTCCAGCTTTGGTGTAATAGTTTGCAGCAAATAATTCGTTTGACAGCAAAAGGAAAATTCCTAAAACAAAACTTTTTATAAATGTAGACTGCATAATATTAATCATTTGAAGTAAATATACTACAAATAATGCAATTATGTTGTACACCTTACACCTTGAAACGAACCATAAAAATTGGTGTTTTTATTTTGTCGAGCATATAAACTATCTTATACTAAAAATAAGGCCGTTCATCTGTTTTTTACTACCTAAAAAAAATTTAATTTTTTTATAAAAAAGTACTTAAACAAAATAATTTTTAAAAACCAACTACGAAACTAGGCTACTTTTTTCAATTCAAAAAATTCTCATTAAAGAAAGTGCTATTTAACTGTGGTTACCAACAAACCCTTCTGAAAATTCGATTCTAGTCTATAAAAACATTCTTACCTCTGCAATTCAAAGAATTAAGAAGTTGAAATTTGCATTTTATTTTGTAAATTCCGTGTTCATTAACTACTAGATAATTCAAAACCATGAAAAAACATATACTACTCTTTAGTTTACTGTGCTTATCAGTAATTTTTAGTTTCGGGCAGCAAAATGCCCTGCTATCTAACGGTCGCCTTCAGGTGATTGGCAACCAGTTAAGTAATCAATGTGGTGACCCCGTACAATTACGAGGCTTAAGCACCCATGCTCCTATGGCGCATCAAAACTGCTATAAATCTAGCGCAGTGGCTGCAATGGCTGATGAGTGGGGTGCAGATGTCATTCGACTAGCCATGTATACCGAAGATTTAGGGGAATCACAAGGTTACATCAACGGTGATCGTACCTTCTGGAATAACTGGATTGACGGAATGGTTGATCTTGCTGAGGAAAATGATATGTACATTATTATTGACTGGCACATCCTAAAAGACAACAACCCTTTCAAACACATTGGGGCAGCTCGAACTTTTTTCTCAAACATGTCTCAGCGATACAAAAACAGAAGACACGTTTTGTATGAAATCTGTAATGAACCAAACGGTGGTGTAAGTTGGGGTACAATTAAAGACTATGCCAACGAAATCATTCCTTTGATCAGAGCAAATGATCCTAATGGAATTATTTTAGTAGGTACACCAGAGTGGTGTAGTAAACCTCAAGATGCTGCGGCTAACCCTATTACAGGAGCCAACGCAAAAAACGTCATGTATACCGTTCACTTTTATGCGAATTCACACTACTGGCAAAATGATGTAGCAGGTGCTGCATCAAAAATTCCAATTTTTGTATCAGAGTGGGGTTCAGTAGATGCTTCAGGGAATGGTGGTTTTAACCAAGGTAATTCCGATACCTGGTTAGGTCTCTTAAATAATGCTTCTGGTCAAAAAATTAGCTGGTGTAACTGGGCTTTTGTAGATAAAGACGAGGCTGCGGCTACTTTAAAACCAGGCGCATGCCAAAGCAACAGCTGGGATAATAGAACAGTGCCTGGTAACTACATTTTCAATAAATTGAAAAGTGGTGACAACTTCTCCGTTTGTGCAGCAGCTGGGGATAGCGATGGGGATGGTGTAACTAATGGTGAAGATCAATGCCCTGGCACACCTGCCAACTCGTTTGTGGATGCAACTGGTTGTGTTAATGAAAGTGATGATGATGGCGATGGAGTCGTGAACCAATTAGATAATTGTCCTGGAACTCCTCAAGGTACAGTAGTAAATGCCGTAGGTTGTGAAATAGCCAATGACTTCATCAGTAATGTCTGTATGGGTTTTAACAACGTTCAAAACTATATCCGATCAGACTTTGAATTCGAGTATGCCAATGTCTTTGGATGGAATTCAGAAGTTGGGGAAAGCCCAGTTTATTATTCTCAAGTAAAAAATGGTGAATTAGTAATAGACGTTACTAAAGCAGATCCAAATTATGCCGCTATGGGTATTTCTTTTGGAGAAGAAGAGGAAGATGGCCGATTAGTACAATTTGACATGAGTGCGAAAAAAGAAATCGAAATGGATTTAAGGTTTGAACCTACTGGAGGCTATGCTGCATCAAATGTGTTATTTAGAATTCAAATCGAAGATGCTGATGGTAATGTGATCAATTCTGATGCCCTAGAAAATGATCATAGGCAACTTGTAGATATCAATACATGGGAAACTGTTTCTTTTGATTTTACTGATGGAACCAATGTGTTTTATGGTGAAGGTCCAAATGGTCCTTGTGATCCATGTGTGTATACTGAATTTGATTTCACTAAAGTGACAAAAATAATTATGTTCTGTAACCCTGGAGCAGGGGAAACATGGTCAAAACCTGAATTTACTGGGATATGGAGAATTGATAACCTTAAAGTGGGTTATGATGAAAGCATTGTTAAATCATGCGAAGAAACACGAGATGATGATAACGATGGTGTAAGAGAAGAAAACGATGAATGTCGATTTACATTACCAGGAAACACGGTCGATGCGGACGGTTGTGCTGCTTATCAATTAGATGCTGATGATGACGGTGTTTCTGATGCTGATGATAAATGTCCGAACACACCAGCTAACACAACTGTGAATAGTGTTGGTTGTGATGCAAGCACTGCCGATGATGATGAGGATGGTGTAGCAAATACTGAGGATGAATGTCCAGCGACACCAGCTGGGGAAACAGTAAATGCTGAAGGTTGTAGCGATTCGCAATCTGATGAGGATAACGATGGAGTCTTAAACAAAAATGATCAATGTCCGGGTACACCTTTTGGTGAAACAGTAAACGCACAAGGTTGTTCTGCTGATCAATTGAATAAAGATGATGACGAAGATGGTGTTGTCAATGCAAATGATATTTGTCCTAACACTCCTTCTGGTGAAACTGTTAATACTGAAGGTTGTGCCAACTCGCAATTAGATGATGATGAAGACGGTACGCCAAATGGTCAGGATGGATGTCCAAATGATAAGAACAAAATAGCACCGGGTCTTTGTGGTTGCGGAGTAGCTGAAGGTTGTGTTATAGACTGTAATGGAGACCTGAATGGTACAGCATACAAAGATAACTGTGATGAATGTGTTGGCGGAAATACTGGCTTAGAAGCATGCGTAGGTAATCCATACAACGGAGAAGCTCAAAAAATTCCAGGTAAAGTACAGGTTGAGTTTTTTGATGAGGGTGGTCAAGGTATTGCTTATAACGACATTACCCCTTCGCAACCCGCAGGAAGTTTTAGAACAAGTGAAGGTGTGTTCGTTGAAGGTACCACAGGTAGCTATAATGTAGGATACACCACAACTGGTGAATGGATTAATTATACTGTAAATATCGAATACACAGGTACGTATAATATCGATTTCAGAGTAGCTTCTGAGAGAACAGCCGGAGCTTGGCACTTGGAACTGGATGGAGAAACTATCACAGGTTCAAACAAAGCATTGTCTACCGCTACAGGTGGCTGGCAAACATATACACTTGTGACAACCGATTTAGTAACACTTTCGGCTGGTAACCATATACTAACTTTAGTAATTGATGGGCCGGATTTCAACATCGATTATATTGACTTTAGGTTGAAAGAGATTTTAGTGGGTACATCATATGATATTATTACAGATGAAATAATCACTTACCCTAATCCTGCAAACGATTATTTGATGATACAAGGAAATATTACTCAAAACTGGAGTTTATACAATGCTTTAGGTTTTGAAGTGAAATCAGGTACAGAAAACCAAATCAATATGCAGTCATTAAGTAGTGGAGTTTACTTCTTACATGTAAATTCACAAGTTATAAAAGTGGTAAAAAACTAATCTAAAGCTTTTTATTGTAGGGGAAAGGCAGTCTAATTTTTTAGGCTGCCTTTTTTAATACCCTTATAAGGGTATTTTTCAGCTCTATTTAAAATTAATCTAAATAAAATTTGGACAAATGAACATGCGGGTGTAGGTTTGCATTGTTTGTAATCAATCTAAATAATAAAATGAAAAAAATAAACACACTCCTTTTAGCATTACTTGTTGGTGCCCCTTTACTTTTTACTTCATGTGGTGATGATGATAAAGACCCAGATCCAGAAACTGGTTACACCGTGCCTTCAACTTATGAGTTTAAAGATGCTGATGGTAACTCAACTGTAAGTTACTCTGGTCAAACAGAACGACAAAACATGCTTGAAGAGATGACTAAGGTCATGAAAAAAGGAGACCAAAGCGAAGAAGTAAGTGCTGCAACGTTGAAAGCCATGTTTGCAAATGATGAGAGCTACAATTGGGGAGATACGCAATTAGATGCTTCAACAAAAGATCTAAAAAGTAAAACTTTGGACGCAGCTACTTTTGAAGACTATATGGATAAGTTGGAAGCGGCTAGTAAATCAACGGTTGCTGGAGATGAAGGAGTTGCTGGAGTACTGACAAGTAAAGACGGTAAAAAAATGTACTTGGTAAACGAATCAGGAATGGTGTACACGCAAATAATTGAGAAAGGTTTAATGGCCAAAACCTTCTTTAATCAAATCGCTAATGTTTATTTAACGGAATCTAAGATAGGCGCAGGTGTTGACAACACAACACCAGAAGAAGGTAAAACCTACACCACAAAAGCGCATTATTTTGATGAAGCATTTGGCTACTTTGGAGCACCTACCGACTTTCCTAGTGCTAATGGTAGGTTTATCGCTAAATACTCTAACACAGTGGACGGTCGCCTAGGTACAAATAAAAAAATTATGGACGCTTACCTAAAAGGTAGAGCAGCAATCGCAAACAACGATGAAGCTGCTTTAGATGAAGCCGTAGATGTGCTGTATAACCAGTTAGAGTTAGTTTTTGCTGCTTCGGCTATTTATTATCTTAATTCGACTGTTGCCAATAGTGGTGATGCTGCTTTACGCTCACAGGCACTTTCCGAAGCTTGGGCGTTTATGAGTGGAATGACGGTGAGTCCATTTGCAAAAGTTTCTCCAGCAGAGCTACAAGCTATGTATAACACCATCGGAACTGATTTTTGGAAAATTGAAATATCAAAACTGAATGATGTTAGAAATGAGATCGCGACAAAATATGGTATTACAAATGAAGATAGAGATGCTTTATAAACTGCCTAAAATTAAAACAGATATATCAAGAAAGCTAGGCTGGTTTACCAGTCTATCTACTCTTGTCTTAGTCTTTGCGCTTTCAGGTTGCGGAAGCGACAAACAGGATGAAACACCTACTGTTGACTTTGACAAGAAAAGAATGCTGACCAATGTAGCTGATAATATCATTATTCCTAACTATGAAAAATTAGATGCTAATGTAGATGAACTTATAGCAGCAGCAGAATTTTATCTGAAGGACAGTAGTGAAACGAACCTAAAATCATTACAGAGTGCTTATTTAACTACCCACAACACTTGGAACGAAGTAGCCTTTTTCGAATTTGGGCCTGCCACCACAGTACAATTACGCACCATCTTTAATACTTATCCTACTGACACAGCTAGAATTAATTCAAACATAGCAGAGGGTAAATATATTTTGGGGTCTGTTTCAAATATTGATGCTACAGGTTTAAATGCCCTTGATTATTTACTGTTTGGAATCAAAGAACCACTAACACTTGACGAAAGACAATATGTGCTAAACGTATGCGATCAACTGAAAGATAAAATTGAAACAACCTTAGAAGGCTGGAAGTCAGGCTATAGAAATTCGTTTGTAAGCAATACCAGCACAAGTGCAGGTTCTTCTTTATCAGTCTTATTTAATGAGTTTAGTCTTTACACTGAACGGTTTGTTAGAACAGGAAAAGTGCGATTGCCAGCTGGTATTTTCAGTGGTAATGAAATTAAACCCAACTTAGTTGAAGGTCGGTTTAGCAAAGATTACTCGGTAAAATATATTCAAACCGCACTCAAATCGCTATCAGCATATTATTACGGAAACGGAACAGCAGGTGATGGGTTCAGTTGGGATGATTATCTAGAGGCAGTAGATGCAGATTACAGAGACACAAAACTACACTTACAAATCAGAAATGCGTTTGCGGAAGCCATTGCCAAATCAGAAGAATTGTCAGATGACTATATAGGTGAATTAACCAACAATCGCTCTAAAGTAGTTGAGTTATATAACGAAATACAAGACATCACTGTGCTAATTAAAATTGATATGATGCAAGCCCTGTCTATTAAAATAACTTACGAAGATACAGACGGAGATTGATGAAATCCTTTTTCATTAAACATATTCTTGGAGGAACAGCCATTGCTCCCTTAATAGTTTTTCGAATAGTTTTTGGTCTAGTTATGCTGGCTGGAACTGTTCGTTTTTGGGCAAAAGGATGGATAGAAACACAATACATACAACCTCAGTTTTATTTTTCCTATTATGGTTTTGAATGGGTGCACCCATATGCACCCAACATAACCTATTTAGCTTTTGGCTTGATGGCCATATCAGCTTTTTTTATCTGCATAGGGCTCCTATATCGTTTTTCTTCAATACTTTTTTTTTTGACATTCACCTACATTGAGTTGTTAGACAAAACTAACTATCTCAACCACTACTATTTTATCTGTTTGATAGCTTTTCTTCTACTTTTTGTGCCCGCTGGTTCAGCATTTTCAATTGACGCGATTATCAAAAAAAAGTCGCTAAAAACTGTTCAAGCATGGTGCATCAACATTTTCAAACTACAAATGGGAATGTTGTATTTCTTTGCGGGAATAGCCAAACTAAACTACGATTGGTTATTTAAAGCAATGCCCTTGAGGTTGTGGCTAGCACCTCACACTGATTTGTGGCTCATCGGACCAATGATGAATGAAGAGATAACCGCTTACCTATTTAGTTGGGCAGGTATGCTGTTTGACCTATTCATAGTGTTTGTCTTGTTGTCTAAAAAGTGGCGTCCTTTCGGATACCTCTCAGTGGTCATTTTTCACTTGATGACCTCGCTCTTTTTCCAAATCGGTATGTTTCCTTATGTAATGATTGGAATCACTATTATTTTCTTTTCCCCAGAGGCACATCAGCGTATTTTAGATAAAATAAAATATATTTTACCTTCCCGAAAATCAACTCTATCATCGGAAGCATTCATTTTTCCCAACATTAAAAAAAATATTGTTTTCTCAATTTTAGGACTGTTTTTTCTTGTTCAGGTGGCACTTCCGTTTCGGTATTTGCTATATCCAGGAAAACTATTTTGGACCGAAGAAGGGTTTCGTTTTTCATGGCGTGTAATGCTAATGGAAAAATTAGGTTATGCGCAGTTTTTTATAACCGATCCGGCAACAGGTATTTCACTATTAGTCAACAATAGAAATTACTTGACTGTTAATCAAGAAAAAATGATGAGTTCACAGCCAGATATGATTTTACAGTTTGCACATTTTTTAGATGCAGAGGCCAAAAAAAACTGGGGAATTGACGATGCTATCGTCACGGCAGAAGTCTATGTATCATTAAATGGTGAAGGAAGTCGTCCGTTTGTGAATACTTCCGTAGATTTGAGTCTCGAAAAAGAAACGTTTGCTCACAAAGACTGGATACTTCCGTTTGAACAAGGTCAAAAAGTAGGAGTGAAGTAAGTAGAAGGGAATGAAATGGAATAGTATTCTTTTTGGTATATTTTTTTTAATGGTGATAAGCGCAAAAGCTCAATTCACTATTTCAGGTAGTTTGACTAACGGAACAGGTAAAACCATAAAAGGTGCTGAACTAATTTTAGAACCGTCTAATAAATTACTGAAGTCAGATAAAAAAGGTGAGTTCAAGTTTCAAAATTTGAAAAAAGGGAAATACCTTCTCTCTATTTTTGCGGATGAGTATAAAGAAAAATATGTCTCTATTGACCTTTATTCAGACACAGTACTTTTTATTTCCCTCGAAAGTAATATCATTCAACTTAATACAGTAGAAATAGAAGGGGAGAAAAAAACAGAATCTGACGCAGATTTTTTACATGATGTACATGGAACAGCTATTTATGCCGGTAAAAAGTCAGAAGTAATAAACGTGGAAAATGAAGTTGCCAATAAAGCCACCAGTAACCCGCGACAGATCTACAATCACATTGCAGGCTTGAACATTTGGGAAAGTGACGGATATGGTTTACAACTTGGCATAGGAGGAAGAGGCTTAGATCCTAATCGTACAACTAATTTTAATACAAGACAAAACGGTTACGATATGAGTGCTGATAATTTAGGTTATCCGGATGCTTATTACTCGCCACCAGCAGAATTACTTGATAAAATAGAAATTGTAAGAGGAGCAGCTTCACTGCAATACGGAACCCAGTTTGGGGGCATGATCAATTTTGTTTTAAAACAAGCTAAAGAAGAAGAAAAGCCTGAATTAGTTTTTAGAAATACCATAGGTTCATTTGGTTTCTGGAATACCACAGCCATGGTTAGCGAACACAAGGATAAAGTAAGTTATTTGATTTTTACTCAAAAAAAGGAAGCAAACGGATGGCGACCATACAGTGACTTTGAACAATACACTAACCACTTTAACATTCAATATAGAGCGACTCCTAAGTTGACCTTATCAATGGAATACACGTTTATGAACTATTTAGCACACCAACCAGGGGGCTTAACCGACAAACAATTCGAGAATGACCCAAGACAAGCTAACCGAAGGAGAAATTGGTTTCAAATTAACTGGAACATGCCAGCGGTAATAGTCGACTATCGTTTTTCCAATGACACCTACCTTAACTCTAAGACCTTCGGTTTAGTCGCAAGCCGTAATGCTGTAGGAAACCTCACACCTATCTCACGTATTGATGATGAATCACAAAACCGGAACTTGATTATAGGCCAATACAAAAACATAGGTAATGAAACCCGCCTTTTGCACAAATACTATTTAGGGAAAAAAGTGCGGTCAAACTTATTGGTAGGAACACGAATTTTTAAAGGAAACACAAAAAGTATTCAAGGGGAGGCAAACAATGCACTTAGTGCCAACTTTGACCTGTTAAATAACGAGCCATTAGAGTCTAATTATGATAACCCGAGTTTAAATTTCGCCCTTTTTACCGAAAATATTTTTCGCTTAACAGAACGATTTAGCTTAGTGCCAGGCATTCGTTATGAATATATCAATACGGTATCCGATGGTTTTTATTATGACCCAATTACTGACCTGGCAGGAAATGTAATTGCTGATGCGGGAGGCACAGAATACATTCAAAGAACACGAAATATTATTTTATTGGGCTTAGGAGCAACTTATCGTACAAAAAACAATCTTGAAGTCTATACGAATGTTTCTCAAAACTATAAAGGCATTAATTTTAGTAATCTACGAATCCAGAATGACAACCAATTAATTGATCCTACCTTACAGGATGAAAAAGGATTGAGTACAGATATTGGAATCAGAAAAAGTAGTGCTGTTATAAAGCTAGACGTGTCCGCATTTTATGTACGATACTTTGATCGAATTGGGAATTTAGACACGATGGAAAATCGAATTTTCAAGCGTCTTAGAACAAATGTAGACGATGCCAACATCTTCGGAATAGAGTCCATGGTAGAAGTAGATTTTGCTAAACTAATAAGTGATTCGAGCAAACATTCCGTCACAGCGTTCATTAATGCGGCATGGATTGAGGCGAGTTATGTAGGCTCTAAAACGAAAGTAATAGCAGGAAATCGTTTAGAATTTGTACCACAATGGAACATTAAAACAGGTGTTAAATATGGCTATAAAGGTTTTAAAGTTGCTTTTCAAACTGCTTATGTAAGTGATCAATATACGGATGCTACCAATGGAGAGGTTGGGTTTTCGCCAAGTTACACTACTGGAAAAATACCTGCTTATTTAGTCATGGATTTATCACTTTCCTATACCATTAAGCAATATCAAATTGAAACAGGTATCAACAATTTAGCTAATCACATGTATTTTACACGAAGAGCCGTGGCATACCCTGGACCGGGCATCATCCCTTCTGATGGACGTAGTTTTTATGTGACTTTACAAGTAAAATTGTAAACAAGTCAAAAGTTAACAATGCATTTTTTCATCCCTAAACTAAATTAAATCAGAATTGACACTTATCTTACAACACAAAAAATATCGAATCAATTAATTGGAAAACTTAGAGCCTTACAAAAATTCAAAACAACACACTTACTTACCCACTTTAGTTGCACTTGGTATGGGAGTAGGTATTTTAATTGGCATTTTTATCTCCAAATACAATTATCCGATAAAGGATATCCAACATGCTTCAAAAAAGTATGGGACAATATTAAGCATTATTGAAAACGATTATGTTGATTCAGTAGATGTAGAGCAACTTTTTGAATCGTCAGTGTATAGTATGTTAGAGCAATTAGATCCACATACTTCCTATACTCCCGCTCGAGATTTAGCTTTAGTACAGTCGCAGCTTGAAGGAGGCTTTGAAGGCGTTGGTATTGAGTTCCACATTATGAATGACACCCTCTATGTTATTACTGCAATTTCTGGCGGTCCTTCCGAAAAAGCTGGATTAAAAGCGGGAGACAAAATCATCAAAGTGGATGGTAAGAATATCGCAGGCATCGGCATGGAAACCAATGATGTGTTTAACCTACTAAGAGGACAAAAAGGCACTAAAGTAATCTTATCAATAAAAAGAAATAACAACAAGGAGTTACTCAAATTTGAAATTGAGAGAGACAAAATTCCAACTTATTCGGTTGATGCTTCTTACATGTTGAACGACAAAACGGGATACATCAAAGTCAGTCGTTTTGCTGAAAACACCTATAAAGAGTTCAAAGAAGGGCTAATAAAGTTAAAAGATAAAGGCATGAGTCAGCTAATTTTAGACCTTCGTGACAATGGTGGGGGCTACATGAGCGTGGCCATTGGTATGGCCGAGGAATTGCTAAAAAAAGGCAGTCTAATTGTCTACACCGATGGTCGTTTGGATCAATACCGAGAAACTCATCGCTCTTCCCGTAATGGGTTATTTGAAAATGAAAATCTGATTGTGCTCATTAATGAAAATAGTGCTTCAGCCTCAGAAATTGTCGCAGGTGCCTTGCAAGACAATGATCGTGCACTAATTGTTGGCCGCAGGTCCTTTGGTAAAGGATTAGTACAAGCCCCTATTCGGCTGGATGACGGATCAGAATTACGTTTAACCATTTCAAGATACTACACACCTAGTGGCCGCTGTATCCAAAAAAGTTATTCATTAGAGGAAGACTATTCGGATGATTATGTGAAACGCTATGAAAATGGTGAATTGTTTTATGCTGACAGTATAAAAATTGTAGATACTTTAAAATATAAAACCACACATGGCCGCACCGTGTATGGTGGTGGAGGTATTATTCCTGATGATTTTGTGGCGAAGGACACCCTAGGTTATACCGATTATCTAGGCAAACTTTACAGTGAAAATATTATCCGCCAATTTGTTTTGAGCTATGTGAATGATAATAAAGAAAAGTTAGAGCCAAAAGGATTTGAAACATTCAAAAATTCATTTAAAGTAACGAATGCTATGGTTAATGAAATAGTTAAACGAGCAGAGCAAGCACAAATTAAAACAAACAGAAAACAACTTAGACTATCGGAGGAAAAATTAAAAGAAGATGTGAAGTCAATTATAGCACGAAGCATATGGGGTAATTCCTCTTATTATGAAATCACTAACCAGTCGGATCCCATGATTTTAAAATCACTACAACTTTTTGATAAGGCTGAAAAAATTAGGAAAGGAGAGATTTAATGAGATGAGTAAAATGCTCCTATATCCTATCCAGTTACTTTTAATATTAACAGCTACAATTAACAAGGCTCAAATATATACGCCAGAAACAGCCGTTTATGTATTAGATGACGAATTAGCATTATTAAAGCAAATCGACTCAACACATAAAGCCCTAAAAGAACAAGCTCCGCAAGAACACAAATCTATCTATGAAGAAATATATCAATCAAGAGTAGATAAGATCAACGGTGACTTCAAAGACTTACAGTTTATTAACGACCCTGAAACCAACTTATTAATATCAGGTATAGTTGATCATATCAAAAACAGAAATACAGAACTTCAAAAATTGAACACAAGATTTTTTGTTGTTCGATATCCATCGCCTAATGCCTCTTCGCTGGGTGATGGGTCCTTTTATATAAATTTAGGATTAATCAGAAAAATAGAAAATGAGGCTCAACTTGCTTTTGTACTATGTCATGAATTGGCTCATTTTTACTTAGCTCATTCAGAAAAATCTATTCAGGGATATATTGAAACTTACAAATCAAAAGAATTCGAAGCAGAACTGAAAAAAATAAGTCATTCAGAATACAATACTAAATCTAAACTGTATGCTTTGCTAAAAGACAGGTTTTATCAGGATGGGCAGCATAGTCGCGGGCACGAAGTTGAAGCAGATACTGTTGGTATGCGTTTTTATATGAATACCGACTACTCTCTTATAGAAGCCATCCGTTGTATCAATTTATTAGATACAATAGATTATTATAAATTTCGAAATAAGATCAATTACAAATCTCATCTTTCAAATCAAGACTTCCCTTTTAAAAGCCGTTGGTTAACTGTTGAAACAACCATGTTTGAAGGTGTGGTAACAGAAAAAGAATATTTCAATAGAGATTCTATTAAAACTCACCCTGACTGCTCTGAAAGAGTTATTCATCTAAGAAAAAAATTAATTGATCAACCTGTAAAGGGTAGTACATATTTGCAGTCTGAAAAAAATTTCGCTTCAATAAAAGACCGAATGGATCGCGAATATATTGATGCATGGATTAAAAATGACAATTATGGAATGGCCTTTTTTCATGCTTTAAAAAATCTTGAAGCTGATCCTGAAAACCTATTTTTGAAGCATCGACTGGGGAAAATTTTATTTAAAATTTATGTTGCTCAAGAAAATCATGAATTAAGTAGATTTGTTTCAAAGCCAAATACACAGTACGAAGAAGAGTACAACATTGCTTTAGAGTTTATCGAAAACATAAGACTATCTGAATTGGCTGAGCTAGCTTTTTACTTTATGAAAAAACAAGAATACCTAAATGATGAAGAAACTTTATATTATAAAGTGTTTTTTAGCCTTAAAAGTGACAGACATGATGCTTTTATCCAATATAAAAACATATATTTAAATCAGTATCCTAATGGCATCTATTTGGATGCGGTAAACAACCTCAATTAAACCTTACTAAGATGATTAAAAATGTAAAATCAAAGGTATTAATATACCTTTTACTATTAGGGGTATTTTCAAGCTCTTATGGTCAAGAAAAAGTGTTTGAAAATATTTCAAAGGCATACCTTAGGAATATGGGTGAAATAACCGAAGAAAATGAAGTAACTGGTTATTACATGTTCTATCAATCAGAAAAATTAAGTCGTAAAGAATTTTCTTATGAATTAGAAATTTTAGACCAAAACTTAAATCCCATTGCTTCCAAAAACATAATTGGAAGTAAATATTTATTTTTATTAGAAGGGGCTTACAATGGGGATGCATTGATGATGAAATTCTATGATGCAAAAGAAAAAATGATAATTAACCGAGCTTATGGAAAGAAAGCCGAGGAATTAAAAGTAGAAAAAAGAGAAATTTCTAAAAAAGAGCAAAATATGCTTGCGATGTCTAGTTTTGCTGAAACATTTGACATGTTTCCAGTTAACAACCTCGGCTTTGTTGACTATAGAGTTAAAAAAATAGGCTCTAAATACGGCTATGAAATGTATTTTTTCCCTACAAAAGCAGGAATGAAGCCTTGGACTATAACCTCAAAAGAAGGATTAAAACTTCATGAAACAGCTACGTTTCTTTATGGTGATGAAAAAGTAATTTTAAGTTCTGTGATGACAAAAAAATCTCTAATGTCTAAATCTGTTGAGATGGAATTGTTAGCGACAGATGCTAAAACAGGCAAAACGTTGTTTCGAAAAAAAGTGGAAGACCCAAGTTATGAGTTAATGGTCTTAAATGGTTATGAGTCAAATGAACCCGGATATATTCATCTATTTGGTAACTATTTTCCAAAAGGTGTAAAAGAACTAAGTAATTCTAATCTAGGATTATTCTCACTAAAAGTGGATTTGACTGGAAAAATTGTAGAGAAAAAATTTGTGAGTTGGGCTAAAGACGTTAGTGCTTTTTTACCTGTAAATGAAAGGGGCAAAATGGAAAAAGTTGGATATACTTATTTCCACAAAATTGTAAGAAATGCGGATGGAAATGTCTACGCAATAGGTGAGCAATATAGAAAACAAGTTAGTGCATTAGGTGTAGCAAGTCTTGTTTTAAACGGCTCTAATTCAAACACAAGTACTGCTGAAATGGTAGTAGAAGACTTAATGATTTTTGAATTCAACTCTGATTTCGCATTAAAAAATGTAAATATAGTGGATAAAACAAAGACAAGGGTTTATCTTCCTCAGGGGGCTGAGTGGAATGGGCCTCAGATTTTAGCTTATTATATAAAGTCTTACGGAGGATTCGATTATGAATTTTTACAGTTTAATAAAGATAAATCAGTATTAACAATAGGATATCTCGATTACGAAAAACTAAAAGGTGAAAAATCTAAAAACATATTGGGAACAGTATCATATTTAGAAGATAAGTCAACCACAGATAAAATAGAATTATCAAAAGTTAGAAGTTCGGATCGAGTACGAATTCTTCCAGGAAAAGAAGGAAATGTGCTTATAGCAGAATATCTTTCTAAAGAGAAAAAACTTGATTTACATCTAGAAAAAATCAACTACTAAAATTAGTGTAGCCGAGGCTTAATTCCTCGGCTATTTTTTAATTTCCCTCTTCGTCTTCAAAATTCATATCCAAATTTATCCCGCCCATAATATCTTGAAATTTCATTCCTGTATCTACCTTTTGTCTAGATAGTTGTGAGAACTCTGCTAACCCATTCAAAGCAAACTCCATGAGTAAAAATTTATTTTCAGGAGTCAATTTTAAGTCCAACGAATCAACTAAGGCCGCTAATCCTGGTACACTATTTAGTGCACGTTGGTATTCTTTTGTAGAATAAGTTAAATCAATATCTAAGTGTTTGCCAATGTTAAAATAATCAAGGGTTAATCGGTAAGGGTTTTTAGGGAGTTTTTTGATTTTCTCAGGGTTAGGAAACAACTGCTCAAATTCCTTCCTTATTGCTTTTCCTATTAAGTGATAGGCAACACTTGACATGCCCTCCAGCTCACCTTCATACACTAGTTCTATTTTGCCAGTAATTGCAGGGATAATGTTAAACAGATCACTTACCCGAGCATATCCATTTTTTTCTTTATTGATGAGTAACCTACGCTCAATTGTACTGTGTAATAACTCATAAGCCGAAATGGTTAAACGAGCAGAAACCCCACTTTTTTGATCTACATATTCACTTTCTCTGGCTTCCAGGGCAATTCGCTCTACGAGTTTAGCTATTAATTCAGGTATAACGATTTGCTCTTTTTGCTCCTTACTTAAGTCTGCTTCTTGTTCCGTGATTTTTCGTGAAAGTTCTAGCGACTTCGGATAGTGAGTCAAGATTTGACTTTCGATTCTATCTTTTAATGGAGTGATAATTGAACCTCTGTTTGTATAGTCTTCAGGGTTGGCTGTAAATATAAACTGCACATCCAAAGGAAACCGCAATTTGAAACCACGGATTTGAATATCACCTTCTTGTAAAATGTTAAACAGCGCCACTTGAATTCTAGGCTGTAAATCGGGTAATTCATTAATCACAAACAACCCGCGATGTGCCCGTGGAATCATCCCGAAGTGAATTACTCGTTCATCGGCAAAGTTAAGTTTCTCATTTGCAGCTTTAATAGGGTCAATGTCCCCAATCAAATCGGAAATGGAAACATCGGGTGTCGCTAGTTTTTCTGAGTAGCGATCGCTTCTATGTAACCACGCGACAGGGGTATTTTCTCCTTTTTCTTCTACAAGGGTTCTTGCAAAATGTGATAGCGGTTGCATCGGATCATCGTTCAGTTCTGAACCTTCCACGATTGGAACGTACTCATCCATTAAATTAGTGAGTAACCGCGCAATTCTGGTTTTTGCCTGACCACGCAATCCCAATAGTATTATATTGTGTTTCGACAAAATAGCTGATTGCAGTTGTGGCAATACGGTATCTTCATACCCTTGAATGCCTTTAAAAATTGTTTCACCGGATTTTAAAACAGCAATTAAGTTGTCCCTGAGTTCCTGCTTTACGGTCTTAGGTGTATACCCTGACTTTTTTAATTCACCAAGGGTTTTGATTGTGGGTTGTGGCATTTATCGAAAGGTTTTTTTGCGGTTTTTAATAAAGTCTTCAAACACATATTCTCCGAGATTATTAAGAGAACTGTAGTAGGCTCGACCATTGTTTGTTTCAGTAAACTCTCTTACAAATTGCTGCAAATAAGGATCGCTAGCAATCATAAACGTGGTAATGGGTATATTCAACCTACGGCATTGTGAAGCCATGGTCAAGGTTTTATTGATTACTTTTCGGTCTAATCCAAAACTGTTTTTATAATAGCGAGCACCTATCTTCAAGCATGTTGGTTTACCATCCGTAATCATAAAAATTTGTTTGTTGCTCGATTTCTTCCTGCGAAGAATATTCAAAGCCAATTCCAAACCTGCATAGGTGTTCGTGTGATAAGGACCTACTTTCAAATAGGGTAAATCTTTTTTTGTAATCGGCCAAGCATCATTTCCAAATACGATAATATCTAAGGTGTCATTGGGATATTTGGAGTCGATTAACTCACTCAACGCCATCGCTACTTTTTTGGCTGGTGTAATTCTATCTTCTCCATACAATATCATTGAATGCGAAATGTCAATCATCATCACGGTAGCAGTGCTGGACTTATGTGTTCTATTTTCAATTTCCAGATCATCATTAGTCAACCGAAAACTATCGATCCCGTGATTAATCTGTGCATTTTTAATGGAGGTATTAAAATCGATATGGTCTAATGAATCACCGTATTCGTATGGCCTATTTTCTCCGCTCGATTCATCATTTACTCCTATATGAGGTGTTTTATGGTCACCTTTTCCACTTTTTTTAAGTCGACCAAAAATTTCTTCCAGAGCACTTTTGCGTATCGTTTGTTCCGTTTTAGAAGTAATATCAAACTCGCCTGTTTGGTTATTATCGGTAATAAAACCCTGGTCTTTTAAATCATCGATAAAGTCGCCCATACCATAAGCTGCATTGCTTAACCCATGTTCGCGATCAATTTCGTTCATCCAGTCCAACGCTTCCGATACATCGCCCGCGGTGTAGTTAAGCAGTTCCATGAAAATCTTTTTGAAATTTTCAAAGTCTGCTTCACCAGCCGGTTTAGGAATATATTTTGTGAATCGAATACTTTTCATTGCACCATGAACAAAGGAATCGTAAATAAAGTTTAAGTCAATCTACAAAATGATTTGATGGAAGGAAAGGAGTTTTTTAAACCAAAACTTAGATTGATTATGGCGCTTTAGTTTTATATTTTTATTCCCGCTAGCGAAAAATACGGAGTCGCTAATGTATTTCTTTTCACTAAACTGCAGTAATGAAACTATTCTACAAACTCACCCTCGCTTTTCTATTACTGGGCGCAGCAGTATTAACAGCTTCATCATTAATTTTTTATTTCCAATTTGAGAACTCGCTCATTGAAAGAACCCTTGAACAGCTAAAATCCGTAAATACACTTAAAAAGGAGCACATTGAGGGAATGCTTAAAAAAGAAAAATCTGATATCTCTTCGTTACTACAAAAAATGCAAGGTGATACTACCTCTATTTCACGATTAGAAAACAACTCGGCTTTACGGAATATCCGTGTATACAACAAGAAGACTAACACATTTTTAACTCAAAATCAAAAGTTTAAGATCACTTCGTCAGAACCTGATTTTATAGAAAAAATCGTAAACGACACCGTTGAACTGGAATTGGTTGCACCAATTAATGATTCCTTAAAACTTGTATATCCTATATCATTTGACAGATTTCAAGATATTCTATTTCAACGCATTGGTATGGGAACCACTGGCGAGTCATACATTGTAGGCTCGGATTTAAAAATGCGTACACACTCACGGTTTTTTATCGATACAAATCCAATTGATATTGAAGTAAAAACAGAAGGCGTAGAAAAAGCTTTTGATAATAAATCTGGCAGCTCCGAAATTTTAGATTATAGAAATGTCCCTGTCTTAAGTGCTTATAATTTAATTCAACTTGATAATATTCGTTGGTCTATTTTATCCGAAATAGATAAAAAAGAGGCCTTATTACCACTTTCCTCCATGAAAAAAAGATTTTTATTCATTTTCTTTTTAATCCTTTTTATGGTAATCATTCTTTCAATCATTTTATCTAAACAGTTTATAAGACGGATTTTAATCCTCAAAGAAAAAATACTTTGCCTGGCCGAAGGTCGCATACCGGAAAAACCCGAAATAGGCAGTTCACAAGATGAAATCGATGAAATCGCTAAAGCCATCATTCAACTCATAGACTCGTTTGAGGAAGCCATTGGCTTTGCCCGAAAAGTGGGAAATGGAAATTTTTCAAGTGAGTATAAATTGCAATCGAAAGAAGATAGGTTGGGTACTGCACTAGTCCAAATGCGGGATCAACTAGACCTGCTAACAAAAGAAGCGAAACGATTAGAGAAAATAGGTAGAGAAGCACTTGTAGAAGGACAAGAGTTAGAGCGTGCTCGTCTGGCCAAAGATATTCATGACGGAGTTGGACCACTTTTAACCACCATTAAACTACGAATGAGTAGTTTAGAAGGTAATAAAGAGATTGTTGACGACATTAAATCGAAAATGGATGATACCATTAGTGAGGTAAGACGAATTTCTTATAATCTAATGCCATCCGTTTTATTAGACTTTGGTGTTGGTGCAGCCTTAAAAAATTTAGTCGATGGCATAAAATCACCAGTAAAAATCAGCTTTGTAAATGATGTGAAATCGGATTCACGATTAACCGAGCGAATCAACATTTCAGTTTATCGCATTGCTCAGGAAACCTTAAACAATGCTTTGAAATATGCGGATGCTTCACAGATAAAAATCTCATTAACTGAGTTTGAAGATAAATTGAGTTATTTCATCTCTGATGATGGTAAAGGATTTAATCTGGAAGAGTACCAAAAAGACAAGCCCCATTCAAAAGGGCTCCTTAACGTGAGAGAGCGTGTTCGTCTATTGGATGGGGAGTTAGATATCTACTCCGATATGGAAGGGACACAGATAGAAGTTGAAATACCATTAAACACAAATCCATGGAAGAAATAAAAATAATTCTTGCCGATGACCATCAACTTTTCAGAAATGGTATTCGCATGCTTTTAGAAAAAGAACCAATGTTTAAAATCATTGGAGAAGCCGCTGATGGCATTGAACTCATGGATTTACTCAAAGAAAACGAACCAAATATCGTATTAATTGACTTATCCATGCCTAAGAAAACAGGTCTTGAGGTCATGGAAGAGTGTAAAACAAAACACCCGAATGTGAAGTTTATCGTGTTAACCATGCACAGCGATGGGCATTACGTAGCTAAAAGCGTTCGTAGTGGTGCTAAAGCTTATTTACTTAAAAACACCGATGAGGAAGAGTTGACCAAAGCAATTAAAGAGGTCCTGTTTGGAAGGAAATACTTTAACCAGGAAATTTCTGAATTGTTGATTAACAACATGGCTATTCAACAAACTGATTTCAAGCGATTAAGTCAGCGAGAAACGGAAGTATTACAACTTGTGGCAGAAGGTAAAATCACCAAAGAAATAGCAGATCAATTGTGTGTAAGTACTCGAACTGTTGAAACTCACCGGGTAAACATGATGAAAAAGCTGAAGGCCTCTAATACTGCGGAGTTAATCACTAAAGCAAAAGACTTAGATATCATATAGAAGACCTCACCCTCACTACATCCGAGTTAATACGGATGCACGTTTACGTGTTTTTTGTCACGCCTTTTTACCAATTATTCATGATAATATAACTCCATTTTATAACGTAAACTTGTATAGGAACAAGAAAAGATAAATACGTTATGAAAATACATATAATAGTTATAGTTGTAATCATGAGTTTTTTAGGTACGCAAGTCCATGCTCAAGCCAAAAAACGGGTTACTGGGCCCAAAGCCAAAAACATTAAAGCGAGAGATCGCTTATCGCACATACGAAAATCTACAGTCGTAGATAGTGAAAAAGTCACTGGACCAGCAGCGAAAAACATAAAGCCCAACGAACGTCTTTCTGAGGTAGAAAAAGTTGAAGCGCCAAAAAGAGAAATCGTAAAAGGGCCGAAAGCGAAAAACAAGAAACATTTTAGAAAATAATTAACCACAAAGCACTATGAAAATGATAAAAGCAACATTGTTTGAAAGACACAAATACAATACGCCAAATTCTATCAAAAGATTATTAGAAAAAGAGCTTGATGTACGATTTTTTTCTTCCAGAGAGAAATACCAAGAGTGGTATGATACCTTCAAAGACAAACTGTGGGAAGATGATAAAAGCAAGGTAGAAATGGGAGAAGGCATCTATATCAGAGTGGAAGAAATAGATGTGGACAACACCAGTGAACCAAAAAGGCTTGCCTTACAAGCTACTTTTAGAAACGGAGTATCTTACTTTTATGCAGCTTAAAAAGTTGAAAGGTGGTTGAAAGACCATCTTTTTTTATTTTAAATCGAGTTGCTCTCGTAAGTAACCATCCTTATTAAAGTGTTTCTGCCAATACGTGGATTTAATGGTTTTCATAATAGTAGCTGTCGTAGTAAGCCGTTCTTTTTTCTCACCAAAACCACTTACATAAGTCTCCTTCCAACCCAAAATTTTAAAAGGAAAGGTTTGTTCATAAGTGATAGAAAGGGTTCGGTCAAGTGCTGGATATGACATCAAAATAGACGAATCGGTTTTAGATATTTCACAGTCATAGGCTTTCAGTTCTTGATGCATTAATCGGACATAAGAAAAAGAAGGAATCATTTTTACCTTTCCTTCTGGAATAGTACCTGACAACCTTATTTTTGACCAAAGATCATCTTCTAATAATGCTTCTTTAACACTAAAACTTTGTTCTCCTTCAGATTCAAAATAAGAGTGAGAGGTAACCTCATACTTACTTTTATTTTCTAATTGAGTAAACGTATGACCACACCACTCCTGTGAGGAGCAAGTTACTTTCATCGAATTTTCATTACCTGATATGGGTAGGAAAGTGCTTGTCATAATGGAATAAGGATAAATTCCTGTGTTGAATTTTTTGGTCAAATTAAGCTTCAGAACAGGCACATCTTGATCTGTCGAATGATCAGGCTTTACTAATTTATTTTGAGAAAATGGTTCAGTCACAAAAACCATTACTGCCTGCCCTTCATGAAGTTCACCATAACGAGCTTGCGACAAGGTATAGCTACTAATTTCAGCTTCATTGTTATACCAATAGGCATTAAACGCTTCAGAACGTTTTGGCTGTTCTGGTATAGTGCCTGCACACGAAAATAAAAGAATGAAGAAGAAGTATTGGGGGTTGAAGTATTTCATAATTAAGCACAAACTTAACAAGAAAAAGGCAATCAAGTTCGTATCAGGTTTTAGTCTTCGATTTCTTTTTTCAATTCATCCCCAAATTTTTTTATCCCTTTTCGGCTTTTTCAGCCTTTTCTTCCAAGGTTTTTTCAGCACAGGAAAGAAAAAATACCAAAAAAAGTAAAGTGATGAATAATTGAGAGCCTTTTTGGAACATGATTATTGAATTTAATTGATAATAAGACATCAATGCTGTGCTATTCGTCTAATTCAATAAAATGAATTTATTTTAAAATTTAAACAAAAACCATGGATATGAATTCTAAAAATCAGTTGTTATTCCCTTTTAAACCTACATTTTCAATGAATGAAAAGAAATGATCTATAACAAGAAGAATATTAATTAGTTAAAGATTTCATAATTTTTCCATTAAAAAAAAGAATATCAATGAGAAATTAAGCTTTGTATACTTGCTAACTTTTTCTATAAGCTTACTAAATATTTAGCAAATTGCTGTATAATTAACTTAAATTTGGCAAAGAAGTAAGTAGTTATAATTCTTTCTTTTAATTTCAAAGTTGTATAGAATCAACTTATTTCTTTTTTTAGACTGGTTATATGAATTTGGAAAGCAACAATTGGACAAAAATAGGTGAGTGGATATTTATCACTTACATCTTTTTTTGTATTTATTTATTTCAAGAGCGGTGTTTTTATGCAGATTCAGCAATGTATCTTTTTAACATTATTAATTATGAGGAATTTAATATTGTACACGGGAGGTATGGCGCAGTATTCCCTCAATTATTACCGCTTATTTCAATCTTATTGAATCTTCCAGAACTGGTTATTTATATAATTTATTCCATATCCTACCCTTTATTTTATTTCTTTATATACAAGGTAATAATGAAGTATTTCAAGAATGTAGCTGCAGCTTTTTCAATACTAGTATTGCTTTTATTAGGGGTAAAAGATTCTTTTTTTAACCCTATTTATGAATATCAGTTATCAATAGTTTACTGTTGTTTTTTTTATGCAGTTTTGAGTGCTAAGCAAAAACTTAAACCACTACACTATTATTCACTTTCCATTCTCTCAATAACTCTATCATTATTTACCCATATACAAATTTTACCTATCCTTTTATTTATCATTGTCTACTATTTTTTAAATACCAAATCAAACTACAAACACGTAATAGTAATGTCTGTGGTAGCAATAGCAATTTTTTCTGTTAGAATGGCTTTAATAAAATCGGGGAGCTATCAAAGTGATCAAATAATTGGAATCGAAGGACTTATATCTAATTTTCATGACCTTAAAAATAATTACACTTTAAATTTTCTTCTCAATAAAGAACAATTTGCTTTTCTTCATTTCTTTGCTTTAATCTTTATTGTTACTCTCAGTTTATATGGAAATTGGAAGAATGGACTTCTAATTTCAGCCACCTATATTTCTTATATAATTATAATTGCATGCATGATTCCTGCAGAAGCAGAAGTAGTAATCGAAAAAAATTTTATGCCTTTAGGCGTAATCATAAGCCTACCATTTATCGATACATTTATAATAAAAAACACAATAAAGCCTTATCTAGGTATGGCGTTCATGTTAACGCTTACCCTTATCTTTTCATCACTTTTATTCACCCAACAAGAGAAACATTCAAAAAGGTTAAATTACCAGCGTTCTATTATAAAAAGCATGTCTAATTATACAGATAAAGGATATATCAACGAGCAATCCTTAAATAGTGATGTATTGTTCTATACCTGGGCAAATTCTGTAGAATCGCTTTTGATTTCAACTTTGTATGAAAAAAAACCATTAAGTTTTTATGTATTAAAACATAACGAAATATTAGAGCCGAATTTAACCACACAAAATGATTTTTTCTTTTTTACTTTTTATGACAAAAAGAAACCCCAAAATGAAATGAATAAGAGGTTCAATTTATCAGAAGGTGTATATGAAAAAATACACTTGCCGATAATACTTGGAAATGATTAACGATAAAAATGAAATGTTACATCTTTCAATTTGCTGTTGCAGTTTTTGCTCGGACACCATAAATAAAACTTAGTGTTTGATTCCGCATTTAATAATTCCTTTAACCCCGAAATGCTTATTTCATTTTCTGTATTTGGAAATAGTTTGTATTTACTGTATCTGAGTAAATCCCCCTGAGTATTTCTACTATCTAATATAAAAAGTAATTCGTTCGTGTTTTCTTGTTGTAATTCTGATACAATTACTTTCAAAGCAGTTACATTTTTATATTTTTCTGATTCATTAATTTCGTACAAATTCATAAATTCAACCACAGTTTCGTCTTTTTCTTTTGTCGAGAAAGTGTGAGTAATATCATGTAGGTATTTCTCTTTTACAAAACTACCAATAGTAATTTTGTAATCAGATAATATAAAGTTCTGCATCGAAGGATTATAAAGGTAGAATACAATTTTATTACTAGGGTCCAGTTGTTCTGGATTTAATATAAATGTCTTACTAAAAGAGGAAGAATTAGAGGAAAGTAAAATTTCTTGGGAACTATACTCGAGGGGTTTGTCTTCAGCATTTCGTATTTCTAAAACGGTTGTCATCCGTTGGGGTAAATTTTTAATGGAGTCAAGTTGTATAGTAGACTTTAAGGTAAGCGAATTTTGAGGGATTTCTTTTACCTCTAAATTCATCAACTCTGAGAACTGGGAATTGGATTGAAGAATATTTTGTTGGTCTGAGGTTTTTACAAAATTGTCGAATATAAAAATCGGTTCAATCGTTTTTTTAAGCAGGTCATTTTCTCTCGAAATTTTTAACCATGTAAGAAAAACGGTTAATAATAGACCAAAAATTATATATATGTTGAAAGGTTTTATTAAAGTCATTACAAAATTAATTATAAGCTAAATTAAAGTAAAGTTGATTAGAAAAAACAAAAAAGCTTATATGATATAGGAAAGAAAATTTCCAAACTCTCATTACAAAGTCTTTAAGAACTCTATAAACAGTCCATACAATCCTTCAAACTGACCACGTTCTAGTTGATCTATCGTATCCTCCACGTTATGGTATCCACCTACTGTTCCTCTCGCATACACAAAAAAAGCTGGCACCTCTTTTTCAGTAAAATAAAAATGGTCTGAATTAGCTTTATTAGCCCTATTTTTAATGTCTGGCACATAATTATGATGTTCGTTCACCACCGTCAACAGTTGATATTGAAGATCTAATTCTTTTCCATTCACCACCGTAATACCTTCACTCCCCGACCCCATCAAATCAAGGTTTAACACAAAATCGGTTTGTTCAAGAGGTACTAGTGGGTTTTTTACATAATGCTGCGACCCCAACAAACCAATTTCCTCGGCAGCGAAGCAGATAAACAAAATTGATTTCTTCGGTTGATTTTCGGGTTTACCAAAATACTCCGCTAATGAAAGTAACATAGCTACACCTGAAGCATTGTCATTGGCACCCTGCAACATGGTTTCCTTACCTAAGTGACCAATGTGATCATAATGCGCACTGACTATCAAGTATTGCTCTGGTTGCTCACTCCCTTTTACTAAACCCACAACATTTTGAGACTTATACCCCTTTACTAATGTGGCAGTGAGGTCAAATTCTACGGTTTTTATTTCAGATAATATTCCCAAAGTCTGTCTGTTAACCAGAAACGTGGGTGGGACTATTTGATCTGTAAATTCATTTGCTATTGGGTCAGTATCTAATAGTTCAATCAAACCTGCTGCTTTAACTTTTGCGAGTTTTAATTTAAAATAATCAACAATTTTAGTATCATTTAAAGCATGATCATAGAGGAGTACTTTTCCTGTTAATGGCTTATTTAAAAACTTCGTTCTAAACTTAGGGTCATTCCAATCTTCAGCAGTAAGTCGTATAACTTTAAATTTTCCTTTTCCAGATTTAGACCCTGCATGGGCTACAACTTCCACCCCTGCTTTCAATTTTTTTCCATTGATCGTTAAACTGTAGGCTCCTGGAAAAGTATTTACATCATAACTAAAATGCTGGAGGTAACTTTTATCGATTGGAGTAAGGTTGAATTTTTTGTATTGTCTACTTAAATACTGAGCAGCAATGGAGTCACCTTTAAACTCTGCTCCTCTGCCGTGAACTTCTTTAGAACAGAGGTAGTTGATGTGTTTAAAAAAAGTAGTTTCAGTTTGTGAAAAAGTATACTGGATATTCAATAAGAATAAAAATAAGAAAGATAGGATGGTCTTAGTCATAACAACACGATAGTCTATTGTAATTTAGCAACCTTATTCCTATTTTTACAGTCCAAAATGATAAAAAACGAAAAAAATATGACTCTCCTTATTCTTCTGAACCTCGCTGTGGGGTAATGAATTGCTTAGGAGTGGTATTATTTCAACTATACAACGACCATTCTTAGGTACTAGGAATGGTCGTTTTTTTATAAAAAAAGGTAGATATGTCAGATAAGATTTATGTATTCGACACCACATTAAGAGATGGTGAACAAGTACCCGGTTGTCAGTTAAACACAGTTGAAAAAATAGAAGTGGCTCGCACGTTAGAGGCGATGGGCGTTGATATACTCGAGGCTGGCTTTCCAATATCTAGTCCTGGAGACTTTCAATCTGTTGTAGAAATTTCTAAAGCAGTTTCCGATGTAACTGTGTGCGCATTAACAAGAGCTGTGGCTAAAGACATTGAATGCGCAGCCGAAGCACTAAAGTTTGCAAAAAGACCACGGATTCATACAGGGATTGGTTCTTCTGACATTCATATCAAAAACAAATTAAAAACCACTCGAGAAGTTATACTTGAAAAAGCAGCCTGGGCAGCAAAGTATGCTCGTAATTATGTGGACGATGTCGAGTTTTTCTGTGAAGATGCTGGACGAGCGGATATCGAGTTCTTAGCGCGTATGGTTGAAACAGTAATTGCGAATGGCGCAACGGTGGTTAATATTCCTGACACTACTGGTTACTGTTTGCCAGAACAATACGGGAATAAAATTGCTTATTTAATGAACAACGTTCCGAACATTGATAAAGCGATTATCTCATGCCATTGTCATAATGACTTAGGTTTAGCAACCGCTAACACCATATCTGGTGTACAAAACGGAGCTCGTCAAATTGAAGTTACCGTAAACGGAATTGGTGAGCGTGCCGGAAACACTTCGTTGGAAGAAATGGTGATGATCATTAAATCACACAATAGCTTGGGTGTTCATACCGATGTTGACGCAAGTAAAATTTATAATGTCAGCCGCATGATTACGCGTTTGATGCGTATGCCGGTGCAGCCAAACAAAGCTATTGTCGGTCGTAATGCCTTTGCTCACTCATCAGGAATTCACCAAGATGGTGTATTAAAGAACAGAGAGAATTATGAAATCATTGATCCTAAAGATGTCGGATACCCAGAATCTTCCATCATCTTAACAGCAAGAAGTGGTAGAGCAGCTTTAAAGCACCACATCGAACGTTTAGGTGTCATGATTTCTAAAGACGAATTGGATGAAGTATATAAGAAATTCTTAACCTTAGCTGATGGTAAAAAAGACGTGTCTGATGATGACATCTTAGGTATCTTAGGAAAAGAGGTTTCAACCAAAACCTTGGAAATAGTTTCGTTAGACGTGAACTGTAGTCACCAAAGAAAATCGCATGCTAAAATTGCTATTAACAGAAATGATGTAATTTTAGAAGCAGAGGCGGATGGAAATGGTCCATTGGATGCGACTAAAAAGGCAATTGACAAAATCATGAAAAACCCTGTCCGTTTGGAGGAATATTTAGTTCAAGCAGTAACAGGTGGTAGTGATGACTTAGGAAAAGTACACATCCAAATTTCCAAAGATGGGGTGTTTAACTATGGTTTCGGTGCTGATACCGATGTCATCTTCGCTTCAGCGCAAGCGTATTTGGAAGCGGTAAATAAAGCGTAAGGAGTACTGAGTATAGAGATATGAGATGTTAGATTTCTTGTGTCTGTATTCAGTTATAAAATATTATAAAGAGTAGTTGGTGTTTTCATATTAGTAACTAGCTACTCATTACTAACTACTAAAAACTATGTCAATAAACAAATTCAGCAAAGTAATTACACAAGATCCTTCGCAGCCTGCTTCTCAGGCAATGTTGTATGCGGTAGGTTTGGAAGAAAAAGATATGAGCAAAGCTCAAGTGGGTGTAGTAAGCACAGGTTTTGAAGGAAACCCTTGTAACATGCACTTAAACGGTTTTGCACAGGACGTAAAACAAAGTATTGTTGACTCCGGTCTTGTTGGTTTAGTTTTTCACACGATAGGTGTAAGTGATGGGATATCAAACGGAACGGATGGAATGCGATTTTCTTTAGTGTCGCGTGACATTATTGCTGACTCCATCGAAACGGTTGCTTCCGCACAATATTATGATGCCCTCGTTCCAATTGTGGGTTGTGATAAAAATATGCCGGGAGCTATGATTGCTTTAGCTCGATTAAACCGTCCAGGAATTTTAGTTTATGGGGGTACTATTAAAGCTGGTCGTTGGAAAGGCGAAGACTTAAACATTGTCTCTGCTTTTGAGGCCTATGGCGCAAAACAACAAGGCACTATTTCAGAAGAAGATTTTCAAGGAATTATAAAAAATGCCATTCCAGGTGCTGGTGCTTGTGGTGGAATGTATACTGCTAACACAATGTCTTCAACCATTGAAGCATTAGGCATGAGTTTACCTTATTCATCTTCAAACCCAGCGGTAAGTGATGAAAAGAAAGTTGAGTTGACTAAAGTGGGTGATGCCATCCGTAATTTGATGGAAAAAGACATCAAACCACGTGATATCATGACGCGCAAAGCGTTTGAAAATGCATTAACTATTTTGATGGTTCTCGGTGGATCTACCAACGCAACCATGCACTTAATTGCCATGGCACGAGCAGCAGGTGTTGACTTAACATTGGATGATTTCCAAACCTATGCGGACAAAACACCTTTCTTAGCTGACTTAAAACCTTCAGGTAAATATTTAATGCAGGATTTACACGCAGTAGGTGGTGTACCTGCGGTGATGAAATATTTGTTAGAAGTAGGGCGTTTACATGGGGATTGCTTAACTGTAACAGGAAAAACTATTGCTGAAAACTTAGCGGAATTACCTGGCTTAACTCCAGGACAAGAGGTGATTCGTACCTTTGAAAACCCACTAAAACCTCAAGGGCATCTTCAAATTTTATATGGAAACCTGGCAACAGAAGGTTCCGTAGCAAAAATTACTGGAAAAGAAGGGGAATTATTTGAAGGGGTAGCGCGCGTATACGAAGATGAATTTTCCGCTATCGCTGGTATTGGCAAAGAGGTACAACCAGGTGAAGTCATCGTCATCCGTTATTCTGGACCAAAAGGTGCGCCAGGTATGCCAGAGATGCTCAAACCCACAGGAGCTGTTATGGGAGCTGGCTTAGGAAAATCAGTAGCTTTAATCACAGATGGTCGATTTTCAGGTGGTTCACACGGGTTTGTGGTAGGTCATATTACCCCAGAAGCACAAGAAGGTGGATTAATTGCTTTCGTTCAAAATGGTGATAAAATCAAAATTGATGCAGTAAACAACCGCATTGACTTATTAGTCTCAGAAGAAGAAATCGCTCGAAGAAAACAAGGGTGGGTAAAACCAGCGTACAAAGCGACAAATGGAGTCATGCGTAAATACATCGCTACAGTGAAAACAGCTTCAGAAGGTTGTGTGACTGATGAGATTGATTAAAAATGCTTTTATATGAAAGCGATTACTGTTTCGGCAGTAATCGCTAATTTTAAGTCCTTACCTATGAAAAATACGATTTTATTATACTTAGTCAGTCTTGCTTGTTCTACTTTGGCACAATCTGTTTATTATACAACTGAATATTACCACTTAGCAAAGGATTCTAGTAAACTCGAACTTAATAGGCTAGTTGCAAATGAATATTTCAATGGGAGGCAACCTAGTTTTAATAAGACATTGCTTAATTATAATCCATTAACAGTGGGAATGTACTTCCCTTGGAGTCGCTTTTTTAGAGATATAACTGATGTTAGGGAACAATTTAGAGGAGATTTCGACCAACCGGATATTACTCTTTTAAGAGATACTTTTGAAGGAGATAATTATGATCAAAAATTTAAATTGTCCTACTCAGGTGATAGTTTGTTCGTTAGAGCACTTCAATTCGATTATGATCCTTCCTTAACTAGCGATTCTCTTATAATTATGAGATCATCTAAAATTGATGATTTTTATGACCCCGATGATAATGAGGTCAAAAGATATTCTTATGATTCATTAACAAATGAATTTGTATTACAAATAGATGAAAACACTTGTGAGCAGTTTTGTGAAAGTACAGTGATAACAGATAATGACACTCTTTTTATAAGTTTGGATACTACAGGTTTTACTACTATTAATGGGAAAAGGCATTATTCTTTTTATGAACATAAAATTGAAAAAAATAAGTTTGGATATATTAAAAGTGTACAAGACACTTATATGAAGTGTGTGGACGAGAATTGTACCAGTTATGAGAGAGCAGACTCAACAATAGAAGTTGTTGAATACAATGCAAAAGGTAATTTGACAAACTATCAATTTTATACAACCATTCGAAATGAAAAAAACGAACCAATATTTCATAAAGTTGAGGAAATAGATATCACTAGAGTTGATGGTGGAGATATTACTAAAGTTGTGCAAAAATTAGATTCCAGTATGTTAGATTTTATTTACATTAAATCATTAGAACGACATATATACATCGTTGAAAATTACTCTTTAAGCTATGAATTAAATCAATTTGGTGATTCAATTTTGATCGACTCAATAGTGTCCTACTTTGGTTTACCTGAGGGCGTTGTTTTAAATATTGAAGAAGAAAAACAAATCACAATTCAAACGAATATTTTCCCTAACCCCAGTACTGGTATCGTTAATATTCAAGTAGAAAATAATATGCCATTTACTGCTGAGGTATTTGACATCCAGGGCAGGGATATACGCAAAGAAAAAGGAATAGGAGAATTACAATTATCAAATCTTGAAAAAGGAAGTTATATTATTAAATTAATAACTTCGCAAGGAGTTTCAACCCAACGGATTGAAGTTATCGAATAATTAAGGTTAGTTGGTGGATCATCTAGTGTCTAATACGCTAACTTCTAATATCTAGCATATGAAATTAAGAGGAGCAGAATTTATAGTACGAATCATAGAGTTGTTGGAAGCAGATTATTTATTTGCTTACCCAGGTGGAGCAATCTTACCTATCTATGATGCACTGGCAAAAACGACTTTACATACCGTGCTAGTCCGTCATGAGCAAGGTGCTTCGTTGGCTGCTAACGCCTACGGACGTATTGCCATGAAGCCTGGATTTTGCCTTTCTACTTCTGGACCAGGAGCTACTAACTTGGTTACTGGTATTGCTGATGCCTATGCGGATTCAATTCCAATGTTGGCCATCACCGGTCAAGTGGCGACCGATTTAATCGGTTCTGATGCGTTTCAAGAAACCGACATCACTGGGATTTGCGTTCCAATCACTAAGAAAACCTACCTGCTAAAATCACTCGATAAAGCAATTGAAGTGTTTATGGATGCCTATCGTATCACCATTCACGATCGACCTGGCCCCGTTTTGATTGATATTCCCAAGGATGTTCAAAATGCGTATATCGAATTGCCTGACGATTGGGAAAAGCAAGTACGACCACCGAAAAAAAATCAACCGTATCAGGTACACCGCGATCAGTTGTTTGAAGCTCGTGATTTAACTTCCGCAGCTAAAAAACCACTCATTATTGCAGGGCATGGTATTTTAATGGCAGAAGCTTGGGATGAATTACGTGAGTTTGTTTCGCGGGAAAACATTCCGGTTATTTCCACCATCTTGGGTATTGGAGCTATGGAGCATGACAATCCCTTGTATTATTCGTGGTTAGGGATGCACGGAATGAAATATGCCAACGATGCAGTACAAGAGTGTGACTTATTAATTGCCTTAGGTATTCGGTTTGACGACCGTATAACCGGAAAATTGGACCAATTTGCTCCCAATGCAAAAGTGATTCATTGTGATATTGACATCAGTGAACACGGTAAAAATGTACGCACAGACGTATTTTTACATGCTGATTTAAAGCGACTACTCAAAGAATGTCCTGATACTCGGACACCTGAAAATAAATCTCTAAGAGAAGATTGGGTAACTTACTTAGATGGACAACGCGAAAAGTATCCATTAAAGAAAGCCAACCTTGACGAATGGAATGAAGTTACCGCAATTAGCATAGTAGAAAAAGCCATTCCCGATGATGCCATCATCTGTACCGATGTAGGTCAACATCAAATGTGGTCAGCACAGTATTTTAGACGCATGAAACCGAATCACTTTGTGTCGTCTTGTGGACTTGGTACTATGGGTTTCGGCTTGCCTGCAGCCATGGGTGCGCAAGCTGCTGCTATGGACAAAGAAGTATGGTGTGTTTCTGGAGATGGCTCATTTCAAATGAACATACAAGAATTGATGACCTGTGTTCAAGAAAAATGGCCTATCAAAATATTGTTATTAGACAATGCCTATTTAGGAATGGTACGCCAATGGCAAGAACAGTTTTATGCTAGAAATTACTCAGGTGTTAACCTAGTTAACCCTGACTTTGTGAAGCTAGCCAATGCTTTTTATATTAATGCGGCACGAGTGACCAACGTGGAAGAACTTGAGTCAGCAGTAAAGGCTGCTCGTGAAAGCGATGGTCCATTCTTAATTCATGCAATTGTTCCGCGTGAAGAAAATGTGTTTCCAATGGTAGCACCAATGACAAGCCTTTCCGACACTATTTACTATCCGACTGTTTAAAGTCGGATAGTAAATTTTATTAATACTAGTAATTGGCATAGTGATTGAATATTTTTATTAGCTTCCAAGATTGGACCTATACTAAACAATCAAATTAGAAGTTTCTTATTAAACTCATTTGCCAATGAAAAACCTGTTGTTTATTCTTTTTTTCAGTAGTTCAATTTATTTATTCGGTCAATCGACTGAGGATAAAAAAATGCTACTTACTGATTTAACAATTCAAATAGAGTGTACTGAAGCAGTCGATGCTTTATATAATTTTGATTTTGAAACAGCTGATCAGCAATTTCTCTGGTTAAAACAGCAATACCCTTCACATCCACTACCCTATTTTTTAATGGGTTTGAGTCAATGGTGGCGCATCATGCCCAACGATATTGTCACAAAATATGATGACGCTTTTTTCGCTTACATGGACACGAGTATCGCTTTTGCAGAAAAACTATATAAAGAAGATAAAAACAACCCCGAAGCTAATTTTTTCTTAGCAGGGGCTTACGGCTTCAAAGCACGCCTACAGTCAGATCGAAACAACTATACCTCCGCAGCATTTACTGCAAAGAAGTCGTTAAACTATTTAAACGATGATCAAAATGATGCCAGTGAATTGGGTCCAGAATTCATTTTCGGAGATGCATTATATAATTATTTCCGTGAGTGGATTCCCGACCATATGCCTAAGCTAAAACCCATTTTGTTGTTCTTCAAAAAAGGAGATAAAGAATTAGGCTTAAAACAATTAAAAGATGTTGCAGACAATGCTTTTTATACCCGAATTGAAGCCATGACTTTTTTAATGCGGATTTACAACGACTATGAAGGAAAGCGAAATGAAGCAATGCAGTATTCTAAGTACTTAAAAACTACCTATCCTAACAACCCTTACTTTGAGCGTTATTATGCGAAAGTTGCCTTTACCAAAGGTGAACTAGGGGAATGTTATATTGTCAGTACCGATATCCTTAACAAAATTGATTCTGGCTATGTCGGATATGACGATGAAAGCGGTCGCGTGGCTTCGTACTTTTTAGGGTACATCAATATGCGCTTACAAAAAGATACATTGGCAGCTACTACCAACTTTAAGAAAACCATTGCATATAGTGACGCCTTAGCTAAAATTGATGATGAGGTATTGGATCGAGGATATTACCTGAATGCTGTGCACAGTTTAGCCGTGTTTGCCAAAAAACGAGGTGATAAAGAAGAAGCACTAAAATACTACCAGCTATACCTAGAAACCGCAGACAAAAAAGATGATGCCTACTTTAAAGAAGCTAAAGAATATGTTAAAGAAAACGAAGAGAAAGACGGTGCCTGGTGGAAGTTGTGGTAAGGTATTATTAAGCGATAAGTAATAAAATAAGCACTTAGTTCTATCGTTTGACTTTTCATGAACAAACGAAAAATAGTCCGACTTACCATCATTGCCTGTATACTTATTTTTTTAGGTATGAATATCATAGCTGCTTTCCATGCTTATAAATTCACTCATTTTGTTAAATCAACAATCACAAAAACCCAAAACCCGGATGAATTGAATCAACTAGAAAAGTTGAACACCCTCTTTTTTGGGATAAATAATCCTAAACCAGTAAATTCTATTTTTCCATCCCAGGGTTATGAAACAGTTTTTGTCGGAGGTAATGAATGCTGGTGGATTAAAAGTGACTCATCATTAGGCACCATACTTATCTTTCATGGATACACGGGAGTAAAATCCTTAGAGCTGGAAAAAGCAGAAGCATTTCTTGAAATGGGTTATGACGTCTTCATGGTCGATTTCCTAGGCTCCGGGGGTTCAGAAGGCTATCAAACTACCATTGGATTTTATGAAGCTGATCAAGTAAAGGCGTGTTATGAGTTTATCATGCAACAAACAAAATCGCCTGTTAATTTATATGGATCATCTATGGGTGCTGTTTCTATCATGAAAGCAATAGATAAATATCAAATACAACCCAATGCGATAATGATTGAATGCCCATTTGGCTCTATGAAGGAAACAGTGGAATCACGCTTTGCTATGATGGGAGTTCCTTCCTTTCCAATGGCTAATTTGTTGCTATTTTGGGGAGGCGTAATTAATGATTTTTGGGCTTTTAATCATAACCCTGAAGAATATGCAAAGACTATTTCAGTTCCTACTTTATTGATGTATGGTCGTAATGACCCAAAAGTGAGTTTAGCCGAAACGGAAAAAATTTATTCCAATTTAAATGGAGAGAAAGGGCTTAAAATATTTGAAAACTCAGCTCATGAAACTTTTTTATTGGAGGACAAAGAGGAATGGGTGAAGACAGTGGAATCATTTCTAAAAGAACAGGATTAAAAAAACGTAGTATTGTAAGTCGTCATTCTGAGCGGAGCGAAGAATCTCTTGGTTTATAGTAATTCGTTTTCAGGATTGGGAGATCCTTCGTCCACGATAGTTATCGGGAACTCAGGATGACGTTCAAACACTCAACTATCACTCCTTCACAAAACTCCCCGAAAACGTTTTTTCGTTGGTGATGAACTGATAATAATAAACCCCACTTTTTAGACTTTCAATATGAATGTTTTCTTTCTCTCGTGTCTTCAACACTTGTGAACCGGTCGCATTGTACAACTCAAAGATTCCGTTGCCTTCCGCGTTAATGCTAATGGAAGTTCTTGCTGGGTTAGGGTAAGCAGAAACAATCCCTTGGGTTTGGTAACTGATTTCGTGTTTAAGTTCGGTTACGATGTCGTTATTTACCGTGCTAACAATTTCGTTGGTGATTACTGGATCGTTAAAGTCAAAGTAGATAGCGGCTTTGTTTCTAATTTCTGTGCCTGATAAGTTGCCGGGTTTTTGTTCTATTGAAAAGCGTACAAAACCATGACTGGCAGGCTCATTGGTGTTGCTATCTGCTAATAAGATGTTTTCAAACAACCACTTTACGGTATCTCCTGATATGGATGGAGTAAACTCATGGCTCGCATCTATAAAGTTAATAGTCGTCAAATCTAAATTCTTAGAAATCACATCTTCTATGCGGACGGTGAAAGCAGTATCGGTTCCTGTGTTTTGAAAACGGATGGTATATTCAAAACTAGTAGTGTCATACACATAACCTTCAGTGTAAGCACCTGCATAAGTAACCAATTTATCATTTGGGTCAAATGAACCGGAAACGATGGTTTTGAAAGTAGTTTTATCATTTTCTGGCACATCATCCGGTGTAGCCATCATTAATTCTGCTGTGCTTACTAACTCTGTTCCTAAAGGTGTAAGTCTATCTAGCGTAGCATAAAAAGTTAAGCGTTTGGTGGCACCACTTTCTACGGTGATGTTATCCCAAGTCAGGGTTTGACCTGAGGCTGTGGTGGGTTTGTTTTCTCCTGATTTTGAGGTGTAAGTTAAGTTGCCATCGAGGTTTACGGCTACGTTTGTTGTTAGAGGGTTTTTGCCTCTGTTATGTAAGGAAACATAGTAAGGGATAGTGAAACCTGGGCGGTTTTGAGTGCTGTTTAATGTTGAATATAAATCATTCTCCGTTTTACGCAATGCGTATAAATCCAAATTCGGATTGAATCTAAAAGTGTCATAGAAATCCACATCTAAAGACCCGTAATAATATCTTTTGTCAGCAATAAATACTTCCGAAATATTATTTATACTGTTATAATCATCTTTAAAAAAATAGGTTCCAAGCTGATCTGTTACTGTAGTTAGTCCAGTGTTTGTAGAAATCAAAACGCCTGGTTGTAGTTGTTTTGTTTCAAAATCTTTTACTACCCCACTTATTAACCCTAGACAGTTAACATCACTTTTTATTTTAATTAACGGAAGTGAGACTGATGGGCAGATACCTGAACTAAAGATATATGCGTATAAACCTGGTGAATTAACTTTTAAAATATCTCCTGAGTTATTCCAAAATTTGAAAGAAGAATTGTTTTTAACCCATGAACCACCACTACTAAATTTTTTGATTTCAACGGTGTCTCCAGGACATATAATAGAATCTCCTTTAGTAATAGCTAATCCATTATTAAACACTACGTTTTTTTGATACTTAATATAATAATTGGGTGATTTCAAAGTGTCTTCCAATTGCTTTAATAGACAACCGTTTATATTAAGCTGTTCTGATTTTGTTCGTTCAATTCTTAGTATATCACCTTCTTTTAAGTTCAAATCAGAAGTTAATTTTTCTTTAATGGGTTTGTTATTTATTACGAAATATGAATATGGATCATTCAGAAATAGAGGTTCATCGTAATAGGATGATCTTACAACGCTTTCTTTGTTATATCTTGGAAAAATCTCAGATGATCGAAATAAAGAACAAAATATTATTGTATCACTGGTGTTAGAGTACCAGGATAAATCATCTACAATGATTGGTTTAAGTACCGGTTCAAATTCGTAGACTCTACCAGTTGTTTTTCCTTTTATAGAAAACGACTCTACATTTGAATGTATTTGAAAGTATACTTTGCCTTTATAGGATTCAAATCTATTTCCTAAATACTGTTCAAAAGATTCACTAATAGTATAGCTTTCTACCACATCAAAAACAATATTAAATATAATGCTATCATCAGCACACCATTTATTAGTGTATTCGATAAATATTTTAGAACCATTGTCATAGATTGTGTCAGCATTTTCAGATGAATAACTCTCAATCCCCGGAATCTGCGCATTAGCAAGCAACCCGCACAAAACGAACCCCAAAAAGAATAATAATTTTTTCATCAGCAAACACAATTAGATAAAACTAACGCAAAGGTATAAAATAAAAGTAAAGAAGTGAGTTTGTGGTCGTCATTCTGAGCCGGCCTTGCAGGCAGGCAGGTGGAGCGAAGAATCTCTTGGTTTAGACTGATTCGTTTTCAAGATAGTTAAATTCCCGACTTCCGTTTCACTTCACCCGGAATGACGATGTTGGATTCGGGATGATGTTTTCAACTCAACCCCACTTCCCTTTCAAAGCAGCTAACTTATCTTGCATGCTGCCTTGTGGTTCTTCCTTTTTTACGATGTTTTTTTGTCGAACTGGTTTGTTAGTTATAGCGGGTTGTTCGTCTTTCATGGAGAGTGCGATACGTTTTCTAGCTACGTCCACACTTGTCACACGCACCTGTACTTTTTGGCTTACTTTAACCACTTCGTTCGGGTCTTTCACGAAAGTGTTGGAGATTTCACTGATGTGTACCAAACCATCCTGATGCACACCAATGTCTACAAAAGCACCAAAGTTGGTCACATTAGTCACGATGCCTGGCAAGGTCATGCCTTCTCTTAAATCATTGATATCGTGTACCGAATCATCAAATGAAAAGACTTCAAATTCCTTACGCGGGTCGCGGCCGGGTTTTACAAGTTCTTCCAAAATATCTTGAAGCGTAGGTAAACCCACTTCATCGTTCACATACTTTTTTAGGTCGATTTTTGATTTGATGTCTGACTTGCCTATGATGTTTTTCAAATCACTTTGTAAGTCTTTTGCCATTTGCTCAACCAACTTATAACGTTCCGGGTGGACGGCACTGGCATCCAACGGATTTTTACCATCACGGATGCGTAAAAAACCTGCCGCTTGCTCAAACACTTTCTCGCCCATGCGAGGTACTTTCAATAGTTCCTTTCGGGACTGGAAAGGTCCATTTTCATTCCGATAGTTGACAATGTTTTCCGCCAAGGTTGGTCCTAATCCAGAAACATACGTGAGCAATTGTTTACTAGCCGTATTCACATCCACGCCCACTGCATTCACACAACTCATGACCACATCATCCAGTGCATTTTTCAAAGCCGTTTGATCCACATCGTGTTGGTATTGTCCCACACCGATGGATTTTGGGTCTAATTTCACCAACTCCGCCAGAGGGTCAGCTAAACGTCTACCGATAGAAACGGCACCACGAACAGTAATATCCTGATCAGGAAATTCATCCCGAGCAATTTCTGAAGCACTATAAATAGAGGCCCCACTTTCATTCACCATCACCACTTGCACAGGGTGGTCAAACTTTATTTTATTGACAAAGGCTTCAGTTTCTCTCCCAGCGGTACCATTACCAATTGCAATCGCTTCGACTTTATATTCGTTCACCAATTGCATTAGAGTTGCTTCTGCCGCAGCTGTTTGTCGTTGTGGTTCGTGCGGGTAGATAGCTGCATTATGCAACAACTTCCCTTGTTGATTTAAGCAAACCACTTTACAGCCTGTTCTAAAACCTGGGTCCAATGCCAACACCGCTTTTTGACCCAATGGTGAAGCCAATAAAAGCTCACGCAGGTTATCTGTAAATACCCGAATGGCATCCAAATCGGCTTTTTTCTTGGAAGTTAAACGGAACTCTGTTTCTAAGGAAGGTTTTAGAAGGCGTTTATAACAGTCCTCAATGGCGAGTTGTACTTGATTGGCAGCAGCATTGTTTCCTTTTACAAATTGACGCTCTAACTTTTCAATGGCTACTTCCTTTTCAGGAGAGATATCCATGCTAAGAATCATTTCTTTTTCTCCGCGTCTCATTGCCAACAACCGGTGCGAAGGTGTTTTTGCTAGTGGCTCTTCCCACTCAAAATAGTCTTTATATTTTTCGCCTTCAGCTTCTTTTCCTTTCAACACTTTTGTTTTTACGATAGCTGATTTTTCAAATACATTTCTCAGTTTTTGTCGTGCTTCAGCATCTTCGCTTACCCACTCAGCAATAATATCACGCGCCCCTTGCAAGGCTTCTTCTATTGACTTGACTTCTTTTTCTTCACTTAAGAACTTTTCGGCTTCACCCTCGACATTCGAACTGTTTTGATCGAAAAGAAATTTAGCCAGTGGTTCCAGTCCTTTATCTTTTGCTACTGTTGCTTTGGTTTTTCGTTTGGGTTTATATGGAAGGTAAATGTCTTCTAATTCGGTTAGTGTTGTAGCCGCATCTATTTTTTTCTCCAATTCCGGAGTTAGTTTTTCTTGTTCTTTAATGGATTTCAAAATAAACGCTCTTCGTTTTTCCAATTCTTCAAACCCAGCAGATAAGTCACGAACAGCAGCAATTTGCACTTCATCTAGTTCACCCGTTTTTTCTTTCCGGTAACGAGCGATAAAAGGGATAGTCCCTCCTGCCGCTAATAGTTCAAGGGTTGCCGTAACTTGTGTTGGTCGAATGCTTAACTCGCTAGCTATTTGTTGAATGTATTTTTGTTCCATCGTGTTGGTTTGTTCGCAATTCCAAACGTACTAGAAAAGATGACTTGTGACAAGCGATGTTGAAAAAATTGGAGTCTTTTAGTTTTCTTCGAAACAACTTGTTCCATTCTTAGGTTAAAGTTCGTAACTTAGTTACATATGAGCGAAAGATTGTCTGTATCAACTTCTTTGTCTTCGTTGGTAACGAAGAACTCATTTTTTGCCTCGGCTTTGCATTCCATGGGAATCACCTACCCAAAGTTCCCAACTTCTTCCCTGGTGGAAGCTTGTCACCAATCAGGTGTATCCGTGTTTGTGGCAGTAAATAAACTACACAGCATTGAAAAAGATTACAAACACTTAGCAGAATTACAACATTACCCTGTTGAGTTAACAATCTCCTATTTACGCTATATGCACCGGCTGATTATTCGTGAACGACTTCCTTATGTGCAAGATTTAGCGGAAATGATTCTCCCTAACGAGTTTACAAATAGGGAACTTGCTCATGATTTAAAAACAATTATCCCCATTTACGTGGAAGATTTTATCAAACATATTCATGAAGAAGAAGATGAATTGTTTGACTATGTAGTACAGTTGAGCCGAGCTTCTAAGCGAAAAAATCTGATGGCTTCAATACTTTTTGAATACCGTAATTATTCCATCCAGCAATTTGCCTTAGCCCATGCTCATGAAGACGAGACTGACGGTATCCGCCTGATTACAAATGATTATCAATTACACACTTCCGCTTCCAGTTTGGAGAAAATTGTGATTCAAGAACTAAAAGCTTTTGACCGCGAAATGGAGCTTCATGCTCGCATTGAAAATGAATTATTACTTCCGAAAGCGATTGAGCTAGAGCGGCAGGTGATTCAAAAAAGTAGCGCACTAACCCCTCATAATTAATTGGCTCGTATTATCGCAATTGACTTCGGCAAAGTTCGTACAGGACTTGCTGTCACTGACCCGTTGGGAATTATCGCTTCCCCTTTAGAGACCGTGGAAACTAAAAAGTTGGGTGAATTTCTTCGAACTTATTTCCAAAAGGAAGAGGTTTCGAATGTTGTGATTGGTATGCCTAAGCGGTTGGATAACACTGATACACACGCCACCGCCTTGGTTGAGCGATTTGTGGAACAGTTCAAAGTGAAGTTTCCCGAAAAACCCGTAACTTTGATCGATGAACGTTTTACTTCTAAAATGGCTTTAAGTGCGATGATAGAAGGAGGCATGAGCAAAAAAGACCGCAAAATAAAAGGTAATATTGATAAAGTAAGTGCGGCAATTATTTTACAATCCTATTTAGCACAACACCCATGATTTACCCAATTATAGCCTATGGCGACCCTGTTTTAAAGAAAGAAACACGAGATGTAGAAGAGGGAGAAGTGGATATCAAAGCGTTGGTTTCGGATATGTTCGAAACCATGTATGAAGCCAATGGCGTAGGTTTAGCCGCTCCTCAAATCGGCAAAGATCTTCGCGTATTTGTCATAGACAGCACTCCGTTGGAGGATGAAGGAGAAGAACACTTGGGCGTGAAAAAAGCATTTATTAATGCTACTATAGTGGAAGAAACAGGCAAAAAATGGGTTTTTGAAGAAGGCTGTTTGAGTATTCCTGGCATCAGAGAAGATGTGTACCGAAGAGAAAATTTAACGATTCACTATTTCGATGAAAATTGGGAAGAACACGAAGAGGATTACAGCGGCATTCAAGCAAGAATTATTCAACATGAATACGATCATGTGGAAGGCGTGCTATTCACTGACTACCTTTCAACGATTAAAAAACGTTTAATTAAAAAACGTCTGTTAAATATTTCAAAGGGAATTGTTGATACAGACTATCGTATGAAGTTTCCTGCTAGGTAGTAGCAAGTACAAAGTATTGACTAACTAGTTTGTTTTATTCAATACTAATAACAAAAGACTTAATACTAAAATGAAAATCTGCCTCGTACAAACCGATATTTTTTGGGAACAGAAGGAAGCAAACTTCGCTGAGTTGGAAGAAAAGCTAAGTGGGTTAGAAGAATCCGTGGATTTAATTGTGTTGCCGGAAATGTTTTCGACTGGGTTTTCAGTAAACACCGCTTCTCTTGCTGAGCATCCTCACACAAACACATTCAAATGGCTTCAACAGCAAGCAAAACGATTACAGGCTACTCTTGTGGGTAGTTTTATCATCAAAGACGAAGAGGGAATAAAAAACCGATTAATGGCCGTTTCTCCCCAAGGCCTTATCTCAGAATACGATAAACAGCAACTTTTTTCTTACGGGGATGAAACAAACTTATTTACTTCTGGAACCAAACAAGCAATTTTTCCTGTGGCAGATTTTAAGTGCAGCGGTTTGATTTGCTATGACCTGCGTTTCCCAGAAATAGCTCGAAATATTGGGACGGCTTACGATTGTTTGATCTATATTGCTAACTGGCCTTCTAAACGAATCGAACACTGGAAAAAATTATTAGCCGCAAGAGCGATTGAAAATCAATGTTATGTGGTAGGACTAAACCGTATCGGAACTGACGGCAATGGTTGGGATTATAACGGACAGTCCATGGTGGTGGACTTCAATGGTGATATCGTAGCTGAATTAGGCGCTGAGGAAAAATTGACAATTATAGAGTTGAATAAAGCGGCTTTGGAAGAGTATCGAAAGAAATTACCTTTTTTAAAGGATATTAAATCTTAAAACATGTAAAAGAAACAAGATTCAAGAGCCAAGAAACAAGACAAATGAAGAAGGTAGAAAAAGTAAAATAGAAGGAATGAAAAAGTCGAAATCTGCAACTTTCTACCTACAAACAGTGATTAAACTTTTAGTAGATATAATTATCCAATTCGACATCTCCTTCATGCACATCACTAATTGATTTGATAGGAGGGAAAAAACCTACACCTATTTTTTGAACATCTGCACGACAAGTTTTGAAAAAGGCATCATAAAAACCTTTCCCATAACCCACACGATGTCCTTGTTTATCACACACTACTAAAGGGGTTAGAACCAAATCAATTTCTTCGTTATCGATAATTGTTTCCTCAATTGGCTCTGGTATTCCAAAATTATCTGTGGCTAGTTTTGTGTTTTTATTCAACACACAGGCTTTCATCTCACCTGATTTAAAATTGCATTTGGGAACTACCGTTTTAATGTTAGACCGCGCTTCCCATAGCCAATGGATAAACGCCCATAAATCCACTTCATGATGATGCGCGATAGGCAAAAAAAGATGAATGACTTTTAGTTGAGAAAAATCAAGTTGTTTTAAGTGCTGAATGATGGATGCATTACCTTGAGCTACTTCTTGATCAGAAAGTAGGCTTCTTTTGTGGAGGTACAATTGACGGAGTTCGGCTTTTGTCAAAGTTTGAAAGCGTTAAATCGAAAATCGAGTGGCGAAAGTTTTTCTTTCAAATTACTAATCAGGTCGGGTTCATTCACCAAAAAACTAAAAATATTCTCATGACGCTCTTGCAAACCACCACTAGGGAATAATTTTTCTTTTAATGATTCCAATTGTTTGAGCGCAATTTCATGTTTGCGTTCTTCGGCTTTTTTGATGCGTTTTTCAATCCCATCAAACTGCTTGATAAGCCGTTGCCACTCTGCTTCCATTGCTCCATGGAGTGAACCATCTACTTCACTGGCTTTCGTGATTACCTTTTCAAAAACGGTTCGCATTTCGTTTACTTCTTCTTCAATTGTTGGTTCAATCTGCGAATGTTCGTGTAAATAAGCTGATTTTAACTCCTCATACGATTGGAAAAGTTGTGATTCGTTCAATCCTACTTTTTCGAGCTTATGTTGGGTGTTTTGATCTAATAGCAACCCAAAATTTCGAGGCATGATAATCGGGAATGGGATCTTATATAATTCAAAGACACCTTTCAATTGAAACCAATATGCCAACTCACCCGGACCACCAATGTAAGCAAGATTGGGTAAAATTTGTTGCTGATATACCGGGCGAAGAATAACATTTGGGCTAAACCGTTCAGGGTGATTTTTTAATTCCGTTTTCATTTCAGATTCGGAGAAAGCGGTCTCAGTATTAAGCACCTTGAATATTCCATCTTCAAAAATGATTCGTTCCCTTGAAGAGTCCGTCAAATAAAACAAGTTGATTTCACGCGGGTGCACTTGGTTTTTGTAATCAAGTTTTTCCAGTTGTTCTGAAGTGTCCAACACTACTTTTTCACTCTTCCTTTCGAAAAGTTCTTGTTCAGCGATGGATGCAAATTCCCGTTTCAGTTCAAAATCATCCGCATCCAGAATTACTAAGCCCTCGTTACCAAACAACTCATTCACCAAATAGCGGGTAGCTTTACTCAACGTTGGTTGTGCATACGCCTTGTTCAGTAATTCAATGTTTTCGGGGAGCTGTTTTAATACTTCTTGAATACCTTCAGTCGAGAAGCGGCCTACCCCACCTTGTTGTTCCGTTTGCCATTCATATTTTTTTCCAAAAAGATAGAAGTGGTTAATTTCTTCAAAGTCATGATCTTCCGAAGCCATCCAAAACACGGGTACAAAGTTTTTGTTTGGGTAGTTGGCTTTCAACTGCTTGGCCAAATTAATGGTAGTAATGATTTTAAATACAAAAAAAAGGGGACCAGTAGCTAAGTTCAGTTGATGGCCTGTAGTTACCGTAAAAGTGTTTTTATCCTTTAATAAATTGATGTTCTCGGTGGTTGATTTTGCAACGGTAAACCCGTCATACTGCTTTTGTAAGGATTGAACTAGTGTTTCGCGATTGACAAGAGAATAGTTTTCGGAGAGGCTAGCCATATTTTCCAAGGAAGGAAAAGCAGCATAAAAACCTTTGAGTGAATCTTTTTGGTTGATGTAGTCTAAAAATATGCGGCTAAACTGGCCAGTTTTCTCAAAATCGATACAATCTACTTTCATGCTTTCCTGATTACAGTGGGTAAAACTATGAAATTAGTTAAGTAGTTCCTTGAATTGAAAGAGCAAATGAATTTTGTCAGAAAAATCATCGCTGGTTTAACTTCTACAATCAAATCACAAAAAATATTTTTTCCTAACTTGTCGACATGAACTATTCCAAAGAGGTGCTCAACATATTTTTTAATGCCTTACTTCAAAATGAAAAAGCCACAGCCTGGCTTCATCAAAATGATTACCCTGAATTAGCTGCTTTTGTGAATGGGCTTTATGGAATGGATAAGGCTGAACAATGGCTACTAAAAACCAATCACAAAAGCTGGGGCATGTTATCAAAGGCAATAAAACGAGATAGTGCCGCATTAGAATGGTTAATAGAAAATGGTTACACCGACTTTGCCGCTACTGTGGGCATGATTCATGAAGATACCGCGAGCGAACAATGGCTCTTAAACAATGAAAAGTTCCCCCAGTTGAAAATGGGAGAACTTTTGAGAAGGAAATTTTAGTGGGTATTTTATCAGTGAGGTTCGCGCTTTTGCAGGAAATGACAAATCAGGAATTAATCATCACTACCCCCCATAAACATCGAGAGGTAATATAAGAAAGTGGCTAACGAACCCAATGCGGCAACCACATAGGTTAAGGCGGCCCATTTCAAGGCATCTTTTGAATACTCATATTCTTGTCTGGTCACAATATTTTTACTACTGATCCATGCTAAAGCTCTTGAGCTGGCATCAAATTCAACGGGTAAAGTCACCAACGCAAACAAAGTAAATACCCCATAACAAGCGAGGTAAATCATTAATATAAAATTCATGTTTCCCCCCATGAAGAAATACCCACCAAACATGAAGGCAATCATCATAAAATTTAGAATCTGCCCGCTCACGTTTTGAATAGGCACTAATGTGGTTCTCAAGGTTAACATGCTGTAAGCAGTCGCATGTTGTACCGCATGGCCACATTCATGCGAAGCTACTGCAGCTGAAGCAGCATTTCTACCGTGATATACTGCTTCACTCAAGTTTACAGTTTTATGTTCTGGATTATAATGATCAGACAATTCCCCTTGAACGGAAATAACTTTCACATCATAAATGCCATTATCTTGGAGCATCATTTCAGCAATTTCTTTCCCTGACAAACCCGAAAGTAACGGAGTCTGAGAATACTTTTTAAAGCGATTTTTTAGTGTTCTGCTCACTAAAAAACTTACGATCATCACCACTATGGTTATCCCCAATAGCACAGGATGAAAATACATTCCGTATAGGTGCATAATTTATATAGGTTTAAGTGTGTTTTATTTTTTCTACTAATTGGGAAGTAGAATAACCTTGAACGAGTTCAATGGTTTTAACTGTCCCTCCATTGGCTCTAACAATACCTGAACCAACAATATATTTCGGACTTTTTGTATCTGTTTCCTCTGCCAAATAGTCATTACCCTTGACTAACACTTCGGGTTGAATGAATTTTATCAAATCCAATGGGGTATCTTCGTTAAAAGGAATTACTACATCAACAAACTCCATGGCAGCTAACACACGATAGCGTGAAATTTCATTTGCAATTGGTCTATTCGGGCCTTTAAATCGTGATACTGAATCATCGGTGTTAATACCAACTACTAACTTATCTCCAAGAGCTTTCGCTTTCTCTAAATAATCGACATGACCAATATGCACTAAATCGAAACAACCATTTGTAAAAACTATAGATTGTTTTTCCGATTTCCACTGATCTAAGAGAGGTGAAAAATCTTTTGGCGTCTTAATCTTTGATTGACTGGACATTGGTTTTCTTTCTTGTATTAATGACAATTAATCCTATCATCCCCAATATAATCACAATAATGGTTTGCCAGCCATGAAATATCGTTGCAAAGGCAACACCTTTTGCAAGGTCTGTCAACCCACACAAATGCACCATGGCTAAGGGCACCATGGTATGGTAAGTACCTGCTCCTCCTGGAGATGGTATAGCTAAAGCAATTCCACCCACAGCAAAAATGGTTAAAGCATCGATAAAACTTAGCACCTCTGTTTCAGGAAAAGCTAATAATATCATCCACAACATCATCATATAACTTACCCAGATGGCAATTGAATAGAAAAAGAATAAAAACCGTTTTTCCAATTTAAAAACCGAAAGTATCCCTGACTTCATTCCAACCATAAACTCGATTGCTTTATTGCGAATCAATTCAAACAAAGCTGGTTTCGCTTTATATAATATAAATACGACAATGCCAGTTATGACCGCTGCTACTATACCATAATGTATTAGTCCAAATGAATTTTCTCCTTGTTCATTTTCTGCTGTTGGAGTATAATCTTGAAGAAACTGGAGTAAGGTAGTGAACTGAAAGATAAAAACTGAACCCAAACAAATGACTAAAAAAATAAGGTCGATAATTCGTTCCATGACTACCGTACCTAAACTCGTATTTAATGGGACGCCCTCTAACTTACCTAAAGTAATTGGCCGAGACACCTCTCCCCCACGTGGAATAGCAAGATTAACAAAATAACCATTGATAACAGCAGTAAAACTGTGCCACAATGAAACTTGATATCCTATCGGTTCTAAAAGCAACTTCCATCGTTCGGCTCGAATGACATGACTTAGGATGGTAAAAAATGCTGACAATGCAAAAAACAATGTGCTTCCTTGTGAAAACACATCCAATATAAAACCAATTTTTGACTGCCCTGGAGCTAAAGCACTTTCATCAATTTTTTCAAAAGAATCCCATAACAAATAAGCCGTTAAACCGAAAATCAGAATGTACTTAAGAAAAGAGAGCAGTTTTTTTAACATTAGGTAAGTTTATTCCCTTCAGTAGGATGAATTACTGTCGGGGTATGTTTTTTTGCTTTTTCAAAGTCCATTTGCGCATACGAAATAACGATAATGACATCCCCAACCTGAGCTTTTCGCGCAGCAGGACCATTCAGACAAATGACACCACTTTTTCTTTCGCCTTTAATAATGTACGTCTCAAAACGCTCACCATTATTTACGTTCACAATATGCACTTTTTCATGCTCAATCATATTCGCTGCATCCATCAAGTCTTCATCAATGGTGATGCTTCCTTGGTAGTGTAAATCTGCTTGAGTGACTACTGCTCTATGAATCTTTGATTTTAGTATTTCTATTACCATCGCTTATTTAAAATCTTGCAAAACTAAGGAATTTAACAAAACCTAGCCGCAAACAATTCCCTAAATATTAGATTTTGAATAAAATGTTATCGATTAACCGTACATCACCCAAAAACACAGCAACACATATCGCCATTTCTTCTTTACCAACCTTATCTATTGGTTTTAAGGTTTTTGAATCCACAATTTCTAAGTAATCTAATCGGAAAAGAGGTTCTGATTGAATATGGGCTAAACCTTTCTCCCGTGCTGCGGAAATATCACCTCCATTTTTCACGTTTTCTTTCACCGCTTCAATTGCTTTAAACACCTTACATGCTACACTACGTTCATGAGTGCTTAAACGTCTGTTTCGTGAAGACATTGCCAACCCATCAGGTTCTCTAATAATAGGGTGTTTTATAATTTCAATCGGAAAGGAGAGATCTTCCACTAACTGCTCCACAATAGCACACTGTTGTAAGTCCTTTTGGCCAAAAAAAGCGACATCAGGTTGAATGATATTAAACAACTTTGAAACAACTATACCCACACCATTAAAATGACCTGGACGAAACTTCCCTTCCATCACCGTTTCAAGATGACCAAAGTTAATAGATAACACAGGTAAGCTACTATACATTTCTGCATCGGCAGGAACAAAAGCCAAATCAGCTAAGTCTCCTACTAAAGCTAGATCATTTTCAACATCCCGAGGGTAGTTCTTAAAATCGGAGCTGTCATTAAATTGGGTAGGGTTCACAAAAATTGTTAGCACGGTTTTAAAACCTTGTGCCTTGCTTGCTTGCAACAAAGCCAAATGACCTTCGTGCAAACTGCCCATAGTAGGCACTAAACCTACTTTAAAGCCATTTTTCTTCCATTCGAAAACCGTCTGAGCGGCCTCTTTTTTTGTTTTACAGCAAATCATGAGTGGTATGACAACAAGCCAAAAAGGGTGTTGAGTGTGACAAAACTTGTGAACTTACGGTATTTTTTACTATATTTGCAACGCATTTCAAAAAAACAAATAAAAAAATAGCTATGTCTCAAATCCGAATTCTTTACGTAGCTTCTGAAATTAACCCATTTTTACAGACAACTAAAGTAGCTGACTTCGTACGAAAACTGCCTCAAGCAATGCAGGAAAAGGGTATGGAAATCAGAATACTTGTCCCTAGATTTGGCTTAATCAACGAAAGACGAAACCGACTCCACGAAGTAGTAAGATTATCTGGTATAAATATTCCAGTTGGAGACGAAGAAAAACCATTGGTTATAAAGGTAGCATCTATACCCAATGCAAAACTTCAAGTTTACTTTATAGACAATGAAGATTATTTCCAAAGAAAATCCGTTTTCTTTGACAAAAACGACAAGTTCTACGCTGATAACGATGAAAGAGCAATCTTTTTCTGCAAAGGCGTGTTAGAAACTGTTAAAAAATTGGGTTGGGCACCAGACATTGTGCACTGTAACGATTGGATGACGGCATTGATACCGCTGTATATCAAATCTCATTACAAAAACGATCCAATATTTATGAACTCTAAAACTGTATTTTCACCATACAGTAATAAGTTCGACTTTAAATTTAATTACTCACAAATAGTTGAGAAAGCGATGATGATTGATGTAGAGGAGAAAATGCTTGATCCACTACAGTCAGGAGATTATCACGGTTTTATTAAAACAGGGTGCGAGCATGCCGATGTTGTAATAACAAATAAAAATGACTCCGCAGCGTTAGCAGAATTATTCGAATCGAAATCAAAAGTGAACACGATCGAATCTTCTGAAGATGCCATGGACTCTTATTTCGAATTGTATACAGACCTTGTGGGCTGAGAAAAATAATTTAATTTTATTGAAATGGTCGGTATTTGTTTTTAAATACCGACCATTTTTTATTTTTGGGACTTAATGAACTATCTAGTGAAAAAAATATCTGTTTTAATTCTTTCTGTACTCGCTATGCTCACCTCATGTAAAGATGAAGGTAGCTTAGGTCTCGCACTTCAAAACCCAGATGATTTAGTGGGCACTCAATTAATTGATACCCTGTCAATGACGGCAGGCACCATACTTTATCAAGAGAATTCCTTTTCTGACAGTACCAATGTGTTGTTAGCTGGTAGCTATACTGATCCATACGTAGGTAAAGTAACTGCCAAAACTTTTTTTGAACTTCGCCAAATTGAAACAGATGGGTTGGGAGAAAACCCGGTCTGTGATTCCGTGAAATTAGAGCTTTTTATCGCCCTCAATAGTAGTACCGAAGCTAGAGTGTATGGAGACACCACAAAGTCAGCTTCTTACTATCTCTACGAATTAACCGAGTCTATCGCAGCGAAAAAATACCTTAATAATGAAATGGTCGCTGTCGAAAACACTGCATTAAGCTCGCTTGAAAACAAAACTTTTAATCCTATAAAAGATGCATTCATCACTTTTCCCATTGATAAATCATTAGGTACACGAATTTTATCTTTTTGGAAAAACCCAACGGCAATGCTAAATAATTTTAAGGGGTTGTCTTTTCAATCTTCAGGTGAGGATGCCGCGTTATTTGGTATTAATGTGAACAACAACCTCACACGTCTTCGAATATATTATCATAACGATAAGGAAAAAGGCTTGGTTAAAAATTTAGCGATCAGTGCTGATGCCAAACGTTTTAATCAAGTAATTGCCGATAGAAGTGGTACTTCTCTGAATGTACTCACTAATGACGGTGACCTCGTAATGGATGAAAATACCAACGGAAACCTGTTTTTACAGAGTGGAACGGGCTTAGGCACCGTATTTAAATTTCCTGCTTTGCAACCTGTGTTAGATTCCTTAGAAGGAGCCGTCATCAACAAAGCTGAAATTACTTTTCATATGCAAGCAAACAGCTACACAGGCGCTTTAACGCGACCCACTCGCATTAACTCATTAACAAAAGCGA
>CAWKJU010000030.1:0-90431 GCA_963849955.1 uncultured Cytophagales bacterium | reverse complement strand
GTAAAAGCAACTGACGCCCTTCAACCAGTTAAAGAAAACGGAGCATTAGTTGGTATATTAATCGACCGAAAATTTACTACAGAAGTTAATCCTGATTATGTGAATCAAACTTATACGATAGCACTTACCTCTTATTTTCAAGACTTAGTATTAGGAGACGAAGCGGTATCCGGCTTTTTCCTACAACCGCTAGAAAATGGATCATCTGTTGGACGAGCATTGCTCTGTGGGCCGAACTGTACTGATGCTTCAAAAAGACCGCAACTGAAAATCTATTACACGAAGTAATATGGCTAAGAAAATTATTTATACCCCCCACGCTCCAGAGCCAATAGGTCCTTACAGTCAAGCTGCATTAGTTAACGATACGCTGTATGTTTCTGGTCAAATCGCACTGGATGCCCAATCAGGCCAGTTGGTAAACCAATCGTTAGAAGAAGAAACCATTCAGGTGATGAAAAATCTCGAAGCAATTTTGTTAGCCGCTGGATCATCGTTTGATCAGGTTATAAAATGCTCCATTTTTTTAACTGACATGGGTTCTTTTGGAGAAGTCAACGCCATTTACGGCAAGTCATTTACTACCAATCCACCCGCCAGAGAAACTGTTGAAGTAAGTGCATTACCCAAGGGTGTTCGAGTAGAGATTTCATGTATCGCTCATGTGTAATTGCTCCAACTAATACCATATCGTTATAAGGTATTAGTCTTAACGCTTGAGGCTGATGAAGTTCATTACCTAATTTCTTCTGTGACAGAAACAGAAGATTTGTCCCCTCAATTTTTCGAACAAAAAGATAAAATCGAAGGGCTTTACAAATTTAGAGGCATTATAAAGCCCAACAAATTTATCATCTCAAAAAAAAGCGGCTATTATCAACCTTTTGTACCACTCATTGTTGGTAAGATAGATTCTACCTCGAGCGGCTGCATTGTGCACCTGACATTTAAGTTATTCAACAACACCCAGTTTATGCTGCTCTTTTCTTCGCTCTTCTTTTTTGGTTTTGGCGTTGTTAACCTTTTAAATGATCACATAACCACGAGTGGTATTTTTTTCGGATTGTGTTTGGTTAACTACGCAGTAGCGTTTAGCAATTTTAATGTTCATGTGCGCGATGCACTCAAACAGATTAACCATGTGCTTTCGTGGGATTAATTATTAAATTTACAACCTCAAAATAAGAATGTGGAGATGAAGGAAGTAAGAGTACGATTTGCCCCTAGCCCAACAGGTGCATTACATATTGGAGGAGTGAGAACTGCCCTTTACAATTATTTATTTGCAAAAAAGCACAATGGTAAGTTTATTCTGCGAATAGAAGATACTGACCAAACGCGATTTGTAGCTGGTGCTGAACAATATATACTAGACGCACTCAGCTGGTTAGGAATTACTCCTGACGAAAGCACGCTTACACCAGGTGAGTTTGGACCTTATAAACAATCGGAGCGAAAAGAACACTATAAAAAATATGTCGACCAACTGTTAGAAGAACGAAAAGCCTATTACGCTTTTGACACTCCTGAGGAATTAGATGCAATGCGCCAACGTTTGCAAGATGCTGGTGCAAGTGCTACAACCTATAATGCGATTTCTCGAATGACAATGCAAAATTCGTTAACGCTTTCTGAAGAAGAAGTCGCCAAAAAAATAGCTGCCGGAGATCAGTATGTTATTCGATTGAAAGTACCCCAAAAGGAGGATGTTCGATTGAATGACCTGGTTAGAAGTTGGGTAGTAGTACATTCCTCAGCTATTGATGATAAAATACTCATGAAGTCGGATGGCATGCCCACCTATCACTTAGCCAATGTGGTCGATGATCATTTGATGAAAATTACACATGTAATTCGCGGTGAAGAGTGGTTACCCTCTGCCCCTTTGCATGTTCTACTTTACCGCTATTTAGGCTGGGAAGATACGATGCCGCAATTTGCACACCTTCCCTTATTGCTAAAGCCTGACGGAAACGGCAAGCTAAGTAAACGTGCCGCTGATCAAATGGGCTTTCCTATTTTCCCTTTAAATTGGACCGACCCAACCTCTGGAGAAGTGTCAATTGGATTTAAAGAGCAAGGCTATCGCAAAGAAGCTTTAATTAACTTTTTAGCGTTACTGGGATGGAATGGCGGTACTGAACAAGAAATTTATTCACTCGAGCAACTTGCTGATGCTTTCTCAATTGATAGAATCGTAAAGTCGGGAGCAAAGTTTGATATTGAAAAAGCGAAGTGGTTCAACCAACAATATCTAAGGAAAGAAAGCCACAAAATACTGGCGCAAGAACTTATGCTACTATTGCAAGAAAAAGGAATCAACTGTGATATTGCAGAAGCTACATCTTATATTGACCTGATGATAGAACGTGTGACCTTCTTAGCTGACATTTATCCGTCAGCACCATACTTATTCCATGCACCAGAAAAATATGATGAGAAGGTAGCTTCAAAAAAATGGTCAGCAGAATGTGAAGAAGCTTTTGAAGCATTTAGTGCGATATTGCCTACTATCACCCCTTTCCATGCTGAGCATATTCATGATGCATTCGTGAACCTTTTAGAGTCGAAAGCGATTAAAATGGGAAAGGTAATGCAACCACTCCGTCTAGCACTTACTGGCGAAGGTAGCGGACCCGATTTAATGAAAATGATGGAGCTATTTGGAGCAGAAGAAACAAAATCACGAATTGAAAATGCTGTTACGGCATTGAAAAGTTTCACTTAAAAATATGGCTATGGCTAAGAAAAAAGACGATAAAAAACCCAAAGTTCATGAAGAGCTTAAAGGCATGAACATAGAAATCAATTCTTTTGGGGAGATAAAAAGCAATATTGACATCGATAAAATCAATGAGTTTTTGAATAAAAACGTGGAGGACAAGAAATTAAATAATTCATCTGAGGAAGAATAAAATGGCTTATTCGATAAATTCGGCAATTCATCGAGTTTTAGTTAATTTTCGTCTAATCGAAGCTTGCATTGCAACTATATAACATAGATTTACAGTTCATAGCTGGTTGAAAATGCCTAGAGAATAAAAAGAAACACCCGTTTCTTTTCTCTAGGTTTTTTTGTTTTAAGCCCTAAGTAGTTTTTGAAAGTCCACTTTCAGTGAAAAATTAAGCTTACAATATTTCCCTTTAACCTTAAAATACTATCAATTGTCGGCTAAAAAATGTGCTTGGACTAAAGATTTTATCCCGAGTATTTTTCTGTAGTATATTCGTTTAAGTAATAGCTGGTTGAAATTCCTGAAGGACAAAGAGTTTACCTCTCCTTCAGGATTTTTTATTTCCCATATCGCACAATGGTGTGTCCGTCAATTTCTATCAGTATCCGCATCATTTCTTCGGTTACAAACATTCCACGAGGTACTACTTTATCAATCTCTAAATCAATGTTTACATTATTACTTATAGCATTTTCTTTCAAGCTCTTTTTTACCAGATCCGTTATTTTGTCAATCTCTTCTTGTAGTCCAATCCGCATGTGATCTGCCATTCGTTTTTTGAATGTTCCTTTTAACAACCAATTAGCTACTTTGAGTACTGCTTTTTTACTCTTTACATCAAAATCCAAGTCGTCAATAAACATTGAATGAGTGACCGAATCATATGCTGGCTTTCCTGTGAAAAATAAGGTGCCCTCCACATCGCCAATAAAAGTGGCTTCCATGACGAGTTTATCACCATTCCCAAATATTTTAGCATCAGCTACCTCAATTACTTTCTTTTTGTATTGATAGGTAAATCCTACAATGTTGTCTTTGATTAATTGGTTTGCCTGATCATAAGACAGTTCGCTGGCAATTGACAGGTGAAATTCATCTTCAGGTTTTTCATTAATAATAAGGGAGGGTATTATTTTATTAATAGTAAAATCGGGTTGATCCCCAGAAAACACGTCAATGATGGAGTTTACTCCAATGTTAAAACTAACTTGTTGTTTGTTGCCTTCAATCGGTGAAATGGTGAACTGCTGGGGCTGCACCCGTAACCATGTACGGTATTCTTTATCCAGCAATACAGGCTTTTGAATCAATTCCCAATGATCCTGTACAATTTTTCGCAGGTTCAATTGTTTTTGTACCTCTTCATCCAATATTTTGGTAATGTCATCAATCTGATCATCGAGAGCAGCAGTTACTAAGCTGGTAATAGGTATTACCAAGGGACCTAATTTAATAGTAGGGTCTTTAACTATCTTGTACCCCAGTGACGTAGTCTTGGTCTTAAAATTCCAATCACTAGTGACATTTAAGCTTGTTTTAAACTTCATCACCATTTCAAAGTCCGTATCCTCACTGAGTTCCACCCCTAATATCTCTTTTCTTATTTTTGCCCAAATAGATAAAGGCACATCAAAAAACAATTCGTTTTTATTGGCCGAGATGGTAATGTTTTGACTTTTAGAAACGACTAATTTTAAATCATCATTATTATTATTGGTATAACTTTCGTCTTTATAAATTATACCTGATACTACTTGATTTGCCGTTTTTTCTAACTCAGGAATGGTCAACACAATCGGAATGTTGATAGTGGACGTTTCTCCATTAAATTCAGGAGCCATAACAATGGTTTCAGGCTTTTCTGCGTTAACTTTTGCTTTTCGCTTACAAGAAGCAAAAAATAAGATGACCAATAAAAATCCATATCGTGCAAACACCCTTATTCTCATACTCAGCCAATTTAATCTATTCTAATGAAAATCGGAACCTGGTTTTAATTTAACAGCAAGTCCTTAGTTTCTAAAAAATGAACTAACTTGCGATTTGATAGAATCAGAATTACTTAAAATACCATGAAAACAGCAGAAATACACACTCCTAAAGGAGTAATGAAAGTAGAGTTTTACGAAAAAGATGCCCCTAAAACAGTTGAAAACTTTATATCCTTAGCAAAAAAAGGTTTTTATGATGGATTGAATTTCCATCGTGTGATACCAAACTTTGTAATACAAGGCGGTTGCCCTAATAAACGTGGTGACGGTGGCCCTGGGTACCATATCGACTGTGAGCTAGATGGTGAAAACCAATATCACGAAAGGGGTGTCCTATCTATGGCTCATGCGGGAAGAAACACCGGTGGATCACAATTTTTTGTATGCCATAGCCGCGATAATACCGCTCACTTAGACAGAAACCATACTTGTTTTGGTAAGGTGGTAGAAGGTTTAGAGGTAATAGACGCTATTAAGCAAGGCGATGCTATTGACAAGATTGTTGTGAATGAATAGTTAATATATTATTACATAAGCAGTTAATCATAAAAAACTGCTTATGTAGTTTCTTTTCTAATTTTTTATTCGTGTTAGCTAGCACTTTTAACGACTTATTCTTTTGGGAATGGAGTTTCGGAATAGGCTAACAAACTGATAAAGGAAATACAAAGAAAGTCCAGCAAACAAAATACCCATAGCCAGATTAAAACTGTGATTGCTATCTACTTTTTGTACTGACTTGTTCAGGTTGAGTGTGTTAATAGATGGATTTGATTTATTATAATATACTTCAACTTCCTGATAGGTAGGTAGTTTTTCAAATTTATGAACCCCTGTATAAATCTTATTATCAACGTGAAAAGTATATGTAATTTCATAATCCTGATCTATGGTAATTCCTCCCATTTTTCGAAGAAGTCGCGTTCTGTCTAATCGATAAGTGGTGTCTAAAACAGCTATTGTCTTCGAATTATCCGCTAACATCTGACTATAGACTTCTTTTTGAACATTTAAATTGCTTGAGATATATCGTTTGGTACATGTAGTACTAATCACTCCAAAAAGTATAATCAAACAAAAATATTTTATCTTATCTCTTATCATTCATTTGTTTAAAACTTATACTTAGAACTCATTCTTGAAAAAGCATCTTTTATTTGAAGTTAAGCAATCGTTATAAATAATTAACTACAAACAGACGTGAGTGGGGAAAAGCACAAATAGGGTACACTTTAGAGAATAGAAAATACTTTAATTTGATCTAACGGGTACTGAAAATAACAGGAGATTGCTCAAAGTAAGGCAATCTCCTATTTAGTAACTTGTTATAAGATTTAATCTCTTGTGAACGTAAAACTTTTGTTCGCTGTATTTAAAACCATAACTGTTTCAGTTAAACTCACTATCGTAAACACAGCATCATTTCCAGGAAAAGGAAGATCTTTTACAGTGAGCGTTTTTTTATCCGCTGAAACAATATACGCCACTTTTATTTCTCCAAAACCAGGGCAGTTGTTTATGTATTTTCCATCACTAGTCAACTCGTGAGATTCACTTGTTGTATTGTTATCACATATAAAAGCTTCCTTATCTGTAGTTGTCCATGTACCTACAATAGAGGGTCCGTTTGCCACTTTAGCCGTAATTGTAATTATCACGGTTCCCGTTGCCGTGTTGACTCCATCACTTAGTGTGTAGGTTAGTGTTTCTTTACCATCTGTGTTGGCATTTGCAGTATACGTATACACTCCTGCTTTTTCACTCAATGTACCTTTTGCAGGTTTTGATACTGCAGTAATGGTAAGTGCATTTCCTTCTTTGTCTGTGTCGTTTGACAACAAATCAAGAACGACTGAGTCACCACTAGTTACTGTCGCCTGATCAGCATTTGCTACAGGCGCTTCGTTTGTAGTTTCGGTTTTGTCTGGAGTTGGAGAATCATTTTCTTTGTTGCAAGAAATAATGCAGAGTGACAAAAGAAATAGTGCGTAAAAGAATTTAAAATTTTTCATGATTATACGTTTAAATTAAACCCCAAAGATACATTTTGTTTTTATCTTAAACAGTCTAATTTTAAAAAAATCAAACTAACTAACGAGATTACCCTGTTCCCGCCATGTTGTGGACTCATGACTTAAAAAATATCCTTTTTTTGACGATAAGCAATTGTGATAAATACTACGTATAGCACGAGCTACAAGCTCGCGCTAGCGGGGGGCACAATACCTATTATAATCCATTGGAAAGATTATTATTATCTTTTCCATATCTGGTGTTGGATAACCAAAAATTTTTACTCCTTTTTCATAAAACACAAATTCAGAGCCTTGATATTGCCATTTAAGTCCTTTTGAACTAGAATTTATATATTCTCTATATTCTTCTTCAGTGCTGTTTTCCAATAAAGAAGATTGGTTATCAGATGATAAATTGGGGATTATAGATGTTTTTTTCTCTGTTAATAAACAAAATTTTTCAACCATACTTATTTTAACTTTATTCCCCCCCAGCTGGCGCGAGCTTGTAGCTCGTGTCCAACATACTACTTACTCTAAACATAATCAATTTCTAGTAACCCTTTGCCTCCTGCATAATCTATGGCACTACTATATTTCCAATGCTCTGGCTCTAATACAAAACCAGCTTCTACTGGATTATTATGGATGTAGTCTAACTTCTGGTCTATGACTTCTGCACTCCACAGTTCTATTGGTTTATTGTGTTGTTGCCAAAACTGTCTTTTTTTAACATTACTATTTTTGCTACCTGCCCTTGCCATCATCCACAACAACCACTCTCGCCTACTTTCTTGATTGTTGTTTTCAATCTTTTCTTGCAATTGCTTTGATGTATATACTTTCAAGGCTTTCATTAAATCACTTGGATTATTATCCTTTGCTCTAAAAATCAAATGTACATGACTAGGCATTATACACCACGCATATATTTCCATCCCTTTTTCTTTATGGCAATAAGATAAGCTTTGCAGCATCGTGTAAAAATAGCTATCTCGAACAAATACATCTAACCAATAGACTGTAGCAAAACTTACAAAATACAGCCCTTCTTTATTTAAAAACTTATTCTTACGGCTCATTATTGAAAAAATATCTTTTCTTTGAAGATAAGTATTTCTATAAATAAATAGAAGTAGCACGAGCTACAAGCTCGCGCTAGCGGGGAGATTCTAAAGCTAGAAAAGCATTTTCATGAGTCATGTACAAGAACAGCAAAAACGTCTAATGATTGAACATCTTAACCGTAAAAAGGAACTCTCACTAGAAGATGTTCAAAATATGGTTTATGCCCTACAGGTAGCGTCTGGAAATGCAACTGGAGTAGGTAAAATAAAAGGCATTATCCAATACCTAGAAGAAAACCCCATTTATATTATCAAACAAAATGGTACAATAAAAATCAATAATAAATTCCAACTAGCAGACCTCATTCGTACGATTGATGAATACATTAACATTACATCTGACCGAGATTTCAAGGATTGCTTTTAGTCCTTATTTAAACCATGATTTGATACTATTCCATTCATTGTCAGCTATATTACTAGGCTTGTAATTCCTAAAAACCAAATGGTTCAATTCTTCCGCAAAAGCACCCTTTAAATTACCAGCAGCATCCATAACCTCATCTGCTTTTTGGGGTATGGTAGCCAAATAAACATCATCCCCTCTATCAATAGCCCTATTTAGCCACGGCTTATTATACGCATCCCACCAAGTTGACGCATCATAGTAATGATCTGGTTTATTAAGCAGATTAACACCTCCTGGAGTACTCACTTTAAAGAGGATTGAAGAGATTCAGCAACTCGATGAAGATAAAAAACATACGCTCTTTGATGTGATCGATACCTTTATCCGGGAATCAAAAGGCCGGAAGGCTTTTTCTGTCTGATCACCACTTGATGTGTGGCTTTAAGTCCTCTTGTAAAGAATAGGTGCCTTTGGAGACTTCTCTAAATCTCATTTCAAGATCATAATCATTAAAGCTTTCAACACCTCTTGAAATAGCTGTAAAGCCATAAAATATACTTTTCAAATACTTATTTGCAGGTTTTTTCTTATAAGACTGTATGGCCTTTTTTATGGCTAAGATGCATTCCAAGCCGTATTCAGCCCCTGCACCTGAACTAGTCGTATTTAGATTGTTAGGGTTTGAGATAACTTCTGTGAAAAAAATCTCTAATTCCTCTATTTTTTTTTCATGCTTTGCCAAATCTACCATGTTGCTTCTACTGATTTTACAGCTACTTCAAAACCTGAATCTTGTCTCCCAATAAAGCTTATGAACAATTGTTCGTCTCCTCCTGAAAGATGATAATTACTTGGAAGAGGTGTGCCGTCTGGCTTATAGGAAACTGGCTGGCTAGCTGTTTTTCCTTTCCAACTTTTAATTGTCACACCGTCAGGAATAGTATATTCATGTAGATACTGAAAGTTATTCCACTCAGGAAGTACTGCAGTACCCCCCACAACATCATCTAATTTTTCTGGTTTGGTTCTTGTCCAATATGGGCCACTCCCCAGCTGGCGCGAGCTTGTAGCTCGTGTCCAACATACTACTTACTCTAAACATAATCAATTTCTAGTAACCCTTTGCCTCCTGCATAATCTATCGCACTACTATATTTCCAATGCTCTGGCTCTAATACAAAACCAGCTTCTACTGGATTATTATGGATGTAGTCTAACTTCTGGTCTATGACTTCTGCACTCCACAGTATTATTGGTTTATTGTGCTGTTGCCAAAACTGTCTTTTTTTAACATTACTATTTTTGCTACCTGCCCTTGCCATCATCCACAACAACCACTCTCGCCTACTTTCTTGATTGTTGCTTTCAATCTTTTCTTGCAATTGCTTTGATGTATATACTTTCAAGGCTTTCATTAAATCACTTGGATTATTATCCTTTGCACCTATCTAATTTAACAACGCTATTTCTATTAAACCTTTTTTTCCTGCATAATCCCTCGCTGAACTATACCAATAATATTCTGGCTCATCAACTATTCCATCTTCTACAGGATTTTTATGTGTATAATCTAGCTTTTCAGACACTAAAGATAATGAATCCAACTCAATAGGGTGATTACCATCTTTCCATACTTTATATGCCACTATCCTTTTTAACTTTTGACCTGCCCTGCTAAATGCTCTTAAAAACTACTCGCGCCTACTTTCATTTATTAGACTAATTTCTTCAACTATTTTCTTATTCGTCATTTTTTTAAAATCTCGCAAAGTTGCACTTAACTCTTCATCATTATTACTGATAATCATATGTAAATGACTTGGCATTATGCAATAGGCATGTACTACTAACCCTCGCTTATTTTGATAATACTTTAACGACTCTAATACGATGTGTTTGTATTCTTTCCTAGTAAACAAATCTCCCGATAGTTATCGGGACCAAAAAAAACAACTGTACTTGTTACTAAATATATTCCTTCGGGATTATTGAATTTGTATTTCTCTGACATATTGTGGTCTTTAAAAAAGCTTGTTCTCCTATTTTATCTATAGTTGAAGTTTTATAAGAAATACCAGTTGACAATTTTCCACTTACTTCTATACCTACGAAAGGTTTAAATTGGAAGGCTACACTAAAATATCATCATTTGTGTTTCAAGGACCGTGATTCGATATATATATATACAATTCCAATAAAAAAAATAAAATACAATTCCCTAACTAATAAAAAAGCATCAATAAGATCTTCTACACCATGAGTTATATTATCAAGCGAAGAATTTATTAACGAAAATAAATACAAGAAAAAATAAAAAGTTATATCAGAAAGAATTAAAATTAGAAAGGAGAAGAGACCACTCCTTTTTTCAAAAATTAGTTTAATAAGTATAAAGTTAATAAAATAATAAAACAACAGATACACAAAAACTTCTAAATCTCTTATTCCTATATATTTTGAAAAACCCTTGTAGTAATCACTATGAATAATGTTAAGGAAAAATGTAACATTTACTAAATATGAAATTATAACTATGGTAACTATTTTAACATACTTCATTCTATCCCTAGTGCTTTACATAAATTAAATTTTTCTGACAAAGAAAAACAGTCCTCTTTTATAGCATTCAATATTTGACTAGATATTTCTCTTTCTATTAAAGATAATGTTAACCCATTTACAAAACTGGGATCAATCGTATCAACTGGTTTTTTTACAATCCTTCCACTTTTAATCTTTTTAATTTGAACAAATAATCTAATTAGATTGATCGCTACATTCACTGCTTGGGCTTTGTTTAACGCTTCTACCCTTTCAAGAAGTTCCTCGTATTCTACAAATTTAAATTTTCCACCATTGTCAATTATGGCTTCATGTATATTCAATATATCTTTATAGGTTCCATTTTCTTTGTAAACTAAATATAAATTTGTGGCTCTTATAGTTATTTTACTAACAGATGTATTGTACGTATCGTCAATAATTCCATTCAATGCCTGGTCAAAATTAACTTTTAATGATACCTGAGCATTACTAGGTATTCGCATGTACGCATCTCCATCTTTGTCTCCAATTATTATTTCTTTAGATGCTGTAAATCCACTTGTGAAATACACATCATTAAATAATGAAAAATCCATGCCCGAATCATCTTCATCTTCCCCAACAAGAGCATCCATTATGGCTGTTAAGTTAGTCATTATGTTAACATCACTAAATGGATTATAATTATCCTTCTTTATTAAAACAGTGTTTTTTAAGTCTTCAACTAGTTGATCATTTAAACCCTCTTCGAAACTATTTTTACTTGGATAAATACCAAAACCAGCACCTGTCTCGTCATCATATTTAAAATTCATAGCTTTTTTATTAGAAAAATCCCATTCAAATGATTTAAGTAATTGATTTGTCATGAACGCAACATCAATAAAGAGATATGGATAGAAATCGAATTTTAATTTTTTTTCTGTGGCTTCGAATTGAAAATTTATTTTTTTAATACTAATAATATCAACTTCGAAACTCTCTAAAAAAGTTATGTCTTTAGGTATAATAAAACCAAAATTTAGATAAAAATCTTTCATTGAATCAAAAAAATCACTCTCCTGATCCTTATCCTTATTAAACACGCCCCAGTTTACCCCGGGCTGAGCGATGATGTCCCACTGGAGTTTGTTGAGGTGGGTGCTGGTGGAGTAGTCCATGATGTTGTTGGTGTTGCCTTTGGCTGCGGACCCCAAGTACATCTGATCAAAAATATGGTAGAACTTGTAGTTACCATGCCCCAGCTCGTGAGCAAGGGTGTTGCCTAGTTTTTTTTCGCTGAGTGAGTTTACCGAATAGAGGAACCCAAACTGCTTGCCGAAGTTCATTTTCCCTTGCAGGTTTTCATCGCCTGTTTGCACGATGGGGTTGCCCACGGCAAATATATAGGCCGCTTCAGGGTCCAGGGTGGCACTGTTGGCGGCAATGTAAGCATCTCTTACGGCTTTTTCATCACCGGTGTAGTCGTTGCTGAGTGCTGCTGAACCTTCTGGTGTGAAGGAACAATTCGCACTGCTACACCACGAAATGTCATTTTCGAAACTGCGGTCGATGGTAACCTGGTATTCTACACCTACCCCGCCATATACGGCATTCAATTCCGCTTCAATTTCATCAAGGTCTTTATTAAAAGTTTTGGAAGATTTTACGGGGATAATCACCACCTTTTTCACCTGTGGGGTATCCCTCCCCTCAGAGTCACTCGATAGAGGACTCTGAGAACCTCTGCCTGTAATCCCAAACCTCTACCTCAATAGTAATTCCTAATTCGTAGAAACTAGCGCTTGAATAAATATATTCCGTAAAATCCTCCATCAAATTCCACTTTCCGCTTACCGGGTTATGATGAATATAGTCCAATACTTTTAATATCTCTTTTTCTCCTTCCAACAATTTGGCATCGAAAGACAGCTTAAATACCTGATGTTTCTTTCCTTTCTTTCGCTCTTCTTCTTGTACTCCTCTTGCTAGTATACTTAGCAATTCTTCCTTACCCAGTTTTTGAAGCCGCTTAACTATCTCATAAGCCATAAACCGCTTACCTTCTCCTACCAAGTGATTTAAACCTCTGCTATTTTCTTCTACAAAAAACACAAAGTGTAAATGATTAGGCATAGCTACGTAAGCACTCGTTTTTAGACCTTTTTCTTTCAGGTGATTTACACAAGTTGATAAGTAAGAATACAGTTTTGATTCCTCTATAAGCGGTAGCCACCTGTGACACGTGAAGGTAACAAAATAAAAAGCTTCTTTATCTGACTGTACGCTGTGGGTTGGCAATGACTTAAAAAATTAGTTGCTCCGTAAAAGTAAGTGTTTTAGGTTTATCATAAAAGGAGGACTATACTTAGTACTCAGAGTCCTCTAGGGAGTGACTCTGAGCGGATGGAAAAAATGGTTTTGACCTCCTCCAGAGAGTTCTACACCATTCTCTGACTGCCTACCAATTGTACCACTTCTTACTCTTAGCTCCTTTTTTACCCGATAAGTTCGCAATGTAGGACTATTAGCTGTTTTTTTCCAAGCCTCTTTTACAGCTAATTTTTGCCTCAATTCCTTAATTGTCAAAATAGCTGTTTTAGAAGCATATTGACCTGGTTTAGGTATTCCACCATTGTAATCCTCGATAAAGTAAATAACTTCTCCTTTTCTTCCTAACACAACTTCATCCACTTTTGTACCTGCCCAATATGGTTGACCATCCAAATCTTTACCTTGTCCATTTACTAAATAATCATTGACTTCTTTAGTTTCTAATTTCCTTCCTTCTTTAAAGTTGAGATCAAACTTATAAGTATCTCCCTCTTTAACAACAATATAACCTTCAGAAGTAAATGTTTTTGAGGAACTAGGCACATTCTTTTCCCATACCCATTTAGTGGGTGTTAGTTTTCCATTATAAATTATGGCAACCGTTTCTCCGAAAGAATTTTTTATCAATATGGAATTGGCTTTTGCTTCGGATTTCAAACCAAGTTTTATTAAATCATTGTATGTTGATTTTATAGAGCCTGATAATTGTGATACTAAATCATCTAAAAGTCTTGTTCGATTGACTTCTCCAATTAAAAGCCCTTCTTCATTAAATGCATCAAGTAATCCGTTATCTCCACTAGTTTTACTTTTCCCTCCCCTCAGAGTCACTCGATAGAGGACTCTGAGAACCTCTGCCTGTAATCCCAAACCTCTACCTCAATAGTAATTCCTAATTCGTAGAAACTAGCGCTTGAATAAATATATTCCGTAAAATCCTCCATCAAATTCCACTTTCCGCTTACCGGGTTATGATGAATATAGTCCAATACTTTTAATATCTCTTTTTCTCCTTCCAACAATTTGGCATCGAAAGACAGCTTAAATACCTGATGTTTCTTTCCTTTCTTTCGCTCTTCTTCTTGTACTCCTCTTGCTAGTATACTTAGCAATTCTTCCTTACCCAGTTTTTGAAGCCGCTTAACTATCTCATAAGCCATAAACCGCTTACCTTCTCCTACCAAGTGATTTAAACCTCTGCTATTTTCTTCTACAAAAAACACAAAGTGTAAATGATTAGGCATAGCTACGTAAGCACTCGTTTTTAGACCTTTTTCTTTCAGGTGATTTACACAAGTTGATAAGTAAGAATACAGTTTTGATTCCTCTATAAGCGGTAGCCACCTGTGACACGTGAAGGTAACAAAATAAAAAGCTTCTTTATCTGACTGTACGCTGTGGGTTGGCAATGACTTAAAAAATTAGTTGCTCCGTAAAAGTAAGTGTTTTAGGTTTATCATAAAAGGAGGACTATACTTAGTACTCAGAGTCCTCTAGGGAGTGACTCTGAGCGGATGGAAAAAATGGTTTTATGATGGATTGAATTTCCATCGTGTGATACCAAACTTTGTAATACAAGGCGGTTGCCCTAATAAACGTGGTGACGGTGGTCCTGGGTACCATATCGACTGTGAGCTAGATGGTGAAAACCAATACCACGAAAGGGGTGTCCTATCTATGGCTCATGCGGGAAGAAACACCGGTGGATCACAATTTTTTGTATGCCATAGCCGCGATAATACCGCTCACTTAGACAGAAACCATACTTGTTTTGGTAAGGTGGTAGAAGGTTTGGATGTAATAGACGCTATTAAGCAAGGCGATGCTATTGACAAGATTGTTGTGAATGAATAATTTGTAAAACCACATAATTAAATTAATTATGTGGTTTTACTTTTTAATTACCGACCATATTGGTTAAAATATAAACTAATTCATGTATTAGTTATAAAAATAGTTATGTGCTAATTAGTATTTTCACTACATTGATTTTTTCAAACTTTATTTACTAAGTCACGCATTAGTTTACAAAATCATTGTTAAGAATAAATCACCCTAACTACTGATTATCTTGAAACATATAACCTTCATCTTTGCATCACTTCTGCTGTTCAATATAGGTTTATCACAGTCTAAATTACCAGTAGACTCTCTTGTTGTAAAACAAAAAGCTAGACATTTACTATCATTATTTGATAAAACAAATACTTCTAATACGAACATTGCCAAGTTTGGCCGTTATTATGAGGCCGCTGCTGACATTACTTATGATGGTTTTCACGCTGCGGATTACACCAAAGAAGAACAAAAGGATTTTGTAGATAGCCTATGTAATAAGCTACAATCCATCACCATGGATAATGACCAGTGGGTTTTAGGAAATTACAAAGCAATTTCATCAACGATTCACCATCTGGATCTAAAATATCGAAAAAGTATGTACCAAAAATTTTCAAGTATAGGACTTACTTTCATAAAAACAGAAAACAATTATTTATTAATGGGAGTAAAATAACCGCCTCATTTTTATAAAAAAAGAAACCCTAAGTATCTATAGATACTTAGGGTTTTATATGTTATAAGTTTAATTATCAACTTATCCGTTAACCTCTAAGAAACCTTCGTCTTTCTTTTCAAGGTTGGAGTGACCCATCAAATATTCGTCAATGCTATAAGCACACTCTCTTCCTTCAGAGATTGCCCAAACAACTAATGACTGACCTCTTCGAGTGTCTCCTGCAGCAAATACTTTATCGACTGATGTTCGATATGAGCCATCGTCTTTTACATTCCCACGATCATCATATTCAACACCAAACTCGTCCAACAAACCATTGTGTTCAGGGTGAAGGAAGCCAATGGCTAACAAAGCCAATTCACAAGGAACTTCAAATTCTGAATCTGGCTGCTCTACCCAATGAGGCTTTTTACCTGGCTCAGGATCATCCCAACCCATTTCAGACATTTTTATAGCCTTTAGATTACCATTGCCATCACCAATAAACTCTTTGGTAAATAATGCCCATCTTCGTTCTGCTCCTTCTTCGTGAGAAGATGAAGTCCGTAACATCATAGGCCATTGAGGCCAAGGAGTCATTTCAGAACGACTCTCTGGTGGTTTTGCTAACAACTCAATTTGGGTAATGGATCGTGCACCATGTCTGTTTGAGGTACCTACACAGTCAGATCCAGTGTCACCTCCACCAATTACTACCACATTTTTATTAGTAGCCCAGATTTCTTCAACTACTTCTCCTTTATGAGTTTTATTTTCTTTTTTACCAGCGTTTCTGCTGTTTTGCTGAGACAAGAAATCCATTGCGAAATGGACTCCGTTCAAGTCTCTACCTGGAATTGGCACATCACGAGGCACCGTAGAACCCATACACAAAGCAATGGCATCAAAGTCTTTTAAAAGTTCTGCACCTTTTACTTGCTCACCTACAGAAACACCTAAACGGAATTCTATTCCTTCTTCTTTTAATAAGTCAACTCTACGTTGCACTACCCACTTTTCTAATTTGAAATCAGGAATACCATAACGTAATAAACCACCTGCTTCTTCTGCTCTTTCAAAAACAGTAACAGCGTGGCCTGCTTTATTTAATTGAGCAGCACAAGCTAAACCTGCAGGTCCTGCTCCAATAACAGCAACTTTCTTTCCTGTTCTAATTGCAGGAGTCTCTGGTTTTATGATACCTAATTCAAACCCTTTCTCAACAATGCTTTTCTCAATGAACTCAATAGCAACAGGAGGTTGGTTAATACCTAACACACATGCTGACTCACATGGTGCCGGGCATATTCTACCTGTAAACTCTGGAAAGTTGTTTGTAGAAGATAATATCTTAACTGCTTCTTCCCACTCTTCATTGTAGACTGCGTCATTAAACTCTGGTATAATGTTACCTAATGGACACCCACTATGGCAAAATGGAACACCACAATCCATACAACGTGAAGCTTGCCCATTGATCAATGTTTCAGAAGGTTTTTCACCAAACTCATTGTAGTGTTTTATTCTTTCTGATGGGTCTTCGTATTTTGGCAGCGCCCTTGTTTTTTCTAGAAATCCTGTTGGTTTACCCATGAGCTTCTACCTCCTTTCCTGTATTTCTCAATGATTCTACTTTTCTTTTTAGTATTACTGCTTTATAATCTCTTGGCATTACCTTAACAAATTTTTGCAGGGTATTATACCAATCCTTAAGCATTTTTTCTGCTACGGCTGAATTCGTGTATTTGAAATGATTTTCAATCATCGTTCGAAGCGTATGAATGTCCTCTGACTCAATTAAGTCAAAATCGACCATCTCACGGTTGCATTTTGCTTTAAAGGTATCGTCTTCATCAAACACATAAGCAATACCACCACTCATACCGGCTGCAAAGTTTCTTCCAGTTTTACCTAGGATGATTGCTAAACCTCCAGTCATGTATTCACATCCGTGATCCCCAATACCTTCAACAACTGCTTTCACACCTGAGTTTCTAACACAGAATCGCTCACCAGCTAAACCGCTGATGTATGCTTCCCCAGCTGTAGCACCATAAAAGGCAACGTTTCCTGCAATCATGTTTTCACTAGGCTCATACTTTGTTTCTTTAAATGGATAAAGAATCAATTTACTTCCTGACAAACCTTTTCCAAAATAGTCATTGGCTTCCCCTTCTAGTTCCAAGGTCAATCCTGGTGCAGAGAACGCTCCAAATGATTGTCCAGCTGATCCAGTAAACTTCACATGGATCGTGTCTTCTGGTAAACCTTCCCCTTTATGCCATTTTGATATTTCGTTAGAAAGTAATGTTCCAACTGAACGATTAATATTTGTTATTGGGAATTCTCCCGAAACTTTTTCTTTATGCTTTAATGCTGATTCTGCCAACTTCACTAACTGCCAGTCTAACTGCTCAGCGATATGATGTTGCTGATCAACTGTTTTGTAAAGCGTTTCGTTAGGATCCAGGTTTTCTTGCTTATACAAGATTCTGCTTAAGTCAAGATCTTTTAGTTTCCAATGATCGATGTTGTCTCTCATTTGTAACTTATCTACTCGACCTACCATTTCATCAATAGTTCTGAAACCTAATTCAGCCATGATTTCTCTTAACTCTTGTGCGAGGAAACCAAAGAAATTGACTACATGATCTGCGCTGGCATTAAAACGCTTTCTTAACTCTTTGTTTTGCGTTGCAATACCAACGGGGCACGTATTGAGGTGACACTTTCGCATCATAATACAACCTTCAACCACAAGTGCGGCTGTAGCCACACCCCACTCTTCAGCACCAAGCAGTGTAGCGATTGCCAAGTCACGACCAGTTTTCATCTGACCATCAGCTTGAACCACTATTCTACTTCTTAATTTATTTTTCACCAACGTTTGGTGTGTTTCTGCCAAACCAAGTTCCCAAGGTAAACCAGCATGGCGGATTGAACTAATCGGTGAAGCACCTGTTCCTCCATCATGACCAGCAATTAAGACCACATCCGCATACGCTTTAGCAACCCCAGCAGCAATAGTACCTACTCCTGCTTCAGAAACTAGTTTCACATTGATTCTAGCTTTTCTATTCGCATTTTTTAAATCGAATATCAATTGTGCTAAATCCTCAATTGAGTAAATATCATGGTGAGGGGGAGGAGAAATTAAACCTACCCCAGGAGTTGAGTGTCGTACTCGCCCAATCCAATCATCTACTTTGTGACCAGGAAGCTGCCCTCCTTCACCCGGCTTAGCTCCTTGAGCCATTTTAATTTGCAATTCATCAGCGTTAGACAAATAGTAACTCGTTACTCCAAAACGACCAGATGCAACTTGTTTGATAGCCGAACGTTCCCAATCGCCATTTTTCTTAGGGAAGAAACGAATCGGATCCTCACCTCCTTCACCAGAATTGGATTTTCCTCCAATACGGTTCATTGCAATCGCTAAGGTACTATGTGCTTCATGAGAAATTGACCCAAACGACATTGCCCCTGTTGCAAATCTTTTGAAGATATTTTCTGCAGATTCAACTTCAGCCAAAGGAATAGGCGATTTATCTTTAAAATCCAACAATCCTCTTAAAGTAGCCGCTTTTTGAGTTTGATCGTTGATTTCACGAGCATACTTCTTATATATCTGATAATTATTTGTTCGCGATGAATGCTGTAAATAATGGATTGTGGTCGGGTTGAACAGGTGATACTCACCTCTTCGTTTCCATTGATACACACCTCCAACTTCTAACTTATTAACTTTTTCTTCTCCCTCTTTTGGAAAAGCAAATTCATGTTTTACTAATGCTTCTTTTGCAATACCGTCAAAAGAAAGTCCTTCTATTCGGGAAGCTGTTCCAGCAAAGCATTTTTCAATAACTGGTGTGCTAATACCTAAAGCTTCGAATATTTGAGCTCCATGGTATGATTGTAATGTTGAGATTCCCATTTTTGAGAATATCTTTCTTAAACCATAACCAATTCCTTTGATGAAGTTTTCTTCTAGTTTCTCGATAGAATGTTTCGACTTCAATAAACCGGATTTTTTCAATCCTCTTATTGATTCAAAAGCTAAGTAAGGGTTTACGGCATGAGCACCATAACCAATAACTGTAGCCACATGATGTGTTTCTCTTACATCCCCAGATTCTAATACTATGGACGTTTTTGTTCGAAGCTTAGCTCGAATTAAAGCATGGTGTATAGCACCTGTTGCCAAAACGGATGGAATTGGAGCGTTTTTGCTATCTACCTTCTTGTCAGAAAGAATTAAGATATTTGCTCCAGCTTTTACAGCCTCAATTGCTTTTTCACAAATGGTATCAACCGCTGACTCTAGCACCCCAGGTTTATGAGATGCTTCAAATAGAATTTCGATTACCTCAGACTTATACCCTTCCTTAGTAATCCCCTTTAACTTCGCTAACTCTTTATTGGTAAGTACAGGCGATGAAATTCGAATTTTAGCACAATGCTCTGGTGTTTCGTCTAAAATATTTTTTGACGACCCAATATACGAATACAGCGACATGACCATTTTCTCACGAATGGGATCAATCGGTGGGTTGGTCACCTGTGCAAACAACTGCTTAAAATAATGGGATAAGTGCTGTGTTTGTTTGGATAAGATTGGCAAAGCAGCATCGATCCCCATTGAACCCAGTGGCTCAATTCCTTTTTTAGATAGATCCGTGATTACTACTTTTAGATCCTCCGAAGTGTACCCAAATGCTTGTTGACGATTTAATAAGGTCTCCTCATCCATGTCCGCAACACCGTTGCTAACTTCTGGTAAATCTTTTAAGAACGTCTCATTTCCTTTCAACCATTCACCATAAGGTTGCTGTGAACAGATATCTTTTTTCAGCTCATCATCTGAGATAATTTTACCTTTCTCTAGATCACAAACGAATATTTTACCTGGTTGCAAACGACCGCGTTGAATTACTTTAGCTGGATCCACTGGTAAAACTCCTGTTTCAGAAGCTAAAATAACAGTGCCATCATCTTGGATACAATATCGAGACGGACGAAGTCCGTTTCTATCTAATGTAGCACCCACGATTTTACCATCAGTAAACGATAGAGAAGCTGGTCCATCCCAAGGCTCCATGATGTGTGCATAGTAGCTATAAAATGCTTTTTTATGTTCTTCCATCTCTGGAAATTCTTGCCAAGCTTCAGGCACTACCATCATCATTACGTGTGGTAATGATCTTCCACTTAACACTAACATTTCGATAGCGTTATCTAAACTTGCTGAGTCAGAATTGGCATGATCACACAAGGGCAATACCATGTTAATTTCTTCTTCAGAGAACTTCGTGGTTTTCAAAATTGCTTCCCTGGCGGTCATCCAGTTGATATTACCCCGAACCGTGTTTATTTCACCGTTATGAGCGATGTATCTAAATGGCTGAGCTAGCTTCCATTTTGGAAACGTGTTCGTAGAAAAACGAGAGTGGATTACTGCTAATGCTGACTCTACGTCTTCATCACTTAAATCTGAGAAGTACGCTTTCACCTGGGCAGTGTTTAATTGCCCTTTATAAATAATAGTTTTGTATGAAAATGATGCGATGTAAAAATCATCACCAATATTTGCTACTTCTTGGTTGACCCGATGAGAAGTATAATTTCTAATTACAAACAACTTTCGTTCAAAATCTTCTGCCGACATTGTTTCTGGCTTGGCAACGAAGATTTGTTGAATTTTAGGCTCTGATGCACGTGGTGCTTCACCTAAAGTTGAGTTGTCTTTGTTAATGGTTCTGTAACCAAGAACGGTAAAGTCAAACTTCGCTACTGCTTCTTCTAAAATGGTTTTGCATGCCGTTCTCTTCGCTTCATCCATAGGGAAGAACACCTGACCTACTCCATAAGCATCATAATCAGCTGGTAGTTCAAACCCATTCTTGCTCGCTTCTTTAACAAAAAACTTGTGTGGTTTTTGTAATAATACACCTGCTCCATCACCGGAGTTGATATCACAACCACAGCCTCCTCGGTGTTCCATGGTGATCAACATGGAAAGTGCTTTCTCTACAATATCATGTGACTTGATATTGTTAAGGTTGGCAACTAATCCGATTCCACATGAATCATGCTCAAATTGTGGATCGTACAAACCTTGGTTTTTTTTCTCTTTCATACTTTACCCGTCTAATAATGACTAATAAATGCCTTCTATCTTATCTTATGCTGGGTGAATACCCTATTATGGTAAGACTCCTTTTTCTATGCGAAAGGAAGCACAAAGTTACTGAAAAAATATTGAAAAAAGAACATTGAAACGAGTGCAAATATAGCCTAAAAATTTCTCGCCTTAGAATAGTACAATTTTGGAAGAGTCATTTTTTTTGATTCATTTACAAGGAAGTACACTTTGGAAAACACATCCTCTACGATTGCAATTTTGTAACTTTTATTATAGTGTGTTTATTTAAAAAGGCTAAAAATAAAAAAGCCTTGAAATCATACATTTCAAGGCTTTAGGTAGTGCTTATTGATCTTAACCGTTTGCCAATGCTTCTGCTCCACCAACAATCTCTAGGATTTCAGTAGTAATAGCTGCTTGTCTTGATCGGTTGTATACTAACTTCAATTCCTTAAGTAACTCTCCGGCATTATCCGTTGCTTTGTCCATGGCTGTCATACGTGCTCCATGCTCTGAAGCATTGGACTCTAATACGGCTTTATATAAATGAATTTTAAGCGATTTAGGAATTAACTCTTCAACAATAGTTTTTTTATCTGGCTCAAAGATATACTCAATATTGTTGTTGTCATCAACACTTTCAACATCGGTATCTGCTACAATTGGTAAAAACTGTTCTGCTCTTACAATTTGTGTAGCCACATTTTTAAACTCATTGTATACCAATTCTATCCGATCGTATTTACCATCGACAAATGCTTGCATTACAAATTCAGCAGCTTCTTTTACAGCAGCGAAGCTTAAGTTTCCAAAAATACCCATAAACTGCGTATTGACCTTATAACCACGTCTTTGGAAAAATTCTGCGCCTTTTTTACCGATACTTAGCACATCAAGTTTTCCTGCTGCTTTTTGTTGCGGATATTTATCATTGATTAATGACAACGCTGCCTTTGCAACAGAAGAATTGAATCCACCACACAAACCACGATCTGAAGTAATCAATATTACAAGTACATTATTTACTTCCTCGGTATCTTTAGCATATTTATTATCAAAAGATTCATCCAAAGTAGAAGAAACCCTTCCTAATAAAGCCGTTAACTTTTCAGCGTATGGCCGCATTTGAATAATACTGTCTTGGGCTCTACGAAGCTTGGCCGCTGCCACCATTTTCATGGCTTTAGTGATCTGCTGTGTGGAGTTAACAGACTGAATTCTTCCTCTTACTTCCTTTAAATTTGCCATTGGCTTTTATAAACTTAAACCTTACTCTCCCATCCCGATTAAAATCGGTACGGGTTTTCAGAAAAGAAATATTAATAGTTTGATGCTACGTCTTTAGCAACTTGTCTCATAGTAGCAATAGTGCTTTCCTCAAGCTTACCCGCTTTTAAAGAAGCTAACGCATTTTTATGAGAAGTTTTTAAGGTTCTCAAATATTCCAACTCAAATGCTTTCACTTTATCTACTGGCACTTTATCTAACAAACCGTTAGTTGCTGCATAAATAATCGCTACTTGCTCTTCAACTGGCTCAGGAGAGAATTGTTTTTGCTTCAAGATCTCTAAGTTCTTTTGACCTCTTTCGATAGTCAACTTAGTAGCAGCATCCAAATCAGAACCAAACTTAGCAAAGGCTTCCAATTCACGGAATTGCGCCTGGTCTAGTTTTAATGTACCAGCCACTTTTTTCATCGACTTGATTTGAGCATTACCACCCACACGAGATACTGAGATACCTACGTTAATCGCTGGACGAATACCAGCGTTAAACAAGTTAGACTCTAAGAATATCTGCCCGTCCGTAATTGAAATTACGTTGGTTGGGATATAAGCAGAAACATCACCTGCTTGTGTTTCAATAATTGGAAGTGCGGTTAATGACCCCCCACCTTTTACTTTTCCTTGTAATGATTCAGGTAAATCATTCATTTGAGAAGTAATTTCATCAGAAGCGTTTACTTTTGCTGCTCTTTCTAATAATCTAGAGTGTAAGTAGAAAACATCACCAGGATATGCTTCACGCCCCGGAGGTCTTCTTAATAATAACGATACTTCACGGTATGCAACTGCTTGTTTTGATAAATCATCATAAACAACCAATGCTGGACGACCAGTATCTCTGAAATATTCACCAATAGCGGCACCAGTAAATGGCGCATATACTTGCATTGGAGCGGGATCAGATGCTGCAGCTACTACCACTACAGTATAATCCATTGCTCCACCTTTTTCTAAGGCGTTTACTACACGAGCAACAGTAGATGCTTTTTGACCTATTGCTACGTAGATACAAAATACAGGCTCTCCTTTATCAAAAAATTCTCTTTGATTTAAGATGGTATCCAAACCAACAGCTGTTTTACCAGTCTGACGGTCACCAATAATCAACTCACGCTGACCTCTACCGATTGGAATCATCGCATCAATTGCTTTCAAACCTGTTTGAAGGGGTTCGTTTACTGGCTGACGAAAAAGAACACCTGGAGCTTTGCGCTCTAGTGGCATCTCAAAAGTTTCACCTGCGATTGGTCCTTTTCCATCCACTGGATTACCCAATGTATCAACGACACGACCAACTATACCTTCACCAACTTGAATAGAACCAATTTTTTTAGTTCTTTTCACTGTAGCGCCTTCTTTTATTCCTTCTGAACGACCTAATAAAACTGCTCCCACATTGTCCTCTTCTAAGTTCAATGCTAAAGCTTTTAAGCCATTTTCAAACTCAATAAGCTCACCCGCTTGTACACCATTAAGGCCGTAAATACGTGCTACACCGTCACCGATTTGAAGCACTGTGCCTACTTCCTCCAGTTCAGCTTCCGATTTGAAGTTCGAGAGTTGTTCTCTCAATATTGCCGATACTTCATCTGGTTTTACCGATACCATTTATTTAAAGTTTAGTAGTTTTAATTAAGTTGTTTTTTCAAGCTCAATAATTGACTTTTTACTGAACTGTCTATTTGTTTATCATCCAAACGAAGGACAAAACCTCCGATAAGGTCTTCGTTAATCGTTTCTTTTAATTGAATGTCTTTTCCTGTGGCTTTAGCTACACGCTGAATAATGCTTGTTCTCACTTCATTGGTCAATGGAACTGCTGACTGCACTTCAGCTATAGCCAAACCTATATTTTCATTGTATAAAGTAATGTAAGCTTTAGCTATATCCAACAAAGAAGCTTCTCTACTTTTTTTAGTAATTAACTTGAAAAAAGCCATGGTAATTTCATGTACTTTCCCCTGAAAGATCTTTTCTAATACAGTTAATTTTTTTTCGTGCGTTACGATAGGGCTCTCTAACATCACAACAAATTCTCTGCTGTTTTTGCACAACTCAATCAAACCATTCATGTCTTCTTGAATAGCCTCTACCGCATTTTTTTCTTTAGCTAAGCCAATTAATGCTTTTGCGTAACGTTTTGATGCTCTTGCTGCTGCCATAATTTAGATTGCTGTTAAATCAGCTTCTTCTACGTATTTAGCTAACAAATCTTCTTGTGCTTTTTTGTTGCTCAACTCACTTCTAAGAATTTTCTCAGCCATTTCTAACGAAAGCGCTGTAGCAGTTGTTTTCAAATCAGCTAACGCTGCTCTTTTTTCACTTGCTATTGCTGCCGTAGCTTTGTCTAACTCAATCTGAGCTTGCGCTTTTGCAGCTTCTTTTGCTTCAGCAACAATGCTTTTAGCAGATTCTTGAGCTTGTGTCAAGAGCTGATCTCTTTCTGCTCTAGCTTCTTTAAGAAGGCTTTCTTTATCTGAAGTGACTCTTTCAAGTTCTATTTTAGCAGCATTTGCAGCTTCAATAGCGTCTTTTATTTCACCTTCTCTTTGATCTAATGCATCAAGAATTGGTTTCCAAGCAAACTTTTTCATAAGTACGATAAGTACCAACAAAATAAATGCTTGCATGAAAAACAAACCAGGCGAGAAATCATTTAACAACTGATCCATTGTATTGTTATTTTAAGTTTTGTTCAATCAATAAATTAAAACTGTATCTGCAACCTAGCGTTGCAAATACAGTTTCTTTGAATTACTTTCCTAAGATTAATGCACCAAATGCAAGACCTTCAAGAAGTGCTCCGATGATAATCATAGCAGTTTGAATTTTACCAGCCGCTTCAGGTTGTCTAGCAATAGATTCCATTGCTTTACCACCGATTTGACCTAGTCCAATTCCACCACCGATTACGATTAATCCAGCTCCAACTAAATTTAGAGTACCTACTTCCATAACACTTAATTTATATAATTAAACAAATAAACTACTTTTAACAATATTTATTAATGATGATCGTGATCTTGCACGGCCATTCCAATAAATAAAGAAGATAACATAGTAAAGATGAATGCTTGTAAGAACGCTACAAGTATTTCAATTACCGTGATAAATAAGGCTAATGCTAACGACATACTCGTGGATACCACTGGACCGAAAGCAACTTTTAGGGTAATCATTAAAGCAATCAAACTCATCACTACAAAGTGACCTGCTGTAATGTTCGCATACAAACGAATTAATAATGAGAAAGGCTTAGTAAACATACCCAATACTTCAATTGGCATTAAAACAATTTTCATTGGGACGGGTACACCAGGCATCCAGAAAATATGTCCCCAGTAGTCTTTGTTAGCACTAAACTGTACGACAAAGAATGTGAATAGAGCTAGACATACGGTTACTGCAATATTTCCTGTAACGTTAAAACCAAGCGGTGTTAAACCTAACAAGTTCAAAATCCAAATGAAGAAAAATATAGTTAGCAAAAACCCCATAAATTGTCTGTATTTTTTCTCTCCGATATTAGGTCGAGCAATTTCGTCTCGTACATAAATCACTAAGGGTTCCAATACACGTGAAAATCCTGTAGGCACTGCTGATTTTTTGTACCCTCTTGCTAATGAGGAAAAAATAGCAAACATTAATACTGCGGTTAACAACATTCCAACCACGGTTTTTGTGATTGAAAAATCTAATGGTTTAGCGTTTTCTGGATGTCCATGTTCATCTAAAGTCACTGTACCTTCAGCATCAGTAGCATATATCTTTCCGTGATAAAGCGTGTAAAAATTGCCGTTAACCTCCGCGACTGATTCTCCGTGGTTAAATTTTGAAGATGAAAAAATCTTCAACCCATTGTCCCATAATATAACAGGTAATGGAAATCCAATGTGTTGACCTGTTGCACCATTTGTATACAAGATAAAGTCGTGCGAATCTTGTAAGTGATGTTTAATGTAGTCGTTAATACCTTCTTTTGTGTTTATTTGCCCACTATCATGTGCTTCCTCAGCTCCTACACGCTCGAGAGGGTTATGATCATGAGCATGGTCTTCTTCAGCAAATACTGTAAACGAAAAAATCATCAGCAAAAACGCTGTTAAAATCTTGTTTAATCCTTGTGCTAACGCCATAATTATTGTTACTAATATACCCGACCTTGAATTTGAGGTGCAAAGGTACACAATAAATCAAAACAACACATTTTTTTCGAATCTTTTCAGATTGTGTTTTTATAATGATCAGTTTTAGATTTTATCTGCGTTTAAGAGCCGTGCAAGAGCAATTGCCTCTAATAGTAGAAACAAAAAGAGCGGGACAATTAGTGATACGCGCTCAAACATTGCTAATTCTACCTCTCCGAAGAGGCTGTTTTTAAAAATTAGCACAAAAAACCCCATTTTTAAAAAGACGGATGCAAGAAAAGCATACCCCACTTGAGCGGGTAGTGCTAAGTACACTAATTCACATATCACATAAATTAATATCGAGAACAAGACATGAAACAAATATACTTGTAACAAAGGTAATTGTGTTGGCAATCCGTTATGTTGAATCAGGTTTAAATTAATCCAAAATCCTACACCAAACAGTACAAACGCAATTAAAAAATAAATACCAATCCGTTTGATGAAATCATTTGTCATTATCTACTTCTTTGGAGTCTTTGGTTGCCTGAATGATTATTTGAGCCATAGAAAGAAAAACAGCCGCTAATGTGACCAGTTTAGTATATAAATCACCCTCGTTAGGATATTTTTCATCCAACCAGACACCTAAAAGGTTACCCAAGTATATGGTCACCCCCATTTGGAAACCAATACCTGAGTATTTTAAAATGGTATTATGCCGTTTTTTCGGCTTGTCTGTTGGTTGACTCACCTTTTATATCTTTAATTTTTGCACCCATTCTACAATCGCCATTAAAAATTGAACCTTCGTCAAAAACAACTTTTGCAGAAATTATACTTCCTGTTACCACTGCCGTTGGCTTTAAAATTAACAAATCAGAAATTTCAATCACTCCTTTCACCTCGCCTGATACTTCAGCATTTTGGGCTTTTAAGTTACCAGTCATTTTGCAAGAAGTACCCAAAACTACTTTTGATTCGGAAACAATATTACCCTCAATTTCACCATCCAAGCGAATGTTTCCATGTGTAATAATATCTCCTTTAATTTTGGTGCCTTGCTCTATTTGATTTTTCTTATTCGCAAGTTCTGCCACTTCTTTTTTGTCTTTTGAATTAAACATAATTAGTTCGTCAGTTTAATATAATACTCTGGATTAACTGGATTTCCCCTATGCCACAACTCAAAATGCAAATGAGGACCAGTTGTCAATTCACCTGAATTTCCAATAATACCTAAAATATCTCCTGTTTGCACATAATTTCCAATATTTTTAAGTAAAACTGAGTTGTGTTTGTAAAATGAAATCAAATCATTGTTGTGTTGAACGGCTATTGTATATCCTGTTTCCTGTGTCCAGTTCGACATAATTACAGTTCCATTTGCAATGGCTTTGATTGGCTCATTTTCTTTCGATACAATGTCTACCCCATAGTGATCATTTTTTAAATCAAACTTTTGAGCAATTTGATAACCGTTAACTGGTGGCAGAAGAAACATCCCTTCCCGCTCTGAGAAAAAGCGCTGTGGTTGTGTAGTAAGTAAATCTTCATCTTCAAACTCTTTTCTCAACTCAGACTCTACGGGGTTCATTTCTGCAATGTCTAAACTTACATTGGCAGATGCCGTATTTTCGCTTGTCATATCAACTTCATCTTGTGCTAACAAAACGGAGTCTTTACCTGAAATTATTAAGTTCAGCCTGTTCTCGTAATCATCTTTCATTTGAATAAGATTTTTTAACGAGTCTAATTCTGTAGCTAATAGCACAATTTGTTGGTTTTGCTTATGTACAGCATAACCTGGGTCATACCATTTTCTTAAAATAGTTTTTCCTAAAAAGAAGGTGAGCAAAGCTAATGTAGTGAAAAGAATAAATATTATGGAAAAAGCCCTCGCATAATTGAACTCGAAAGTTACTCTATCCTTGAAATTCTCCTCATTCCGAATTATGAGTTGATATTTTTTAGTTATCCAAATGTAAAATTTTCTTGTTCTCACTAGCTTATATTTCTCTCCATTTTCTTCGAAATGAACAATTAACGAATTAAGTTACGGTAAATAAAATATTTTTTAGAATTTTATGTTCTTTAAAAAACATCTTCATTGAAGCAAAAAAAGGTTTTTTTATACGTATTCACTTGCCTAATTATAACGGTAATCTCGGTTTCCTGCTCACAGGAGAGCAATTCCCTTATAAGTAAAACGTGGCACAACACGACAGCTAGGTATAACGCTTATTTTTTAGCAAAAGAGCGGCTAAAGTTAGTAGAAGAAAAAATTTGGGATGCTCAGGTTGACGATTACAACCGATTATTAAATATTTTCCCCTACGTAGATACCAACTTTTCAAAAACACTTAAAGCTGATTTGGATTATATGTTTGAAAGGGCTTCAATACCGCCTACAAAGCATAAAAACAGCAAATGGGTGGATGACAGTTACATTCTTATAGGAAAAGTAAAGCTGTATGAAAATAGGTTAGACAGCGCTTCTTTTGCATTTAAATATGTCAACTCCAAAAGTAAAGACGACCAAACGCGCTATCTAGCCCTCACCTGGCTTATCCGCACATACATTTTAAATGGTGAAATGAAGTTTGCCTCTGATGTTCACACCTACCTTTTAAGTCAAAAAATGGTTCCTAAAGTTCGCAAGGAGTTTTTACTTACTAGCGCATACTACTACAGAACTATAGGTGAACGTGACAAGTCTTTATCGCAGTTAAAAAAAGCGATTCCATTAGTTAGAGACAGCGATTACCGGTCGCGATTGCATTATATAGCTGGTCAACTACATCAGAAAAAAAACCAACCCGATAGTGCTTATCACCATTATAGCATGGTGTTGAAAAAAAACCCTCCTTACGACTTATCTTTTTTTGCTAAGTTGAACATGTCACAAGTGTCCAATCCCACGGAGGAGCACGAGATTAAAAAAATCAGGAAATATTTTTCAAAAATGCTTGTGGACTTAAAAAATGAAGAGTTCAGAGATCGTATTTATTACGACATGGCGCAGTTTGAATTGAAGCAAGGTAACCGCGATTCATCAATAGCGCTATTAAATAAATCGTTAAGTGTAGAAGGAGGAGTCACACCTCACATGAAAGCCTACTCCTATCTCAGCTTGGGGAAAATCCATTATAACCATCCTACAATGGAAAAACTCAAAAAATATACGTTAGCCAAGTTATATTATGATAGCACTGTAACTGAAATGGATTCTGCTTTTGAAAACCATGACTTTATTGTGGAGCGTAAAAAAACCTTAGCTGATTTTGTGAAACAAATTGAAACGATTCAAAAAGAAGACAGTCTTCAACGTTTAGCTAAAATGGACGAGGGAGCTCTAAGCGCTTTTCTAGATGATTACAAAACGAAAGAAGAAGAACGTTTAAAAGCAGCCGCTAAAGCTCAACTTGAAAAAGAAGAAGCCCTCAAAAAGCAACAAAAAAAACAACAAACAGTTAACACCGGTTTTTATGATCCTAATGCACAAACAAACACCAACTTTGTGTTTTATAAACCTGTCGAATTGGCAAATTCGTTTGCTAAATTTAAGGAGAAGTGGGGGGATAGAAAGCTAGAAGACAACTGGAGGAGATCCGAAAAAGATTTAGTAATTGTTGATGAAATGCAACCTGTTGAAACCGATACACTAATAGACTCATTAGCTACAGCAAATGCTGATTCCATTTTAGCGCAAAAGAAGCTTGAGATTGAAAACATTTCGGTGGACAAAGAGGCTCTCTATCAAGACATTCCACTTTCTGATACTGCATTAGCCGCATCGGATGCAAAATTAAAAAAAGCATTTTACCTACTCGGCAAAATTTACGACCAAAAATTAGAAGAACCTGAAAATGCAATTTTAACTTTTCAAGAACTTCAAGATAGATATCCAGGACACGACAATTATGAGGAAGTATATTATTTCTTATACATCCTCTGTGGTAAAACACAAACGTGTAATTCAGATGAATACAAAAATATTTTATTGACGCAATTCCCTAACTCCATCTATGCGCATGCTATTTTGAATCCTAACTACATGCTTGAAACTAAAATTGCTGATAGAAAAGTACATCAACTGTATGAATCAGCTTTCAATACCTATAATCAAGCAAGGTACTTAGCGGCACAAAAGGAAGTGAATACGATTATTGAAAACTATCCACATAATGACATCATGGATAAACTTGTGTTCTTACGGATATTAACTTATGCCAAAACAGATAAAATGGCTTTATACAAATCTTCACTTGAACGTTTTATTGAAGAAGATCATAAAAAAAGTGCGATTGTACCTTATGCTAAAGAGTTGCTAGATGAAATAAATAAAAAAGGGCCTAGTGCTTTAATACCTGCGGATAGTAACTTTGTAAAACATGCGGATACTACGCATTATTTCATCGCTATATTTGATAAAGATGCTTTTTCCTACCAAAAAAATCTAGATATATTTTATGAATTTCATAATACATATTATAAAGATTCCAGTTATACTACACGTTGGGTTGAGTTTGACTCATCCAGGTATTTGATAGTAGTAAAAGACTTTGATATAGCTTCTCAGGGTAAAAAATACATCGATAAACTTATCCATTGGAATGAATTTAGTGGACATTATAAAAATCTGGATTATACCTATTATATTATTGATGATAAAAATTACGCTACCTTGTTAAGTAGAAGAGACATAGATGCATACAACCGTTTCTATAAAAAATATTACAAATGAGTAACTCTATAAAAAAGCATTTTCCAATACCGCGAATTATCGTAATAAGCATGTGGGTTATTTACCTATTGCTTATTTGGCTATTTGTAAGCTATATCTATGGTGTAATGGATAATGACAATAACTTATATGGTCGACTGCCGAGCTTCAATGAGTTAGAAAACCCAACATCATCTGTTGCCTCTGAAGTATATTATGCAGGTGGAGAATCTATGGGAAAATATTTTCGGGATAATCGAACGCCTATTGAATACAAAAACATTTCTTCAAACGTTCTCCATGCACTTATTGCCACTGAGGACGTGCGTTTTAAAAAACATAATGGTGTAGATTTAAGAGGCTTATCTGCCATCCCATTTTATTTAATAAGAGGGCAAAAAAGAGGTTCAAGTACAATTACGCAACAATTGGCTAAAAACCTTTACTCTACCAGATCCTCAGAATTTGATGGAAAATTAACCCGTTTGGAAAAAGGGGATGGAAAAATAAAACGTGCTATTCGAATGGCCGTCATCAAAACTAAAGAATGGATTACCGCAGTAAGGCTTGAGTCCTCATATACCAAAAACGAAATCATTAGTATGTACTTAAATACGGTCGATTTTGGTAGTAACTCTTTTGGAATTAAAGTAGCAGCCAAAACTTTCTTTAATAAGCCACAAGAAAACCTTAAAGTTGAAGAAGCTGCAGTTTTAATTGGACTGCTTAAAGGCCCAACCCTTTTTAATCCTATACGAAATCCTCAAATTAGTTTGCAGAGGAGAAACACTGTATTAAGTCAAATGGAACGCTATAAATATCTTAGTGAAGAAGCTTTCGATTCTATCCGATCATTACCCCTCGTTTTAGATCACACAGTTGAAGACCATAACACAGGACACGCCCTTTATTTTAAATCTGTATTAAGCAACCACCTCATTTATTGGTGTAAAAAAAGAGGTATTGACCTTTGGGCTGATGGCTTGAAAATTTACACAACCATTGACAGCACTATGCAAAGCTATGCAGAACAAGCCGTAAATGAACACATGGCACAACAACAAAAAACTTTTTTCAATGCATGGAAAGGACAGAACCCTTGGAGTATAGAAAAAGCAAATGGCGGTTTTGAAGAAGATAAAGACTTTTTAGAAACAAACATGAGAAGAACAAAAGCCTATCGTTATGCAAAAAAGCGTTATGCAGAACACCCTGATTCTATCACGATATTTTTAAACACAAAAAGACCAATGCAACTTTTTGCTTGGAATTATAAAACAAACCAACCATCACACGTGGATACTGTTTTAAATTCTTACGACTCATTAGCCTATGTGAAGCATTTTTTACACACAGGCTTTATGTCCATGAATCCAAAAACAGGTGAAATTAAAGCTTGGGTTGGCGGCATTAACTTTAAATACTTCCAATATGATCATGTTAAACAAGGAATTCGTCAGCCAGGATCCACCTTCAAACCCATTGTTTATGCTACTATATTAGGTGAGGCTGGAGATGTCTATTCACCTTGTTATAAAGCTGTAGATGCCCCAGTAACTTTCCTAACTGGTGACCCAGAAAAACCTACATGGACACCACAAAATGCAGAAGGTATCTTTACAGGAGACACAATGACAATTCGTCAAGCAATGGCACGGTCAAAAAACTCTATTACGGCATATATGATGAAGATTTTAGGAGATAACACTCCTTTCATGGTTAAACGATATGCGGAAAACTTAGGCATATCAAGTCATTTAGAAGCCGTTCCAGCTATGTGTCTCGGCACATTTGATGTTTCTGTTTTTGACATGGTTGGCGCTTACAGTACGTTTGCCAACAAGGGTACTTATACCAAACCATTCTTCATCTCCAAAATAGAAGACAAGTACGGTAACACTCTGATGGAATTCAAAAAAGAAAAGCGGTCAGTAATGACAGAAGAGGCGGCATATACAATGCTCTATATGCTACGCGGTGCCACTGAAGAAGAAGGTGGAACAGCACGAGGTCTTTGGGGTAGATATCCCTCTGTATTTAATGAGGGAAATCAAGTTGGAGCTAAAACAGGAACCACACAAAATTTTTCTGACGGATGGTTTATGGGGGTAACCAAAGAACTTGTTTCTGGTGCTTGGGTAGGTTGTGAAGATCGCTCAGTGCATTTTAAAACTATCGTGGACGGTCAAGGAGCTCGCATGGCAATGCCCATTTGGGGAAAGTACATGGAAAAAATTTATGCAGATAAAAATCTAAAAATAGAACGAGGACCCTTTGAAAAACCTCCACGATTTCCTGAATATGACTGTAAATCTAAATCGGGTAAACAAACAAGTGTAAACGCGGATGGAGATACGCTCAACTCAACCGAACCAGTTTACTGGAATAACAATGATGAGGACGGTGATTTTTAATGTCAAAAACTGAGGAATTAAAACAATACATTACGTCTATACCCCAGGAACCAGGTATTTATAGATACTATGATTCTAAGGATACATTGATTTATGTTGGCAAAGCCAAAAAATTAAAAAACCGTGTTTCAAGTTATTTTCAAGATTCCAAAAACATAAACTTTAAAACAAGGGCTTTAGTACGTCAAATTTCAAGAATTGAGTACACATTAGTCAACTCTGAGTTTGACGCTTTTCTACTTGAAAACTCGTTCATAAAAGAAAATTCACCAAAGTATAACATTCAACTCCGCGATGATAAATCGTTTCCATACATCTGCATAACTAAAGAAGAATACCCAAGAATAATAGGCACAAGAAGGTTCCGAGAAATTGAAGGTGATTACTACGGTCCATTTTCAAATGTGAAAGCTATGAATGCAGTGATTGACTCACTAAGAAAACTTTTCTCAATACGTACCTGCTCTTTAGCATTAACAGAGAATGCTATTGCAAAAAACAACTTCAAACTCTGTCTCGAATACCATATTGGAAACTGTTTAGCTCCTTGTGAAAACAAACAAACTAAAAAAGATTATCAGGAAAAGATAGAAGAAATCAGGAAAATATTAAAGGGAAATGTTCATGAATCTTTTGCTTTTTTTCAAAATAAAATCAACCATTATTCCAATCAACTTGAGTTTGAAAAAGCACACTTCTATAAAAACAAATTAGATTTACTTAATAAATTTCAAAACAAATCTATTGTTTCGGGCACCCGAGACATTAATCTTCATGCACTCGCTATCACTGAATCAGAATCATCGGCATATATCAATCATTTAGAAATAATTAATGGAAGTATTGTTTCAAGTAAAAATTTTAAAATTAAAAAAGTTCTTTTTGAGTCTATAGAAGAAATATTGCTTCATATCATTATCAAAGAATTTGATATTATCGATAATAAACTTGAAATCATTAGTAACATACAGATTAATGTTGATACACCATTCGGTTTTTCAGTACCGAAAATAGGTGATAAAAAGAAAATAGTCGATTTAGCGCTAAAAAATGCTTTACAGTATAAACTTGAGAACAACCCTAAACCGGTTGAAAGTACCAACACACGCATCTTAAACCAGCTACAGGAAGACCTATCACTTAAAGACCTACCTTACCATATTGAATGTTTTGATAACTCAAATATTCAAGGTACTAATCCCGTAGCTTCAATGGTTTGTTTTATAAACGCTAAACCATCAAAAAAAGATTATAGGCACTTTAAAATTAAAACAGTTCAAGGACCAAACGATTTTGACTCAATGTATGAAATCGTTTATCGAAGATACTCGCGATTATTACAAGAATCCCAAGCACTACCAAATTTAATTGTTATTGATGGCGGAAAAGGACAATTAGGAGCAGCCCAAAAAGCGTTATCTGATTTGTCTATTCAAAACAAAATACCCATGATTGGTATTGCCAAACGTTTAGAAGAAATATACACACCAGGAGACTCCGCACCAGTTTATATCAATAAGAAAAGTGAATCATTAAAACTAATTCAACAATTAAGAAATGAAGCTCATCGATTTGCAATTACTTTTCACAGAAACTTAAGAAGCAGCAAAGCAATTAACAGCGAATTAGAAAATATAAAAGGTATTGGAGGAAAGACAATCTCCACTCTTCTAAAAAAGTTTAAAAGCACTAAACAAATATTATCACTCTCTGAAGAAATTTTAATTAAAGAAGTGGGATTAAAAAAAGCTTCATTAATCATAGACTATAAAAACAAAAAAAGGAAATCAAATTAATTTGATTTCCTTTTAATGAAAAAGCTACTTGTAATTTAGAATTCCCAAAGGTTATGTTCGTACTCCAATAGTTCAAATTCTTTCCACTGAGAGGCCATAATTCCTGTTTTAGGATCTCCACCATAAATATCAACCAAGTAGTCATCGTTAGGATTACTCACTTTAATGATATAAGATGAAAATAATCTTAATTCAAAAGCATCTGCTAGACTTTTATGTTCAGCATCGTTATATGGGTTGTACCAAATTGCATTTGGGTTATCAGTAAAAACTTTTTGCTTCAACTCTTTATAAGAAAAAGAAGCAATTGGCAATTCAATACCTTTAATGTTATCTGGATGATCAGCTGGAACTAACATAGTGATAGCTAATATATCATGATACATTACAGATCTTTGCTTATCAAAAACAAGGTTTTCTTTAATTTGCATTTGATATAAATCTTTTGCGAAGAAATATTCTACCTTATTTAAAGGTGCTGAAGACTCATCACTGCCACCATCTCCTCCATCATCACCGAAATCACCCCAGTCATCAACTTCATTTTCCATAAAAGCTAAATCTTCTTCAGTAACTTCAGCTTCAGTCGAAGGTATTTCGATAGCTTCTAAAAACTCTTCTTTAGTCAAAGCTCTACTTTCTTCCAATGAATCGTTTTTCCATGGTTGAACTAATCCTTCTTTAACAGCATCGATAATCACCCGTGTGATTTCTTTACTTTTTGAGAAGATTGGCTCATTTTGTCTTTCTCTTAAATCTAATGCTCTCCAAATATACTTTTGGTACATTACATCAGATTGATGAATATTTTTTGTAGAGTATTTGTTTACTCCGTTAACAATTTCAGGTTGGGAAAATCCCAAACCTGAAATCGATATAAATAAAATAACAAGTAGCTTTTTCATATCCTTATTTTTTTCAACTATATCAATCTGTTAATGGAACGTTCATTATAATCGTTCCTAACTTAACTTCTTCATTTTGACCTTGGAAGTTTCTTCTGATTACTCGCTTAACTTCAATCAAGATTCTATCACCTGGTTGAGCTTGTTGAGCGAAAGAAGATAAGTTTCCTTCTGGCTCGTTAAACTCTTTTTTATTAACAGGTCTTTTACCTCTAACCAGAATTGCTTCCCAAGAAACAACTCTATAACGTGCATCTTTAGGCAAAAATTGCTTAAACGATTGGTCTGGTATAGCGTCAATCTCAATAGAACGTGGTCCTGGTGCGGTCATACCTCTCTTTTGGTCAACTTCTTTACCTCTATATTTAGCAACTATTTTTGGCTCAGGTATCAATCTTACTTTGAACTCTTGGTCTCCAATGTGGTTACCATTGCTGTAAACTGATAGTTTTACATTTGGTGCACTTGGAACAATAGTAACTTCTCCTTTTTTGCTTCCTTCTTTAGAAGTAGCTCCGGATACTTTAAATGAAGGGTCATATGTTGATCCTAAAGCAGGTACTTGAACATTTAATTCATTACCACAGTTTTTGTATAATGCAGAAACTGAAGCAGATTGAATTTGTATAACTGGTTTTGATACTTTGTATTCAGCTTTGATAGGGAATGTTGTATCTCTACCTGTTAATGGGTGTTTCAGAGAAATAGCTCCAGCCCACGTCTTTTTCGCAATACCTTCAGCATCATAAGCACCTGCAGAAGCAGTAAATTCTATTTCACCAACACCGTTAACAATTTTGCTATCAGGTATCTCATTCGATGGAGCACCATGTCCCCATTTCATTGTTGGAACAATTGCAGAAGATGTTGCAGAGATAAACATTTGAGCTTTATACTTTGTACCAGCAGCTACAACACTTGATTCTGCTTTGTAAGCAGCGAAAATTTCATCGAACTTAAAATCTGATGCACCCACCATACCTTTAAGTTTCTCCAAAATTTCTTTCTCATATGCGGCAATTTTTGATTGCTTCTCAGTCAAATACGCCAAGGCTGCAATCATAGGGGTATGATCAAACGCTAACTCCAAGAATGACTTATTTTTTTGATCAGCATTTCCAGAAAACTGAGGATCTTCCTTACCATCCATTGTCATTGATGGGTATTTGTTTTTAACTGGTTTACCACCTGTAGCTTCATTAACCTCGCTATAAATTTTATTGAGTTCTTCAATATACTTATCAAGACGCGTCTCAAATTCTTTACCTAGCTCAGTTCCCTTTTTATCCCCAAGGTACATAACTGATGAAACATCAGCATCTTTCATACCTAGTGGAGTTTTACCATCTTCATCATAACCGCCTGTACGAGTGATCATTTCATTTTTCATATCTGTTTCGATAAATGAAATTAACTCTGTAGACATTTTATGAAGTGTTTCTGCCTCTTCTAAAGCTTTCTTTTCATCAGCTTTACCACCTCTTTCTTGAACTTTGTCTTTTATATTTGATAAAAGATCTCCACTTTTTGCACTTGACTCAGTTACGAAATCAGCAAGTGAATTATTCAACTGTAGGAATTTCACCATAATCTCAGCTCCAACCTGAAGTGCTAATAGTGCCAAAAGCACTAAGTACATCAGGTTAATCAGCTTCTGACGTGGTGTTTCTTTACCTCCTGCCATAATCTAATTTTTTTAAATAGTTTAAAATCTTGAACAACAAATTATCCTTTCATTGCTGAAAGCATGTTACCATACACAGAGTTTAACTGAGTAAGGTTGCTTGACAATGCAGATAATTGTTTCTTGAATTGATCTGTATCTTTACTAGCTTCTGACATGTTCTCCATAGCACTAGATAAGTTACTATAGAATTTATTCATTGCTTTCAAGTGGTTATTAGCATCAGCTAATTCCATTTCATATACAGCATTTAATGAACCAAGATTTTTGGTTATTGTTTGAACCTGTGCATGATACTCAGTAGCATCAGTAGCAGCAGACGCCATTCCTGACATTGCATCAGCAGTAGTCTTATATGCAGTACCGACTGCTTCTAATTGCTTAGCTGCATCAGATGCATTTCTAGCATAATCGTTAGTTGCGGATACCGCATTTGATAAGTCAGCCATTTTAGAAACATTATCACTTAAGTTATTTAATCCTTGGCCTAACGAATTAATTGTGTTTTGATCAATATTTGCACTAGCCATCATTTCGCTTAATGCTTTTGTTGTATTTGCTGCGGTTGGAGCTTCCTCATCCGAATAGTCATCATAAGCTTGAGATAACTGAGGATATACTTTTGCCCAATCTTCTAGACCAACTTCTTCTTTAGGAGCGGGTGCAAATGCAAACATTAAGAAAAGAATTGCTTCTGTTCCCAACCCTGCTACAAGCATAACACCAGCACCTGGGTAATGTTGGATTTTAAATAACGCTCCAACAATTACAACTGACGCACCAACACCTGTAAGTACTGGAGCAATGTTGTGATAGAACTTGTGTTTGAAACTTCCTGATTTTGCCATTTTTTTCTACCGATTTAAGAGTTTAACAATTTTGATTTAGGTTACACGTTTTAAAAAACTTCATTAGAATTCAGCACCAGATGATCTACCTAAGTAGGTCATTACACATCTAAATCCAACGAAAGACTTTGTACTGTCTTCGTACTCAAAAGTACGAGTTCCAGTTTCCAAATAGTAAGCGATATCTTTCCAAGAACCACCTCTAATTAATTTTCTTGGCTCATCATCCTTAAAATAAGTTGGGTTCAAATCCCAAACCACAGGCACAGACGCATCATAGAATGCATCCTCACACCATTCAGCTACGTTACCCGCCATGTCATAAATACCATAATCATTGGAAAAATATGAAGCTACAGGAGCAGTATACATAAATCCGTCATCATAATAATTACCTCTTCCAGGTTTAAAGTTAGCCAACATACATCCTTTTGAGTTTCTGATATATGGATTTCCCCAAGGGTATTTAGCCATATCCCGACCTCCTCTTGCAGCATATTCCCATTCTGCTTCTGAAGGCAATCTAAAACGCGGCATTTCGAACATCCCATTATCTGTTCTCCATGTATTCATGTGTGAAGTTCTCCACTCACAAAAGTATTTTGCAGCATGCCAATCCACTCCGACTACTGGGTAATCATCAAATGCAGGGTGCATATAATAATATTCCATCATAGGATCTCCCATATGGTGAGTAAAATCCTTAACCCATACAGTTGTATCTGGATATAACTCCGTCATCACATACTCTTCGCCTAATACGTCAATGGAGTCATTTAGCATCACCTCCATAAACTGGCGATATTCATTATTAGTTATTTCTGTATCGTCAAGATAGAACCCACCGATTGTAATCTGACGGTTGTGGTTGGTTTGGGTCGCTGCTACATCTTCATCTGCTTGTCCCATATGAAAAGTACCAGAAGGTGCAACCACCATTCCGAAAGGTATGGTTTGACCCCATCCTAATCTTCCTTGAACACCTATAAGGTCTCCACTTCCAGTATAACCTCCCCCACAGCCTTGTAGAATCAGAGAAGTTGCTACAGCAAGTACGTAACAGACTTTTGTGATGACACTAATCTTATTCATAACACTAATTTTAATTTGTTTCCCATTTTACTCATTTTCCAAGTCTAATAAAAAGACTTTTGAAAGTCTTTTTGTGAAAAGTTTCTAAAGAGCAAAGAGTTGAACCAAATACCCGCTTGAATACATTTCACAAAGAGCGATACAATTTGCTAAAAAGAAATAAAAAAAACAACAGTTATCCACATTAATTTTCGTGGCGGTAGCGAGGTGTTCTCAAAGGAGGTGGAGTTTTATCCAAACTAAGTGGCAAAACATAAGAAATCATAAATTCGTGTGAAGTGTAATCTTTTGCTCTAGCACCACTAGTAACCAAGTCAAAAGAATAACCAATGCGCAAACTTTTATCTGGAAGCAGACTAACACCTGCCATAAAGACAAAATCATCTGTTGCTATTTGTCTTGCACTATTATTTTCAGATTTCCCCGTCACGGATTGTCTGATATTAAAACCCAACCAATATTTGTATCTGTTTAAATCAGCTATAAATCCATATACATAATTTGTCTCAACAAAATCTGATTGGATAATTGTTGATGGCGTTATTCTCAGTTTAGTTCCAAGCATAATATGATAACCACCAGTGATATAAAGATGCTGAACTAATTTAGAGTTTAAACTATCTTTATTGGCACCAAAATTAAAGCGTGATCCAATCACATGATTCATAGATACTCCTGCGTAATATTTTCTTGAGCTATACCAAACTCCTAAACCAACGTCTGGTCTGATTTGACTAGGACTCGTTCTTAATTGATCCACCACTACATCTCCTTCTTCAGCCTCTCTAAGAAGCGAACCATCAATTCTTTGGGAATAAATACCAGCTCTAAGACCTAAACCTAACGTAGCAGAATTTCTAAGTTTATAGTGATATGAATAGGACAATTTAGCACTCATGTTTTTTAGCGGTCCTAATTTATCGTTGACCAACATAAGCCCGACACCACTATTGACAACTGGTGAGGCCATTATTTTTAGCGGTTGCGATAATGTGAGTACTTGTGTTTGAGGCGCGGCAGACGGATCTCCAACCCCTTGAGTTTGGTACCCCGCCCATTGCGACCTATGCAATAATGTAGCTCTCGTTACACCTTCGACTCCTGATGCACCTGGATTATTATAAATGTCATTAAAGGCATAGTGACTAAAGTGTGGATCTTGTTGGGAATATACTTTCCCGAACAAAAAAAATATCACTATTAGAGCACTAACTGTTTTCATATTATTAAAATAAACTTTTTAAATATAGGAAATATCCCATAAACACAAGTAAATACCTTGGCAAAGTGTATTATTACGAAGCCTTTTACTTTTTGTTTACTTCTTTAATGTACAACTCCAGGGCCCCTGTCATAGATGGAGCATTAGGCATTGGTGCTTCAATATCTAGCGCAAGACCTGCGTCTCTTACCGCTTTCGCTGTTGTAGGCCCAAAAGCAGCAATACGAGTTGTCTTTTGATCAAAATTAGGGAAATTTGAGAATAAAGAAGCTACTCCTGAAGGACTGTAAAAGGCTATGATATCATAATTAATGTCACCTAAATCAGATAAATCAGCAGCAACTGTCTGGTACATTACGGCTTCCGTGAAGTCGTAGTTGTTTGATTTCAAAAAGTCGGGAATATCATCTTTCCGAATGTTAGAACAAGGAAATAAATATTTTTCTGATGCATGTTTTTTAAATAATACAAACAAATCAGAAGCTACCTTCTCTCCTACAAAAAGTTTTCTTTTTCTTATTGTGATGTATTTTTGGAGATAATAAGCTGTTTGATCCGAAATACAAAAGTATTTCATGTCTGCAGGAACTTCAATCTTAGCCTCTTTACAAATTCTAAAGTAATTATCTACTGCATTTCGACTTGTAAAAATCACAGCTGTATGAGCTAAAATATCGATTTTTTCTTTTCTAAACTCTTTGTAAGGCACAGATTCTACCTTAATAAATTGCTTAAAATCTAACTTTATACCATACTTATCTTTAAGTTTTTGGTATGGAGAGTCCACGGAGGGCTCTGGTTGGGAGATTAGAATACTAGATACTTTGACCTTTCTCGATTCTAAATCAGCTGCGACTACACTCATTTTACGTCTTGCAAGTTTAGTTAATTGTTTCAATAAAATTGATTAAAACTATTGCAGGTATCAATTCTGAGGCGCAAATGTAAGAAAATAAATACAATTTTTGAAACTTCAGTTTGGTTAGGGCAACACTTAATATTTTGATGTTCCATAAAGTTAGCCCACCCCATAGCATCATTTTGGAAAATGAATTGAAATTTTCATCAAAAATTAAAATCAACATTAATATGACAAAGGATAACCAGATTAAATACCTAACAAATTCATAAAACTGCTGTGTGCCAAATGAAGAGATGTTGAGAAAAGAACTAACTAACTTTAACAACAAATATTTTAGCAGTAGAAGCGAAAAGACTAATACAAAATTAAGAATTGGTGCTGGAAATAATGAATTATCAAACTTTAATAGCGTCAGCTCTAGTTGATTCAATACGCATGCTATAACTAATGATAGTAGTGAGATTAGCATTAGACTTTCTGTAGACAATACACTTCTTAAAACATATTCGTCAGTTTGTGTTCTTGAAGTAAACAGTTTTGGCACACTAAAATAACTCTTCCAAATAATAGCATCTTTATTCTTAACCAACCCTAGAGTAGCAAGTATTAGTATTAGAAAGATTGCCGTGTCTCCTTGATTATGTACTAACCGACTTAGGAGCTCCGGTTTAGTTTTGCCAGCAAGAGGTTGCTCTTTAGTGATTGCGACTTGTTGATGGTCAAACATCTCTCTAGGAGAATAAAATGTTACTACTACCTCTTCTTTATCGTTTAAACTTTTCATAGAAGAAATTGCAAGGTCAATAAGCGAATCCGATTCCGTAGATTTAAAAAAGAGTTTATTGTCAATAAAGACACATAAACCTTTTTTTCCTATAAAGGATAAGTCATAGCCGTTATAAAGCTCAAGGTTAAGAATTAAGTAGCTTTTTTTTGCTCTATCTCCTGAAAACAAGGGTATGGCTTTTTGGGTTGTTTTTTCTACAGTAAAAAAATCATTTGAAAAACTTCGAACTATTTGCCTTTCCCCACTCGACAAAGTAACCTTAAATAAAAAAACCAGACCTAAAAGAAAGAAAACTGGGTATCTCATTTTTTCTTTAATTTATGTAAAAGTTCTAATGTAATACTCAATAGAATTGTAATTGAAACAACTATAGAAAGGAGGATGTTTATCGATACTTTTTCAGCTAAATACAGTGAAAGACCCGCATAAATAACAGTTATTATAACTAATATAAAAACTATTGCGATTTGAGAGAAACCCAAATCAACTAATCGATGATGTATATGCCTTCTGTCGGGTACAAACGGTGACATTCCGTCTAAAGCACGAAGCAAAAACACTCTAAGTGTATCAGCAACTGGAACAATTAATACTGAAAGAGCAATTACAGGGGAATGGTCTACCAGTTTTAATTCTACAAATTCCACGGCTAAAACACTAGTTATAAAGCCTAATAGTAATGACCCTGTATCACCCATAAAAATGGTTGCTTTGTATAAATTATACCGAAGGAACCCGACAATTGCTCCAGCTAAACATACAGATAATACTCCGTAGGAAACACTTCCTGTAAAAAAGAAAAAACCAAAAATACAGGTGAATGTGAAAACCAGCATTCCTGCTAAACCATCCAACCCATCAATGAGGTTAATCGCATTCGTTATACCTACCATCACAAATATGGTGAAGAGAATACTTACCCCTTCCTCCATTTGCCATAGACCTAAAACTCCTTGAAAGCTACTTATTCTTACGTCACCCGCAAAAACAACTATTGATATTGAGAGGATTTGAACAAAAAATTTTTTTGTAGCTGAAACGGGCGAAATATCATCTTTTAAACCAATAAAAAAAAGAATTATGGTACTCGCCAATACCTGTTGTGATCCAAAACTATTTTCACCAAAATCACCAAATAAGGTTACCGAAGAAACAAAACCAGCAAATATTGCTAATCCACCAAGTCGGGGGGTTAATGAGGCATGCACAGTTCTTTTATTGGGCACGTCTAACAAATTTTTAACGTGTGCCAGATATATAATGGATGGTATGGCAAATAAAACCACAAAAAATGCCCAGGAGAAGGCTAAAATAAGGTGTATAATTTGTGTCTGATCCAAAAGCTATAATTTGAGGTCAAAGTTAGATATTTTTTGGTTATTTGTCGATTCATATGATTTTCTCTCAAATTAATGGCAGGTATTTATTTTCATATCCCCTTTTGTAAACAAGCTTGTCACTATTGCGACTTTCACTTTTCTACTTCTAAACAGCTTATAAGTATGGAAAAGGCACTCTTAAAGGAAATAGAGCTCCGTAGAAAAGAACTACTAAATGAAACCATCTCTACCATTTATTTTGGTGGAGGTACTCCTTCCTTACTTAAACCCAGTGCAATCGAAGCATTTATTAAAGCTATTTCTTCCATTACTCCATTATCAAATGATATAGAAATAACTTTGGAAGCAAATCCTGATGACCTTACTGAGAATAAATTAATCGAATTGAAGCAAGCAGGCATCAACCGACTTTCTATTGGCACACAATCTTTTGATGAAAAAACACTTAAGTTCTTGAACAGAGCACACTCTGCTGTGGAGGCTCAGAAAAGTTTAACCCTAGCTAAAAAACATTTTTCCAATTTGAGTATTGATTTGATTTACGGCATAGAAACACAGACTGAAGGTGTGTTTCAACAAGATCTTGCATCGCTATTATCCTTTGACCCCGAACACATTTCTGCTTATTCTTTAACAATTGAAGGGAATAATGCTTTTGCAAAATGGGTAGAACAAGGTAAAATGAATGATGTAGATGACGAATTAGCCATTAAGCATTTTAAACATCTTGTCTCAACCCTCACTGAAAAAGGGTACCAACACTATGAAATTTCTAATTTTTCTAAACAAGGTTTTGAATCCAAACACAATAAAAGTTATTGGTTTGGTAACCCATATATAGGTATAGGACCCAGTGCTCATTCATTTAATGGGATTGAGCGAAGTTGGAATGTAGCTAATAATACTAAATATATCCGTGCTATTGAAAATAATGAATTACCGAGTGCGTCTGAAACACTGTCTCAATTTGATCACGTGAATGAATATATTATGACGCGATTACGCACTGTCTGGGGCTGTGATTTTAACGAATTAAAAAGACTATATGATTTTGATACTACCGAGGACCAATTAGCTACTATTCATTTATATACAAGGGAAAGAAAAACTTCGTTATCTAATGGTGTGTTAACACTCACTGAAACAGGCAAATTAATTGCAGACAAGATCGCTTCTGACTTATTTATATCAAATTAATATGAGACTACTTCACTTATCAATCTTCTTTCTAATCACTTTTAGCAGTTTCTCAAACTTATTTATCCGCTATAATCACATGGGCTATCTACCCAATCAACAAAAAAAAATAGTGGTAATGAGTGATGAAGAGATAAACACCACTAACTGGATTTTAACAAAAAACAATGAAATAATATTGAAAGGAGTTTTAGGGCAATCTGTAACGGGAGTTGGAAACCACATGCCTAAACCCTTTAATTATTCAGTTGACTTTTCTTCGGTTGAAGACACTGGTCAATATGGATTTACAGCTGGAAATAAAACCGTTAACTTCCACATCAACCACTCGTTAACTAATTTCATTCCCTCAGAAATATTACGCTACTTTCGTGTACAGCGCAGCGGTACCAAAACAGCTTTGGATCACCCGATTTCACACAAAGGAGATGCTGCTTGTCCGGTTTGGAAACAAGTAGACCATTCCAACTCCAACTGGAAATTAGATGAAAACGCTCCAAAAGTAGACATGCTTGGTGGCTGGTATGATGCCGGTGATTACATCAAGTTTACACTCACTAATGCATATAGCACTTATTTAATGTTACTCGCTTATGAAATGAACCCTGGTTTATTTTCAAAAACTCGAAATTATAGTGAAAGTGAACTTAACGATTTGCTGGATGAAGCTAAATGGGGTTTAGACTATTTAATGAAAACTATGTCTAATGATGGTTTTATCATTCAGGTAGGTTCAGCTGATGATCATAAACAAGGGGATAGACTACCAAACCATGATGAGTTAAATGGGAGTAGACAAGCTTACACTGCTTTTTCGCCAACGCAAATGGGCTATACTTCAGCTGCATTAGCTCTTGGTGCTAAAATTTTCACTTCTTTAGGGAAAACAGAAGAGGCAAATCAATACAAAACAATGGCTGAAAAAATTTTTGATGCAGCTACATACTTTGAAAAACCTGTTTGGGTAGAAGATGGTTGGGAGAAATTTTATTACGACCAAACCAGCAACGACAACATGGAACTAGCTGCCATAGAACTTTATTTTTTGACTCAGGAAAAACATTATTTATCTAAAGCAAAAATGTATGCACAAAAAGCGGGTGCAGCTTATTGGTATTCCTGGGGGAGCATTAATATGATTGCACATAACCGTGTTCTAAAATACAGTGAATCAGTTCTGCCCTACCTTAAAACAGATTTAGATTATTTTAAAAACATCGCTCAAGAAGACAACAACCTCTGGGGTGTTCCACACCAATATACCTGGTCAACACTATACTCCTATTTTGGTGTGGCTAATAGTGCTTTACTCATGCAACAAAATCAAAACACTGATTATGCACCTCTTGCAATTAACGTATTAGATTACACCTTAGGTAAAAACAATTGGGGAATTGCAATGGTCGCTTCTGAAAACATTCCTAATGCTGTGCAAAACATCTACTCCCAAGTGTATAGGATCAAAACAAAACTTTTCCCAACTGGGGCCATTGCTGAGGGACCAGGTGACAAAGCCACTCACGACCGATTAAAAAAATATTTCAAACAGCCAGAACATAATTCCTTTGATGAATTTAACACCTCTCAGGCAGTATTTTATGACAACGAACACGATTTTCAAACCATGGAAACTACCATTTGCGGTCTTGCTGATGGTTTGTTATTTTTCACTTTAATTGATTTGTTAGAGAAAAATTAAATTATGTCTACTCACACCAATTACATACTTCAACTTTTAGAAAAAAATGGGGTCATCAATACGCCTAATACATTACCCCGGATGTCGATGCCCAAACTAAAACCTTCTCAATTTTATGATGAAGTAAAGGCAGTCTATCAAGAGCTAGGTGGACTAAAAGCCGACATCCCTTTTGACCTAAATGGTTTCGATATGGAGCTTTTTTCTAAAGCATTGATTATTGATGACTCAACTCATTTTAACCTGTACCGAGCAAAAACATTACAAAGCCCTCTTTATAATTTATTACCTGAAATTGATGGGAATAGCTATAAGCGTATTTGTAGACAGCATGCAAAAGATTGTTTGTCAGCTGCATCCCATGGTGATTTATGGACTAACAAAATAAGTGAAAGACATTTTGGAGAAAGTAACGAAGTAGGGGATCTTGGATTAAACGGGTCAGCAGCATGGAAAATGAGAGCTTTTGTCGATTTTTTGACAGATGTGTCGGGATTGATTATGCCTTACAGAATAGTTCGTGTATCGATTTATGACTCGTTAATGGTGAAAAACAAAATCACTTCTATAAAAGAGATATTACTTTCTAGGAAAGAAGAAAACGAAAAAATAATATACAGCTATTTTTCACGCAAACTTGGTTTGGTAAAGAAAGACATCAAACAATTTATGGCTGAAGAACTGAAGAAATCTAACGAAGAAGATCCAAGTAACGCGCTATAATTCATGAAAGTAAAAGAGCTTGTGAAAAGCGTATCGTGAAAATTCTTTAATCTTATTTATTGAAGCCGTTTTATATTCCTCTGAATCACATACCACATGATGACTAACCTTTTCAATTTCATTTTTTCTGAATACTAAATTGTAGTAAGCCGGATTTTCCTCCATCTCTTTTTTAGGTTCAAGCTGATCACTTGTTAAAACACCATCTAATTTCATTGGATGCTTAAGCGTATAAACTAGGTTTGAAATTGCGGCTACCCCAGCTGGATTACCATAAGCAAAGTGAATGCGAGTATGGGCAGTAGCTATTGGGTCATGTCCGCCAATTACTGGTGTTAAATTGAATTGAATGAGAGCATCACTAATATGTGAACCATCATAACCTGTTTTGGACGTGTTTGTATGAACAAAAGGAAGTACAAACTCCACATCCATTACAATGATATTACCCAAGTCTTTGGAAAGTTTTGGAAGTTCATCCACAAAAGAGATGTGGTCGTGCGCTTTGTGTTCATAATGAGTATAGCCAGATGGTCTTGATAACAAATAGCCTTCAATGTGCGAGTGTGTTATTTCACCCCCCTTGTGTTGTACCCACCCATCAAAATAATTGGCCTTCTTAACAGAATCAAACGGCACCAACTCATACCCTTTTCTAGTTAATGAGTCCACAAAGTAATTATACAGTTCATCGGTGATGTTTTGAAAATTAGCTGTATCTATTCCAATGAGTGTTGCTTCAAACTCCTCAGGACTTCCAGAATTTTTCGAATCCTTGTGTTTATCACTGATATAAACTTGGTAAAAAACTTTAAAGCTTGAAATATATATTTTTTTGGGTGCCTTGTTCAGTTTCTTTTCTCCATAGCAACCAAAATCATTGATATGTTTCCCGTCTATAGTTTGCGAAAACATGTTTAATGCACCCAAGAGAATCAAACTAATTACTAAATACGTTTTCATACATTCATATTTTAAAGGAAGTTACAAAATGACCATTATTTATAGAAGTCTTCTTGTAGTTTACCTAACCCTTGTTTTAACAAATCATTTAAAAAGGTTTTTCTAACGCGCTCATCGGCTTTGAAACCCCTCATTCTACTTTTTCCATCCCACAGCATATAATCTTGTAAATTGCCTTCAACAAAATGATTAGAAAGATATTTTGCTTTGGCTTTTTTTACTTTTTTTCCCTTGCGATCATACAAGACTAAAGACATTTGAATGGTTGGAGAAAGCGTGGTTTTATCTTGTATTTGTCCAGGAACATCAGGACCACCCTCAAGAGTACCCACGGTTATCATCAATTTAACAAAATAAAACCCAGAATTTTCTTTGAAGTCCGAGGATCCTACTCGTGGAAAACCATAAGCGGTAGAGTCAGTCGCTTTTTCTTTTTTTACAAAAGAGGTTATTGTAATTCCAAAGCGAACTCTTAAGGCTTCTTTTATTGCTTCGTAAAACTGATGATGGATATACGCTTCAAAGGCATTGTATTCTATAAATGTTTGTCGGAGTTCGGGTCGATCATACTCTTTTAAAATTGATTCAGCCTCTTGGGTATTCAGATCAGGCATTGCTGCCAAAAGCACATTAGGTGCTATGTCAAGGTTAAAATATGATAATTGAGCATCGTATTTGTCTTGTGAAAAAGACAAAAATGGTAGTGTAAGAAATAATAGAATTAATTTTTTCATAAATAATCTCAATGGTGCACTTCAATTGTTGTGCCGACATTTGGCAACACAAATAAAGCACTACTATCTGATTGTTCCAGTTTATGTATAAATTTTTTCATGTTCGTTAAAGGAACAACACGGGGTTGCTGTTTCAATTTTTTCCAATCCTTAAAAAAATTCTCCCAGTGAGAAACAAGAATCAATTGAGGGGTTAATTTTTTTAAAACGTTTTCTGGGTAGCCTGCTGCATACTGATGACTTGCTCCACATAGTAACAAAACATCAACAGGATGCTCCGCTAATAATTCTTTACTTGGCATTCCAATAGGGTAATCAGCTGCGGCAGTTGCAAAAGAAAAAATACGGCTTACTACTTCCTCATTTTGATTTAAGAAATCAATCATATAGTTATAAGTTACTCCTTCTGGAAAATCTTTTGATTTGTTCGGGAAAACATCCTCTGGATTTTTTAGGGGCTTTTCTGGTGCCACTTTTAACCCTAAAAAATGAGGCGCATGTTCCGATTCAATAGGCATTACTCTTAATAAACTATCAGTTGAATAAATCCATCTGTTGGCGTGATCATAAATAACGCTGTCTCTTGTTCTATAATAAGGCAAGGCGGATAAGAGGTAATGCAACGATTTGTTTCCAACTAATTGAACATTACTGTTTATATAGTTTTTGATGATGTAAGGATAATCACCCACATGATCGATATGAGAATGTCCGGTCAACAAAAAATTAATAGAAGCTGTATCTACTTTCGAAAAAAAGGTCGTAATAGCCACAGTGTCTGTTTTCAATCGTTTGAATTTAACAAGCGCCATAGGACCAATGTTAGAAAAGTACGGATCAATCAATACACTATTGTTTCCTTTTTTAATATAAAATCCTCCACAACCTGAATAGGTAAAAGAAAGAGAATCAATCTTTTTCAGAAAAAATGATTGATCTGAAGTTGCAATATGTTCGGCTATTCTTTTTGCTTTGTGAATGCCTGTACATGAAACAAAGAGAATGAAAAGAAATAGAAGGTTTACACGCATTTACTGACAAAATACAATAAATGGTTTTACAAAGCCAAAACACTATTACTGTCTCAGCGCAGTTATTTTCTTCAACACTTCCTCTGATTCAGCGACTTTCCTATCGCCAGCAGCTCGATCTCTTTGTGAAAGAGTGTGCGCTTCCTTCATTAATTTGGTATATTGTTTTTGCAATTTTTCTATCTCAGATGATCCTCCAAATAAACCCATAATAATGTTTGTTTTGATTTCATAAGTTAACCACCTACCCGTCAAATAGTTTATGATATCCTAGAATTCGTTAATGAAACCGCTATTTCCACTTTTTTTAGTTTCTTTTGCAAAAAAAAAGAATTGTTCAGATGATTATACCGAAAGAAAAAGACCCCATTGGTACAGCCTTATTAGATTTTTTGAATGGTACTTGGGACGGTGAAGAAATTAAGGTAGATACTTCATTTACTGAAGATGAGGAATTGCCGGTTCCCTATTTCTTTCGAACATTTGAGGAGATGCCCATTCAAGAGCAAAAAGCAATGGAATTAGCTAAAGGAAAAGTCCTTGATGCGGGTGCGGGTGCGGGTTGTCATGCTTTAGAGTTACAACTTCGTGGGATTGATGTTACCGCTATTGACATTTCGGAGGCAAGCATTGAAGTCATGAAAAAAAGAGGTGTCAATAAAGTATATGCAAAAGACTTGCTTGACGTTGAAGAACAGTACGATACCATTTTAATGCTGATGAATGGGGCGGGTGTCTTCCAAACGATTGACGGAATGCATGACTTTTTTGAGCATAAACTAAAAAAGGTGCTAAAAAAAGGCGGGCAACTGTTAATTGACTCTTCGGACTTAATTTACCTCTACGAAGAAGGAGATGGCTCTTTTGCTATCAACCTAAACGAGCAATACCATGGGGAAATCGAATATTTTGTGGCGTATAAAAACATTGTCGGTGAGCCGTTTCTGTGGTTATATGTTTCTTATGATGTGCTGGAAATGGCAGCCGAGGAATATGGTTTCAAATGCGAAAAAGTGATTGATGGTCCACATTATGATTTTTTGGCAAAGATTAGTTATTGAGGTGAAAAGGTATGCGTGGACACAACCCTTGGCATGAAGAACCCAAACCCGTCTTAGTCAGTGTCCCACTGACTAACTAAAAATCCCACAACCTCTTTTTAGTTGTTAAAAAATCCTTCCATAACTCATCCATAATCTGAGCCACAGGTTGAATCGTTTTAATGGATGATGCCACCTGTCCAATTTCCAATTCGCCTTCATCTAGCTTTCCTTCGAACATTCCCTTCTTTGCTCGTCCTTTTCCAAGAAGTAAAAGTAGTTCTTCAGCATTACTACCTTTCGCTTCGGCCAAAGCAACTTCTTCAAAAAATTTATTCTTCACTAACCTCACTGGTGCAAGTTGTTTTAACATCAATTTCGTACCGCCCTCTTCTGTGGCTAATATCCGCTCCTTAAACAATTGATGAGCACTTGACTCTTTGCTTGCGGCAAACAAACTACCAATTTGCACACCCTCTGCACCCAACGCTAAGGCTGCTGCTAGTGCTCGCCCACTGCCAATGCCACCAGCAGCAATCACGGGAATTTCTAACACATCACTTACTTCGGGGACTAAACACATGGTAGTGGTCTCCTCTCTTCCATTGTGTCCTCCTGCCTCAAAGCCTTCGGCAACAACAGCATCAACACCTGCATCTTGCGCTTTTAATGCAAACTTCACGCTTGAAACTACATGTACGACTTTTATGCCTTCTGACTTCAAGGTGGAGGTCCACGTTTTAGGATTTCCAGCTGACGTGAATACTATTTTTACACCAGAAGCTAAAATTGTTTTGATGTGTTTATCGATAGCCGGATACAATAAAGGCACGTTGACACCAAAGGGCTTTTTAGTTGCAGCTTGGCATTTTGTAATATGCTCATGTAAAACTTCTGGATACATGGAGCCTGACCCTATTAAACCTAAGCCGCCCGAATTGCTTACTGCAGATGCCAATCGCCAACCGCTACACCAAACCATGCCGCCTTGCACTATAGGATATTCTATTCCAAATAAATCTGTGATTCTTGTGCTCATGATGAAAGATAGGAAAATGAATTTATTTGGTTAAATTGAAAATCGTTGTTTTTACAAAATTGATTTCAATGCAGCAATGAAAGTCAATCAAATAATTCTGGTTTGCTTACTTTTCATTTTATCCTTGTGTTTATACTCTTGCAATCAATCCAAGACACATACGCACAAACGTAGAGATTTAAGAAGTTTAACTGCCAAACACGATCATTCTAAATTACATGTAAAGCGAACAAAAGCATGGAGTGTATTGGATCTTTTTCGTAATGAGCAGAAAAGAAGAGCGCTTCGATGTCCAGACAAAAGTAAAGACAGGGAGAATATCAAGGGGAAGTTTAAAGAAATAGACGAACTTGAAGAAGAAGAAACTGCAAGTATCAAAACTCACATCCGCAGCATCCATTTTGACATTATTGAATTAGAAGAAGCAAAACTGGAAATACCAGCTTTTAAACAGTTTAAAAATAATATGACTGATTTTACCAATGATGGTGAAGAACAGTTTAAATTCATACTCAATGAGATTCGAGACTTTTTGGGAGAAAACACAGATGGAGAAGGAATAACACTCAAAATCATTGGCAGTGCTTCACAAATTCCAACCAGCTTTGATCCATCTAAACCAAACAACAACATTAATGAAGACGGATCATCTAAATCAGGGCTAACATCCATTGAAAATAATCGAAAATTGGCGCAAGCAAGAGCGCTTGAATTGGCACGAAAAATTAAAGAGGTATTTGTGAATATCTCTATTAACACTCCTGAATTGGAAGAGATTCAGTTAGGACCCACTGCTTGGGATAAAAATGCACAAGATCAGTTAAATGATGCTTTCCTTCGAGGAGATCAACAGGGAATGCAAGCTGTATATGAACCTTATCAAAAAGAGCAATATGTTTTAGTAGAATCACAAGACTCCTATATGAAAACAGTAAAGCCGGAATCAATTGAAATGTATCTGGTTTCTATACGTCCTAAAATGATGTATGACATAAATGGAGAAGAAAAAACAATTGCTTCATTCATCGTTTCTAAAAACACCTATGAAAGCATTGGAGGCACCCTACAATTTGATTCAATTGAAGAACGTGATGCCTTCTTGAGGCATAAACATCTGAAAAAGATAGACGATCGAAGACATGGGGATGAACGATGGTTTTTATATGCGAATCATGAAGAGTTGAACGCTATTCAATTAATAGATGATTATCAACGGATTTACCGTATGTATGAATTAGGAATAGTAGATGAAAAAGACAAAGACGTCTTAAAAGAAATTATCAGACAAAAATATTTATCGTCATATAAAAAGATAAACAAGTGATAATAATTGGGTAATATCTAAGCAATATTTTTGTGGCGTAAATCATTATTAATCAATTTGGTATAATCAAAATAATCTTTTAAATTCAATTCTTATTTTAAAACTTTTATAGCTATGCAAGACAACTATTTAAACCACAAGGAGGTAACTGAAGTGCGCGATGAGATTGTGAAAAAAATCAACTCTTTAGTAAGTTCTAAAACATTGATTGGGGGTAAAAGAGCACATGAGAACAAAAGTGTTATCAACAACCTCAGGCATCAAATCAGTAAACTTTCTTTAGAAAAGGAAATTGTGGAAGAAGAATAATAGCAGTTCCAAATTCCACACTTCGGTGATACGATTTTTATTTTTAGAACAATATTTCCTTTTTTGGAGTTATATCTATCAATGAAAAAAAATCTAGAGCTCAAAAAACTTTACTATAGCTTCCTTCCAGGGATAAGTTTTGCGCTCGTTTTGTGGTTTATTAAGATACTAGAAATTGTGTTTGACACGCATTTACACCGAATGGGTATTTTCCCACGTGAAGCTAAAGGTTTAATTGGAATTGCTACTTCACCGCTGATTCATGCCGACTTAGAACACCTCTTCTCCAACACTTTCCCTTTAATTATCTTATCTGCTGGGGTTATTTATTTTTACCCTAAAATCTCATTCAAAGTATTCACGTGGATTTATATTGCTACTGGCATTTGGGTATGGGCATTTGCAAGAGAATCATACCACATTGGTGCTAGTGGACTTATTTATGGCTTTGCAAGTTTTCTGTTTTTTAGCGGGTTCTTGAGAAAAAACAGGCAACTGATAGCCATTTCTTTGCTTGTAATCTTCTTATATGGAAGCATGGTGTGGGGTATCTTTCCGATTAACCCACGAGTATCACACGAAACACATTTACTTGGGGCTATAATGGGTTTAATTGTGGCGTTCTCGTTTAGAAAAGAAGGGATTATAATAGTTCCTAAACCTCAAGAAACTGCAATGAACTTTACGGCAGATGATTCATACACCTTCATTTATGAATTGAAAGAAAATAAAAAAAGTGGCCAGGTTGAAAAATCCCGATAGTCAGGATTTGGCCGCCCGTACATCGCAAACTTCCACCGTTAGCTCCGAAGAGTTCCGATAAATCGGAATGAGGCCTGTTCTTGAAAAACTAAGGCTATGCCAGTATTGAATAAATGTTGGATTTTTCAATACGTCCTGGCCAATACAAAGATAAGGAAAACTAAAGGGTTTAAAAACTAAACAATACCTTCTTCCACTCCAAATACTTCTTTAATACCCACACAGTTTTGAGCGTTGCTTATAAACACAAGATAATCGCCAATTTCTACATTCAAAGATTCACTCGGATTTTTTATTAGCTTTCTTTTTCCATTTATGTTTTTTGTAATACCAATCAGTACCGTATTGTACGTTTTCTTCAAATCAAAAAAAACATCATCATATAACTTATTGACATAAGGGTTGGTCGCAATGACACGGTACATCATAATATCATATTCTGTATCCGTTTTTGCGTTGGAGATAATTTCTTCGCCAAACTCAGCTACATCGGGTTCAAAAATATAACTGGCTAATAATTGAGAAGAAATTTCATGTTTCGACACCGCATAAGTAACCCCAGCACTTCTAAAAGTTCCACGCAAATCAGCATTATCAAGCAAAACAATATAGTTTGGATGCATATAATGTTTTTTGAAATTTAACAAATGAACCAAATTGTCAGTATCGGAACTTGCATTTAAAAAAATAGTAGAAGCTTTATCCAGTTGGGCATTTTTAATCAAGTCAAAATTATCAAACTCTGTAAAAAGCACATATAAATTTTTACTGTGATGGTAGTGCTCTAAAATTAAATCGATGTTAGCTTTTTCTGAAGTGAGAATAGCAACTTTAGAACCCACACCAATTAGTTGATCTGCTACTGAACGAGAAAAACTATTCCACCCAACTATTGCTGTGTGATTTTCAAACTTTGTTCCTTTAAAGCCCATTTTTTTATCTTCTTTCAATTCACCAATATAATTTGTCAAGCGCCCAACAATAAAACCAAAAGAGACCAAACTTGCTAATACAAAGATGCCTCCTATTACCTTTCCGCCAGTAGTGGTCGGCACATAATCACCATAACCCACTGAAGTTACGGTAACAATGGAATACCAAAATCCTTCAGAAAATGTATCCAAAGAAGAATCAGGATTAAAACTTTCAAAATACAGCATGATTTCAATTAGAATCATGTAAAGAGCAAAAATAAATCCTGCCCAGATAAGTGTTGATTTTTTTATTCGCATTTAGATTTAGCCATAAAAATTAAATATAGTTAAATTTTATTTTCTAGGCCTACGGTTACTTTATCAAGCTTATATGTATCTACTAATAAGCGGTTTAGTTTAACAATTTTTTTATAAAAAAGAGCGGTCAACCGAACCGCTCTTTTTTTGTTTTTTTGATTTACAACTTCATTCTGTGAAATAGAACAAAGCTAGAAACGATAGATCTTTTCAAATAGTTATGGCTGTTTACTATTTTGCTTTTGAATTTTCATGTTTAAAAGTACTCCGCTTATGACTAAAAATAAGCCAAAAGCCGTAGCATATGTATAGGTCTCATTGAAGAAGAAGTAGCCATATATCACTGCAAAAACAATTCCCAGATAATAAATATTAGACACTTTTGCCATCGCGTCAGACTGATACGCTTTCGTTAAAAAAAGCTGCCCAAAATGAGTTATGACGCCAATTCCAATCAACCATAACCAATCATAACCTTGTGGCATTTTCCAATACCAAATAGTAAATGGTGTGATTATAGGTAAAGTAACCAACGTAAAATAAAAGATAATTACATTCGGATGATCCGTTTGTCGGAGTAACCTTACCAAAGTATGCGCCACGGCCGCAAATACAGCAGCCCCTAATACACTTATCAAACCTAACGAATCAATTCGAGCGTCAAATCCTTTTACTATAGCTATTCCAATAAAAGATAAAAGAAAACACAACCACTGCCACAAGCTTACCTTTTCCTTTAAAAAGAAAAAAGCAACAAGTAGGATGATTAACGGTTTTATGTTTACAATAGTAATCGCACTTCCTAAAGGAACATGGTGCAAGGCATAGAAAAATGATGTTAATGAAGCTGTCCCAAACAAACCTCTCAGAATTAGTTTTCTTTTATCATTACCAAAAGGTGAGATTTTTTGCTTATAAATCGCGCTAGATGCAATTCCAAAAGATATTATGGCCCTAAAAAATATAATTTCAAAAAAAGGAATGTAATCCAATTTCTTCACCAACAACTGCATAAAAGAAAAGAGGAACGTTGAAATCAGCATAAAGCGGACTCCTTTACTCATAAACCCTCGGCATATTTTTTCCATCGTGCTATACCTTGTTGAAAATCAGAAGGTAAGGTTGAATCAAATTGTATAAATTCCTTTGTTGTGGGATGAATCAGTCCTAATGTTTTTGCGTGTAATGCTTGGCGCGGCAATACTTCAAAAGTGTTTTGTACAAACTGTTTATACTTGGAAAACTGCTCACCCTGTACCACTTTATCTCCACCATACATTTCATCATTAAATAAGGGATGACCTAAAAATTTCATGTGTGCACGTATTTGGTGGGTTCTTCCAGTTTCTAAATTACACTGCACTAAACTCACATATTGATAGGTTTCCAATACTTTATAATGCGTAACCGCATGTTTCCCATAATCTCCCTCTGGGTAAACAGACATAGCTTTTCGGTCTTTCTGACTTCTACCTACATTACCGACAATTGTTCCTTGAGTCTCTTTAGGAATTCCCCAAACTAAGGCATAATAGGTTCGCTCAATCGAGTGGTCAAAAAACTGCCTTGCCAAGAAACTCATAGCATCATCTGTTTTTGCTATTACAAGTAACCCGGACGTATTTTTATCTATTCGATGCACTAACCCCGGACGAATTTCACCATTGCGATGAGTAGGTAATTGATCAAAATGATACACCAGAGCATTTACCAATGTGCCTGACCAATTGCTATATGCTGGATGGACAACCATTCCAGCTTCTTTATTGACAATGAGCATTTCATCATCTTCATAAATAATGTCCAAAGGTATATTTTCTGGCAAAATATCTTCGTTGCGTGGTGGGTTTACCAACGAAACAGTAATCACATCATTTGGACGAACTTTGTAATTGGCTTTAACCTCTTTATCGTTGACTTTGATAAAGCCATCGGTAATATAATTCTGGATGCGATTTCGGGTAATCTGCCCTAAGCGATCCAGTAAATATTTATCAAGTCGTAAAGCTGCTTGACCTGGATCAGCAGTAAATCGATGATGTTCAAACAATCCTTCTTCTTCGTTGTCGCTAAATTCGTTATGCTCTATTTCTTCGTCCACTATTTTTATTACCCCGTTAGTTAAGCGCTTAAAATTTTTGAAGATTGCCCAGTAAACTTTAAACTCACACAAAAGTATAAAATTGGAGCTCAAACTACCCTCACCATTAGAAGAACTTCACGATGACGTGATTGAAAAAGCTGGAATTCGTTTATTCGTAAAACGCGATGACCTCATTCATCCAGAAATTTCTGGAAACAAATGGCGGAAACTAAAACACAATATCGAGACTTTCAAAAATGGTGATTATGATTCAATACTAACATTTGGTGGGGCATATTCGAACCATATTCATGCTACAGCAGCAGCAGGACAACTTTTCGGAATAAAAACCATCGGACTTATACGTGGTGAAGAAACCGTTCCCCTCAATAAAACACTTGCCGATGCAAAAAAATGGGGTATGCGACTTGAATACATTGACCGAACTAGTTACCGAAGTAAGTCAACCCCTGAATTTATAGATCAACTGAATAAACGCTTTAAGAATGTATTTATCATTCCTGAAGGTGGGGCTAACAACCTTGGCGTAAAGGGGTGTGAAGAAATTGTGTCCGAAATTGACCAGGAATTTGACACTATTTGCTGTGCTTGTGGTACTGGTACAACTGTGAGTGGATTAATCAATTCTACCCATAAAACCGTGATTGGATTCCCTGTATTAAAAGGGGGTGATTTTTTACATGAAGAAATTAAAAACCATGTGGGAGATCGACCTTATAAACTACAAACCGACTACCACTTTGGTGGCTACGCCAAATCCACACCTGAATTAATTGACTTTATCAGTGAATTTGAAGGTAGACATCACATCTTGCTTGACCACGTGTATACTGGAAAGCTTTTTTACGGTGTTTATGATTTAATGAAAAAAGGATTTTTCGAAAAAGGAACCACTGTTGTTGTATTACATACTGGAGGGATTCAAGGGAAGTTGAAATAAAAACGTTCTACTTCGATTTATTCCCAAGGCTTTTTCTCCCCTGTTCCACCCCATTGTGAACCAGATTCTATTTTAACCCCTTCTTCTTTTGGTTGTGCCGTTGTTTCTTTTTTAGGGATGTTGTAAAAGTCACGTACAGATTTTTCATTGAAGCTTACTATATCCCATTCTTTCACAATTTTACCATTTTTAAAAGCCAAAACTCGGGGAAATCCTTCTCCTTCAAGTAACCGCGTGAATGTGCTATAATCTTCAAACCGAATATTGGCATCTACACAACCACCAGCCTGATTAAAAAAATACTTTTCATCGAATTCTTGTCCATAATTATAAAGATACATTTTCGGTAAATTGCCGTCTTTGGATATTGAACACAGGTCGCGGTAAGCATGTTGACAGTGTCCGCAAGAAAGGCTAAACATCGCCACTAGTTTTTCTCCCTTATCAAGATTCAATTTCTCTCCATTAGAAAAAACTAAATGATCTTTTAATACCCCTTTAGTGATATCGCTTTTGGATAATTCTATTTGAGCAGGCTCTGGATTTTCTTTCACTTTAACAGCATCCTTTTTAACGGGCTCAGGTTTATTTAAAGTTACTCCTCCAACTTTTTCAGCTAAAGCCAGCAACCGCTTGTCTTTGGGTAGTTTTTCCAAGCCAGTGGTTACAACGGTTTTGGTAGCCTCAAAATCTCCTAAAACATAGTAAGAAGCAGCTTCATTAAAAAAATCATCTGAAGTTTGCGCTTGCGCTGAAAATAGTATCAAGCCAACAATAATCGTTAATAGTGCTCTCATAATTACTTTTTCATTTTTTCTATTTCAATAACTTCTCGTAACCGAGAAATATAATCTGAATGTTCAAGGGCAAACAGGCTGTCTTGCTCGATTTGAGTTTCCATCAATATCAAAGCGCTTTTAAAATCTTGTACACCCACTAGTGAATCAGCTTTCAACTTAATGTTTTCAGCTAAGGTATTAGCTGTTGGTTCATGAACAATTGCTGTAGGTGTAGGATCAGCTTGACCAACAGAATAATCCTTTATAGTTAACCAAAGTGTAATCAGACAAACTAGCCCCACAGTAGCTGAAATTGTCCACGAGGCAAACCGATGGTGTGGATGTTTTTTGTGGCTTCTCCAAACAACCAAACCCAACAACATAGCAATTACATTTTTAATAATTGACTCCAAATTATTCATCGGAATAATGTCTCCAAAACAGCCGCAGTTGCCATCGGTAAAACCATTTTCATGAGTCAGACTTTCATAAAACAAATGAATGGTGAACAACAACAATATAAGCTCAATGGCTGGAATAATTATTCTTTTTAAAAAATGTTCCTGTAATACTGCTAGTCCCAAAACCAGTTCAGCACTTATCAATACTCTAGTTAGAACTTGAGTGTACCATAATGCATCGGAATGATTGTAATAATCTTTACCAATCAATAGCTCAGCAACTAACCCATCGAAAAAGGGAAGAGACAAAAGCTTCGTTATTGCTGAAAAAATAAACAGTATAGCAATAAGTAATCGGCTAATTTTTACTAATCTTATTTCCATAGAACATTTAATTTTACATGGAATTTAAATTCTATTGTCCACTAAACAAAGCAATATTTAGGTTAGTTTCATTCCAAACTTTCTTGAAAAACGATTGATTACAAGCATAGTAACGGATGTCTATTCTTAATATTGGTTATACTTCAATATATAATTTCAAAATTTGTCTATATCTTATCAATATTATATCCATAATAATGAAACATTAAACAACAAATATTAAACATAAAGTTTTGTCAGAGAAATATAATTTATTAGTAAATGAAGTAAAAAAGCTTCAGTATTCCCTTCAGTTAGAAAAAGAAGAATCATTTAATCAATACCAAAGTTTTGTAAGCACTGCAACGATCCATCAGAAAAAAACAAAGGGTTTAACATGGCATCCTTTAATAATTAAAGAACAGGGATATGGTTTAGGCGATTATCCCTACTTAGTGGTTGAACGCACCAAACTAAAAGGGAACGAACACCAATTTTCTTCTGGAAAACCCGTTGAATTATTTTTACTGAATAATCAAAAAGAAGAAGAATCAATACAAGGAACTATTCATTTTGTGAGTGGCGATGTTATGAAAATCACTTTTATGATAGACGACCTTCCTTACTGGATTGGCTCGGGAAGTATAGGTGTAACACTGCTCTTTGATGAAAAGAGTTTTCAGGAGATGGAGAAAACATTGGATGTACTCATCTCCACAAAAGAAGAAAAAATTCAGTCGTTGGCCATGAAAATTTTGGGTCACTACCCCTGCCATGAATCAATAACTGAGACCTATCAAAATGAACAACTCAACGATTCTCAAAATAAAGCAATTGCTCAAATTCTTAGCTCAAAAGATGTTGCAGTAATCCATGGACCTCCTGGCACCGGAAAAACGACCACACTCGTACAAGCAATTTTAGCTTTACATAAAAGAGAAAAACAACTTCTGGTGTGTGCCCCGAGTAATGCAGCCACTGATTTATTGACTGAAAAACTATCGGAAGTAGGTTTAAATGTTGTTAGAATTGGGAACATCGCTCGTGTAAATGAAAAAGTAACAGATTGCACTTTAGACCATCAATTGAGTCATCATAGCCAGGCGAAGGACATTAAAAAACTGAAAAAAGAAGCAGCAGAGTACCGAACGATGGCGACTAAATACAAACGAAATTTTGGTCGAGAAGAACGTGAACAACGTAAACTCATGCTTAAAGAAGCGAAACAAATTGCTCATCAAGCTACGAAATTAGAGGATTATCTGTTGGAGGACATCTTAGAAAAAGCAGACATCATCACTTGTACCTTAGTTGGGGCAAACCATCGTTATCTGGAAGGCAGACTGTTTAAAACGGTAGTGATTGATGAAGCTGCTCAAGCATTAGAACCAGCCTGTTGGATTCCCATTTTAAAAAGTGAAAAAGTGGTATTTGCAGGCGATCCCTTACAATTGCCCCCCACCGTAAAATCTGAAAAAGCAAAAAAAGAAGGTCTCGATGTCACCTTAATGGAGAAATGCCTACAGCGGATTCCCAATATCAACTTGTTGGACACACAATACCGTATGAATGAAGTGATCATGGGTTTTTCAAACCAACAATTTTATGCGAATGAACTCAAAGCTGCTGAAAATGTAAAATATAGTGCCTTATTAGGGCATGAGGATTTACAATTAGAATTTATAGATACTGCCGGCTGTGCTTTTGATGAAAAACACCCCGAAGAATCGAGTAGTTTGTTTAATGAAGGTGAATTTGGCATTCTTCAAAAACATTTAAATAATCTATTAGAAACTGTCTCTGAATCATTTTCTGTGGGTATCATTTCACCTTACAAAGCGCAAGTTGAGTATATGAACACTCACTTTTCGGAGGAACTATTATTGACTCATGACATCACTATCAACACCATTGATTCTTTTCAGGGACAAGAACGCGATGTCATTTATATTTCGATGGTTCGCTCAAACGATCGTAATGAAATAGGATTCTTAAAAGATTTTAGACGCATGAATGTGGCCATGACTCGGGCAAAGAAAAAATTGATAGTAATTGGAGATAGCGCGACTATTGGTTCTGAGAAGTTTTATGCTGGCTTCTTGGATTATATAGAAACACATAATGCGTATCGTTCCGCTTGGGAGTGGATTTGATTAAATCCTTTGAACTTAATGCTTCTTGTCTTACTATCTTATTCAAGGAGTAAAAAGCAAAACATATCGGAAAAAAGTGATTAATCATGAACGAATTACTTTAATTGAAGATCGGATAACTGTTATGACAAGTGATGCTGATCAATGAGAATAAAGGTTAGATTTTATAAATTACTCTTATATATTCACTACTAGCCAATTTTAAATTTTTGGATATGAATTATGTTTTTAAAAAAATACTTCTGGTAATCTTTGTGCTCATCGCTTATGTAGCTAAATGTCAAACTACAATAGTCCCATTTAACGAAACCATTGGTGATAGGATTGATAGTGTAGAACAACAGAAGTATTCATTATTTGCTGATATTATAGATTCAACTACTCTAAACTCTGAACTACATAAAAAAGGAAATAATTATTTTTTAGTATCGTATACAGTAAAAGACACCACTATAACAGCTATTGATTATGAAGATATCGTCTTTTACAGAAAACTTGCAGAGAAAATAGATGGTTATTCCAACCAGTTATCCCAAACTGATTCTATTCAAGAACAATCCTTGTTAGTTGTCCATCGACCTGAACAAAAAATTACTGCACCGCTGACCAATGATGAGTTGAATGAAAAAATGCGTAAAGAGGCCAGAAGATTTCAAATCTTAAAATCTGAAGCGGACCGACTAGGACTACAAGGGCTTGAACGTCAAAACTATCTTGATTCTGGAGGTAGTGTGATTGGTAAAACGCTTATCAGTCCGAAAAATTACCCGAAAAACTAATATAAGAGGCTGAAATCAAACAGCCTCTTTTTATTTATAACCCTTTCATATGAACTTTGGCAAGTTCCTTAGAAATCACAGCTCGAATATAGTTTTTGGCTCTGTTGCTTAAGGCTTCACCAAAGCGAAGAGGTTTCACCTTAATTGAACGAATCACCAATTGTTTCAACTTACTTTCCACTAATGTATTCAGCGTAATTGAGCGAATAAACTCACGGGATAACTCTTCTGTTTTTGTAAAAAAACCAAAGCCAGTTGTAAACTTTACAGTCTTTTTTCCGATAGTAATCACTGTTTTACTAAACAAGTTCTCCGCTAATGCCCAAGCTGCAAATCCAGCCGTTATACCATAAGCTACCCACACTAACCATGGGGTTTGGGGTGAAAGAAACCGCGATGCCGCCACAAATATGAATAATATAAAGATGTGGTATGCCACTTTTAACTTATCCGTATGGAAAGAACCTACTTCCACTTCGTCATCATTTCTTGAAACCCATAGCCCCTCGGGGAAAGGTTCATATTCTACTTTTTGATCGTTTATTCCGTTTTTCATTTTTATAAGGTTTTATGGGAGATGTGCTCCCGATTAATTACTTATTTATCTGTGCTTTTAAGGTATCTAGAGACTTGTCTAAGTCGAATTCTTTGCATGAAAGTGCAGAGGTTATTTCCTCATCAACGGACACATTTTTGTTACTTATTTCTGCATATGACTCACTCAATGCTTCTTGTTGACTTACTTTATCTTTCATGCGCTCAAGCATTGAAACTGTTCCTGAAGAGTCTATCTGAGACAATTGTTTGTTCACTTTCAAGGTGGTTTCACTTACTTTAGCACGCGCCTTCAATGTTTGTAATTCATTTTCCCACATCTGAATGTTATGCTTCAATGTATCGACATTACCTTCCAATTGCTCCAGCGATTTATCTAACTTCAATTTTTCTTTTTCCAGGAAGCTGACTCGTTCTAACTGCTGAGCTTTTATACTCAATGATTTTTTAGCCAATCGATCTCCTTCTTCTGCTTTCAGTTCGCCTTTTTTAACTGCCTTCAACAGCAACACTGCTTTCTGCTCGTAGTCGTTTGCTTTACTCATGCAGTTTTCTAAATCACTTTTGTTTCTCCTTGCTATTGCTTTTACCTCTGCAAAGGCTTTCAGCGTACTCTCCAAATCAGCTTTCATGTCTCGAATTCCTTGTTCAGTCATCTTAACTGGGTTTTCGATTTGGTCAATAGTCGCGTGGAGCTCGGCTTGGCCGAACTTAAATATGCGTTTTAAAATGTTCATTTTTCTTAGATTTAGTGTTTAGAAAATTGGGTTATCTCGTCTGAGAATTCACTCAACAACAGTTGCAATGAATCTAATGAGCCTTCGAGTTCGTTGAGGTCTAAGTTTTCGATTTGTAAGGTATCCCTGAAAACCACCTTATACCCCGACTCGTCCAGCGCAAAAGCACCATGAACCATGTCTCTGTTTTTTTGAAGCAGCTTGCGCATTACTTCCACAGAGTCTTGAGTTAATTCAAACACGTATTGCTCCATCAACAACAAAGGATCGGTACATCCTATGACTAAGTCTTTTATGCCTGATTTATCTTTTTCTATGACAAACATCCCTCTTGATTCATCCTCAAAGCTGATGGTGTACTTCAGCTCCGTAAGGTATTCCTTCACTCGATTGAAAGCTGTTTTTGAATTCGAATTTTTTAGTTTGTCATTTTTCATTTTTCTACTATTTAAAGCGTTATTCTTTTCTCAGTATGCTATTATTTGTGGCATAAACCACCTGCTTTATCTTTGTTTATCTATCAATTATGTAGATATTTCCTACTTTTATAATAATATCTAATAATCTTGGCAGATAAGTTATCTAAAATAGGGAAAAACATTCGTAAGATTCGTTCAGTAAAAAAGCTCTCACAAGCTGACTTTGCTGAACTGTTTAATCTATCGCGCACGAGTGTTGGCGCTTACGAAGAAGGTCGTGCTGAGCCCAAAATCAATAACCTCATTGAAATCGCGAATCACTTCGGTCTTACGGTAGATGATTTATTGACAAAGGAATTGACGGTGAACGAACTCTATAAGTTCGATATTTTCAACCGTAAGGACAGCAAGAATGGGGATTCTTCGGCTACACAATCTGTTGTTTTTGGTGGTACTATTCCATTAGTTTCTCGCGAAGCCTCTGTAGAATACCTTGATAAACATACTGACCCTGATTATATTCTCCGCTTACCTTCAATCTTTTTACCGCTTCAAAAGAAGTCTTCCTTACGTGCTTTTGTCATGAATAGCAATGGAATGCAGTATGACAAAGCAGGAATATTCTATGACGACATAGTCATTGGTAAGCGAATCAAAGAAATCGATCCAAAACATCTTCATGCGAATGAAGTGTATGTTATCGTGACTTTTGAGAAGATTACCATTCGTAGGTTAATCGACAAACGTGACGGTCTTGTTTTTAAAGGTGACAATGAGAACTACAACAAAGTTGAAATTCCTCTTGAACACATTCAAGAAATTTGGCAGGCAGTGGGTTATTACACCTTTCACCTGAAATCACCTTTACTTGTAGAAGACCGTGTCAAACGGCTTGAAGAACAAGTCATCGATTTGTATGACCGCCTTGAACAACAAACCGACTCTGACAGGTAAGTTTGTTTTTCCTCTATTTCAGTAAATCAAAGAACGTATTGTCAAGCATTTTCCCGTCTTAGACGAGAAAATGCTCTTGAATATGATGAACAGTATTTTTAATATTTGCTACAGGAATCGCCTCCCCAATTGAATTAAAAACCCATTCGTCTTCTTTCTTAATCAATTTGGCCATTACCATCGAAACGTGATTGGCAAATTTAGCCACAGAAGAAAGGTTAAAGCTAGCAAAGACCGATTGTACTTTGCCGGGACTACCTTCGTAGAGCCTAATCTTAGAGTAGGGAATAGCAGCGAAATCCTGACCACTGTACGAGTTTAAGAAAAACACAAGCTGCTTGGTGTTTCTATGGACTTTGGTTAGGTCAATGGAAATGACCTCATTATCATATCCGTCATCACCGTAGCGGTCCCCTACTAGATCATCCCCACTGTGCTTTATTGCGTTGTCGTATGAAGTTAATTTTCTGAAACAAACCACATCAATGACTTTTCCATTTTCATCAAACTGACCTACACTTACGTCCAAGTCTACTGATTTACTGCCTAGCACTTGCCAAAGGCCAGGCCGGGGAATTCCTCCCCAGTTTAGGCCCACACAAAACTTCTGAAGTCTGTGTCCGTCATCTTTTATCAAAGAGATACTACTTCCCTTTTTTAAATTGATGCCGGTGCTTTTTGTGAGTGTAACAGCCATTATGCGTAGCGATTTATGAACCCTTCCAGGCCTTGTTCTGACCCTATTCCTGTTGCCGAAAACACCCAATCGCCATCTTGTTTAACCAACCGTCCAAACTCCATGTCTGTATCACGCGGATTATTTTCATCCAAGTCGTAGCGTAATATTTCTCTATCTGTAGCCACATCAACAATTCGGATATAAGCATCTTGAAGCATTCCGAAACTATGTCGTTTAGCTAACGCTTCGTGAATTGAAGCAACTATTAATACTTCACTAATGGATGACCCCACTGTATTTAAATTCATGAGAATCATTTCATCATCCCCATCACCTTGTCCAGTACGGTTATCACCCGTGTGTTGCACGGAGTTATCGGGAGACTTTAGATTATTGTAGAAGACGAAATACCCATCGTTAGGTAGTTTTCCATTCTCTGCCAACATAAACGCTGAGGCATCTAAATCCACTTGATTTTGTGATAACATTTCCCATCCAAGTCCGATCATAATTTTCTCTAAACCTGGTTCTTTTTTAGTGAGGTTGAAAGATCCTCCTTTTTTTAATGTAATTGCCATAACTTTGTTTTGAATTGTGGGTGGCTGACTGTTTGTCTCGAATGCGATTGGAGTACCATTCCTTTCACATTCTATGTGACGGCAGCTAGCTACCCCTGTTTAACATTTATTTCTTGAAGAACTCTTTTAGTTGTTGTTGATGGATTGCATCATCCTTCTTGAAAGATTCGAGCAGTTCTTCATTTCTGTGTTCTTTCGAAGGTTGATTATTTTTAAATTGCTCTAAAGCATTATTATTCGCTTTTGTTTGTGTTTTTAGTTCTTCTAACTTTTTAATCTTTTCCTCCTGTTTTTCATTGGATTTATCTTCTTCCCGACCTAAGTATTGCTCAACAATTTTTTTTCTATTGGTATGTTCTAATTTCAATTGTGCTTCTTCTTCCTTTTTTAATTCTTTTTCTAAATCACTTGCTTTGCAGCTGGAAAGATCACTCAATACAGTTTCTATTTCAGATTCTTCGTGTTCTATCTCGTGTGCTTCCAAGGCTAACTCTAGTTTGTAAAGCTCCTCCGACTCCAAAAGATTATCCATTTGCTGTGAAACCTCTTTTAGATTTTTCAATCCAGTATTTCCGTTTTCTAACAACAGCCTTTTTGATTTCAACTTTTCTAACTTTAGCGTAATCGTGTGCAGGTATTTGGACTGTGACTGAATTGAGTTTTCAACTTCATTAATCAGCACTTGCTGTTGACGAATTTTAACTCCTAGAATTCTTTCATGTTCCAATGCTTGATTCGACTCAAATCTATTTCCCGTTTTTAAGTAGGCTTTAGCTGCTTCATGCAAGTTGTTTTTTTCTGAAATCAAGTTTTGCAACTGAACAGTCAATTCAACTCTTCTTTTTTTGGCATCTTCTAGCAGACTAGTGTTAGTGCTAATAATCTGCTCCACCTCAGTGATTACTTGGCCAAACTCAGCATTTGAATCCTTTATTTCTCCATAAACCAAGTTTTTTAAGTTCTTCACCAAATATGTCAGTCGATTTAACATTGCTTTCTTTTTTCTTATGAGACGTTGTACGGCACCTGTTTTTTAATAGTTACAAATTTTGCCAATTTTTTTGGCTATTAAAAATATAAAAATCATAAAAGCAATAAAAAACAATCTTATTTAGCTCAATATGGGGATTATGTAGTAAAAAAATAATTAAAAAATCATGTGAAATTTCTTTAAATCCGGAACATGTGCTAACAAATTAGGTGTGATAAAAACTTAAAAGCTAATAATATTGGCATGAAAAATTTACTGGAAAGTAAGAGAGAAAATTGTTTGGCATAAAAAATCCCTACTTGAATACTTACAAGTAGGGACTGTTTTTAAAACCTTTCGGTTTTGTCAATAAGTCTTGATGACTTAAAAGTCAACACCCTCATTTTTGTGGTTTAGACTTACTGATAAATTTCTAGATAAACTCACTGAACACCTCCTCTCGTTTGGTTAGACATTTACATTGAATTTGTTACGGTAATGTTTTGAAACTCGCTCAATGCTTTTCAGGATTTCTGATGACCTAATAACACCAATTCTTGAAAAAGGTTTCATTAAAATTTAAATTTCCTTCGGAAACAATTTCTTATCCGCCACAAATGGACCAAATGGAAGTACCGAGGCTACGAGTCCTAGAAAAATAACTTTAATACTCCAGTCGTATTTTAATCCCAAACCTACAACATAAGTACAATAAGCTATGAAAAGCACTCCATGAGCCATGCCCACTACCCGAGTAGGCAGTGGCATGTCTGCATAATATTTTAGGGGCATGCAGACTCCTAAGAGCAGTAAATAACTTGTGCCTTCAAGAATCCCTATCACATGCAATTGCGAAAGTAGCGAGTTCCATTTCATGGATTAATTCATGTCTGCGATTACATTCACCGCTTCGTAGATGTAGCTGTCTTTTTTTACTGACTTTAAAAACTCATCGTTTCTTGCCACTTTCGAAGTATCCGCACTAAATCCAACCGTATCTGATGACACATTGCTGATTATAAAATCTTCTATGGGCTTCATGATGTCGTTATATTTTTTGTTTTCTTTCTTCTCTTTCTCACGTTCAGCTTTAAATGTCTTGTAATCTAAATTGTACACCGTTTCATCACGTGACTCTTTAAAGTATTTTGCCTTTTCCTCAATAATTGAAAAGATAGAATCCTTCTTTACTCGTTGGCTGCTATTTAAAACCAACTCCGGCATATTCGATATAGCTTTTGTCTTTTTATAAGATGCTGGCGGAATTTCATCCCAAACCATTGCATGATCTAATTCTCTTTCGCCTATTTCAATATACATGTAGTTGTCTGGTAATACAATATCAGGAATTACTCCTTTTAACTGCGTAGCTCCCCCATCTACACGATAAAACTTTTGTATGGTTAACTTCATGGATCCTAATGGACTTAAATTCTTCATACTTTCCGGTAAAAATGCATCTAATTCGATGAATCGTTGCACCGTACCTTTTCCATACGTTGAAGCACTACCCATGACCACTGCTCGACCATAATCTTGCATTGCTGCGGCCAAAATTTCAGAAGCTGACGCACTCAGGGAATTTACCAAGATCACCATGGGACCATCAAACTGCACCCGTGGATCTAAATCAGACATAATGTATGGAGCGCCTTCACGTCCCTTTATTTGAACGATAGGTCCCATTTCTATAAACAAACCAGCCATTTGAACCACATCATGTAAGGAGCCACCACCGTTGTTTCTTAAGTCAATGACTAACCCCTTTGCTCCTTCAGCTTTTAATTTTGCCACTTCCTTTTCAACATCATCTGCACAGGAGCGGCCACCAGAACCACTAAAATCTGCGTAAAACTTAGGGAGCTTAATGTAGCCAATTTTTTCTCCCTCTTCTTTGCTTTCCAGCATCAATGATTTTGCATAAGTCTCTTCTAAAATTACGATGTCACGAATAATAGGGATTACAGTAGAGGTTCCATCTATTTTTTCTACGGTCAAGCGTACTTCAGTGCCTTTTGGTCCACGGATTAACATTACAGCATCATCCAAGGGCATGTCTACAATATCCACAGCCTCCAAATCTCCCTGACCTACTTTTAATATGACATCACCCGCTTCTAGTTCACCCTGTTTCCATGAAGCACTACCTGGCACTATCTGCGAAACTTTGATGTAACCGTCTTTCTCTTGTAATGTAGCTCCAATCCCCTCTAATCGTCCAGAAAGGGCAATGTCAAAATTATCTTTATCTTTTGGTGGGTAAAAATTAGTGTGAGGATCGAACATACTTGTCACTGTATTTAAATAACCAGCTAATCGGTCATCTTTATCTAGCTGATGCAATCGCTTAAACCACAAATCATGGCTCTTGAGCACTTTTTCTCGGGCTTCAGCTTCTAACTCTGCAAAACTTTTTTCAACAAAGTCAGAGTCATTTCTTTCTTTCTTTTTTTCCTGATCTTGTTCTAAGGCATACAATTTATCAATAACAGAATACTTTAAATTTAATCTCCAGCGTTCAATTAACTCTTTTTTACTGCTGGCATAGTCTAATTTCTCAGCATCTACTTCCACTGTTTCATCAACATTTAAATCAAATGGCTTAGCTAGTATTTTTTTATAATAAGCTTCGGCTTCATCCACTCGCTTATCAATAATTTGTGTGGCTGCTTCAAAAAACTCAAAACGTGTAGTGTTAATTTGATCGTCAATTGATGTTTCATATTTTTTCAATGTGTTGACGTCACTCTGCAGTAAAAATCGTTTAAAATGATCTAAATGATCCACATGCTCTGAAAACACTTTCTTTGAAAAATCATCATCAATGCTCTCTGGCTGAAAGTGATAAGCAGCTAACCCTTGCATGATAATGGCTACAAGAGACTGGTCTTTTTCACTTTGTGAATTGATTACTAAAGCGCCACAAACTAGCGCTGAGCACACCACCAATGCTACTATTAATATTTTCTTCATCTTTTTATTCTTTGACTGAGTTGGAGCCATTTTGTCCTAAAACCTTTCTATCGTAATTTAGTTGTTTTCAAAAGAGTAACTAAACTTTTGAATGCTTATTGCTTAACCACGTGTAAATACCCAATCATTATCACTACTAAGGGCTGAATTAAATTGATAATTATCCTCCATAAATTCCTTTACAGACTCTGGGTTTTCAACCTGATGCCTAATTAGATAGGAGGCCATCATACCACGTGCTTTCTTCGCATAAATCATTACCACTTTATAGTCATCCCCTTTACGTTCTTTGAAGTGACACGTGATTACTCGTGCTTTTAATTTCTTTAAATCTACCGCTTTGAAATATTCGTTTGAAGCTAAGTTAATAATCACATCATCGCCTTGTTCCGCTAAATCAGAATTAATACGCTGAGCAATTTTACTTCCCCAAAATTCATATAAATTTTTCTGTGATGGTTTAGCGCTAAACCGTGTACCCATTTCCAAGCGATAGGGTTGAATTAAGTCCAACGGTCGCAATAAGCCATGCAAACCAGACAATATACGTAAGTGACTCTGAGCAAACTCAAGATCCTGATCGGTAAAATTTTCTGTTGCCAAACCGGTATACACTTCCCCATTAAATGCCAAAGCTGCTTGTTTTGCATTAGCAGTATCAAAAGGCAATGCCCACGTTTGATAGCGCTCATGGTTCAGCGAGGCTAAATTATCGCTCAAATGCATCAATTCCGACACTTTCTTTTTGGATAGCTTACTCAACTTTTTAATTAGGTGGGCAGACTCTACCTGAAAATCAGGCTGCGTAAATAATTGTGTTGTTGGCTCGGATTCAAAGTCTAAATTTTTAGCAGGGGAAAGTAGGGTTATCATTTATTATTCGTCTTCTAATGTTGCCTGTGAAAAATCTAGTTCCTCACTTTTAAAATTTGATTTTACAAAATTACACCACACACAATCTTTTTCACCACATCCTTCAGAAAATTCGTGGTTTAAGATTTTGGCATAACTCTCTGTGATTTGCTTTGAGACAATGTCTACGTCTAATGGTGTAACATGAACTCTTCGCTTCACAAACTCATTGTTATTGTTTTGTTGAATAAAGTCCATCTCTGCTGATGTCATATTCCAACCTTTCCGTTGGTCAGCATCTAACAAGATTTTATAAAATACCATCTGACGCCAATAGTCACCTCCATTGGGATTATTGTCTGTGGGTCCATTTAATTTTTTTACTCCATTGTCAGGATTACCAGTCTTATAATCAACCACGTTCACGTTATTACCGTCAAATTCAATTTTATCAAGTTTCCCTGATAATGGAACACCATCGTGTTGCACGTTGCTTACATCGTATTCTAAAGCGGTCACTTTTTCCCAACTATCTTGATATTGCTTTAAGTACTTAGGCAAAATCAATTCTGCATATTCCATTCTGGAAGCATATTCTTTGTCGGTAAAGTGTGAGCGATAAATATCCATGCCTTTTTTGTACAGTTCTAATAACCGTTTTTCACCTGGAAATGTTTTTGACTGATCAGCAAGCATTTCTTTGAAGTAGTTTTCAAGTGCATAGTGTACAACTGAACCAAAACCCATACTTACATTTCTTGCAGTAGGAACTTTGATAATCGACTCAAAATAAAATGTTAATGGACAGCGAAGATATTTGTTTAATGCTGTTACGCTCAATTTAAAATTCTTTAAACGGTCTTTAATCAACTCATCATCAATCAACGGCAAGACTGGCTTATCTTCATTCTTAAGAATATTAAAATAATATTCCATGATCTCATTATCGGAAAAAGAAACGTGCTTTTTCTCCAACTCTTTATGGTCTCTTATTTCGGCAATAAATTTAGATGCAATGAGATCTTTCCCCTCTTCACTTTCTGAATTATACGAAATGGTTAGAAATTTTTCCGCCCGAGTGAGGGCTACATAAAATAAACGTCTTTCCTCTTCTTCTTTATTTTCTTGCACTGATGCCACTAATGTGTCAGGCAATTTATAACCCATATTTCTGGTTTTTGCGCCTTCCCAGTTAGAAGCATTGCAACCAATTAAAAAAACATATTTGAACTCCAAGCCCTTGGAGGAGTGGGCTGTCACGAAGTTGACTCCAGTCTCTGAGTGATAAATTTTATTTACTGGGATTGCCAAGTTGTAGCGTTCGTGTTTTTTAATCACCTCTAAAAAATCTTCTAACGTCATTTTCGGATTCCGTGTAGTTTCCTTTTTTATAAAGTCAAAAAACGTGGTGATGACCTGCATGTTCCACATCCGTTCCGGACTATTCATCACGTGTTCTAGAATGTTGCCTTTGGTTAAAATTTTCTCAAACAAAACCTGTAGGGTATAATTGCTGCTTTCTTTAATCCAAAAAGATAAGTTAGCTTCTAAAGCGGTTATTGGTGTAATCGCATCAAAATTCTCTTCTAACATCTTTTCTTTGTCCGCCATAACATCGCGCCACTTCAAACCCGAAGACCAATCACATAAGCGAGCAATTTTTAAAATATCTCGCTGTGCGATATTAAATGGCTCGAAATGCATCAACTGGAAAAGTACTGCTTCACCTTGATCAGGCCGGTGTTGTTCTTCGGTAATGTACCTGAAGATGTTTAACAAATTTTGAACAAACGGCAGTTCTAAAATATTGACGCGTTTTTTGATGTTCATCGGAATTTGTTGTTCCTCAAACACTTTTACCAATCGCTCAACATTTTTATGGTTCCGGTAAATAATGGCTACATTGGAAAGGTCTTCTCCTTCTACCTGAAGAGCTTCAATCTGTTTAATAATCATCAATTCCTCATGCAGTGAATTGGTACACTCAACTAGCTGGGGTTTTAAGGTTGTTTCTTTTAAACTCCCAGAAGCAATCAACTCTTTGGTGAGTCCATCTACTACATTAACTAGGCGGTCGTCATTGTTTTCTATGGAGTGCTTCGAAACATCCAAGATGGGTTGGGAAGAGCGGTAGTTTTCTGTGAGTACAACTTGTTTGATCGTTGCCTCATGTCTATCGTAAAAATCTTTAATATTTTTAATATTAGCTCCTTGAAATCGATAGATGGATTGATCATCATCTCCTACAACAAACACATTGGGAACATCCCAATAAGAACTCAACAGGTCTAGTATTTTATTTTGAGCACCATTGGTATCTTGATATTCATCGACCAAAAAATAAAGGTATTGCTCTTGATAGCGTAAACGCAAATATTCATTCTGCTGTAATGCATTTAGCACCCAAACAATCATATCGTTGTAATCGTATCGGCCATATTTGTTCAATAGCGCTGTGTAGTTCTTAAATTCACCTACTGCTGCAAGCAAGGTTTCACACTTTGCTTTTTCATCATCATACATTTTTTGTTTAAGGTCACCAGCCTTAAACTCCTTATATTTCCGCTTGTATTGAAATTCTTCCCGGTTAGGTAGGTCTTCTAGATATTCAGCAACTTTTTGGGTAATCAACTCCTCAGACCAGTTTTCTTGTTTCATGGTGCTAAACAGACTTTTCAGTCTGCCTCGTTCATAATATTCATCTCCAATAAATCGCTTGAGAGGATGTGTTGCTCCAAAACTATCAATTAGTTCTTGTAGAATTTCTACTTCTTCGATATCAGAAAGGGGTTGTAATTCCCTAATCCCAAAATAGTCCAGGTTCTCTTGAATGATTTTATTACAAAACCCATGAAACGTAAAAATATGCACGTTGTACGAATCAGGACCAATGAAGTCGTTAAGCCGCTTGCGCATGGCTATGGTACCCGCTTCTGTATAGGTTAAACAGAGGATGTTATGTGGCAACGTATCCGTTTGCTTGAGGATGTTACCAATTCTTGCAGATAAAATTTGGGTTTTACCCGTTCCAGGGCCAGCAACCACGAGCACCGGGCCTTCTATCTGTTCTACTGCTTGTTTTTGAGCTTGATTCAGGTTATTCAGGATCGCCTGAAACTGCTCGTCATATTGTTGTTTGTTATCCATAGGCAAAAAAAAAGAGTGTCTCTGTTGAAACACTCTTTTAAGTTAAGAATTTATGCGACTATTAATAGAACTTATATCGATAGTCTTTCACATCAGCATTTTCTTCAATCACTTTTTCAATGCCTTGTTTATCTTTTGAAACCCCAAATTGTGATGGACCAAATTGCGCTAAAATTTTGTTTTTCTGTGCGCTATAATCTGCTATCTCAGGTGTTGATGATTTTGCTTTCAGCTCCACAATGTAAACTCCGTTTTCTCCAATTATTTTTTCGCTCCATGCATCAGAAGTCATACCGAATACAGTACCAATGACAGCTGGTTCAGAACCAAGTCCTGAAATGTAGTTAGAGCGTAAGCTTACCGTTACAGGAGTAAAATTTTTCGTTGCAAAACCTTCACCATATTCTTTATTGATAGATTCCATTCTTACATGGAAATCATCACCTTGGTGGTTTTCAAGAATATCAATTATTTGATCTGCTTTCTTTTGTTTAATTAAGGCAGCTTTAACTTCTTCTTTAACATCCTCCAGTTTTGCTGTTCCTTTTTCTCTGCTTCCAGTTAAGTTCGCAACAATAAATGCTCCGTCCTGACGGAAAATTTCAGAGACAGACCCTACTTCTGTTTCATCGTTGTACGCCCATGTTAAAATGTTTCTACCACTAGATACCGATCCAAAACCCGTAGCGTCAGGTAACACATTTGTAGCTGTTTGTTTTTCAATAGAAGAATCACTTGCCAACGCTTTCTCAAAACCTTGATTTTCTGCGATTTTCCAGAAAGAAGTTGCTTGTTTATATACTTCGTTTCTCGTCTCTTTACTTGGGTACAATTCCACATCAACCGTAGCGAGAGTGTATTTAGACTTTATTTCATCAATTACAGCTTTCTTAGTCACGTTGATGATGTGATATCCAAAATCTGACTCAACTAATCGAGGAATAACTCCTGTTTTTTTTGCGCTAAATACTGCGTTTTGAAAAGGAGGAACCATCATGCCGGTCTTAAACTCTCCTAAATCCCCACCTTTGGCACCACTTCCAGGGTCTTCACTATTTTCCATAGCTAAAACATTGAAGTTTTCACCGCTTAGTGCTCGTGCTAATAATTGTTCTGCTTTTTGTTTGTTCGCTGCCAATTGTTCTTCAGATAACGGTTGGCCTTCAGGTGTTCTGTTAGCGATTAGAATATGACTTGCAGTTGCTTTCTGCACGGTATCTGCTTTATTGAAAGCGATTACTTTATACAATTTATAGAAATCACCCTCAAGGTATGGACCGTACACCGTATCTTTCTTAGCTAAACTAGCTGAATCATTCTTTAAGTTAAAAGGTAGTTGCGCATAAGCCATTTCTTTTGGAAGCTGTGGATTATCTGCTCTACTTTTAACAAATGCGGTATCGTCTTCTGTCGCCATGAAATCTTTCTTGATGTTAGCGACTTTTTCTTGTGTTTTTTCTGTATCTCTTTTTGATGGCTCAGTATTAAATACAACATAATCAAACGAACGCCCTTGCTCTACTTCATAATCTGAAGCATGTGCTCTCAAGTACTCTTCCATTTCATTATCCAAAATGGTAACTGTAGAATCTACGATACTAGAATAAGGAACAGAGAGGTAGGATATTGATGCCGTATCATTTTCTGCCATGTATGCTCTTTTTGCTTCAGCAGTAGTCACGTAGTTTGACTTAGCTATCAAGTTTTCATACTTTGATCGAAGTCTATCTTGGATTAATTGCTTTTCAAAATTCGCCCATTGTTGAGCGCTCGCTAATTGTTCTTCTGTCGATGCATCACCGATTTGTTGTAAATATTGAATCAAACGATCTTTATCAAATTCACCGTCCTCATTCTTAAAAGAACTTTTAATACGAGGGTCAACAAATCTTCCCTGTACCATATCAACACTTTCTGCATCTTCATCACCCTCAGTTACTCGAATGCCTAATTCTTCAAACTGTTCTTTGTAGGCAATTTCAAATAACAATTGTTTCCATGCTTGGTCACGAATACCTCGCATAGTCATCTCATCAGGTGCTTTACCTTGTTGACGGGTGTAATTATCAGAATATTGTGCTACTAATTCACTAAAACGAGTTTGATCAATTTCTTCTCCCGCTATTTCGCCAACAGTATTATTCTGTGGACCAAAAAAACTTGTTGATGACCTTACGGCATCTTGAATAAGAAACAAGAAAATACCTCCAGCTACTACGATTAACAACAATCCGGTTCTTCTTCTTATACTACCTAATACAGACATAGTTACTTTCAATTTAAAGCAAGCGCCAAAATAAGGACTTTAAGATGTAAAATCAAAATTTGTTATTTGACTATTTTTGAGCTGATTTATGAATCAATCATCTGACCCGATGGTCAGTTGAACTTTATCAATTTTTAGCCCATCCATATTTTTGATGAAAAAATGGTATTCATCAATGGTTACTTGCTGGTTTTCTTTCGGAATATCCTCTAAATTTTCTAAAATAAATCCGCCTAAGGTATCGTATTCCCCTTCGGGAATCTTCAAATCATAGGTTTCATTCAAATAATTAATTTCTTGTCGTGCACTAAACAAATAAATATTGTCGTCTAGCTGTTGCTCAATCAAATCCTCATGATCATATTCATCTTGAATATCACCAAAGATCATTTCAATGACGTCTTCCATGGTTACGATGCCCGAGGTACCACCAAACTCATCCACCACTAGGGCAATATTTTTTCGCGTTTCAATAAACTCGATTAACAGTTCGTTCGCCAGCTTAGTCTCGGGGACAATGATGATATCAGATAATATTTCTTTTATTTCCTTGGGCTTTTTAAACAGTTTGGCACTGTGGCAGTAGCCAATGATGTTGTCAATTGATTCTTTAAAAACAGGAATTTTAGAATAGCCACTTTGAATGAAGGCTTGTTGTAGCTCGGGGATTTCATCTTCAATGTTAACCGCAATAATTTCTGTTCGAGGAATCATACATTCCCGCACTTTCACTTTTTTAAATTCTAGTGCATTATTAAAAATTTTAGCATCCAACTCTGGGTTCTCTGTTTCCTCTTCTAGTTGCTTCACTATCTCCGTGACATAATTATTTAAATCAGTAATTCCGAATACAGGCTTTTCATTGGAATAATCGCCCTTAAAAACATAGACTAAAATAATTTTTGAAAACCAGACGATAACGGCTGAAAACACCCACAGAATGTAATAAATCACTTGAAAAGGAATAGCAAAAAACAACAACATGCTGTCGGGATTAATCATAAAAAGACTTTTAGGCAAAAATTCAGCAGTCAGCAGTACAATCAAAGTTGAAATTAAGACCTGTACAAGCATGACAGCGGTATCTGGAAAAAATTGCTGTAACCACGGCTCCATGGCACCTGCCATTAACACCCCGTAAATAGTTAATGCGAGTGTGTTTCCAACTAAAATTGTTGAAATCACCATTGATCGATTAGAAGCTAGGTTGGATAAAATACTTCTGCTTAAACCTCCTTTTTTGGTAATCAGCTCTAAATGCAATTTATCAGTAGAAATAAAGGCAATCTCCATTCCTGAAAAAAATGCTGAAAACAACAATGAGGCGATTATTGAAAGGATGACAGAAGACTCCATTATTTAGTTGATTCTTCTTTTTTCTTACGTAAGGTGTACCAAAAGAATAAACCCAAAGTTAGCATAAATAGCCAATATATATCCAAATAATTGCCTAAAGCTACTTGATGCATGCAAATCAATGCACAAGCAAATGCTGCCGATATTATTAAGGTATTAATTACTTTTTTCACAACTCAAAGCTACCAGTTGGTTTGTAAATTTCATAATCCGAAAAGTCATCTTTAGCTTTTAAGCCTTTACCATAAAGCGTCTGATCAGGTGTTTGCACGATTACTCGAACACTTGTATCGCACCAAACCTCACCTTTTGCTGAGCTCCAGTATAATTCTTCGCTTTTTAAAATCCGGTTTCTCGCAAAATTATTTAACACCACATCCCCCTTTACATACCAGTGATTTTCTTGTTTATAAAAATGAGCATAATTAGCGGTTAAGGTCGATTCTTTTTTTTCTTCACGATCAAAAAATTCTAAAAACATTCCTTTAGGAAAATCCTCGTCTTCGTTTTGTAGTTTTATTTGCTCTTCAGCCTGCATTTTAAACTTGACTCTCGCTGAATCCGTGTAAACCACATCTACATTTTCATTAATCAACAACGGACCATCGTATACTTTTTTCTCACTAGTTTGTTCTTCTTCAGCACACGAAAATAGCAACACAGACAGTATAATAACTACCGAAAAATTTCTCATGATTTAGTCTCTGGTTTCTAAAGCTACTGTTTCATGCACCCAACAACCCGTGTCTACCTTATCTCCGACTTTCTTTTGATATAAAAACACTTCCTCTTTTGAAGGGAAATTGGCTTTTAATTCGTTTGCTTTCGAAGTGTTACCAGCCTTTTTGTATTTGTCTGCTGCAGCAATAAACAAGGCTCTACTTATCACAGGGTTTTCAGACTTACATTCATCATAGCTAGACACATAAAGATTACCAATTAAGGTATAGGCTTCTTTAGTATATTGCCCCAGAGCAATTGTTTTTTGCGCATAGTTTCGTGCTTCTGCTTTATCCCTTGAGCTGTAGATATCTGCTATTTTTAAATATAAACTCGCTTTATATTCCAGATCTGTACTTTGCTCTATAGCCTTTAAATAATTGTTTATTGCTTCTTTATAGTTTCCATTTTTCAAAAGTGCATCACCCAATTGTCTATTAGCAGAAGCGCTTGGTTCTGCAGCAATGATTTTGGATGCTAAGTCTAAAAACTCTTTTCTATTGGTACAGTCATTTGCGAGCAAGATATTATAGACCATTTTCTGCTTTTCTAGTGCCGCAGAATTACCCCACTTTCCTAGCACGTAATCACATGAAAGATCTGCACATTGACTTAATTTTTCATCTACTCTCCCTTTAAATTTTTCTAATTGCTCCTTTTTTCTTGCATCTTTTTCGTTTTTGATATTATGATTAAAAACAGCTGAAACCTGTTCATACACTTCAAGCATCTTGTCGTTAGACATGCCACCGAATTTCTTTTTATCACATGCAGCATTCATATAAGAGTAAGCACAAATGATATACGTGTTTACACCATTTAATTCATAGATTTTAGCATAGGTGTGAAACAATGAATCAGTCATATCAGGTCGCTTGAAAAGATAACTGTAAGCGACCAAACCTTTCCTATTCAATACTTCAGCTTCATTGCCAAATAATTGAATACGTTTATCATACAACATCAAAACTGTGTCTTGAAGGGCTTTTTTATAGTCTTTACTTGTTTCTTCTTCTTCCACCTTTTCATATACTTTAGTTGCTAAAGCATATAAATCTTCATGAAGGTTAGGCGTATTCTTTAATAGCCAACGTAGTGGTTCAGCTGCTTGGTTATAGTTTTTTTGGTCAATAAGGAAATTAAGGTATTGCCACTGCGCTTTTGCATCAGGCTTGTTATCTCCCCAATCATAACCGTTTTGGGCTTGTGATTTTACAATGAGTGTTAAAAAAATAACTGCGACTAAAACTATTCTATTTATCATAATTAAAGACCTAATTTGTACCGCTGGAACCACCGGCTGTTGAAGTTGAAACTTAACGAAATCAGCGCATATTTTTCTTTTATCAAGTTATTATCTGTCGTACCTCTTTGCCCTAAAGTAACACCTAAATTAATGTTTTTTGGAGGATTAGAAGCTGTAAATATGCCCACAGGCATGGTCAACCCAAAAGTTATGCCAACATCAGAAAAAGAAGTCCCATTAATTTTATATGGAGCGCTGCCATAAAACACACCCGCACGATACGTCATTCGCTTTAAATAACTAGTGCTTGCTACGTGTGGTGTAATTTCACCACCTAAGGCTATTTTGTAATTATCTTGGTAAGGAACTTCTGTTAATTGATCCGAAAATTGTGACCATTTGGTGTATGAAACATCAAGCCCTAATGTCCATAACCTTGACAATTCGCTTTGAGTAGGCATTTTATCCAAACTAATACCCGCTCTAAAAGTCGAAGGCAATACTATAGAGGTATTAAGTCCACTAGCTAAAGTGTCCTTAGAAATAGACAGTCCACTGATATTATCTCTATTTAAATATTGGTCAGAAGTACCATTTAGGTTAGCTTTTAAATCATAGGAGAGTCCAAAATTGAAATATAATCCAGAATGTTTTCTTATAAATTTATTGGTGTGACTTAAAATTTCAGCATTGATGGGTTGGCTTTCTTTTCCATCCACGGTAAGTGCAATAAACTCTTCTTTCAATTCTCTGTTAGTTTTATTTTTAGCTCCTTCTAAAACATAAACCCCATAAAAATTACCCGCTAATCCTCGATACAAAGCCAATAAACGATCGATATCTTCATCTTTATGAATGTCTTGATCTAAGTAGACGCCTTTCCGATTAGGGTAAACCACAATGTTTTCACTTACTAAAGCTGTTAGTGCCACATCATTAACAACATCCTTGAAAAAATATGATCTTGAACGTATGGTGGTGTCTTGCCCTAAATCATTAGTAGTTTTTTGGCTTTTATTCACATATAATAACTCTTTTCGAAAACCAATACCCGTTTTAAACTGAAATCCATTATAGGAGTTTCGCACTTCATTGGTAAAACGTTCACCTTGTGTTGATCCGTTAACAAATAGTTCTGTTGTCTGATTTCGCTCTATTTGACCAAAAATGTAATTAGCGCTTAAACCCAACGAAACGGTAAGATTTGAAGCCGTGTCCTGTGAAACTCGATAAGCGGCCGTTAATCCTGCCTCATTTAACCCGCCTTTTCCTGAATAATCAATTTGAGAATAGTCTCTAGAATTAATTTGATTTATGGTACTGACATTATAATTTACCTGACTATATTTTTTTAAGCTGGCACCTACATTCCATCTGTTAATTGGTATGGATAAAGCTAAATAATCAAGGTTTAAATCGCCATTTGTTTGCGTACCTTCGTCTGAAGACAAACTTCTAGTTTGCGACTCCATACCTACTTCATACACCACATATTTGTTGCGCTGTAACATCGCAGGATTGACATTATTAATAAAAAACAAACTAGCGTTACTGACACCTACACCAGCCATTCCTCTATTGTAGGAGTAACCCGCTTGACTGACATCTCCAACGCCTAGACGCGAATACGGTGAGTTTATTTTAAGCTGTGCAAAGCCAGTTAATGTAGCTAAGAACAAAAAAGAAAAGAGAAAGTTAATCCGCATTGTGATATTCGAGAATCCTGTTTAAACCAATTAGCACCAAATTTGGCTGCACAAAGATGTGTGGTTTTAGGTTAGTTTCAAAAGTTTTTGCATCTCCACCGCATAAGACGACTTGCAAATCAGGAATCTTTTGTGCGTAATGTGCTATTATTCCTTCTATTTCATGCCACAAACCGTTAAAAGCACCACTTTGCATACATTGCTCTGTTGATTGACCCGTGTGCTCCATTGTTACATTTTTTGTCAACAACGGTAAGGATGAAGTAAAATTGTTCATCGCATTTAACCGCATTTGCCAACCTGGCGAAATAATACCCCCTTGAAATTTATTTGAAACGATTAAATCATACGTAACACATGAACCCATATCAATTACTAAACAATTTTTATCAGGAAAAACTACAGTAGCACCTATAGTAGCTGCTAACCGATCTACACCTAACGAATTAGGTGTCTTATAATCTATTTCCAGGGGAATTTTTGTATCAGAAGTTAAAATCAATGCATTAGAAAAATCACATAGTGGCATTTTACCAACACAAGAGACGATAATACCGCTCCATGTTCTAGCTAGTTCTTGCGCTAACTCTTGTTCTGAAACAACCTTCTGTTTTAGAAGCTTTCCATCATCAAAAACTGCAGTTTTTATAGCGGTATTACCTATATCAATGATCAGATTCATATACGTAGTAATATTACTAGATTTTCCAGTTAGATGGTACCCTCAGCTTTATTAATTGATTTCTACCTGATAATTTCACTAAATTGCTAACTGTGAAATCGTACAAAGTCCTTGGTCTAATGTCCGGCACCTCGCTTGATGGTGTTGATTTAGCTATTTGCACTTTCACCGAAAAAAATGATCGATGGAATTTCACCTTAAATAAAGCAACCACAAAACCCTATCCGGAACAAATTTTAACGCGTTTGCGCATTGCTCACGAATTAAGTGGATTAGAACTAGCTGTTTTAGATAATGATTTAGGTTGTTTCTTTGGTGAACTTATCAATGTGTTTGTAGGTAAAGAGAAGGTCGATTTAATTGCTTCCCATGGACACACCATCTTCCACCAGCCTGAAAGAGCTTTCACCAAACAAATTGGCAGTGGGGCAGCTATTTATGCAACAACAGGAATAAACACTGCCTGTGATTTTAGAAGTATCGATGTGTTTCTTGGTGGACAAGGTGCTCCCTTGGTACCCTTGGGTGACAACTATTTATTTTCAGAATACGACTATCGGATAAATTTAGGCGGTATCGCCAATACCTCTTTTGAAGAAAATGGTGTTACAAAAGCCTATGACATCTGTCCAGTCAACCAAGTGTTCAATTTTGTGGCGGAAAAACTAGGGCAGCCTTATGATGATGAAGGAAAATATGCTCGAAGTGGTCAACTTATTCCAGAGCTGTTGGAATCATTTAACAAGTTAGAATTTTATAATCAACCCGCACCAAAAAGCCTGGGGCGCGAATGGGTTGAAAAACATTTTATTAGCAAAATCAATCACTATCCTTTAGCCGATTTTCAACACACCTTTGCGCATCATGTGGCCCAACAACTGGCTCTTTCCATTCAAAAACCTTACGCTTCGGTTTTGCTCACTGGTGGTGGTGCTTATAATCTTTTTTTGATAGAACTTCTTAAAAAACAAGCTCCTAATACCAAAATAATCATCCCTGATGCTTCAATTATTTCATTTAAAGAAGCTATTATTTTTGCCTTTTTAGGTCTATTCGGTTCATTAGGGAAAAACACCGCCTTAGCATCAGTAACAGGCGCAAGCAAAGATTCCATTTCTATGGGTTGCTATGGCGACTTTTCGAGAAGCAATATTTCTTAGCTCCAAGCCACATAAATACTCGGGAAATTCTATATTTGTGAGTTGTAAAAACTTAAGGGAACATGAAATCAGTTGTAATTGATCTTTATCTAAGGGTAAATACTGATACAACATTTGATTTCATCTGACACATTAACTTTCAATTATTTAAGCAGATGAAAAAACTATTTATTCTTTTATTTACCCTCCTGGTGCTTTTCATATCACCTGGTACATCAAAAGCTGAAGACTCATGGGGTGATGAAGACACGGAACATGTGGAGGACAATGCCACTGTAGATTCGCATGAACATTACCAAGTTATTGAAGAAAAAGTAGTAGACCCAGCAGAAAATGCTGCGTACGAAGCTGCAGAAAGTCACCATGGACATGGTCCCTCAGGCATATCGGTTATCCCATTTGCTTTATTGTTATTATTGATTGCCACGGGACCCTTATTCTTTGAGCATTTCTGGCATCACTATTATCCTCATGTGGCCATTGGGTTAGGTGTAGGGGTATGTATTTATTATGCTTTTGGATTACATGACACTGATTCCATTATCCACTCAGGTGCTGAGTATGTGCAGTTTATTGCTTTGCTTGCTGCACTATTCATGGCAGCTGGTGGCATCATGATTAATGTTGACAAAGAGGGTAAACCGATGGTCAATGTCATGATGTTAATTTTCGGAGCGATACTCGCTAACCTTATTGGTACTACAGGTGCTTCAATGTTGTTAATTCGTCCGTTTATTCGTTTAAATAAAGATCGAATTAAAGCTTACCATATTGTTTTCTTTATTTTTATGGTAAGTAATGTAGGTGGTTCTTTGACTCCAATTGGTGACCCTCCCTTGTTTCTTGGTTTCTTAAAAGGTGTACCATTTATTTGGACAGTAATGCATAACATCGTCCCTTGGGCTTTTGCTGTGTTAGTCTTAGCTGGTATTTTCTATATTTTTGATAGCAAAAACAAAAGTGAAGAAACAGACCTTAATAAGTACAGCGGAGAAATTTCAATAACAGGGGGCATCAACTTTATTTGGATTGCACTCATTATTGGTTGTGTATTTATTGATCCAAATGTATTTGTAAGTGTGCCAAGTATTCAATTAGTATTGCATGGTCAATTAACTAAAATATCTTTCATTCGTGAGACTTTGATGCTTTCTATTGCTTGCCTATCCTACTATTTTGCGAACAAAGAGGCACTGAAAGGCAACGAATTTAACTTCGAACCAATTAAGGAAGTAGCCTTTATATTTATCGGTATTTTCTTCACGATGATGCCAGCCCTTCAATTAGTGGGCGAGTTTGCTAAAAGCCCGGAAGGTAGAGAAATGATTACAATCAGTTCGCTGTATTGGGGCACTGGCGCGTTATCTGGAGTCTTGGATAATGCACCTACTTATGTTAACTTTTTAACTGCTGCTATTTCTTCTGATGGTGGTTCTATCACGAACGTACAAGACGTGGCGCATTATGCCTTTGGGGATGGCAAGTTTGCCGGACATGAAAGTATGATTAAATTAACAGCAATCTCTGTAGCATCTGTCTTCTTTGGAGCAATGACTTACATTGGTAATGCACCTAATTTCATGGTAAAGTCTATCGCAGAGTCTGCAGGGATTAAAATGCCTGCTTTCGTGGAGTATATTTACAAGTATTCATTAATTATCTTATTACCTGTTTTATTCATCGTTTGGTTAGTGTTCTTTCACTTCCACTTGATTGAATATTGCTTCATTGGTTAATTAAACACTCGATAAAAATTATTTTAAAACGCCATTTTGGATTATTCAGAATGGCGTTTTTTGTTTGAATTACTCGTAGTTTTGAATCCATGAGAATCACCGACAAAATAACCAGTGTAAAAAACACACGCATTAAGAATTTTCAGCACCTACAAAAAGCACGTGAACGAAAAGCCCAAAACGTATTTATCATTGAGGGCATTAAAGAAATTGAAAAAGTAGTTAAGTCAGGTTACCGTTTTAAAAGTGTATATTTTTGTCCTGCTATTATCTCAAGTGACGCGGTATTAGAGTTAATTCCAACAGCCACAGATTTTTTTGAGATCTCAAAAGAAGTATATGATAAAATTGCTTACCGCGAAAATTCTGGGGGAATTGTGGCATTGGTTACTCCAAGAAGTCACCAACTGAAAGACTTACAGCTTTCGAATACCCCCCTTATTTTGGTACTGGAAAGCGTTGAAAAGCCAGGTAACTTGGGTGCGCTATTAAGAACAGCCGATGCTGCTGGAGTAGATGCTGTCATTGTCAGTGACCCGCAAACGGATGTTTACAACCCCAATGCCATTCGCTCCAGTATTGGCTGTGTTTTTACTGTACCCATTGCCGTAAGTGATAGTCAAGAAACGATTTCGTGGTTAAAGGAAAATAACATCAATATCTATTGTACATATTTACAAGCTGCTAAACCCTATCACCAAACAGATTTTACACTTTCTTCTGCCATCGTAATGGGAACAGAAGCTACTGGAATTACTGATCAATGGGTGGAAGCTGCTACGCATAACATCATTATCCCGATGCAAGGTGAGGCTGACTCCATGAATGTGTCTACCGCAGCGGCAGTTGTAGTTTTCGAAGCGTGTCGACAACGAGGATTTAAATAATTATGAGGAAAAAGATTTTGTGAGGACTTAAGATTATTTACAAACACACTAGAGTATTACAGCGTTATTTAATCATCCCTAAAATATCCTCTACATATTCGCGGGTATTACTCAGACGCGGAACTTTATGTTGACCACCAATTTTATTTCTTTTTGACATCCATTCGTAAAAGGTGCCTTTTGCTAATGAAAGTACTTTTGGAGGGCGAAGTGCAATATCCTGATAGCGCTTAGCTTCATAATCGGAATTGATTTCCTGAAGCTTAGAATCTAATAAAGCACAAAATTTTTGAAAGTCTACTGGATCTTTTTCAAATTCTATCAACCATTCATGTCCACCATTTTGTCCTTCAGAAAAATAAATAGGCGCTGCAGTATAGTTGTTTAATACGGCTCCTGTTTCATGAGAGGCAAAAGTAATTGCGGTATCGGCATTTTCAATGACCAACTCCTCCCCAAAGGCATTGATAAAATGCTTTGTACGACCTGAAATTTTTATTCGATGGGGTTTAAGCGAAGTGAATTTCACCGTATCACCAATGCTATAACGCCACAACCCTGCGTTGGTACTAATAATTACCGCATAACTTTTGTGCAACTCTACTTCATCAATAGTTACTGTTTTCGGGTGCTCTTCTTCCCAATGTTCCATCGGAATAAACTCATAAAAAATACCGTAATCCAACATCAACAACATATCGTTGCGATGTGGATCATCTTGAATCCCAAAAAACCCTTCAGAAGCATTGTATACCTCTTGATAATTCATTTCTTCGGATGGAATCAGTTGCTTGAACAATTCCCGATAGGGTCCAAAAGCCACCGCACCATGAGCGAACCATTCTAAGTTCGGCCAAACCTCCAAAATGTTTTTTTTGCCCGTATCTTCCAACATTTTTTGAAGCAAAATCAATGTCCATGTGGGTACACCTGCCAGACTTGTGACATTTTGTGTTTTTGTTTCTTTGACCATCAGGTCAATTTTTTCTTCCCACTTATCTAATAGGGCCACCTTTAAACTCGGTGTTCTAATGATTTGTGCCCACCAAGGTAAGTTCTCCATGATCACTCCAGAAACATCACCATAGGAGGTTTTGGGATTCAAATGATTGATTTGATGCGTGCCTCCCAGTACTAAACTTCTACCCGTAAATGGAGCCTTTGCTGGGAAATTATTAACATACATGGAAAGCATGTCTTTTCCTGCTTTATAATGACAATCTTCTAACGCTTCTGGACTTACTGGAATAAATTTACTCTTAGCATTTGTAGTGCCCGAGGATTTAGAAAACCACTCGATTTCTGTAGGCCATAAAATGTTTTTTTCCCCTTTCATTACTCGCTCAATGTAAGGGAAGAGTTGTTCGTAAGTGCAAATAGGAAGGCGTTCTTGAAAGTCTTTTATTGAAGTGATTGATTTAAAATCGTACTTTTTCCCCCATTCTGTGTTGGCTGCTTTTTTGAGTAAACCATACAACACCTCTTTTTGAACATCCATGGGATAGCGTAAAAAAAGCTCCATTTGGTGGATTCGCTTTTTCATTGCCCAAGTCAAAATCGTATTAAAAGTCGATAAAATCGGCATAGTTAAATTTTACGTTTTAACTCAAAGTTTTGCCCTAAATACACCCTTCGCACTTGTTCATCATTGGCTAAATCTTCGGCTGATCCTTGTTTCAATAATTTACCTTCAAACATAAGGTAGGCCCGATCAGTGATGGAAAGTGTCTCGTTTACGTTGTGATCCGTAATTAAAATACCAATTCCTCGGTCTTTTAATTTCGCTATAATGCCTTGAATTTCTTCCACTGCTATGGGGTCAACTCCTGCAAAAGGTTCGTCCAATAAAATAAAGCCTGGTTTTATAGATAATGCACGTGCTATTTCTGTTCTTCTGCGCTCCCCACCAGAAAGTGACATTCCCATATTTTTCCGCACTTTAGTCAAGCTAAACTCTTCCAACATTTCCTCCATGCGTTCTTTTTGTTCCGCCTTTTTAAGCTTAGTCATTTCTAATACCGCTAGAATATTTTCTTCTACGGTAAGTTTTCTAAACACAGAAGCTTCCTGTGCCAAATAGCCAATACCTAATTGGGCTCGCTTATAAACCGGAAGTTTGGTGATGTTTTTATTATCTAAAAAAATCTCTCCAGCATTAGGTGTCACTAAACCTACTGTCATATAAAAAGTTGTTGTTTTCCCTGCTCCGTTGGGACCGAGTAAACCTACAATTTCCCCTTGAGAAACTTCAACTGAAACATCGTTGACCACGGTACGTGATTTATATTTCTTAATTAAATTTCGGGCTTCTAGTTTCATTTTGTTCACTTTGCGAATTACTCAGAGCTAATTTTCGTATTGAAGAAGTTCTAGTGCTACCCTAAAAATACATCATTCCTTTAAAAAAGAAGTAGTTAAAAGCGGATATCTT
>CAWKJU010000029.1:0-205514 GCA_963849955.1 uncultured Cytophagales bacterium | reverse complement strand
ATCATCCATACAACAATGCATTTATAGAAAGCTGCTTGAATATCAAGCAGCTTTTTCTATTCATTTTTTAATCTAATTTTTCTTGCCCCTGTGCTTTCTGCCTTTTTTATGTTTTCTCTTTAATTTAAAGTTAAGCGAACTGCATTTTTCAACTTCTCGGATGAAACTCATGCATCACTTGTTTTAAATAATCACGATCAAGATGTGTATAAATCTTAGTAGTGATAATTAATAACTCATTTCACTCTAAAAATTCAAATTAAATCTTTAAAAATTTGGAGGTTAAGACTAGTCCATTATGCTTAACTCTAACAACATACAATTTCTTCGGTAAACTACTCACGTCTAACCGTATAGATTCGCCATATAAAGAATCAGTTAAAACTTCTTGTCCTAGTAAATCGACAATAGATACCTCTATGTAAGCTGGTTTCTCAATAGAAATATTAATCTCTGATTCACTTGGACTAGGGTACATAAGGAAAAAACCTTCTTCTTCATCATTTTCAACACTAACAATACCTCCTTTACTGTTTATGACAGTAGTCGTATTGTTTGTAATTATAGGATTATTGAAATTAAAGTAAATGGAAGCTTTGTTTTCTATCAATTGATTATCCTGAATATTTATTACTGGCTTGATTCTAAAACTTACAAAACCATACCTATCTCTTTCATTTATAGTACTATCCGTCATTAAAACATTATCAATTTGAAAAGTTACGAGATTATTTTTCAATGTAATATTACAATTATGTGACTTTCCTATAATTTCAAGTGAAGACAAATCTAAATGGTCAGATAATGTATCAATTATCATCACACTAAAGACAGTGTCAGTTCCCTCATTTTGAAAATTAATTGTGTAATCAATATAAGCTTCATTGCTGCCCTCCTTTGTTAACAACATAGGTGTTGCCTGTTTATTATTATGATTTAAAAAATCACGAATAGTTACAACAACTGAATCTTTTAATACAGTATGTTTATTACTATCGTATACCCAAGAATATGTTATTAATGAATCCCCAAAGACTGCATCAGAGTTAAGTTTTCCATCAAAAAAAATAACCTGTGTTTCTAAGGGTTTTAAGTTAGTGACAATTCCTGTCAAAGAATCTTCTTCAATAATAAAAAAATCAGGTGAAACGGTATTTACCGAATAGACATCTTTATCGGTTTTAAGTTTTATATATGCATCGGATGTCACTGTACCTGTATTGGTTACTAATAATCTATGAGAAAAATCAAAATCAGATTTTGCGTACTGACTTAATGTCGATAATTGAGCTATAAACTGAACTACGTTTTCTTCTAGAGGTATCAATCCAAAACTCTCTTCTTTTGAAGTGTTCAATGATTCAACATCTACATTTCTCAATGGATTTAAAATGATATAATTATCTATATCATGTATTTTAAGCGAATAAGTCTTGACGGTATCTTGAAGAGTAAATTGGTAAAACCCAAATGAATTGGTAAAAGTTGTAACTCCATTACTTAAAGTTAGTTTTGCCTCAGAAACAACTCTTTCGCCAACATCAAAAACATTATTTTTATTCTCATCTAAGTAAACAAAACCTGACACGGTTGGCAAACTTTGACAAAAACTTAAGTTATTATCAGTATTGCAAATTGGATAAACAGGAACATTTTTTAAATCACGGCTTATGTTTGGCAAACATTTTATAGAATCGCTTTCGAAATATAAAATTTCTAAACTCTCTGGTAATTTCGGCATACATTTTAAGGCTGTTTGTCGAACATCAAAATGTTTCAAGCCTTTAGGTAACTCATAAAAAGGAAGATTAGACAATAAAGTATTACTCATTAAAGACAACTCTTCTACCGAGTCTGGAATAAAGGTTATTGTTTCTATTTTAGTCCTTTCTAACTTTAGTACTTTGACTGATTGAGGTAAGGTAGGTTCTGATTCTAAGTCTGGTCCAGATATTATCAAATAAGTTAACTTAGTGTTACTAAAGTCTAAATTATTGAATGGGTTTCGGTCTATTCCGTAATACTCAAAACTTTCTAAAGAATCTGGCATTGAATTAATAATAGAATTTACTCTACCTGATATTATTATCTTTTTTAATTTTTTGGGTAAATCTAAATCAAAATCTGTTATTCCAGTTATAATTAATTCTTCCAAACTTGATGGTAATTGCCCAATCCTTAAATTGTTACTCCTAATAAATAATTTTTTTAAATTAGATGGTAATGTTCTGATTTCACTTATTGTGCCTATTATTTCTAAATTAACTAAAGTTGGCACATCAATATTTAATACATTCTCGTAAATTGTAATAGGAGAATCATATCCTTCTAAAACAACAGTAGAACTATTTATACCTTTTATTTCAACTAACTTTAAATTCTCTAATGCTTTAAAACTACTCCAGATATTCGAAATATCATATATGACATTCCCAAGTGTAAGATTTTTAGCATTCTCTATATAATTACAGGTAACATCCATTCTATTGTTATTATCAAAACAATATTTATACAAATTCCTTATTTGATACATTGCTAAGGTGTCAGTAATGTTAATATAATGCGGGAGCGTATTTGACTTATAACCCCACTGTGGTTCAAAAAGCCAATCACCAATGAAAGAAGATGGTACAGAGGGAATCACATCAAAAGAATTATTGTTTGCAATAAGTGAGGTTAAACCTGAAGGCATACCAGTTGGTAATGATGAAATTTTATTGTAACTAATATCTACAGATTCTATTGATTCTGGCCAAGCTTCAAAATTTACTAATTTGTTGTTTTTTAAAACCAAATTTTTAATAGAGTTCGGCAAAGGCTCATAACTTTCAAAAAGACAATCGTATACATTTAATGTTTCTAATTTTTTAGATAACGAAGGAATTTTTTTAGCACAAATCCCGCTAAGACTTAACGATTCTAAATTCTCAAAAAATCTTAGCTCATCAACGTTAGTTATTACAAAATCACTTTGTCGGTTTGTCTCTAAATAAATTTCCTTTACATTTCTTATATGTAAGTTTGTAGTATCTATCTCATTCTTTTCATTAAAAGCCATACTAAAATTCCACTTTAATCTTTCTCTAAAAACAGAATCATTCATCGCTACATAAGCTGGTGAAAGATTAGTTTTAATTTCCCACTGATCATCAAAGTACCAGCCATTTTCTTTTATGGTGACAGGTTTTTGTGGAAATTCTGTAAAACAGTTTTTTATAGCAAAAAGTGAATTTATCTTACTTGGCAGAGGTTTTGGTAATTTTGATAATCTGTTGTCCGAAATATCTAAATATTCTAATGAATCAGGTAATTCTTGTACCTCTAAAAGATTATTTCTCATTATTGAAAGTGATTTTACAGTGTTAGGAATATTCTTTAATAGTGTTATCCTTTGCCCAATTAAATCTAGTTTTTCGAGACTTTTAAAATATTGAATACCTTCTATATTATATATATATTCTACGTGTGGATTGACTTCAGAATATGGTCTGACATTCTCAAATTCATTACCTAATGAATATATTTTGACGTTTTTAATGTCAGCACAGTTTGTATCTAACTGTTTTTGATTATTAAAGCATGCTGGAAATTGATAGCTGAGTATTTTAGCGAATGTTGTATCTGGTAATTCTATGTAACTTTTTTCCTCAACGGGTAAGTATTTTTTTTGGTCTTCAAAAAATATTGTTTCTACATTTGGTAAATTGGGTATGCTACTAAAATAATTGCCTTGAGCATAAATCACATTCAAATCTACTGGTAAAACATCAGGCAATTTAGTCACCCTATTATTATTTATATTTAATGACTTTAAAGCAGTAGGTAATGACTTTATTTCCTTTATATAATTATTATCTAAAAATAACTCTTCAATAGAATTGGGTAAATCATCAACAACTGATATTTTGCAATTGGTAATACTTAAATAATTTAAAGAAGGAGGTATGTCATCTAAACTATTGATTAACATATTATTAAGTGATAAAGTAGTTATACTTTTAAAATATTGAATACCATCTAAATCCATAATATTTTGTTTCACATTTTCCGAACCAAAAATCATAGATGACTCAACCATTACTTCATAGCAAGTAGTATCTAACTGATTTTCGGAATTGAAGCAAATAGGATATTTTTCAATTAGATAACTCCTAAAATCTAAGTCAGGAACTTCAACATATTGTGCACAAACACTAAAATCAATACTTAGAACAAAAATTAAAAATACAAATATTTTTTTCATGGTTATGGAGTTAGTCGATTTGACTGAAATTTAATGAAAAAAAACCTAAAAAGGCTATCTGTATAATAAATATATAATCGATTTACGATAGTTTTGAAGTAAGATACAATTACATCACGTGTATGTAATAAACACATAACCTCTATGGTCGATTCAAAATTAACAACAAAAGCTATTTCAACTCCTTGGATGAAACTCATGCATCACTTGTTTTAAATAATCACGATCAAGGTGTGTATAAATCTCTGTAGTGGTTATGGATTCATGACCTAGCATTTCCTGAACCGCTCGAAGATCTGCCCCTCCTTCTATTAAATGTGTAGCAAAAGAATGACGAAAGGTATGCGGACTAATATTTTTATTTAACCCCATGGTTTCTGCTAACTGTTTAATTATTGTAAAAATCATGACTCGAGTCAATTTCGCACCCCTTCGGTTTAAAAATACCACATTTTCATTTCCTGGTTTTATTGATAAATGCACTCGTATTTCTTCCAGATAGCTTTTCATAAATTTTAAAGCGTCAGTGCCAATTGGTACCAATCGTTCTTTATTACCCTTGCCGACTACTTTTAAAAAACCTGCATCAATGTATACATTTGAAATTTTTAAGTCGACTAATTCGGTCACACGCAGTCCTGAACTGTAAAGCGTTTCTAATATTGCTCTATTTCTTGCCCCTTCTGGTGTAGACATATCAATACAGTCAAATAACTGAACTATTTCTTCATAGGAAAGGGTATCTGGAAGTTTACGGCCGATTTTTGGTGCTTCGATTAAATAAGCAGGATCATCGACAATATAATCTTCAACCAACAAAAACTTATAAAACGATTTGATGCCTGAAAGCATCCTAGCTTGGGAATAAGCACTCATTTCTAACTCATATAAATAACCTAGAAAAGCTGATATGTCTTCTCCATCTACTTCTAGAGGAGATTTATTGATATTGGAGATTTCTAAAAACTCTTTTAGCTTTACAACATCCCGAATGTAGGCCTCTACTGAATTATCAGATAACGAACGTTCGAGCCGCAAGTAATTTTTAAATTGCTTAATATAGGAGTCCCAATTCACGGTTTAAAAATACAGATTCAAAAATGAAGATTACCATAATCAACGGACCAAACCTCAATCTTTTAGGAAAAAGAGAACAAAGCATCTATGGAAGTCAAGACTTTGAATCGTTTTTTAATGAATTAAAAGAAGAATTTTCTGGTATAGAGTTATCCTATTTTCAATCCAATCATGAAGGGGCTCTAATAGATAAGATACATGCTATTGGCTTTCATGAAGATGGAATCATTCTTAATGCTGGAGGCTACACACATACTTCTATTGCCTTAACTGATGCAGTGGCCGCAGTAACTACCCCTGTGATGGAAGTACACATTTCAAATATCCACGAGCGAGAAAGCTTTCGTCACCATAGTTACTTAACAACTAACTGTGTAGGGATGATTATGGGAGAAGGCTTAAATGGATATCGAAAAGCCATTGAACATTTTATCACTAAAAAATGATTACTTTTTACCCTGGTCCTTCAAAGCTACATCCCTCTGTAAAAAAGCACTTTGAAATTGCTTTTGAAAAGGGGTTGATTAGCTACAATCACCGCAGTCGCGTTTTTTCAAAAATTATTGAAGAAACTACTGAGACACTTCGTGAAAAATTGAATGTACCAGATAATTATTATGTAGCCTATACTTCTTCAGCAACTGAATGCTGGGAAATCATAGCGCAATCATTAGTTAAAAAAAGTTGTCTTAATATCTATAATGGTGCTTTTGGTGAAAAATGGCATACGTATACTAAAAACCTGTCGGGAAAATCATTTAAAATTCAATTTGATAAAAATGATTCGTTAGCCGATACCCCTCTCATCGATCAGGCATTTGATGTGGTATGTTTGACCCAATGCGAAACCTCCAACGGAACAACTATATCAGGTGATGAAATAAAAAGTATTCGAAATCAATATCCTGAAGCTGTTATCGCTATTGATGCGACTTCTTCCATGGCGGGTATTGAAATTGATTTCACCCAAGCTGATGTTTGGTTTGCCTCAGTACAAAAATGTTTTGGTTTACCTTCAGGAATGGCCGTTATGATTTACTCTCCTAAAGCAGTTAGTCAAGCACAAGAAATTGGTGAAAAAATTCATTACAACAGTTTTAGCAACATTCACCAAAATGCAGTAAAACATCAAACGACACATACACCCAATACACTCAATATTTATTTATTAAACGAGGTAATGAAGGAATTACCAAAAATTGAAGTAGTCTCTAAACGTATAAAAATCTCAAGCAAACGACTGGTACGACTTTTTTGAATCATCACCACATTTAGATTTATTAATAAAAAATAATGCTTGTCGATCAGACACCGTAATAGCCATTGAGGCAAAGGAATCTTTAATTGATGATATCAAAGAGAAAGCAGAAGAAGCAGGTATATTGTTAGGAAGAGGTTATGGTCAGTGGTTAAATAAATCGTTTCGAATAGCCAACTTCCCAGCTATTAACCAAGAAGAAATCACCACCTTAAAAACTTTTTTCAACAACTACTTTAATTAAGCATTGAACTATGATTGTAATGTACACCGATGGCGCAGCAAAAGGAAACCCCGGAAATGGAGGCTATGGTGTAGTCATGAAATTCAAAGACCTTAGAAAAGAATTTTCTGAAGGTTTTCGCATGACAACTAACAACCGAATGGAATTATTAGCAGTCATTGTAGGGTTGGAAGCGTTAAGAAAAGAAGGATCTGAAGTACTGATTTATTCTGACTCAAAATATGTAGTTGATTCGGTAGAAAAAGGGTGGTTATTTGGCTGGGTTAAAAAGGGGTTTAAAGACAAAAAAAATGTGGACCTCTGGAAACGTTTTTTAGTCGTTTACAAAAAACACCATGTGAAATTTAAATGGGTAAAAGGTCATGCGGGAAATATCGAAAACGAACGGTGTGATGTATTAGCGGTGCAAGCTGCTGAAAGCGATCGGTTGTTAATTGACGAAGGTTATGAGCGTGAAAACGGACTAAGCTTTTAGAAAAATATTACTCCATGATCTTTCAATTCTCTCAAAATTGGATTGTATAATTCTTTTACAACTGGTACGTGTACCCCTGTTAAATCAACCTTCCCTTCTAAAAATAACCGAACAGCTATCCCTAAGGGAAGCCCCACAGTTTTCGCCATGGAGGTATGCTCAGCGTCTTCCCCTTTTACTACCATTGACACGGTCTTACTTAGTTTTTCTTTATTTAGGACATACTCAAATTGGTGTTGCATAACAACCATATCTTTGTCTTCAGGTTTTAATTGCCACTTAGACTCTAGTAGTTTTTGTAATACTTGAGCAGGTGTTGCTTTTATTAATCCTATAGGTATATCATCTAGAACACCTAACCATTTTAATTTAGACAGTACCTGACTATTTGGCTGCAGTTTAAAAAAATCAGTTAATTTTTCTTCAACTGACTTCGTATCACTATAAACTAAGTAAGTATTGGTAAACTCACGATAAGTCATGAGCTCCACTCCTTCTAATTCATACGAATCGTCCGTCATGCCTAACTGTACAAATACATCCCACGCTTCACAAAAACCTTGTTTACGCAATGTACCCCTAAAAATAGTTGGTATTTTCTCCAGACCATATAACTCACGGTACTTCAAAGAATCTCTATTAGCGTAACCATCAAAATCCCCATATCCATCAACGGTAACAGTCTCTAAGCGTTTAAAAAGGTTATGATACGTGATGTATTTGTAATATCCGTTTCTAATAAATTTAACAGTACCTTGCCCTGCCAGTACAACATTCCGTGGGTTCCAAGTAAACTTATAATTCCAAGGGTTATCATCTGATTCCGGTGCTACCAAACCACCAGTAAAAGACTTAAACAAAGTTATTTCGCCTCCCTGATCTTTAATCGCATCAATTTCTTGCATGGCTGACATATGGTCAATGCCAGGATCTAACCCTGTTTCCATCAAGATAAGTACTCCGTTGTTTTTTGCTTGCTGGTGGAGTAGCTCAATTTCTTTCGATACATAGGAAGCTGTAAACAAAGATTTTTTTAAATCGACACATACTTTTGCAATGTGTATGTGCAGATGAGCTGGTAGCATCGAAATTACTATATCTGCTTTTTTAACCCCCTCAAAAAGTATTTGTGAGTTTAAGACATCAAATACAATTGCTTTCGAGTTAATTATTCCTTTCGTTTTTTCTTCAGCCGACTCTATAGATGCATCACCTACCGTCAAAAACCAGCCATTCTCATTAATATATGGTTTGAGGTATTGAATTAACGATCCGACAGATCTGCCTGCACCTAACAATAAAATGTGTTTAGTTTCTCCCATCATACCAACTCTTTAAAAAAAATAGATCTATTAAAACCGCACAGAATCAATGCTAACTATCCTTTTTGACTTTCTCTAATTCTTTACTAGTCTTCAGCAAAATATTTTGAAGCGTAATATTTTCGTCTTTATATTTTTCTGTTCTTCTTCTCAAAGCTGCATTTGAAGACTCAAGGTCATCAATAACCTCCTCCATTTCCTTAAATTTATCTTCTAGTTCACTTTGCTTTCGCTCCATTTCATCTTCTTTAATGCGCATCTGCTCGGAGGTTATTTGCGATTGTTCAAGTAATTTTTTTGTTCGCTCATTAACCTTTACGGTGTTAATTGTTGAAGCCGTGGTCTCTGCTAACTTCTCTACAAATTTCACTTGATAGTCTTCAAACTCAAAGAAAGAAGCGATTTCGATAACACCAAAAACTTCATCGTTTACTTTTAAGGGAACGATTAACAAACAACTAGGTGTAGCATCACCAAGACCTGATGTTATTTTAATATAATCAGATGGAATATCTGTTATGTATAATGTCGATTTCTCTTGCCATGATTGACCAACCAGTCCATCTCCTTCATAGATTGTTTGTTCCAAATATTTGACACGATCCCAAGCATAACAGCCAACAAGTTTCATGTGAATATTTTCAATATCGTCATTATTAATGATAAAAACCCCGCCCTGATTTGCATCAAGGTACTTTATCAACTCACTAATTAAAGCAGTTGCTAACTCGGATACATTGTCACTATGTTTACGGAGAATCTCTCCAAATTTAGCCAACCCACCAGTACTCCAGTTACGTCTTTTATCCTCTTCAGCCACTTTTGCGAGGTTATCCCGCATGATTAAAAGGGAGTTACCCAAGGTATCATCTTCACTTAACGGTTCGTATTCAGATTTAAAGTTCCCCTGTCCAATTTCTTTAGAGAAATCTGATGTACGTTTTAACCCATCAACTAAGTTATTTAAGGCAACTGACATTTCGCCAATTTCATCCTGTCCTGCATCAATAGTACTTTGAGGTAAAACCCCTTTACCCATTATTAACAACACATCTTTTAACTTATTAATGGGGCTTACAATTGATCTAATGGTGAAAAAAGCAATCAAGACACCACTAAGTAATAGAAAAAGCCCTAGCCATAAAACATATACCCGTAACCTATCAAATGCTTCTTGCATTTGAATGCTTGCTTTGTCAGCATAAGTGTTTTGACTCACAATAACATTTTTGATATTGTCGAGAATATCGTTGATGTTATTATTAATTTCGCCTGTCTCAAAGCTGTTTACCAGTTCAAACTTCATTTCAACCCTGCTTGAAGGCTCCCAGTAATCTTTTCGTTCAGCATAAGTTAGCATCATATTGTGCTGAACTCCAATAACAGTATCAATGGCTGCAACAATTGAGTCCATCTGTTCCTTATCTGAAATCTCCCATTCCTTCACTAAAGTAAAAAGTTCTTTTTTCAAGTCTGGATATTCGTAATCATGCAACCGTCTTAACTCAATTTTACTAGGAGTATCGTCTTGATCATCTTGAAGCCAAGCAGTAGATAAGGTTTTTGACCTAATAAGTAACAAGTTCAAATCCTTCAATTGAGTAATTGAAGGTGTATGTACATTGGCAATGCGTTCTTTCAGACGCTCTGTTTTGTTTAGGGTAATAAAAGTTAACACCCCATTAATAGTAATCGCTATTAATAAGACACCAAACCCTAAACTCAGCTTACGACCGATTGTAAATCTCAACTTCATTACCTAAACCAATAATTCATGAATTATCTAAAATAGATGAATATTTTATTGTTGACAACTCTTAAGATACAAATACTTTTATTCTCAGTGGCTTCGATCTCTTTTATTGGAAAAAAAATCAATAAAGTATATCTTTCACCTATGAACATGTTAAAAGGTCTTTCATCACTATACGGAAAGTTTACTTTATCTTTCTACATCATCTCTGTGATGTTAGCCCTTAGTATACTTAGTTTATTATATGCTCACGAGAGAAGTGAACACCATACTCAACTTAGACAGCTAACAAGTTCATTAATTTTAAAAATAGATGAAATAAGTATTTATGGAAAAGCACTAAATCATAACAACATAGAGCAAAGAGTTGAGTATTCTCAAAAAATTGACGAATTCAGAAAAGAGTTTGACCTGCTTTTAGAAAATAAACTTGAAAAAATTTTCAAAAAAAATGATAGTACACAAACTACCATATTTCTTAACACACTCAACCAAGAAGAACAACTGCTTTATTTCTCTCATGATATATGGAATAGAATAAGAAAGAATGCTGATTATATTCAATATAATGAGATTACTTACGACAGTGTTTACACTGAACTAGAATTACAAAGAAAATGGGAAACAGACTCCCTAATTAAATTTTTACCTTTGGTTAATGATATTTCTAAAAATGTATTAACTAAAGAAGCTAAAATAGCTTTATCAAATATAGACGTCTTAAGCAGGAGCTTAAAAAGCAAACTTTGGGAACTTAGAAAACTGCATCACGAAAGGCAAATAAATAGTTTTTCCATATTTTCCACTGCCCTAGTTATAATATTATTCATTAATTTATTGGTGATTTTTATTTTATATAAAGTCATAAGCAATCAAACATTTAAACCCTTATTGCAAATAAAAGATGATTTAAATTTCAATCTAAAAAATAAACGTTTCTCAAAACTTAATTATCAATCAAATGATGAATTAGGTGAAATAACAGAATCAATTAACTTTTTACTCACTGATAACAAAAAAGCGCAAGATTATATCAACAAACTAGATTTAGATAAAATTGAAAATGCTGAAATCTTAATTAACATGGACAATTCCAGTCCACTACAACTATCATTAGTTAATATGCATGACCAACTCAGGACGATTGCTATTAAAGAAAATCAAAGAAATTGGATTGTTGAAGGACAGACAATCTTTTCTGGCTTGCTTAGTAAGCATAATTCTGATTTTGAAACCCTTTGTGATGAAATTATTAAAAAACTAGTACAATATACAGAAGGGCTACAAGGTGGTTTATTCGTCCTCAATAGAAATACTAACACACTAAAAATGGCTTCTTGTTATGCCTTTGATAGAAAAAAATTTGTTAACAATACTATTGAAAAAGGCGATGGTATAGTTGGACAAGTTTGGCAAGAACAAAAAAGTGTATTTATCACAGATCTCCCAGAGGACCACATGGTGATTAAATCTGGACTTGGAAGCCAAGCCCCAAAATGTTTACTAGTGGTACCCTTGATTGAAAACGGTGTTTTTTATGGTATAATTGAATTAGCTTCTTTCAAAATCTTCGAGCAATTTAAAATTGATTTTGTTGAAAAAATAGCAGAAAATATTGCGACTACTTTAGCTGGTGTCGAAACAACTAAGCAAACTCAACTTTTGTTAAGTGAATCTCAAGAATTGACTTTAAAAATGAAAGAGCAAGAAGAAGAAATGCTTCAAAACCTTGAAGAGCTTCAAGCAACTCAAGAAGAAATGAGACGAAGAGAGATACTAAAAGATAAAGAGTTACTAGAAATACAGCAACAGACTAATAAGAAAATTAAGAACTCTAAAGAGAAAGAAAAAGAACTCAAAGATACTATTCTTAAGCTTCAGGAAGAACTGGAAAAATCCATCACTGATAACAGCGCAATAAGAAAATTAAAAACTACTATTGAAGAGATGGAGGCAGAACACAAACTCAAAATTAAAGATTTAGAAGAAACTATCCGAATCAAAGAAATGAAAGTAGATAAAATGAGAAAAAAACTTGATAATTAACCATTTACACTTAATATGTGTAACAAACACTCTCCTGAAATATTACAACTATTAAACTTTATAAACCAAAACTATTACATTGACTTTTCAGGTTATGCACCTTCCTCCTTTGAGCGTAGAGTACAAAAAATTATTGCACAAGATAAACTTAAAGGACCCTCGGACATTATTAGAAAATTTAATCTGGATACCAACTACCTTAATTATTTCATCTCTGAAATTACAGTTAATGTAACTTCTTTTTTCCGAGATGCTAGTAGTTGGTTAGCCTTAAGAACAGAACTAGATTCTAATAGATTAAAAAAAAGAAATGCTTTTAAAATTTGGGTTGCTGGGTGTTCAACAGGCGAAGAGCTTATATCACTCAAAATTATTCTATATGAATTAGACCTTCTTGATATTGCCGTAATTATTGCCACTGACATTGATATTCAAGCAATAGATAAAGCAAAAAACAGAACTATTAAAAACGCTGATTTTCACATCTTGGAAAAGGCTTATGCTGAAGCTGGAGGAAATAAAGATTTATCTTTATATTTTAAAAGTCATAATAAAGAGTTGGTTTTTAATGATAAAATAACTGAAAAAACCACATTTTTACAACACAATTTAATAAACGATATAACGATTGATAAAGTCGATTTAATAGTCTGTAGAAATGTATTGATATATTTTAATCAAGAATTGCAGAATGAAGTAGTGAAACGTTTCTATGCGTCAAGTAATGATCAGGCCTACCTGTTTCTTGGAAAAAATGAATCCCTCGACTGTTTACCTTCATCTAATCTTTATCAATTAATAAACTCAAAAGAAAAAATCTATAAAAAAACATACAGCTAAAATAATTTTTCACAAAAAAAATCAGCTTTCATTGAAAAGAATAACGCATTAGAAATGATTTTTTAGTTTAAAATCATTAAATTTTATAGCAAAAACTTAAAGAGTTTTTTAATTCAACGTGAATCAGGTAATTTAGAGTTAATCTGTATGAAAGGAAGTGTAAGAAATGTTGAACTTTTTCTATTAGTTATTTTTTTAATCATAACTATTCCTTTAGTGTATTCGCTTTACAACTTTCAAGAACAGTTAGCTATAGATTTAGGAATTAGTCCTGCAGTAATAGCTGAACATACTGATGTTACTATTTTAAAATTAATTGGTTTTTTTATTACTGAAATTTTCATCGGTTGTGCTGGTATTTTCTTGGTATTCAGAGAATTGAAAAAAGTTAATACTAATGACTTTTCAGAAATGTTTGATGAAACAATATACATTGAAAACAAAAAAAACGAACAAAAAACAACTACTTCGGATAAAAACATCGATATAATATCTGAACAAGACATCATAGATGAAATCAATAACATATCAAAAAACACAACATTAAAAGAGTATTGCAATCAATCAATAAGCATCATAGCAAAATATTTTGAAATCAGTCAAGGGATTTTCTATATAACTAAAACACAAAATTCTAAAAATTTTTTATCTCTAATTGGTGGTTATGCGTATTATAAACCTGAAGATGGAGAAACTAACTTTCTGTTTGGTGAAGGTCTTGCTGGCCAAGTAGCAAAAGCTCAAAAACAAATTAACATAAAAAATGTGCCAGATGGGTATATCAAAATCATTTCTGGTTTAGGTGAAGCTACACCTAGTAACTTACTTATTATTCCTCTAATAGATAAGGATAAAACTATAGCAGTAATGGAACTGGCTTCATTTAATGATTTCAAAAATAAAGACGAAGAACTCATCTCTAAATTATCAAAACTATTAGTTAAAAATTTAGTTGAAAAAATGAAGGGTAGTTATAATGATCTGTCTTCTAAAGACGTTTAAAATATGTTTGGAAAGTTAAAAATATCAACCAAATTAATACTCCTCGTATTTTTTTTAGTATCGATAGGAGTTGTTTCGGTAAGTTTCATATCCTATAACACAAATAAAAAATCATTAGAAAATCAATATACTTCTCGACTAACCTTACTTACTAAGGTATATCAAGAAAATATTAATCGCTATTTTGAAAGCACAGAAAAGGATATGACCTATATCCTTCGGAACGATGACTTAATTTATAATTTCCAAGCTTTAAATAAGTATGCATTGCGTGGAGGTGACACGGCTAAATCATATAGAAATTTTTACTATGATATATTCAGAGATTTTCAAGAGATTAATCAATATGATGACATCTACTTACTAAGCGAAAAAGGTACAATACTATTTCAATATAATGATTCAACTTCATCTGGACACAAGTTCAAAAATGTTGATAATCAAATAATTGACTTAAACATTAAGAAATTTCATGTTAACAAATCAATTCATGAAGGGAAAAATTTTTATGTATATGTAACACAGCCAATCTTAACAAACGATGGAAAGCTTACCGGTGTATTAGTATGCAAAATAAATGCTCGAAAAATCTTAACAAAAAGCAAACCATTATTACCGGAAAACGACAACGCTATTGAAGTTTTAACCTATAAACTTTATAAGAATGATATTTATCGGCTATCTGAAAGTTCTTTACCGGTAAAACTTTTTTATAAAGACAACTCTAATGATCCATTGCATATTTCGGTAAAGAAAATGAAGAATGAACTTGGTTCTGGTGCCTACACACATATAGATGATACTGAAAACTTAGCTGTTTGGAAACACTTTGACACACTTGACATCGGAGTACTTATAAAAGTGAAAACAGAAACCGTATACACCAGTCTTCAGCGTTTTAATGCTTATACAGTACTTACTGCAGTTTGTCTATTAATTATTTCATTGATATTAAGTAACTTTTTCTCGAGGTTTTTAACATACCCTATTCTAAAACTGAAGAAAGTGCTTGGGTTAGTTAGCCATGGAATTCTACCGCGTGAAATGATTACCCCCCTTCAAGATGAAGTTGGAGAAATGATTGTTATTGTAAACAAAATTGTAAAATCACTTAAAAAAACAGCAGCTTTTGCACAAAAAATTGGAGAAGGAGACTTTAAAACTCAATTTAAACCAATAAGTAATAAAGATATATTAGGCCATGCTCTCCTTAATATGAGCGAAAGCCTTCAAAAAGCAAATTCTAAAGACAATCTACGAAATTGGATTGTGACTGGCGTAGCCGAAATCGGTAGCATTTTAAGAAACAATAATACTATTATAGAGTTAGGTGATGCCGTTTTAGAATATATCTGTAAACGTACAAACGGTGTTCAAGGCGCATTATTCATAACTATAGATAATGATGAATATCTAGAACTTAAGTCGAGTTATGCTTTCAGCAAAAAGAAATATTTGAGTGGCAAATTCCAATTTGGAGAAGGGCTTATCGGACAGGCAGCTGTTGAAAAAGACATAATAATTAGAACAGAAATACCTCAAAATTATACTACTATCACATCGGGGTTATTAGGTGAGAAACAGGTTTCAAGTTTACTAATTGTCCCATTAATAACTAATGAAATCGTGTATGGTGTAATAGAGTTAGCCAGTTTAGAAAAGTTTTCTGATGGTGATGCTCAATTCATGAAAGAGGTATCTGAAATTATAGCAAGAACGATTTTCAACATTAAAGTTAACGAAAACACCAAAAGACTGCTTGAAGAATCTCAAAGAATGAGTAGCGAGCTTAAAATTCAACAAAATGAGCTTAAGCAAAACGCTATTAAAATGGAAGCCTCGCAAGTTCAAATACAGAAGACTAATGAAGAATTAGAAAAACAGATTAACGAAGTAAATAATGCCCAGCTTAGAATTCAAGCTTTATTACAAAATGCATCTGAAGTTATTGTTATATATGATAATGATGGAATCATAAAATATGTGAGCCCTTCATTAGAACCTCTTTTAGGTTATGAAGAAAGTGATTTAGTTGGCAAAAGTGATTTTAACCTAGTTAACAAAAGTGAACAAGGTTTGTATAGCGAAATGTTTAATAAGCTATTTGAAACCCCCTCTGAAACTGTAAGTATTCAAATTTCCTATTTCAAAAAAACTGGTGATTTAATTTGGCTTGAGGCTACAGGTAAAAATCTTATTAAAGACCCTGCTATTAATGGTATAGTCGTTAATTATCGTAACATCACCGAAAGAAGAAGAGCTGAAGAGGAAGAAAAGAAAAGAGGTCAGATGCAAGCTCTATCTGAAAACTCTCTTGATTTAATTATTAGGATAAGCAATAAGGGTAAGTTTTTCTATGTCAATCCAACAATCACAAGATTAACTGGTAAAACGCAAGAAAGTTTATTGAATAAATCAATTGCAGAAATAGAAATAGATGAATCAATAAAAGAAGAATTAGGCAGCATCTGCGAGAACGTCTTTAGCACCGGATTAAAATCATCCAAAGAGATTGAATTCCCTACCATTTCGGGAAATAGAATTATGAGTCTGAACGCAATACCTGAATACGGTAACAACGATAAGGTAAACTCAATTCTACTTGTTGCCCACGATATTACAGAAGCGAAAGAGATAGAAAACGAAATAAAAGATAAAAACCAAAAAATAAACGATAGCATAAACTACGCAGAAAACATACAAGAAGCTATACTACCGGACAATCAGTTAATAAGTAAAATACTTCCAAACTCTTCCATATTTTTTAAACCAAGGGATGTGGTTAGTGGCGACTTTCCGTGGTTTAAACAAAAGGGAGATGATATTTACATTGCAGCTGTAGATTGTACTGGTCATGGAGTTCCTGGAGCTTTAATTTCATTAGTCGGATATTTCTTGCTCAATAATATTGTTGAAAACACTAAAAATTTAACAGCGAGCCAAGTTCTTGATGCGCTTGATAAGTCTGTAACAGATACATTTAACCAGAATGTCGATTCTTCAAAGATAAAAGATGGAATGGATATAGGCCTTTGTCGTATAAATTTGAAAAACAAAGAAGTTGAATATGCTGGAGCCAATAGACCGCTGTATCACGTATCTGAACATGGAGATTTGTATGAGTACAAAGGAGATAAATTCCCTATAGGGGGTGGAAAAGCCTACGTTAACAAAACATCATTTACAAACAATGTTTTTAATTATACTGAAGGTGACTCCATATATTTCTTCTCTGATGGACTTCCTGATCAATTTGGAGGTACTGACGGAAATGCAAAGCTCGGCACTAAAAAAGTAAAGGAAATCTTAGCTGTAAAGTCCGAATCCATAAGTAGTGTCATGACATCACTCAATGAAACTTTTGAAAAATGGAAAGGTAATACAAAACAAACAGACGATGTCTTATTAATTGGTATAAGATTTTAAGCATATTCAAAAATACACCTTTACTAAATAGATGAATGAGTGAAGTAATTTTAAAAGCGCTCACACAACTTTTTGCTATAATCACAAAACAAGATTCGGGCGCAACTGCAGCTGAGTTAAAGTTTATAGAACAATTTTTCAAGTCACGGCTGAACCCAATTGAAGTAACTCCTTATATAAATTTATTTTACTCTTTTTACTCAGAAAAGAAAACTACACAAGAAGTTATTATCCAAGATGAAACAGAGAAAACACTTCGTAAGTATAAACTTACTTCAATGCGTGATTCATTAAAAACGCTTTCAATATGTAAGAAAATTAACAATACACTTACTCAAAAACAAAAGATAGTGGTGCTAGTTGAATTAATTGAATTAGCAAATTGTGATGCGCATTTCACTAAAAAAAGGCGGCAAATCATTGACACAATAGCTATTATATTCAATGTTCCTAACAAAGAATATTTAGCTATTAACACATTTGTAACTAGCAATAGTAACGGGAATTTAAATGATGAATCAATACTAATTATATCATCTGAAAAACAATCACTGACTAACACCCGACATATTAAGTCAAAACTGTCATCTACCACTATTTTCTTTTTACAAGTTAAAAGTGTCGGACTCTATTTCATAAAAAAATTAGGGGTTGATGTGATCAAACTCAACAACATTGAGATCAACCATAACCATATTTACTTGTATACTAATGGCAGCACACTTACGATTAGTAATGGTGAATCCATTTATTTTAGTGATTTAGTAGCTCATTATAATAATCAAACTTTAAACTCTCAAGTTTCTTTCACATGTAATCAGATTAGCTACAAATTTTCCAATGGAAAACTTGGGCTTCATGATATAACTATTCAAGAAAACAGAGGCGGTCTCATTGGCATTATGGGTAGCAGTGGGGCAGGAAAAACCACACTACTCAATGTTCTAGCTGGTATTGAGTGCCCTAGTTCAGGTGAAGTCATTATTAACGGCTCCAACATACATCAAGATGTTAATACTACACAAGGGTTAATAGGATATATAGCCCAAGATGATTTGCTTATAGAAGAGTTGACTGTTTTTGACAATTTATATTACAATGCGAAGCTCTGCTTTAATGATAAATCAGATATTGAAATAAAGCATTTAGTGACTACTACTTTAACAAATTTAGGTCTTACCCACATACAAAATCTAAAAGTAGGTAGCGTCTTAAATAAAAAAATTAGTGGTGGGCAGAGAAAACGCTTAAACATTGCATTAGAGTTAATTCGAGAACCAGCTGTGCTATTTGTAGACGAACCTACTTCTGGTTTATCTTCACGTGATTCTGACAATGTAATTGACTTATTAAAGGAATTATCACATAGAGGAAAACTAATTTTTGTTGTCATACACCAACCTTCTTCAGAAATCTATAAGAAGTTTGATAAAATGTTTTTTTTAGATACTGGAGGATACCCTGTTTTTTATGGAAACCCAATTGATGCGGTTATCTATTTTAAAAAAATAACAAATCAAATCAACAGTTTTCAAGGACAATGCTCAGAGTGTGGCAATGTTAACCCTGAACAAATTTTTGATTTAATTGAAGCAAGAGTAGTAAATGAATTTGGTGAAACTACTAAACAACGAAAAGTTAGTCCCATTCAATGGAATGATTTTTTTAAAAATAAAAATCAAATTGTTCCAACCTTAAACTCCCACATTCAAGAAAAAAAAGAGTTAAATGTTCCTGGTCGAATAAAACAATGGTTAACTTTTATTAGACGTGATAGTAAATCAAAGCTTAACAACACTGCTTACTTATTTATAAATATCTTAGAAGCCCCTTTATTAGCTGTGTTATTAAGCGTAATTATTCGTTATAACGATGACCCCCATGGTGGATACTCATTTGGTTATAATGAAAACATACCTGCTTTTTTATTAATCAGCATCATCATCTCATTGTTTATGGGATTATCCATTAGTGCTGAAGAAATAATTAAAGATAAAAAAATATTAAAAAGGGAGAAATTCCTCAACTTAAGTAAGTCGAGTTATTTACTTTCAAAAACAAGTATCCTGTTTACGATTTCAGCTATTCAATCGCTTTCCTTTGTAATTATTGGTAATTACATACTTGAAATACAAGGCATGACTTTTAGCTATTGGGTAGTTCTCTTTTCTTGTGCTTGTATGGCTAATATGATGGGGTTAATTATCTCCGCTACATTTGATAAAGCTGTAACAGTATACATACTTATTCCAATTTTATTAATTCCTCAAATGATATTAAGTGGGGCCATTTTCGACTTTGAAAAATTGAACCCAATACTTTCATCAAAAAATACGCCTCCTATTATCTCGGATTTTATGGGGTCAAGGTGGGCTTACGAAGCCTTAACTGTTGAACAGTTTAAAAATAATGATTATGAGAAAATGTATTTTGATATTGATCAAGAATTAAGTCATATAAACTACTACCAAGCTTATCTTATCCCTGAACTTGAGCATATCTTAAATGAATGTGCATTAATTAGCTCTTCAAAAACTAAAAATGAAAAAGAATTAAGGAAAAAACTAAATGTGCTAAAAAAAGAAATCCTCAAATTAAATAAAGACTTCCCTAGTATATCAATACCTGTTGAAAGTACAACAAACAACTTTATTAATTATACTAACCACAATTATATTTCATATTTTAATTATTTAAAACAACTACAAAAACATCTTAAAAATGAATACAAATTAAATCTTGACAGGAAAAAACAGTTGGATGAAATTTTGGATCAAGCGTACAAAAAACATGGGGTTAGTTCATTCGAATCCTTGAAAAAGGACTATTTTAATCTTAGCTTGGAAGACTTGTTAAGAAATATTAATTCTAAAGCAAGAATTGAATTATATGAAGGAGAGTTCATACAAAATATAGATCCAATTTATAAACTCCCATCTGCCAACGGTTTTTTTAATTATAGAACACACTTTTTCTCTCCTTCAAAACTTTTTTTAGGAAAAAAATTCGATACTTTTTGGTTCAACATTTGTGTATTATGGTTTATGACTTTTATCCTATATATTAGTTTGTATTTCGATATTTTCAAGGTATTAATAAACACATTCAAAAGAATAACAATTCGTAAACATGAAATTTAACGCCAAAGAAAAAAAAGGAACCTTGATAGTATTTCATATACTATCAATATTTATGGTTTTCCTAGCTTCCTGTTCAAGTCCAACTCCTTCTAAGAAGGATATTTTAGCATCACTTGATTCTATTAACCATGTTAATGATGCTCCTACAATTAATACTGAGGAACTAAATAGCTTATTTCAATCAATCCCATCCCCTTTAGAAGTTTCTTTTTTAATAAAAGAAGTTGGGGGAAAGTATAATAAAACTTATCTCAATAAAGTTGAAAACAAAAAAAAATACACTACTGGGCATGAAAAAGCTATTAATTTAGGTATATATAGTGCCGATCTAGCATATGCTAACATTTTCAATAAAAATCAAGATGGAATATTTTTTTTAGACGTCATATCAGAACTTGCAAATGAATTAGACCTCGGTCATTTTTTTGATTACACCACTTTAAATAGGCTGATGAAAAATGATAATAATCTCGACTCACTTTTATTAATTACTACTTCCAATTTTGAGAAAATAAATAACTATTTACAAACTCAAGATCGTTCTCAATTAAGTGTTTTAATTATTGCTGGTGGATGGATTGAAGGTCTCCATTTACTATGCAAAGTAAATGAAAACAACCCTAATAATGATCTACAAGAAAGGATAGGTGAACAAAAAGTTGTCATGGAACAATTATTGCAACTCCTCAATTATTATAAACATGACGATTATGTTGCTAATTTAACGAATGATTTAAAACCAATAAAGGAAATATATGACCAAGTGGAGATTAATTTGGTTGAGGGAGAATCAAGCTTTGAAATAGTAGGTGGGGTAATGAAAGTGGTCGATAATAGCTATAGCGAAGTCAACATAACTAAAGAGCAAATTTCTTCAATTTCTTCATCTATTAATAGCATAAGAAATAAAGTTACACAAGATTAATTTCATATATGAAAAATTTTATAATCATACTATTCTTAACTTCTACGTCTACTTTATTTTCCTTAGGTCAATGTAACCCTGAATCGCATAAAGAATTTTGTGTTGGCCAACTTTCCCCTGGCTATACTTTTATTAAATCTTTTCCTATTGAAAAAATAAAAACGAATGCAAATGGTGAAATTGAATACTCATTTGTTTTTAGTAATGGAACGAGCTACATGTTAACAATATCTGACAAAAATAATGTGTCTAGTAACATTGAAATCGTCTTATATGACCCTCAACATAAAAAAATAATTAGCAATTACGATAAGAAGAGTGGTCTCTTTTTTCCCATTCAATATACTTGTTCCAATACTGGTGTTCACTATATGACTTTCAAATACCATGGTAATGGTGATCCGTGTGGTCTAAGTGTATTAGGATTCAAGAGATAAATTTATTCAAAAAATAAGAATAAGCTAATGGTATAGGTAGATAAGGAACTTAATGATTGACTCTCAACAGTATCTATCTTATCATGAATATTAACTAAACCAAGGGAAAATCGAAGTTCAGGAGAAAACTTAAATAACTCATAATAAACATCTAAGCCAAGACCCATTTCTAGAGATAAATCTTTTCTAGGTATTTTTAAAACATCTGCTTGACTTTCATCTTTACTACCACCAACTGCAAAACCAGGTTTCAAACCACCAACCATGTACATTCTATGATTACCTCTTCTTTGCGCTTTATACTTAACCAATAAAGGGAATTCAATGAAAGAAGATTCAAAGCTTAATGTATTAGTTCCTATTTCGGGATTTGTAGATTCATATTCTAGTAATCTATTGTAAAAAGATACCGTAGGAAGCAAACGTAAATCAAAAAACTCAGCTAATCTCATATTCAAAATAAAACCCAGAGAAAAAGAATAGCTACCTACAGATCGAATTGAATTATAGGAATTTTGAGTTAAAAAAACATCAGAGTGCTCTACTCTAAAAATTGAATAGTTGCTACCTACTGAAAATCCATAGTGCAGGAATTTATCATCGTAATTAGGTAAATTCATATGCTGCTTTGTCTGAGAATACCCAGTAAATACAACAAAACATAATGTGAAAATAACAATTATTTTTGTCCAATATAAATTGAACTTATTCCAACAGTTAGTGGCTTCCATGTAACTTCTCTAAATCCTTCTTTCTTCATTATCTCTACAAAGGTTTTTCCATCTGGAAAAGCTTTTACTGAATTCGGTAAATAGGTATATGCCGAATTGTCCTTTGATATTAACTTCCCAATTAGGGGTAATATTGCATTAAAATAAAAATTATATAGTTGTTTGAAAGGAAACATATAGGGTTTCGAAAATTCAAGTATTACTAATTTTCCTCCTGGCTTTATTACTCTATAAATTTCTGATAAACCTTTTTCTAAATCTTGAAAATTTCTGACTCCAAAAGCTACAGTAGCTGCATCAAAAGTATTATCCTCGAATGATAAGTTTTCAGAGTCACCTAATTGTAAATCTATAACCTTCTCAAGATTGAGTTTTTTCATTTTTTCGATACCTACATCAAGCATTCCTCTTGAAATATCTATTCCTTTAATAGATTTAGGCTCAAGTATTTTAAAAGCTTCAATAGCAAAATCACCTGTTCCAGTGGCAATATCTAGCATTGTTTGAGGGTGATCTTTTTTGAGTAATTTAATTGCTTTTTTACGCCAATAAATATCAATCCCAAGGCTTAGAACATGGTTTAACAAATCATATCGTTTAGATATACTGTTAAACATGTTAGCAACCTGATCTTTTTTTGATTCGGAACTACTTGAATACGGAACTACTACTTCTCTTTCCAACTAAGTAAATTTTATGTTTCACTACAGTAAACACCGCAAGATAACAATTGTTTCAGAGAACTCCATTGAGAAGATGGGGTGTAAAAATTATTTTGATAAAATAGTAAACTCAGTTCTTCTATTCAACTCCCTTCCTTCTTCTTCATCATCGTTTGATGCAAGAGGACGTTCCGAGCCATACCCAACAGCAGTTACCCTATTTTTAGCTATACCTTTATTTATAATATAATCTCTTACCGCACTGGCTCTTTGTCTTGAAAGTTCTTTATTGTAGGCACTACCTCCAATAAAATCTGTATGACCGCTAATTTCAATCTTCATTGTTGGATTAGCGTTCAACATTTTTACTAACTTTTCAATTTCATTATAAGACTCTTTCTTTAATGTCGCTTTACTAAAATCGAAATATACATTTCTCATTATGTTGGCTACATTTTCTTTTGGTTTTCTTAACCCCAGCTTTCGCTCTAATACGACCTGATCTTTAGCTGGCGCTGGTACTTTTATCTTTACAGTTTGAAACAAATACCCTTCTGATTCAACTAAGAGGATGACCAATATTGGCTCTGTATTAGCAAAAGAAAAATTAAACTCACCAGTTATCTCTCCGTTAAAAAGCTTTTCATCGGTATCTTTATTCACTAACTCGATATGAGCTTTCACTGGTTTTTGAGTATCATAATCAAAAACTTTAAAATTTAAAACAACTGCTGCCTTCACCGTATCTATCTCACCTACTACTGCATTTGAATCATTTTCTTCAACAGTACTACCATCTGCAGGATAAATTCTATACAAATCATTTTCCCCTTGACTATCTTCTTTGAAAGTAGCGTAATAACCTGTTTTTCCATCACTCGCCATTGTAAAGTACAAATCATCATCAGTTGAATTAATTGGGTAACCTAAGTTTTGGGGCTTGGACCATGAGTTGTCTGATGAATTATATACTGATCGATATAAATCATACCCCCCCATTCCATTATGACCTTTAGAGCTGAAATACAATGTATTACTTTCAGAAACGAAAAAAGGTCCTTCTTCATCATACTCTGTATTGATTTGGTCACCTAAATTGACCGGTTCGCCCCATTGTCCTTCTTCATTTCTTTGAGAAACATAAATATCGGTAATGCCAATTCCGCCAGGTCTATCACTTGAAATGAATAATTTATTCCCATCAGTCGTTTCAAAAGCAGAAACCTCTTTGTATTGGGTATTTATAGGTTCTCCTAATGATTTAGGCTCCTCCCATTCATCGTATACTTTTTTAGCCAAAAAAATATCTCCAGCATTTTCTGTTTTATAAATATATAAGTCTTCATTATTTGGTGATAGACATAAATTAGACTCATGGGTTTCTGAATTAATTTTCGGCCCCATATTCTGAGGTGTAGTCCATTTTTCACCATCAAAAGTTGAAATCCATAAATCTTCAAAATATTTATTATCAACATCCTTCAGTATACCTACCCCCCCTGCTCTTCTAGAAGTAAAAATTAGTTTATTACCATCTGAAGATAACACTGGTGCATAATCATTTTCTTCTGAATTTATCTCTTCTCCTAAATTCTCAATCTGAACACTTGTTGGGGCAGCAATATAATCTTTAGCATTATGGCATTCATATATTCTACGAGCAGCTCTATTTTTCAACTCTTCTGTATCCAGACCTTCAAAAATTCTTCTATGAATTTCTACCTCTTCTTTAAATCGTTTATAATATTCTATAGCTTCGTCAAACTTGTGCGCAAATCGATAACTTTCTGCTATATTAAAAAGAATCATATTAGTATATTCAGCATCTAATTCGTATGCTTTTAAAAAAAATTCAACTGCTTTGGACTTACTATGAGACGTTCTTAAATAACACTCTCCAAGTTGATAATTTGCTCTAATATTATCTGAATTTTCGCTTATCGCTTGTTGATATAAACCAATAGCATCTTCGAAATCACCGAATTCATACATTTCGTCTGCTAAATCTACCAACACCTTATCCGTTTGAGCACGACTATCAACATGTATGAAAGTCATACACATAAATAACAAGCTGAAAAATAAATACTTATATTTTACCACATCTAAAACCACTTTCACATTAAGTATAATAATACGATTAAATGATTAGAAAGTTAGAAAATATTGACCGTTAGAATAACTAAATCATTCTTTTTTGTCTAATCAATTTTATTTAACCTCATGATAAGTTAAACACTTGTCTTAAAAACTTTGTACTTTCGGCATAGAAATTATGAAAATAAAACAAGCGAATTTTTCTAAAAGTAGTCAAAGCATAACTGAATGTCCTCGACCAGATCGACATGAATATGCTTTTATAGGAAGGTCTAATGTAGGTAAATCTAGCTTAATTAATGCCTTAACAAACAGAAAAAGTTTAGCAAAAACTTCTGGAGTACCTGGCAAAACGCAACTCATCAATCATTTTGAAATTGATAACAAATGGTATTTGGTTGATTTACCTGGATATGGTTGGGCAAAAGTAAGTAAAAGTGAAAAAAATAAATGGGGTAAATTCATTGAAGAATATTTACTTAATCGTGAAAGTTTGGTTTGTATATTCTTGTTGATTGATATTCGCCATGAACCTCAAAAAATTGATTTAGAATTTATTGAGTGGCTTGGCACAAATCAAAAGGCATTTTGTATTGTTTTTACAAAATCTGACAAATTATCTAAAAACAAGGTTTCCCAATCAGTTAATTTTTATAAAAACGAATTAAAAAAAACTTGGGAAGAACTTCCAAAAAGCTTCATAACTTCATCTGTTGATTTAAACGGTAAAGATGAAATACTTTCCTATATTTCTGAATTAAACGACAGCATTAAACTGGATTTGTAAAATCTATTGAATTATATATTTTTGTAAGATTCACTAAATTAAAAACACTTGATATGAAAGAGTTTAAAAGAATTTTATTTGCCGTAAGTATTACCTTAGTAGCTAGCCTTTTTTCAACTATTAACGCACAGACATTGGGTAACACTGCCGGAAGTGCTCCAGACGGGAGCCTACCTGTTGCTGTACATTATGAAGGTGGAAAAGATGCTTTGTTAAATAAAATACAAGAAATTATGGTCTACCCTCCTTCTGCCAAAAGAAACAGAAGACAAGGCGAGTGCATCATTCATTTCACACTTCAAGAAGACGGAACTATTGAAAACGCGAAAATAGTTAAAGAAATAGGTGCAGGAACTGGAGCAGAAGCTTTAAGGATTGTTAAAACTTTGAAATTTAATGCCCCTGGATATATTGCTGAATACAATATTCCAGTTAAATTTAACCTCTAAATAAAGAAACCTATATATGGAACTTAAGGATATAGCTTCAATAGCTGGGAAAAGTGGTCTATTTAAAGTATTGAAGCCTACTAGAACAGGTGTAATACTTGAATCACTTGATGAAGAAAAGAAAAAAAGTATTGTTGGTGCAAATGCTCGTGTTTCCCTTTTAAAGGAAATTTCCATTTACACTACAAGTGCTGAGTCGTCATTGATGCTGGAAACAGTGTTTGATTCCATATATAAAAAACATAAAGCTGAAATACCTGTAACACCAAAATCTGACTCCGCAGAGTTAGAGAGTTTTTTAGAAACGATTGTACCAGATTATGATACCGAGCGTGTATATCTATCTGACATTAAAAAACTAGTTTCATGGTATTCTACTTTAGTTACATTTTCTCCGGAATTATTTTCAACTAAAACGAAAGAAACCGGAGAGAAATCTACTAAGAAAGAAGCAGCAAAAAAGTCTGATTCAAAAAAAGCAGCTACTCCCAAAGCTACTTCAACTAAAAAACCTGCGACTAAAGCAAAAACAACAACGCCAACTGCATCAAAAGCTAAGCGAGGTTCTTAATTAAATATGAAATATCATCAGGAAGCTCACTGTATCATTCACTGAGTTTCCTGTTTTTGTTATCGAAAGAAAAGATATTGAATACCTGAGTTTTATAGAGGTATTGGCTAAAAAACGATAACTCCCTCCTACCATTACACTTGCATCTATTTTATTTACACCATCCAGTGAGTTAGATGACAAAGCTGACGACACTTCACCCTTCAATAAATAGCCTATTGATGGCCCTCCTTGTACTTGAAAGTACTCATTAATATTATATCCAAACATGAGAGGTAACTCTAAATAATTCAACTTATATTTTAGATAAAAAGGAGTATCTGCGTTACTACTACTTCCCTTCTGAAAGTATAATATTTCGGGTTGAAACAAGAGCTTCTCCGAGATTGGAGACTGTACAGAAAAACCAAACTCCATTCCTAACTTGTTATAGCCTGCCATTCCATCACCATGAATTTGTGTTGCTGTTGCTCCCGCAATAATACTTGCATTTTTATTCTGTGCATTAGTAACCCTCGCAAACACAAAAAGAATCACTACTGAAAAAAAAATAGATTTATAATAAGTTATTATCATTTTTAATTTTTTTAAAAAGCGCTCTACACGATCCAAGAACTATTTGATACACATTTTCAAACCCATCAGCACTTCCATAGTAGGGGTCTGGCACATCGTTATTGCCACATGAATTAACATCAAAATCTCTCAATAAAAAAATTTTTGATTCATATTCACTTGACCTTATTGAATTAAAATTAGCTTTATCCATAGGAATAATGTAATCAAATTCTTCCAAATCTTTTTTCTGAAACTGTCTCGCTCTTGAGGTAAGTAACAAGCCATGTGAATATGCTACCTCTTGCATTCTCCGGTCTGCCAACTGACCTACATGATAAGCACTTGTACCACAAGAATCTACTTCAAAAAAAGATTCCAGCTTATTTTCCTTCACTATTCTTTTAAAAACACCTTCCGCTAACGGTGATCTACAAATATTACCAAGGCATACAAACAAGACTTTTACGACCTCCATATTTAGCTTTTAATTTATTTTTTATGTGAAATTAAAAATATTTTCACTTGACCGGTTACCATTAACTCTTTCATAGTATATACAGGCAAATATGTTAATCTAACTTCATATCCTAGATTAATCTATTCATATCCTAATTTATTTGTTTTCTATATTAGTAAAGGACTTCGATATTCGAAGTCCTTTACTTTTTATTGCTTTTTTACCAATAAGTGTTTGTCTTAAACCTTGAAAATCCACTTATTTCGAAGTATTATTGCAGAGTAAAAATTGTCTAAATTAAAATCAAAAACAATATGTCATTAGTAGGAAAAAAAGCTCCTGAATTTAGTGCACCTGCAGTTATTAACGGAACTGAAATAGTAGAAGATTTTTCATTGAGTCAATTCCTAGGAAAAAAGGAAGTTGTATTTTTCTTTTACCCAAAGGACTTTACGTTTGTATGCCCAACTGAACTATTAGCTTTTCAAGCTAAACTTGGTGAGTTTGAAAAAAGAGGTGTTGCTGTTGTTGGTTGTTCTACTGACACTGAAGAAACACACTTAGCATGGTTGACAACTCCAAAAAACAAAGGTGGAATTGAAAGTGTAAAATATCCAATAGTAGCTGATACTGCTAAAACTATTGCAACTAACTTTGGTGTATTAGGAGGTGACTATACTTACAATGATGAAGGGGAATTAATTTTTGAAGGAGCACCAATCGCTTACCGAGGAACTTTCTTAATTGATAAAGAAGGAATCGTTCGTCACGAAGTAGTTAACTTCTTCCCTATTGGTAGAAGTATTGATGAAGAATTAAGAACTGTTGACGCATGGCAATATTCTGAGAAACATGGTGAAGTTTGTCCTGCCAACTGGCAACAGGGTGAAGAGGCTATGAAGGCTACGAAAGAAGGCGTATCCGATTACCTTTCAAAAAACTAATTCCTTAAACAATATAATCAAAGGCTATCTTGAGTGAGTTATTTCTAATGATCATCTCCAGATAGCCTTTTTTATTACTCATTAATGAAATTAATATACGCTACTGGTATTTGGCTCTATGGATTAATAGTTTTTCTATCATCATTTTTTAATAAAAAAGCCAAACAATTTCTCAATGGAAGAAAAAACCTCTTTTATTTTTTACAAAAAGAAATTAAAAAAAACCCAGGCGAATATATTTGGATTCATTGTGCCTCATTAGGCGAGTTTGAACAAGGGAGACCCCTAATAGAGTCGATCAAAAACAAGTTTCCTCACTATAAAATCGTCATTACATTTTTTTCACCATCGGGATACGAAGTCAGGAAAAAATATAGTGAAGCAGATATTGTGTGTTACCTTCCTCTGGACACTGCTTCTAATGCAAAACGATTTATCACCATTATTAAACCAAAAGCAGTTTTTTTTATTAAATATGAGTTTTGGCATTATATGCTCAGTGAATTAAATAAGCAAGCTATACCTACTTATTTAGTCTCTGGCATATTCAGAAACTCTCAAATTCAATTTAAACCCTATGGCAGATTTTTCCTCAATACCTTAAAGAATTTCTCTCACTTTTTCATTCAAGACCAACAGTCAGCAGAACTGCTACAAAAGCATAGTTTTACAAATTTTACTATAACAGGCGACACTCGCTTTGATCGAGTTGTGCAAATAATAAGTGAAAAAAAGGAAATAGATTATATTGAACGGTTCGCTAAAGGATCGACCTTACTTGTGTCAGGAAGTACTTGGAAAGAAGACGAGTTGATATTGGCTCCCATCATCAATTCTGAATTACCTTTACGACACATTATTGCTCCACACGAACTGTCTGAAAGTCGACTAAAGTCAATTGAACAGCTAATTAAGAAACCATTCATCCGATATTCGGAAATACGTGCAACCACTCGTATTGAAAACTTTGAGGTGATCATTATCGATTCCATTGGCATACTTTCCCACCTTTACCGATATGGCGATTATGCTTTCATAGGTGGTGCTTTTGGAAAAGGGCTTCACAACATTTTGGAAGCGGCAACTTTTGGAATGCCTATTTTCTTTGGAAAAAACTACCAGAAATTTAATGAAGCTCGTGATTTAATCAAGTTAAAAGGCGCTTATTCAATTACTTCAACTCCAGAATTGCAAAGCATACTATCGGAATTCATTTCAGACAACTCAAAAAAGAAGTCGGGAGATTTAATATGTAAAAACTATGTTAAATCAAAAACGGGTGCTACTGAAGAAATCATTAAACATTGCGTTAAAACAGGAGATTTATGAAAGGAATAATAACTAAATCTACTGGCTCGTGGTATAAAGTATTGTTGGAAGATAACACGGTTATTGATGCACGATTAAGAGGCATTTTTAAATCCCATGATTTGAAATTAACCAACCCAATAGCGGTGGGTGACACCGTTGAAGTTTTCAAAGAGGATAATCAAAGTACATATATTATTAAGGCAATTGAAACTAGAAAAAACTACTTTTTAAGAAAATCAAGCCGCAAAAATCATCATTTCCATATTCTTGCTTCCAACATTGATTTAGCGGTTTTAGTAGTTTCATTAAAACAACCAAGAACTTCTACAGGGTTTATTGATCGTTTTTCAGTTATTGTGGAGAAACAACACATTCCCGTTTTAATTGTCTTTAATAAGGTTGATTTATTAAAAGAAAAACACCTTGACAAAGCGTTGGAGTTAACTCAAATTTATGAGTCAATTGGGTACAAAACTTTACTTTGCTCTGCTGAAACTCACCAAAGTATTGACGAGTTAGCATCAGCTATTCAAGGAAAAACTATCATGGTTATGGGGCATAGTGGAGTAGGTAAGTCCAGTTTAGTCAACTGCATTTATCCTGATTTAGACCTTCGGATTGGTGAAATATCAAACTTCACTGAAAAAGGCACTCACACCACTACACATGCGGAAATGCATTTATTGGAGGATGGTACCCGCCTTATTGATACCCCTGGAATAAAAGAGATTGGCATTGCAGATGTTGAACCCCATGAAGTTTGGTACTATTTTCCTGAATTCACAAAATACGCGGGAAATTGTAAGTTTCATAACTGCACTCATGTACATGAGCCTGGTTGTGCGGTCTTAATACAGCTAGAAAAAGGGAAAATTAGCGAAGAACGATATAAAAATTATTTAAGTATTCTTCAAGATGAATAAATCACACCAATAAAAACCGGAGTGCTAACCCAATTTGTCCATGGCGAAAAGCATCGTAAGCCTCATAGTACAAGCGATGCTTTAAAGCTTTTTCCTCTTCTTTATTTTGAAGCATTTGCCTTACCTTTCGACAAATTTTTAAAGTTGATTCACCAAGTTTGTTCCCTTTTTTAAAAAATTGTTTTCCTAAGCTCGTCTTCAATTCTCTCTTTGCCATTAGAGGCTTCTTTACACAAGCAAATTTCCACTTGCGAGAAGCTCGAACAAAAAAATCAAAATCTTCATACGCTAAAGATTCGTCATAACCATTTAGGTCATCATAAACTTCTCGTTTAACCAACATCGTACTCGCATAAATACAGTGCCTTGCTACAACCATCGAAAACACTTCTCCTTCAGGAAAAAAGTCATTTTTATTTAGTCCTAATAGCATTTCACCTTGTTCATCCACAAAAATCAAATCCGAATAAACCACACCATAATCGTTTGATAAGAAATGAAATTTATTCACTTGTTCGGTTATCTTATCTGAGAACAAATAATCATCAGCAGCTAAATCAATTATATAATCTCCAGAAGACTGAGCAAATGCAAGATTAAAACTTTTACAAACTCCTGTATTTTTTTCATTAAATAAAGTTTTAATTGATGGCGTTTTCTGGTGAAGTTGTTCGATAACTACTCTACTATTATCTGTACTGGCATCATCTACAATAATAATCTCAACATTACCGTAATTTTGTGACAAAACTGATTCTACCGCTTTTTCAATATAAGAAGCTTGATTAAAACACGTTATAATAACTGATACAAGAGAGGAAGAGTACATTTATGAAAAGGTGTTTTATCTAAATTCTAATTTAATTCTTTTAATATTGTTATTCATTGTTAATCTAAAAAGGTGTTAATAAGAAAAATACTTACTTCTTTTTCAACAAAAATTGTTTCGGCAATATTATCGGTAGGTATCGTTTTACTTATCACTAATTTTTTAGGTGCTGATGGCCGAGGGCAAACATCTACTATCAATACCACTATTGCATTCATAATCATGTTCCAAAGTATGGTGGGAAGTGATGCACTTGTCTTCTTTATTCCTAAAACTAACATTTATAAACTATTACTCCCCTCCTACCTCTATGCTATTGTCTCCGGGTTAATCGTGTTGTGCTTTTTTCTCATTTTTAAAAACGACATCTTCAACAATCCGTTATTCGATTTACAACAATCTCATGCGTTGGATGAACACTACTTATTTCACATTATAGCACTTGCTACCATAGGTGCTTTTTTTGAAATGAATATTTTTGTTTTTATCGGAAGAAACGATGTTAACATCCATAATTATCTCTCACTTTTGAAGATTTTTCTCATGTGTTTACCACTTTCATTTTTGTTCTTTTTGGGTTACGCTGATACTGATTCCTTTATTATTTCATTGTACATCAGTTATATTTCAGTTTTCATTATGAGTGTTCTGATGTTTTTGAGATATGATGATGCGATAGAGTTTTCAAACTGGCCAAATGTATTTAAAGACTTGTTAAAGTTAGGTCCACAGGATCAAGTATCCAACATATTACATCTGATAAACTACCGAGTAGGTATCTACTTTTTACTGTACACGTGGAGCTGGAATGCTGTAGGTATTTTTTCTGTAGCTCTTTTTTTAATGGAATCCGTTCTAATTTTAAGCAGGAGTGCTGGTGTAGTTCATTTTTCAAAAATAGTGAACACAAGTGATGCGAAATACAATAATGAACTTACATTAAATCTTTTCAAGATTACATTCTTCTTACTATTGATAGCTTCATTAACACTATCAGTAATACCGGCTAATTATTATACTAAAATTTTTGGGGATGATTTTACCGACCTTAATTATTATATATTATTACTAACTCCAGGAATTGTTGCTTATGGTAGTACCAACGTATTCAACAATTACTTTTGTGGATCAGGCAAGTTCTATGAAAACATTATATCTAACTCCCTTGCTCTACCAATCTCATTATTTGGTTGTTTTTATTTGATTCCTCAACTCGGCATCGCTGGTGCTTGTATCACCTTCAGTGGCGCTTACATTATCATCGCATTATATCTTGTTTTTAAGTTTTTAAAAACTAATCATATGACGACTTCATACATTTTTAGAAAATTCAAGTTTAAAGATTTATAACACGATTAAGTTTCTAAAAGGAATTGGATTTTACCACTTACTTTAGCTCCAATGTTCTTTTTAAATGAAAATAACCCCTCATTAATGACACCATCAACCGACACGGTACCCAGATCGAGTTGGCTGAAATTATTTTTCACGCACCAGTTATAAACATATTCGTTTAAAAAAACTAATGGGCTAAATGAACGATAGTCTAAACTATCTGCCATATAAAAATTGTATAAAATTGTTTTATTCACTACAATTGAAACCGTACAAGCAATTAGTTTATCATGATCATAACATCCAAAAAGTTTATACTCGTCAAATTTGAGAACTAATCTTTCTAAATGATTTCTTTCCATCGTCAAAGGAAATCCCTTAGCCTCACGATTCTCTCGCACTAAGTCGTACACTTGATTAAATTCAGACTTGGGAAGTTCATTATTATTAAAGCCAGCCTTTAAACTTCGATTGAGTTTATTTTTTTCACTTGAGCGCAACCGTGACCAAAAGGTTGTTGTAGGATTTACTTCGATATGACAGTTGGTTTCACTTCCACAAATTTTAAAACCGTGCTTTTTTAACAAGTTGTCTTGTATCGCCTCTATGGCTGGAGCATAACTTGAAGGAGGTAGACGCAACTCTATCGATTTTATTTTTCTTGCCTGTAACTCTACTAATACTTCTGAAAGAAAACGATCGATATCTGATAATTCTACCGAATGATGAAAATCTAAGCCGCCAAAAGGTGCTTGTAATAAACTAATAGCCTTATCTCCTAGAATTGAAAAATGAATTGCCGCAATAATTTCATTTGATTTGTTTAATCGAAAAGAAATAGGAGGGATTGCATTATTCGCTTTTAAAAATTTAACTGAATTGAAAAAGAATAAACTTTTATAGCCCGAATCGCTCAAGTTTCGATCTACTTGTGTTTGAAATGACATGTGAATTATACAATTGATGCTTTCTTATCGTATTTCATACGTGTAAACACCTTGAAATCACGCACATAATCTGCTTCTAAAAACTTTTCAGAACACAGACATAAAAGTACTGCACCTTCAGAAAAAACAAACCTTTTCCAATGACTAGTAGGAATTAACAAGCCTTCTTTAGGATTGTCTAATTTATAATGAAACACGTTGTTTTTTAAATCATCAAGCTTCACCTCTACTGTACCATTCAAACAAACCACTATAGTTTTGTTTTCAAGGTTAGCGTGATTACCACGCTCATTGTTATCAGGTGTACCATGAACCCAATATACGCGCTTGACAGGGAAAGGCATAGATCGGGCAAATTCAGCGATAGAAATTATGCCCTCACCCTCTTCTCCTACTGAATCGAATTGAATAATACTCGGTTTCTTCTGATTCATCGTTGTTTCAAAAATAGCACTATTAAAACGAAAATCATATTTGCACTACATATTTTACAAATAGGGAATTTAGAGAACAATTTTAAGCTATAAATAACCTTCCAATTAACCACTGCCTATTTTGAATTTAATCATTAAAATTTGGGTTTGGTAATTCGTGTAATCTGCTCAAGTTTAATAACTTTGTTGCCCTTGAAATTCATTGTATAAATTTAAAATATAAACAAAATGAAAGTTACTGTTGTAGGTGCTGGAGCTGTAGGCGCTAGTTGTGCAGAATACATTGCTATTCAAAATTTTGCTTCAGAAGTAGTTATAGTTGATATCAAAGAAAACTTTGCGGAAGGTAAAGCAATGGATTTGATGCAAACAGCTTCTCTTTTAGGTTTTGATTCTAAAATAACTGGTAGCACTAATGATTATTCGAAAACTGCTGGCAGTGATGTAGCAGTAATTACTAGTGGAATTCCTCGTAAACCAGGTATGACGCGTGAAGAATTGATTGGTATTAATGCTGGAATTGTTAAAACAGTCTCTGAAAACTTAGTTAAACATTCTCCCAACGTTATCATCATTGTGGTAAGTAACCCAATGGATACCATGACTTACCTTGCCCACAAAGCTACGGGGTTACCAAAAAACAGAATTATTGGGATGGGTGGTGCTTTAGACAGTGCTCGATTCAAGTACCGGTTAGCTGAAGCTTTGGATTGCCCGCAATCTGACGTGAGTGGTATGGTTATCGGTGGACACAGTGACACGGGGATGATTCCTTTGACTCGTTTAGCAACAAGAAACAGTGTATTAGTTTCTGAGTTTTTATCTGCTGACAAATTGGAAGAAGTAGCAAAAGCAACAATGGTGGGTGGAGCAACATTAACTGGAATGTTAGGAACAAGTGCATGGTATGCTCCAGGAGCTGCTGTATCTGCAATGGTTCACGCAATTGCAACTGACTCTAAAAAAATGTTTCCTTGTTCTGCTTTCCTTGATGGTGAATATGGTTTGTCTGATATCGCAATTGGTGCACCTTGTATCATAGGAAAAGATGGTATAGAGAAAATTGTAGAAATCGAATTAGATGCTGCTGAAAAATCAAAATTAGCTGAGAGTGCTGATGCAGTTAAAAAGACAAATGCGTTGTTAGAAGTATAATAATTTCATTTATATTTTTGAAATGAGTAAATCAAATAAAAAAGCGAACCTCTTCTTTTATCTTGGGGTTCGCTTTTTGTTTTTTTCTACTTTACTTTTTAGCTGCAACACCAACCCAGAAGACACTGAACCAAGACCTCAAACGGTCACTATCGACTATTTATTAGAATTAAAAGCACCTCTGTCAATAGCAAAATATGAAATACCTGCTGACAACCCCTTAACCATTGAAGGTGTTGCTTTAGGACGAGAACTTTTTTACGAAAAAATTTTATCCAGCGACTCTTCTGTATCTTGTGGAAGTTGCCATATCCAAGCGAAAGGTTTTTCTGACCCTCAAAAATTTAGCACTGGTGTGGATGGAAAAAAATCAACCCGACAGTCGATGAGTCTGTCTAATCTGATATTTCAAAAAGAGTTCTTTTGGGATGGACGCGCTTCAAGCTTAGAAATTCAAGCCCTCGAACCCATTAAAAATCCTTTAGAGATGAATTTATCAATAGCAGAAGCCGTTAACCGATTAAATAAATCAGAAAAATACCCTTCTCTATTTGCAAAGGCATTTGGAACAAAAGAAATAACCTCAACCCTACTCGCTAAAGCCATCGCTCAGTTTGAGCGTACACTCGTTTCACAAGACTCGAAGTATGACAAAGCCAAACGTAAAGAATACACTCCAACTGCATTAGAAAAACTAGGTGAAGATTTGTTCTACAACCACCCTTTTCCACCAGAAACAAGAGGTGGAAATTGTGGCGATTGTCACACTGGTTTTTTCCAAAGCCAATTTCTCTACCACCGTAATGGTATTGATAGTTCTTTTGCTGACGTAGGGAGGTTTTCTGTTACCGGAATTCCTGATGATCGTGGTAAATTCAAAACACCTACCTTACGAAACATTGAATTGACAGCTCCATACATGCATGATGGTCGATTTGCTACTTTGGAGGAAGTATTGGATCACTATAACGAACATGTTAATATTAATAGAACCGATATTGACTTATTGATGCAAGACACTAATAATGATACCAGTAGTTCTTTTCTGGCACTAACGGAGGAAGAGAAAAAAGCAATCATCGCGTTTCTTAAAACATTAACCGATGAAAAATTCATCAATAACAAATCTTTTTCTGACCCTAATAATTGATAACAATTAATTATATTTGCTACTCTTGGTGCGTCTAAAAAAATATATTAGTCAATTATTGTTAGTATTAATGCTAATCAACACCCTTTCAAGTGTAGTTGTCATTAGTTCATTTTATGCTAATCAAGACTTTTTTGCTGAAAATTTTTGTGTCAACAAAGCAAAGCCTACACTTTGTGCAGGATCCTGTTACTTAACGAAAGTTCTTGAAAATATGCCTGACCAACAGGACATTCCAGTTGAATTAAAAATAAGTCAGATTTCATACGAATTTATTCTAAATCAATTAGTTAACATTAACAATCAATTATCTGTATCAATAATTGAAAATAACCACTTTTCTAATTATACTATTTTTTACAAGTCATTGACACAAGACTTATCTGCCCCCCCTCCTAAGGGTTAGTTTTTAATAAGAATGAATAATCTGTAAACAGCAGTTTACACACCTAAAATAATTTATTAACCGTTAACGCATTTTATGGCTGTTTTTTGTCACAAAATTGTGGTTAACACTCTATATCATTAAAATGAAAAAATTAACAATTATACTATTAAGCTTAATTGCTTTATCACTTACATTTTCTTCTTGTGAAAAAGATGAGGAAGACAAAATTGAAATAAAAGATGATGAAAAAATAAAAGAAGAAGAAGAAAAAGATACAACAACCTCAAAAATTGGAACTATCCGATTAAAAATTGACAACGGCTTTGAAGGAGAATTACTTTCTACTGAAACAGAATACATTATTGAAAGTGGTGATACCATTCAAGTAAGCATGATGCGGTACTATATTAGCAACGTCTACTTGACTAAAGAAAATGGAGATACTGTTAAAATACCAAACAGCTATTACCTAATAGATACAGAAGGTAAAGAAATAGAAATTAAAGATATCCCTACCGATACCTATACCGGCTTGTGCTTCGGACTTGGAGTGGATAAAGATGCTAATCATGATATTGCCAGAAACGATGGTGATCTTGATCCGAGTGGCGCTGATGGAATGATCTGGAACTGGAACAGCGGTTATAAATTCATTAGAATAGAAGGTGATTATAAAGGAGATACTTCATCTGGAAGTTTCAAATTTCATGTAGGTACTGATGTTAACTACAAAACAATACGCTTTGGTGAAAACATGTCTAACATGAGAACTTCAACCGATGGTGATCATATGAATATGTTTAGAGCGGTAATATCAGAAGGAAAAACGACTGAAATACACCTTAGATCAAACTTAGCTGAGGCATTTAAAACACCTAACACTATCGATTTGGATACTGAAAGTCAAGCGCATGGAGCAAGTACTAAGGTTGCTGACAACTACGCTGAAAAATTCTTTGATATACACCACATTGAAGTTCAATAAATATCTTACTTACATTTTATTTTTAATTCTATTCTCAGGTTGTTCATCGGAAGATGATCAGCCTGAGGATATATTGCCTTCTGCATACCGATTAAATGCACCTGATTATTTTGGAACCCCGATTGAACACTCCGAAAATAAACTTACCTTAGAAGGAATTGAGCTTGGTAGAAAGTTATTCTATGACCCTATATTGTCCAAAAACAATACTATTTCCTGCGCTAGCTGTCATCATCAACAACAAGCTTTTGCAGATCAACGTTCGCCTTCTGTCGGTGATTCAAAGTTTGAATTAGAACGTAACTCACCTACCCTTTTTAATTTAGCATGGAAAACAGATTTTTTTTGGGATGGTGGTGCATTCAACTTAGAATCTCAAATTCTCGGACCACTCACTCATGCGGATGAAATGGCATCGAATTTAAACGAGCTTCTTCATAAACTAAAGAATCACCCTACCTACCCTTCTCTTTTTCAAAAGGCTTTTGAAGACACGATAAAAACAAAGTATGTTCTATATGCTTTAGCACAATTTCAAAAAACACTCATTTCAAAAAACACATCTTATGACCTATTTCGTGAAAAAAAATATTCTTACACTTCCCAAGAGTTAATGGGTAAAAGCCTATTTGAAAAAAACTGCACCTCATGTCACTCCTACCCTCATTTTAGTGATTTCGATTATCATAACAACGGGCTCGACTCAAGTTTTAATTTCAATGACCCTGAAGATTTAAAATGGGGAAGATACCGAATTACATTTTTAGACCAAGATAAAGGCAAATACCATACGCCATCACTACGCAACATAGCGGTTTCAGCTCCTTATATGCATGATGGTAGGTTTAAAACCTTACCTGAAGTCATTGAACATTATAGTCGTGGTATAAAAAACAGCGACTTCACTTCTCCTGAACTTCCGAAAAACGGCTTTCAGTTTTCGTTAGAAGAAAAGCAGGCATTAGAAGCCTTTTTAATATCCCTTACTGATGAGCCTTTTTTAACTAATTCATCCTTTTCGAACCCAAACAAGTGATATGTATAGATTAATCACCTCTCTTCTCATATCATTGTTTCTTTGTCTTTTATGCGCATGCAATACCAAAGATCAACTACCAAAACCTGCACAAGAAACACCAACCACTTATGGAAAACTTAAAATTTCATTTGTGAATAGGTATGAAAATATTCCTTTTGAATTAGATAAAAAATATCTATTAAAATCGAATGACACCATATCTATTAGCCTTATTAAGTATGTTATTAGTAACATCACGCTTGTAGATAGCAACTTTGGTATCTGGAAGGAAAATAATAGCTACTATATTATTGATCAAGAGAACACCAACACCATCATTATTGATAGTATCCCTACGAAAAAATATTTCAAACTATCGCTTGATTTAGGTTTTACCAATAATGATTTAACCAATACTTCTCTTTTAACCATTCAAAACTCAGAAGATGCTGCTGAAACAATGCTCAGTGATGACAAAACTAGCAACCTCCACATAAAAATTGACGGAGATTACTATACCAACCTGGACACAACAGGTAGTTTTACCATCAGAAATAAAACAAAATCATATTCAAGCAACTATTTATTTGGTGATTTGACTCCCCATCGAACATCACACAATGTTCCCCATACACCTGTCAACTTAGTTATTGAAGAAAACAAAACGGTTGAAATTGAAATTAATGCGGACATTTATTGGTTGTTCAACTCGCCTTATGCAATAGATTTCGATAATCCAGATTACCGCAACAACCTTAACACCACGCTGTTTAGCAATTACAACAGTGGTTTCTTTACCTATAAAATGCTCCTTCCATGAAACAACTAGCTCTATTTTTCCTAATTCTAGCTGCAAAAAACTTGTGGGGGTGTGACGCGTGTAGTATTTATGAGTTTTCACCTCTACAAGCCAAAAGTTATGTTGGACTTTTTTACAATTATAGCTTTATGAACGGATACAGTTCATTAAATCACCGTTCAAACTTTACTTTTAATGGTGGCAACTTGCGATCGTATAATAATGCACACACCGGACATTTAGTTGAAAGCAAAAGAGTTAACCCCTCACAAAAAGATTACGAGTCGTACCAGTCTATTGATGTAAGGTTAAATTATAATATGAAAAATAAATGGAACTTTTTAATCAATATTCCACTAGCTAAAAACAGCATTTATTTTCATGAAGTAATAGAAAATGGTCTCATTGATGATAGTCTAAGAATTCACCAAGGTATTGGAGATGTCCTATTAGCAATTGACAAAGTCTCTGTCATTGAAAACAATATACTAAAACATACCTTTAAATATGGCTTAGGTCTGTTTTTACCTACAGGAACCATTAAAAATGAACCTAATATTGACCCAGCACACTACACAGGTCGTGGGGGATTTGAACCTTTATTAAGGTTATCTTATAGTTTAAAAGTAAATCAAACGTGGGGAAACGCAACTACACTATCCTATTCAACCGGCACCACATTTAAAACTAATACCTTGAATTATGAATTTGGCAAGCGATTTAACACGCAAACAAACCTGTTTTACAGTTTTAAAACAGGTAACAATTCCATCATCCCTATGATAGGTTTGTACTATGAAAACCGCGATACTGATTTTCAAAATAAAATAAAAATTGAAGGGACGTCAGTAAATGCTCTATTCACAAATTTAAGTTGCGGTTACAGTATAAAATCGTGTTTGATACGGCTTGAGTGGCAAAATCCCATAGTCCAGCAAACAAGTAATTTTCAATTGAATAACGCAGGCAGGGTTAACTTAATGCTTTTGTACAACTTTTAAATTCAACATCTAGCCATTAAATTGATTAAACGAGTTTTTTACTTTTTCACAGGGTTTTATATATTGCTTATCGAATTTTTCATTACACCACCTATAAATAGACGTAATTTGTCATACGAATATTAATAATATCCGTAACCAACACGATTAACACAATTTATCAGCCACTTATAAAAGTTCCTAATGAAAGTTATTTGCTTCTTCACCTATTTATTACTTCTCACAAGTACTACCCTTATCGCACAAGACAACTGCGGTTTTCACTACAAAAAAAACATTACTATTAACGGAAGTCGAATTTCTGGAGGACCACATATTAACTTTCCCGTTTTGATTTCTCATACTGATGCGGATTTATCTGCTGCATCGGGGAAGGTTACAGATGCTCAGGGTGACGACATCATTTTTACTGATAATTCAGGAAATCAATTAGACTTTCAGAAAGAATCCTATAACTCTGCAACAGGCCAATACGTGGCATGGGTTAAAATACCTACACTCACTGCTGGTACAAATGTTGTCATTCAAATGCTATATGGAAAAACTTCCATTACCACAGACCAATCAACATCTGCAACATGGTCCTCTGGTTATGAAGGTGTATGGCACTTCTCCAATAGTGTAGCAGATAATTCTGACAAGGGTATATCTAGCACCAACAATGGATCCACAAATGCTACTGGAAAAATAGGCTCAGGTCGGAATTTCAACCGTCCAAACGACTGGGTTGAATTAACTAATTATCCTAATAAAACCACTAGCTTCACCATATCAGGGTGGATTAACTCCACAAACAATACCCTTGGCGGTCAACGAATTTTTTCTGACGATAGAGATAACTCTGGTGGTTATTCACTTAGCTTAGGAGATCCTGGTGCTGGAAGTTTACGTTTTTATTCTAGAGGATCTAATCCTGTATCAATTGATTCTCCTAACAATCTAATATTAAATAATACTTGGTACCATGTGGCTGCTGTTGCTGATATCACAAATCATGTTAAACGCATCTACATCAATGGTGTTCAAGTAGCGACTGGAACATTTAGCAATGCTTGGGGAACTGACGCAGGAAATGCATCAATTGGCGGTGAAGTTAATGGAGGAGAATCAGGAAGCCGTTTTAATGGCAAACTTGATGAAATAAGAGTAGCTTCTAGAGCACTTTCAGCAAACTGGTTAACTACAGAATACGCTTCACAAAATCAACCAACAACCACCGTTGGATCAACAACTTCAGGAGACTTTTATACGGTTAGTAACGAAGAATTTTTCGGTAACCCAAATGTATTTGGCGATAATGTATGGAACGCATACTGCTACAACGTTGCTTCGTATAATAACACGAACTTTGACTTCAGTGATTATAGAGGTTTTTATACTCAAGCAGGAACTAATTTCAATTCTTCAGATTTGTGGAGTGTTAGTTCAAACCCCTCTACTGCTGCGGGTTATGCGGGTTGCCCAGTAACTAACGACCTTCATCTTGTACAATATAAAAGAAAAGGGTTTACTTGTGGCTATTATCAAATCAACATCGCTGGAACCAATAATGAATCTGGCCATGATGATGCTGCAAAATTAATTATTGACGGCATACAACAATGGTCCAACACAGGCTGCTGCGCAGCTAGAAATAACATATGGAGAGGTTACCTGGGCCCTGACACAGAAGTTGAATTTCTTTGGTCGGACAATGGAGGCGAATCTTATGGACGTGTAACGTTTGTATCATTTGATCACCCCACTCTAAGTCCTGACGTAACCATTTGTGCTGGTTCTAATACCACATTAATAGCTAGTAATGCTCCAAACTATAACTGGAGTTTAAACTCTACACACTTAGTAGCTCCACTCAATACGGCCAGTGTCGTGTGTTCACCGAATGGTTCTACTCCTAATTCTGTTCAGACCTATACCGTTTCAACTACTGATGCTACAACTGGTTGTACGCTATCAAATACAGTTGATGTGACTATAAACCCTTTACCAACAACCAGCGTGACCCCTAACACTGCTGGACCTTTTTGCAGTTCAGGTTCAACCAATGCTATTGCTTCTGGTGCTGCAACATATACATGGTCACCAATGACGGGTGTCACTGTAAACTCCGCCAGCGGACATGATGTGACTATTAATGCTACATCTACTACCACTTACACCGTCACAGGATCTAACAATTGTGCTACTAACACAGCTACGGTTACGATAAATATAGACGAAATAACAGGAGACCCAGCCATTTTTGGAGATGAAACATGGAATGTATATGTCTATGATGGTAATAATTTTAATACCTATTATGGAAACTATGAACATAACACTCTCAATTTTGACACAAGAGATGTATGGTCTAATAATGGCTCTCCATCTAACGCTGCTGGATATGTAGGGTGTGACGTCCCTAATGACCAACATTCATTTACTTATAAAAGAAAAGGGTTCGATTGTGGGTTTTATCAATTAGATATCCCCAATCACGATGATGAGGTCAATTTAATCATTGATGGCACCTCTGTCTTTTCACAAAATAACTGGTATAACAATACTTACAAATCAAATGTTTGGCAAGGATACCTGGGTGCTAATTCTGAAATAGAATATACTATTAAAGAAGCAGGTGGTGGTTCAAATGGAGGTTTAGTGTTTAATTACCTCAATGGACCTGAAAACAATGCAAACGAAACAGTATGGAATGGTAGTTCTAATTCCAATTGGTTTTTAGCAAATAATTGGTGTGGTAACGCACCTTCAGAAACAGTCAGCGCCTATATTCCTGAAAATACAGCTAATAACATTGTTATTAATGCAGATGGCGCTGTAACAAATTCAATTTTCATTCAATCAGGTGTCTCCTTATTTATCAATCCAACTAAGAACTTAGACGTTTATGGCTCATGGATGAATAATGGTACAATAACCCCTAATAGCGGAACAGTTAATTTTAAAGGTGCTAATCCAGTTACCATAGGAGGTAGTAGCGTCAGTTCTTTTTTTCAGTTGAATATTAATAAATCAAGTACAAATGCAATCACGTTAACTCAAAATATGCAAATAACAGGTAGCATCACTTTTGTTGACGGTCATATAGCTACAGGTGCTAATCGTGTGATATTTCAGGATAATTCCACCTATACAGGTGCATCAGATAGCAGTCATATTTCAGGACTGGTAAGAAAAATTGGAAACGATGCATTCACTTTTCCTATAGGGAAAAATAATCTTTACGCTCCTGTAAGCATTTCTGCACCAGCTGATATTGCACACTATTTTGAAGCGGAGTACTTTGATACTAATCCAGATGTCTCGTTTGACAATACTTCAAAAGAGGGTTCAATTAACCATATTAGCACAAGAGAATACTGGAATATTTCTCGAAACAGTGGCCCTTCATCCAATGTATCGGTTTCCTTAAGTTGGAGCACTGCTCGAAGTGGTGTTGTACAAACTCCTTCGGAATTATTATTAGCTCATTGGAACGGCTCTCAATGGGAAAATTTAGGTAATGGGGCGATTTCAGGCTCAACTAGTAATGGAACAATAACATCTGGCGCATTAGTTTCTAACTTTAGCCCATTCACAATTGGATCTGGCACACCAAATAACCCGTTACCTATTGAACTTGGGGAGTTCAACGCGGTGTTAGACAACAATAAAATAAAGCTAAACTGGACTACTATCACTGAAAAAAACAACGACTACTTTATCATTGAACGATCAAAAAATGGTGAATCATGGGAGCAATTACGCCAGGTGAAAGGTGCTGGTACCTCTAGCCAACTGTTAAACTATAAAGAAATAGATTATGCTCCTTTGGATGGAATAAGTTACTACCGACTAAAGCAAGTCGATTTTGATGGTAAGTATTCCTTCTCGCAAATTAGAGCTGTAGATTCTAAAAACTTTCAAGCAACTCAACTTGACTTATATCCTAATCCCGTCACCGGTAATGTGGTAACTTTAAATTCTGAGAGAGATATTATTAATGGAAAGTTAACGATATACAGTGTTGCTGGTAATGTTGTGTATGAAGAAGATAATCTGTTTGGTAAAACAGTTGAGTTATCCACTCAAAACCTCAGTAAAGGTACTTACATCTTAGAAATTAAAGAACCAATAGCATTAAGTAAGATAAAATTAGTGAAATACTAATATCACTTAATTTGTACTGTATTCTCCTTTCAGGTAAAGCTTCGCTTTACCTGAAATATATACTCGATCGCCTGCTAACTCGCATTTCAACACTCCCCCTCTATCAGAAACTTGTTTCGCATTCATTTTTAGTTTGCCTAGTCTTGTCGCCCAAAAGGGTATTAACTGTGTATGTGAAGACCCTGTCACAGGATCTTCATTGATACCTGAAGCAGGAGCAAAATAACGAGAGACAAAATCGCAATCATCACCTGGAGCTGTTACAATAATCCCACGAACAGGTATTTTAATTAAATCTTCAAAAAAGGGATCTATTTTCTTGACCTCATTCTCATTTTCCAATAAAACAATATAATCTTCCGCTTTATAGGTGTGATAAACTCTTCTATCTAATCCTTCCTCTATGTACTGAGGTTTGTCGCACTTTACAGGTATACTTTGAGGGAAATCAAGTTTAATCCATCCCTCTTCTTTTGATACATACAGCATCCCACTTAATGATTGAAACTGAATAATGGCTCGTTTTTCATCAAGAAACTCCCACAAAACGTAGGCAGCGGCTAAAGTTGCATGTCCACAAAGCCTAACTTCACAACTTGGAGTAAACCATCTTATTTGGTACCCCTCATCTGTGGGAACAAAAAAGACTGTCTCCGAAAGGTTGTTCTCCTTAGCTAATTGTAGCATGGTGTTATCAGGGATCCATTTATCAAGCGGGCAAACTGCTGCTGGATTTCCAGAAAATAACTTATCTGAAAAGGCATCTATTTGGTAAAAAATATTCGACATATAAACTTTATTAAATAGTCGTCTAATGTGCTTATAATTCATTAAAGACACAATTAATTTTTGGAAAAAAATTAATTTTTTAACTAAATAAAATTTAAAAGTATTTTTACCATCGTAAGTCAGTATTTGATCTATCATGCATGCTATTCAACTCAATTGAATTTATTCTTTTTTTACCATTAGTATTTATTTTCTATTGGTTAATAAACAGTAAAAACATACAACTACAGAACACTCTTATCCTGGTTTCTAGTTATGTTTTTTATGGTTGGTGGGACTGGCGTTTTTTAATCCTCATCGCCTTCAGCACAAGTATTGATTTCTTCTGTGGATTAAAAATTCAAAAAAGCAACTCGCCAAAAGTATATTTATGGGTGAGTATAATTACTAATCTGGGATTACTATCTTATTTTAAATACGCCAATTTTTTCATCAATAGCTTTATCGGATCCTTTTCAATGATGGGTGTTCCGTTTAACGAATTCTCCTTATCAATCATTCTTCCTATTGGCATTAGTTTCTATACATTTCAAACCATGAGTTACGCTATAGATGTGTATAATAAAAAAATAGAAGCGACATCCGATTTTATCTCTTTTGCGGCTTTTGTAAGTTTTTTCCCTCAACTAGTAGCAGGACCTATTGAACGAGCATCACAACTATTGCCTCAGTTTAAAACAAAAAGAACTTTTGACTTGCTAAAAGTTTATGATGGTCTAAAACAAATCCTATGGGGTCTGTTGAAGAAAATTGTGATTGCTGACAACTGTGCTGAATATGTAAATATCGTATTTGAAAATTCAAACTCATTGTCTGGCAGTACGCTATTGCTCGGTCTGTTTTTCTTTTCCATTCAAATTTATTGTGATTTCTCTGGTTACTCTGACATGGCTATTGGTGTAGCTAAGCTCTTTGGTTTCGACCTTATGCAAAACTTTTCCTACCCCTATTTTTCACGAAACATCAGTGAGTTTTGGAAAAGATGGCACATTTCTTTATCAACCTGGTTTAAAGATTATGTATATATTCCCCTAGGAGGCAACAAAGTATCCCAACTTAAAACATACCGAAATATTGCTTTAGTTTTTTTAATCAGTGGTTTGTGGCACGGTGCTAACTGGACCTTCGTTGTTTGGGGAGCCATCCATGCTGTACTATTAATAGGATTTTCATTTATCAATCGCAACAGCAAGCGAAAAACAGATACCCCCATTGAGGCTAAAAATATGATTTCAATATTCACTACTTTTTCTATAGTAAATTTATCGTGGGTGTTTTTTAGATCTGAGACACTCGATCAAGCATTAAATTATTTGTACCGAATTTTCACTACCACGCTATGGGTGCGTCCAGAATTACCCAATGCTTACATTCGCACATTTGGGTTAGTTTTACTATTTATATTGATGGAATGGGTTGGTAAAAAAGACAAATACTCCATTGAAAAAACATTTAAGAATCAACCACGATTTGTTCGTTGGACAATGTACGCGGTTTTAATCCTAATGATTGGTTTATATATGAAAACTGAAGAAACGCCTTTTATTTACTTCCAATTCTAAATTGAAAACATTCATTAAAACCATAGTACAATTCGTTATATTTTCTTCAGTATTTTATGTTGTTGGTATAATAATCTGCGGATTATTGTTTACGCCTAGATTCTTTGAGAACCTTCCTTATTATTTAAGTGATACTACTTTACGATTAAATGATACGTCTAAAAAAACACCAGTTGATATTCTTTTTCTTGGTTCATCGCATGCATACCGTGGGTTTGACCCACGAATATTTGAAAAGGAAGGATATAATAGTTTCAACCTGGGTACTCGTTCCCAAACTCCAATTCAAACTAATTATTTACTTGACCGATATTTGGGAAAATTTAATCCCAAAACTGTCATTTATGAAGTCAATCCCGAAATTTTAGCCAGTGACGGCTTAGAGTCAACCTTAGACATTGTCGCTAATGACTGCTTGAATTTTGAAAGTCTTCTATTAGCCATGGATACTAAAAACATAAAGTCATATAACACTTTTATTTACAGTTATTTCCGACAGCTTGTAGGAATAAAAAATCAAAAGCCTACTATTTATCACAAAGGTGACATTTATATTAAAAATAGCGGTTATGTAGAAAAAATAAAATTTGATACCGCTAACATTGTGAAAGAAACAATTGATTACCGAATAAAGGAGCATCAACTTGAAGCCTTCAAATCAGTTATAAACAAATTAGAATATCATGCTATCAATATAATTTTAATACAAGCTCCAGTTACTGAACAAGAATATAATCAATACACAACAACCCAAAAAACTGATTCAATTTTCAATAGCTACGGCACATATTATAACTTTAATACTGATAGAGAACAATTTTCTGACTCACTACACTTTTATGACTCACACCATATGAACCAAAAAGGTGTCAGTATTTTTAATAAAAAGGTATTGAAATTACTTTGATACTATTCCCAATCGGCTTTTATCCATTTGATTTTAGCGTAGCTAGTAGCATATTTGGATGAAAGACTTAAAAATTTATTCTGATTTTCAATCATTTTTTGCTCCCACATGTTTAATTCGAAAAGCGTACTCTCCCCCATTCTATATTTTAGCTGTTCAGCACTTACTAACTTCGTATAGGCAGAAATAGAACTTTCTAAAGTAGCTAGTTGACTTTTTAACAAATTAGTTTGTCGGTATTGATTACTAAGTTTATTTGTTAGTTCTCTTTCTTTCAGGTCATACATCAGCTGAGAGTCTTGAATTTTAATTTTTGCCATTTGCACCCCTGCACGTTCTGAACGAATTAATAAGGGAAACTCAAAACTAAGTCCCCAGAGTTGATTATTTCCAAAACCGTCAAATTGTGGCATCACTCCTTCGGATAATAATAAGTACTCAAAGTTTAACTTAGGTCTTAGTTTTTCTGCTTTCAATCTTCTGTTTGCTATTGCTTCTAATCGTTTTGCTTCATAATACCTTAAACTAGGGTGTGACTCGTTCAAATTGGCAATACTATCTAACAACTGTATTTCCTCATCAGAAAAAGTCAACTCTTGCGGCACCAGTCCTTGCTTTAAAACAAGGGTATCATCCCAGAGAAAGGTGTTCATCGTCAGAAAAGATTCAATCGCTCCTCTATTTGCTTCAAAAAAATTCTGATAACGATCTTGCCATTGTACAAAAGCTTTCAACGTATCATTAGCGGCAGACTCTCCTACTAAATACTCCTGTTTAACAAATTCAAAACGTTCTGTGCTGATTTGAGTTGCCTTTAATAAATTTTCAGAAGTATAATGAAATTTATACCAGTCCCAATAAGCAATGGATGCTTCTAGTAATAAATCATTTAAAGTTAGTTCTCCAAGAGCTTCTTGTTGCGCTTGTTGTTGCTTAGCCATTCTTAGTCCAGCACGGTTTTCATCAGTTAACAGACCAGCGCCCAACGGAACTGATACACCAACATAACCTGTTCCATCCTTGGGTGTATAATTTTCTGGGTTTAAGAAGACACCAGCATTATCTCCATAACCTGCCTTCAATTCAACACCGGTAATTGTAGGAATCGATACTTCAGAATTAAAAAGGGTATAATAATGCTTATCCTGAAAATACTTTTCTTTTAATTTTGATTGTAAGACAGGGTCAAAATTTCCTCTAGCAAAGCTTACCAATGCTTCCCCCATTTCACCTTGTAATGCTGCCCGTTGAGCAGTAGGGTGAAATGTAGTAACTAACTCTAAAAACTGCTCATAGGATAATGTATCTTGAGAAAAAGAAATATTAACAAACAGAATAAATACTACTGATAATCTTCTCATATTATTTCGTATGATATTTCTTATCAATGGATTCGTCTAGCTTATATTGACTCTTATTACCATCATAGAAATCAGGTGGGAAACCATTGATTTGTCGCCAGATCTCATACCAAATAGCTACATCATTTAATAAGAAAATACCTCTTGCTCCCGACCCAAGGGTCAATTGTTCTGGCCACTCCTCCTCCTCATAATCTGGAATAACTAAAACACGGTAAAGGCCATTATCACTGATATTTCTATCTACAGCATATACCTCACCACCAAAAGATCCAAAAGAAGTATTTGGCCAACCTGAAAAAACCAAACTAGGCCACCCATCAAAAATAATTCTATTTCTTTCACCAATATTTACCAAAGGTCTATCCATGGGGCGCACATATATTTCCACCGCTAAATCATGTTTCGCAGGAATAAGACTTACTAACGGTTCACCTTCTTTTACAATTTCCCCTAACCCTTTTTTATATGTTTTAAACACATACGAATCTTGAGGTGACAATACAATGTAATTGTTTTGACGGATGGTTATATTCTCTAATTTATTTTGTATTTCATTAATTTCTTTCTCTGCATTATTTAGGTCTGACAAAACAGAGAACCTATCTGACTGAGCTTTACTTATTTTAGCAGCAAATTCATTGTAATAGTTTTGAGTACCAATAATTGCGTTTAGCAACTCGCTCTGGCTCACTTCAAGTTTATTTTCATAATTAATTAAATAGTTTTGTGCTTGTTGATATTTCATTCTCGCGCTTTCCCAATCTTTTCTTGACTTAATACCAAGATTATAAAGCGAATCAGTTCGTTGAAAACGTATTTCTTCAATTTGCACGTTAACTTGTTCAGCAATAAGAGAAGAACTGTCAGAGGCCACTTTATTTTTACCTTGTTTTACTTTGTTTTCGTACTGATTTAACTTTAACTCAAATTCTTTATTTAAAGCAGCAATATTCCTATCCAATGCTTTGACTTTAAATTCGTACGATTCTTTTGCTTTCTTTTTAGAAGCCAATTGAAACTTTAAATTTTCAAGAATATTTGGAGAAAAATAATCTGTTTTCACTTCACTTATCAAGGCTAGTGTATCGCCCTTTTTTACGTGTTCACCTTCAATCACAAACCACTTTTCAATTTTACCCGATAAAATAGAATTGATGGTATGAGGCTGTTGTTCAGGTCTCAAAGTTGTCACTTTACCTTTTCCATCCACATTCTGGGTCCAGGGCACAAAAATAATAAACAGTAACACGCCTAGAAAAATACCAATAACCCAACGTGCGAGTTTTTTTGCTTCGCCTTTGCTTTGGACTTTTTGAAATGATTTAAATCTTAGTTCGTCAATCATATTCTATCTTCTAAGTTTCAAAAAGTTCATCACTGTAAGGCCTAGCATAAATCTCATCAAAGGTACCTTCATCTATGACTTCCCCTTCTTTAAGAACAATTATTTTATCGCATCGTTTAGCCATTGCAATATCATTTGTTGCAACTAATAGTGTCCATTCTTTGTCTTTAGAAGTCAAAAACTCTGATATTATCTCTTTATCTTTTTTATCTAAATGCTGTAAAGGTTGATCCATTACAAACAAACGTGGTTTTTCAGCAACACTTCTTGCTAAATTAATTTTAGCTGCAACACTAAACGGTATCGTTATATCATTTTGAACAACATGCGTATCAAACCCGTCTGGAAGTCCTTCTATGAATGACTTAACTAACACAATTTGAGATGCTTCTAAGACATCTTTAAACGAGATATCATCTCGGCCCATACTGATATTTTCAGTGATGGTACCATTCATTATTTCATTTTGAGTCAGGTTTTCACCCACGTATGAGCGTAAACTCATCAAGTTCATGTTTCGGAGCAACACATCATTGATTAATATACTCCCCTCATATTTATGCAAAAGGCTAGCTGATAGGTTAATAAGTGTAGAGCAGCCTGATGCTGCAAACCCCATGACACACACTTTTTGACCCGATTCTACTACTAAATTTAAATCATGAAGTGCTTTGTGTTTGTTTACTTCATAACCATAACTCACGTTTTTAAACTCGATTTTAACTCCTTTACCATTGTCAACTTCCTCAAAAGAAAGGCCTTCGTCAGATTCTATATCTTTTTGTGTAATTGCACTTATTTTCTCAACACCTGTTAATACATCATATATGGTCTCCATTCCACTATAAAGTTTTTCAACAGAGTTTAATATCAAAATAATAATGATTTCTGAGGCTACAAATTGCCCTAAATTAATTTGTTTGTTAACCACTAAAGCGCTACCAATAACCAGCAACCCTCCTGTAATTAAAAGTTTAAATAAGATAATGAATTTGTATTGTAACATTAATACCTTAAAATGTTTTTTACGAGCATCCACATAGTTAGAAACCATGTCGTCAGTATGATTAATTGGCATATCAGTATAACCAGCTAACTTAAAAATATTCATTGATCGTGATAACTCTTCCAGCCAGTGAGCAACCATATACTTATATTTGGATTCCTTTAAGCTGGTATCTAAACCTTTTTGAGCTGTGAACCTGAACAACAAGGTGATTACAACAACTACTAAAATTCCATAAATCGCAAAAATAGGATGGTAAAAAGCCAATAAAACTAGACTAAATAATATTTGAAGTAAAGATGCTGATAAGTCGATAATCAATTTTGGAAGTCCTTTTTGAATGGTCATGATATCGAAAAACCGATTCATCAATTCAGGAGCATATTCTTTCAATAAAGACTCTACTTTTATTCGAGGAATACGATAGGCAAACTCGAATGTAGCACGTGTAAAGATTCGTTGCTGTAATCGTTCAATAATGGTATACTGCATAATCTGTAATGCGCTTGACAAAACAATACCTAATAAAACCACCACAATTAAAACAATGAGGGAGCTACTCACCCTTGCTACCGTTACTAAGGACATAATTGCTTGAATCCCTAGTGGAAGAGATAAACTTATGAATCCACTTACAACTGCATACAAGTAAACTAAGGCTATATCTTCTCGCTCCAAAGACAAAAGATTAAAAAATTTCTTAAGAGGCCCTCCCGTTAATCCTTCTATATAAGTTCCTGCCATTAGATTTTCATATCTTGCTTTAGTACAAAAATGAAAGATACTGCTAAACAAACAAATAATTGATACCAAAAATTACTTATATATATCATTAATTAAAATGTTCGATAAAAACACCGCCTCAAAAAAACGTAGCCAATTCTGGACAATATTTGGGAAAATAATGTCTCCAATACCTAATGCCGAAGGAATGACAATCAATTGGATTAACTATAAAACTTCCATTAAAGACATTACTTTTAAAATGGACGTTAACAATAAAAAGGCCTTTATTAGCATCAACATCACGAGTAAAGATGAAGGAATACGTGATTTATATTTTGAACAATTTGAAGAATTTAAGTTTTTACTCGAAACAGAGTTAAACGAAGCTTGGATTTGGACTAAAAATACTACCGATTTATCCGGAAAATCGATAGCTTCTATTCATACGGAGCTAACCAACGTCAACATCTTCAATGAAGAAGATTGGCAATCAATTTTTGCCTTTTTTAAAATGCGTATTACTGCACTTGACTCTTTTTGGGTGGACGCTAAAGACATATTCAAAGATTTAGAATCATAATATTGAGGGAGCCAGTCTTAAAATGATGTTTTTTTATTTATTTTAAGACAATTATATATGACTCAAACTTTCTTGCAACGAAAACGTTACTTACTTTTAGATTAAATGAAAAACTGCATGCAATTTATAGAGAGAGGGATAATATTCATTTTCACACTACTACTTATTCAGACAACTTTTGCTCAGCACCATAGGAAAGAAGTTCCAATTCATCATAATAATACAACGATTGTTTCTGACTCTATATCTACGAATGGTGATACATTAAACCTTTCCCCAGATGCAATCTATGTAGAAATTAAAAGAGGGCAAATGAGTCCTTACAAGAAAAAATATGCTTCAAGTCTATATAGTATGGTTGATGCCTCACCTGAAGATTTAACCAACTTTTGGAAAGACAAATTCAAGAACGAATATGCTATTCGGCTCAAAACTAAACGGGGTATTTTAGTAGCAGAAAATATAAACTTACTTGAAATTTCAACCAGAATGGTCACTATGTATTCTACCATAGAACAAGTGGAAAATCAAGCTAAAATAAATGTTGTATTAGAAGTTAACAAAGGAATATTTGTAGACTCCGCATTCTATCCAGAAGATTACACCAAACTAAAGTCATTTTTACATAAAGCCATTAGACAATATTACGTAGACTATTACAACATTGTGTTAAGTAACCTCCAAGAGCAACATGATGCCCTGTTAAAAGAAAAACAATCACTCCTTAATGAGCAAAACAGAATTAGTCAAAGTTTGATTAGAAATAACCAAGATGCGTCTAATGCTCGAAAAGACAAACTCGCCAACGCCACCATAGTGATGAAGTCTGAATCAAAAATTCGCTTAAATGAAGAACGGTCTCGTATTAACAACGAAAAAATAAAAATATTACAAAATGAGTTCACTGAATTGACTGCAAACCAAGACACCTCCACCATGTTCATCAACCAAAAACTTGACCGCATGAAAGATATTGAAAAGGAAATTAAAAGGGCTACTTCAGATTTAGAAAAGGCTGATAAGTCAATTCTAAATGCAGAAAAGTCCAAAAACAAAGCTGAATTAAAAATTGCTGAAGCCGATGCTAAGATCGAACAAGAAGAGCAAGAAATTGAGATGGAACAAATCAGTATGGAACAAAAGAAAAGTGAACTCGATACGTTAGACAAAAAGTTGGATATCAAAAACAAACAGATTAATCAAGTTAATCGAAAAATAATAAGGATCTACTAACAAGCTGGTTAGTAGATCCTTAAAAGAAACTTACTTGGAACGAGAAGCATTTTTATTACGCTCTGTTTGTAATTCTCTATTAATTTTCATTTCCCTTTCCAAAGCTCGCTTTTTATGCGCCTCATAATCTTCATTCAATTTCTCATAATCACTTTGAGCAGCTACAGTCAACTTATTACTTCGAGCAAACAATAAAAACATAAAGGCAGCGATACCAATTAAAAGAAAGACTAACACGTACATTACCGTTGCAAAAGCTACTTTTGAGGTTTCGCCCCAGAAAGACATGATTGAATCTTCACGTTTTAAACTCGCCTCTAAACTCTCTTGAGTGCTTTTCAGATCCAACGTCAGCTTATTAATCTGTGTAGCCTGATTACTAATGGTAATTTCATGTGCCTTAATAATTGCCTTTTTGTCCGAAATTGTATCTGCTAATGTTTCGAAATATTCTTTTAGTTGTGGCTCTGTCAACAAATAATAGCCACCGTAAAATTTCAAGTTTTCTTTTCTAATTTCATACTGCTTTTTTATGCTTTCAGCTTCTTTCCAAGCATCATCATCTCTTGAAAAAGTTGTTAGCGACAGTGTCAAAAATGCGAATAGGTATATAAATTTCATTTTTCTTTTAGTTCAATTTTTGCGCAAGATAGTAAAACAAGCTTTTTTAACAGATATTATTTTTATTTTAAAGTAAAATGAAAAGAAAAAAATTTCAACATTGGGTCAACACTAATAGAAGACTTACCAGACAAGTGGGGTTATGCTTTAGTATTTTCGTGTTGTTGTTTTGCTATGTATTCTATTTCCCGAATACCCACTTCAAAGCATTAACTGCTGATTTTTATGTTAAAGAAGACCAATCTTATTATCAATTAAAAACTAAATTAGTATCCGAAAACATTATAAAAAATTCATGGAGTTTTGAGTTAGCTGCACTTTTCTATCATTTAGAACAGGATTATCAATTAGGGTTATTTCAAATCCCAAAAAACAGCAGCAACCGAGAAATACTTTTATTACTAACTAAACAACCTAAAAAAAATGTGCTCGCTGAAATTCGTTCGTACAGAAAAAGAAAAAATGTTTTAGCTCGCTTTTGTAAAAAGTTAGATATTAAATATTCAGCACTCTCTGATGCCTTGACGGATACTCTTTTTATTAAAGAATTAGGTCCAGAATTTAATTCTGAAAACATCTACTCGATATTTATCCCTGATACGATTCCCGTATTTAAAAGCGCACGAGCGAAAGAAGTACTTTTCCAACTTGTTCGACATTATAAACAATTTTGGAACATCGATCGTGAAACGAAGGCTGCACGCCTTGGTCTTACTTGTGAAGAGGTATGTGTGTTAGCCTCTATTGTGGAAGCAGAAACAAATCATGATGATGAAATGCCTTGTATAGCAGGCCTTTATTTAAATCGGCTACAAAACGGTAAACGATTACAAGCCGACCCAACCATCTCCTATATTTTAGGGCATTCCGTAAGAAGAATTAAGAGACGACATACACGGATCCATTCTCCCTATAATACCTATAGAAAACGAGGATTACCTCCAGGACCTGTCTTTACCCCCTCTATTGCTGCAATCGATGCTATTTTAAATGCGGAACAACATGACTACTATTTTTTCTGTGCAAAACCCGACCGAAGTGGCTATCATACTTTTTCAAAAACTTATAAAGAACATTTAGAGATTTCAAAAATATACCACTCCCATTTAAACAAAAGAGGCATTAAATAAAAGCCCTTGGTTTTTCATGTTGTCCAATGCAAGTAAAACAACTACCTTTACTGCTTATTATAATACTAAACTAGATTCATCATGTTAAACATAGTTTTATTTGGCCCTCCAGGAGCAGGAAAAGGAACACAAAGTGAGAAATTGATAGAAAAGTTCAATCTAGTACATCTTTCAACTGGAGATATATTTAGAGCTAATATTAAAGGAGAGACCGAATTAGGTCAACTTGCAAAAAGTTATATTGACAAAGGTCAATTAGTACCTGATGAAGTCACTATTAAAATGTTAGAATCTGAAGTAAACAAACACACTACTGCAGAAGGTTTTATTTTTGACGGATTCCCTAGAACTACGTCACAAGCCCAAGCTCTTGACAAGTTTTTAGCTTCAAAGTCTACTTCAATTACTTGTATGTTAGCATTAGAAGTAAATGAGGAAGAACTTAAAACAAGACTTGCTGAACGAGCAAAAGTTAGCGGTCGAGCAGATGATGCAAATCCTGAAGTGATTCAAAATAGAATTAATGTTTATAACTCTGAAACTGCACCTGTAGCGGAGTATTATAAAAAGCAAGACAAATACATCGGCATAAAAGGAGTTGGTTCAATTGAAGACATCTTTCAAAAACTAAGCAGTGCTATTAATAGCTTGGTAGCTTAAAACAATTTTACTTTATAAAGCAGAAAAAAGGCGACTCCTTTCTTCTGCTTTTTTATTTCATCATCACTCAAAATCTAGTCATGGCTCAATCCAATTTTATTGATTACGTAAAAATTTATTGCCAATCTGGAAATGGAGGAAGTGGATCTGCACATTTCAGAAGAGAGAAAGCAGAACCCATGGGTGGACCCGATGGTGGTGATGGAGGAAGAGGCGGTCATGTGATTTTAAGAGGTAATAGCCAATTATGGACACTTTTACATTTAAAGTTTAACAAACATCACCGTGCTGAACACGGCTTAAGTGGTGGTGGTGGTAACAAAACTGGTAAAGATGGTAATGATATCGTGCTGGAAGTTCCTTTAGGGACCATTGCCAGATATGATGAAACAGGTGAAACCTTGCTTGAAATAACAGAAGATGGTGAAGAGGTCATTTTAATGCCTGGCGGAATGGGTGGTCAAGGAAACACCCATTTTAAATCATCGACCAACCAAGCGCCACGCTATGCCCAAACAGGTGAAGTTGGACTTGATGGCTGGATTGTACTGGAGTTAAAAGTACTCGCTGATGTGGGGTTAGTAGGTTTTCCAAACGCAGGAAAGTCTACCCTGCTATCTGTTGTAAGTGCTGCAAAACCTGAAATTGCTAATTACGCATTTACAACTTTAGTGCCCAACCTTGGTGTGGTGTCCTACCGCGATCACAAATCATTTGTGATGGCCGATATTCCAGGGATTATTGAAGGAGCTGCGGAAGGAAAAGGACTTGGCACCCGTTTTCTTCGACACATTGAACGTAACTCCATTCTTCTATTTATGATTCCTGCTGATGCCGATAACATACAAAAAGAATACGACATTCTACTGAACGAACTACGTAAACACAATCCTGAACTGCTACAAAAAGAACGCCTTCTAGCAATTACAAAAAGTGATATGTTGGATGATGAATTGATGGAAGAAATGAAAGCTGAAATTCCTATCGACTTGCCTTCGGTCTTTATCTCATCCATTACTCAAAAAGGATTAGTGGAGCTTAAAGATCTAATCTGGCAAAAAATAAATCAGTAGCAGGTATTAAAAGTCATAACCAAAGGTGAAGTAAAACTCTTTACCTTGATTTACATAATCCTCTACTCCCCAAGCCACGTCAAACTTGATATAATACCCTAGTAACATTGACCGGAGACCAAATCCGTACCCCATCAAAAAAGGGCTCTCGTAGTTTGTAACCGTTGCTTTGAACGGACTTTGTGGTTTTTCAATCACTTGTGTATTGATATCGTTATCGGTGGTAAACACATTGCCTTGACTCCATGCTGTCCCAAAATCATAAAAACCAACGATCTGCAAGTTTCTGAAAAAACTAGATCCCATAGGTGCTTTATGGAACATTTTAATGATAGGTACTCGCAGTTCATTATTCACTAAGAAATAACGATAACCATAACGAGCATTGTACCTGAATCCCCTCAAATTAGTAGCATAATCAGCAAATAGAATATCGCTATTGTTTACTCCAGGGTTAAATGCCAAAGGATTGGGCCCCGTACCCCGTGGATCACTTGAGTTTTTCAAAAACAACCAACTGTCCATCCCCCCAATCAAAAAATTCTTTCGTGATGGACCAAAAAATTGCCCCAGAGATGCGCGTGAAGCAAATATCATTTCACGATAAAGTTTAAAATATTTTCTTACATCTATATTTAACTTAGCAAAGTCTCTTGACGAATTACCTGGCAACAATCCAAACAACCGAGTGCTTGAATCACCTTCAAAACGGTTTCCAAAGTATTTGTTTGTACTAAATTGAATTTTTATACGAGCACCCTCTAACATGTTAAGCCCATTTTCTTTAGTGTTATCAAAAACATATTCCACCCGATAACCTGCATAGTGATTTACTGAATCTGGAATGGGGGCAGTGAAGCTATAGTTTGTATATCTTAAGTTTAAATACGTTGGATTAAACGACACTCGCGATACTTCATTAAATGGGTGTGCCACACCTACTTCAAACCGGTTTAACACATAATTATGAGCAAAAAACTCATTATTGATCAAATAATTTTTACGCGAATATAGTGCTCGAAAATCTTGTCTGTATTTTAATAATTCATACTCACCACTCACGCTGCTGCTACGTAAATCTGTTAAAGCAAAAATATCAAAATTGATTCTGTGGTTATTCATCATATCAGACAGGCTCGTGTGAATCAAGGCACCAACACCTCTAAGCTGGTCTATTTCAAGTGTAGTCACCAAATAATCTACTCCCATTTTTAACTTCATAGCAAATGGTCCATAAATTTTATTGTTTGGATACGTATTTGTTTCCTGTTCTTTTTGGTCTTCAGCTGGATCTTTTTTAATTACCGTATCGGATCCAAAGGTCAGTAAAGAAATATCAATATCATTCAATATCATATCCAATGTCTTGACTTCTTTTGGCTTTTCTGGTTTATAAAAATCACTAAGTGATAAAGTTTGATAAGTGGTATCTAAATTCAAGAGCGTATCAACGTATAAAAATTCTCTACCTTTGTTTCGAATAACATAAGTAACATGCTCTGCTCCTTTTGACATATTAATCGCACTTATATTACCTTTGAAGTTGGTTTTTTGCTCGTAGGTAGAATCTAAGCTGTTATATCTGTATAACTGCTTGTTATGATTTACATTCATCAAAAAATAGACATCACCATTTTCCGTTAACACAGGATTATATTCTGCAATAGGAAGATTAGTCACTCGATTTAAGACAGGGTACTTTTTATTACTATCGTAAATAAATACATTGAAATTATCCGTAATTAAGGTGTAATCACCATTATCTTGTCGTAAAGTATCATTTAAGCGATTCGATGAAAAAACAATATTCCCAGTACCGTTTTGATATTTTGCATCGATATCATCGTACAAATCTTTGGTAATTCGTCTAGCTCTATCTTCTTTATAATCGTAAATAAACAAATCACTTTGTCCGTTTTTATAAGCAGTAATGGCCATTTCATTATTCTTTCCGTTATAATCAAATGAAGTAATCTGATCAAACGTGCTGAAGTATTTGGACTCTTTTTTTCCTGTTTTAATATTCTTTGTAAAAAGATAGGGTGTTCCTTTACGATACGTTAATACCGATAACTCTTCTTTCGATCGCCAACCAACGAGCGGCACACTATAATCCACTTGTTGATCAACCAACTTATTACCCTTTCTATAAAATAATTTCTTTTTACCCGTTTTAGTATTGATAATGGATACTCGCTCTCGCCCCATAAAATTCTCACTATAGGCTATCAATGTAGAGTCAGGATTATACGACATTGAATTATATTGGTATTTTCGATTATTAAATCTTCGAACTCGGTTTTTCTTGTCTGCAAAAACAGCTAAAGAATCTACGTCCATTTCTTGTAAGTAATAATTCTCCCAATCCTTAATAAAATCTTTATAGGCCAACCCTACCGCACTTTCTATGCTCATTTGCTCACTATGTGTAATACGAGAAAGGTTTAAAACACTTGAAATAGTACTTTCACCGTAAGTCACAGCGATATAATTCCAAATACTTTGACCAATAATTTTGGCATCATTACCGATCAGTCCACGTGGGTCAAAGTTGTTTCGAATCACTAAATCACGGACTACATCATCCATCTCTGTATCCCAACCGTGTCCAATGTAAGCAGCTGCCCCCCCCACAAACCATTCTGGTATATGGAGCAAATAAGAACTTTGAACAACATCTTTTAAACTCCCCCCAAACAACATTGAGTTAATCAACATATCCGCAACCGTTTCACTGATGTCACGTTTGAACTCGACATAATTTCCCGTAAAGGCTAACTCTTTCTTCGATTTTATTAGCCGAGTTTCTCCACCAATAAATGCCCTTTCTTGAATTCCAATATTCGATTGTCGTAAATCACCTGGTGAATTGTAAACCATCAAATTAATTTTCCTGAAAGGATAATACCCTACGATTTTTGAAATACGTGAATAATCTTCTTCTGCAATTCTGGCTACGTTGAAAGCCAAGTTTGCCCCTTCCTGATAATAATAAACATGAAAATGTTCTGTACTTATATATTTCCAATCAAACGACTTGTGTTGCACTCGGTTTTTGCCAAAGTTCACTTGTGAAGATTGTGCACTTGCACCACAAGCAACTAAAAGTATCCATATGACTGAAAATAACCGCTTCACTTTTTAACTTCTGAGTACAACGTGTAATATCGTTTTATATTGACTTCTTTGTTTAATTCTGATCTTTTTTCTAAAAAGTCTACAAAATGAGCTGCAAAATAAGGCGATAAAGTAACTCCTTTTGTACCCATTCCATTAAATATCATGATGTTTTCAAAATCAGGGTGTTGACCAATAAAGGGCCGCCTGTCTCTCACAGTAGGTCTTATCGCTGATCGTTGTCCAATTATTTGATAAGGAGCGTTGAGTACTTCACCCATCTTTTTTGCAATCATTTCTCTTCCCTTTTCGGTCACTTTATTTTCAAAAGTACGTTCATACGAAGCCCCTAAAATAAACTCTTTATTACCAATTGGCAATATATAACCTCCTTTGCTAATGATCTTATCTTCGGGAATGCTGTCAGAAGTTATTCGCAACTGCTCACCTTTAGTCACAGCAAAAGGTAACCATGAAAAATACGGATTGTTTAACGCAAAAGGACCATCGCAAAAAATTACTTTTTTAGCTTTAACATCCTTATATAATACCCCTGTCTCATGGTGTTCGAGACGGTCATAATCAAATTCCTCCGATCGTAAACGGTCACATTTCAAAAAATGATGACGAGAAACTTTTAAAAACTCTTTAGTCCATAAATTCCCTCCTTGTAAAATATCTACACCACCTCGTTGTTTTTTAATCACCGTATCATAAGCAGCTGTATCGATTTTAAAATCCAAGTACCCGTTAAAATTTTTATCGGCTGATTTTGAAATGAAATCATTTTCCTCTTCGATGGTTTGAAATGGCTTATAGATTCTTTTTTCAAATAAAAATTGAGCTTCAAGTGCTGCTTCTAATTTTTTATAAAACGACAATGCAAACGGGAAAATTTCATCCGCTTTCCATGTTTTAACAATCCGCTTACCTGTAATTGCACTCATCAACCCAGCAGCTACTTTTGATGAAGTTTCGGGATAATCTCCATCAACTATCATAAAAGACACGTTGTTGCTTTCAAGCGTATGAGCCAAAACAGTTCCTGCCAGTCCTTGACCTACTAATAGATAATCATATTCCATAAAAGCGGTAATTTACAATTAACTTAATTGATTTTTCGTCTATAATCCTATTTTTGTAGTCGCATATGATAAATGTACACACGTTTACCTTCAATGCTTTTCAGGAAAACACTTATTTATTAGTAAATGAGTTGAACGAAGGCATTATTCTAGACCCTGGTTGTTATGAACAACAGGAGTGTTTAGAGTTAAAAAATTTTATTGAAACCAATAAAATTAATGTAAAACTGTTATTAAACACGCACTGCCACATCGACCATGTGCTAGGCGTGGAGTTTGTAAAAAGAACTTTTGGAGTGATGTTACAAACACACCAAATTGAAGCACAGGTGTTAAAAGCTGTTGAGACCTATGCTGATGTATATGGTTTTCCTAAATATGAAAAAACAACTATTGACAGTTATTTATCTGAAGGAGATATTATACAATTTGGAATACATTCACTAAAAGTACTTTTCACCCCAGGTCACTCGCCTGGGCACATCGTTTTTTACAGTGAAAAAGATGGTTTCGTCATTGGTGGTGATGTGCTTTTCAAACAAAGCATTGGGAGAACGGACTTACCCGGTGGTGATTTCGACACACTTATAAGGAGTATACACACCCAATTATTTACGCTTCCAGACAACACGGTAGTTTACCCAGGTCATGGTGAGCCAACAAAAATTGGTTTTGAAAAAAACAACAACCCCTATTGCGCGATTAGCTAAATGAAAAAATTAAAACAGCATATCCCAAATGCCATCACATGCATGAACCTTGTTTGTGGTGTTTTAGGAATCGTATTAGCCTTTCAAGGTAACTTATCAATCGCTCCTTACTTAGTGTGGACAGCATTATGCTTCGATTTTCTCGATGGTTTTGTGGCTAGAATGTTAAACATTAACAACAAGATAGGTAAGGATCTTGACTCATTAGCCGACATGGTTACTTTTGGAGTATTTCCAGGGCTAGTTATGTATAATTTAATGCTCAAAGTGACATGCGACACTACTAATTGCACGGGGTTAATTTCACACGAATTTTTTCCTTACATATCTTTTCTAATCATTATCATGTCAGCAATGCGGTTAGCCAAATTCAATGTTGACACACGCCAAACAGATAGTTTCTTAGGAGTGCCCACACCTACCAACGCTATGTTTTTAACCTCACTACCATTAATAGCTGAAAAATATGATTTTTATGCTCGGTTTGTATATAGCCCACAGTTTTTGTTAATCACTACACTACTAACATCTTACCTATTAGTGAGCGAGATTCCTTTATTAAGTTTTAAAATGAAAAACTTTAAGTTTGAGGGTGAAAACAACTTCCGCTGGTTGTATGTTATATCATCTGTGATACTATATGTAGCGTTTCCATACGGCTCTATTCCAATAATAATTATCTGGTATCTAGTGATTTCAATTATCAGAAATATTATTTACAAGAAAAAAGCAATATTAAATTAAGGGAACCGTTTTGATTGAGTTTGAGTTACATATGTCTACAGTTTGACATTAATAGAAATAATAACTTGATATAATTGTATATGACCAAATTCAAATCCAAGCTGCTATTCGCCTTATTTTTAGTTATAACATTAGTCTCAAAAGCTCAATCAGACTATTTTATCAATTGGGGTGCTCCACAAAAACAACTTATTGGATCAACAGAACGATTTGTATTAAATTTTGAAGGAGCTATTTATGATGATAATTCTGGTCTCCCATATTACATGATCAGCTTACAACATACTGACTTAATATCAGCTGAAATCACTGATGCCAAATACCAATCCCTTGATGACTTTGAAAGTAAATTAGTTCAACAAAACACGCCTATTGCTTCCCCAGAAATAAGTACCATTACTTCTATTGATAACTTCACAAAAAGTACGTTTGTTAAGATACTTCCTTTTAAAACCAATGAAGATGGAGTACTTGAAAAGTTAGTTTCCTTTAAATTGAAACTTACGCATAACAAAGTAACTAAAACTCGACAAGCGGCTAAAACTCAACAAAAAACAAGCTCACCCTTGGCTCAAGGGAAGTGGTATAAAATTCAGATTATAGAAGATGGGATTTATAAAATAGACAAACGTTTTCTAGAATCGGTTGGGATAAACACCAATTCAATTGATCCACGTAACATTCGTATTTTCGGAAACGGTGGAGGGATGCTGCCTCAACTCAACAAAGCGCCTCGTTATGATGGATTACAGGAAAATGCAATTATGGTTGTTGGAGAAAATGATGGTGTCTTTAATAATGATGATTATGTGTTGTTTTATGGAAAATCACAGCACGTGATTTCATATGACTCCGTTGGTAAACAATTAACACACACTCGAAACCTTTATTCGGATGCTGCTTATTATTTCATCAACATATCAGATGAGAGAGGGAAGAGAGTTCAAAATGAAACTTCGAACCAAACTCCTGAAATCACTTTTGACTACTTCGATGATTTATTGTTTCATGAAAATGACAATACTAATTTTTTAATATCTGGAAAAGAGTGGCTAGGAGAACGATTTACTAATAGTAAAAAAACCCACGCTTTTTCTTTTGATGTCACTAGTCTTTACCCAAATTCAACTATTGATGTTACTTCACTGTTTTACAACACAAACCAACAAGTAAACAGTGTTCAAGTCAGCTTAGAAAATACAGAAAAACAAACCCTTAATATATCGGGCGTGATTAATGGGCGTGAGTACGGTCCATTAGCTATCCCAGGTAGAAGTACCCTCTCAATTAATCAAGCCAATGTACAAAACCCATTGAATGTTACTCAAACATTAATCTCATCAGGAAATAACCTAAGCGTTTATCTAGACAAAATCCGAGTTAACCTTAAAAGACGGTTACAACCTTACCGGTCTCAAGTCTTTTTTCAGACAATAAACAGTCTTGAATATACAACTGTTGCCTATCAAGTAGCTAATGCATCTACCAATCATCTAGTGTTTGACATTACAGAACCGACAAACACTAAAAACATAACTTATAACCAATCGGGAAGTAGCATTACGTTCAATCACACAAATTCTTCTTCTAAGCTATCGCGTTTTGTCCTATTCAATCGCTCCGGAAGTTTTCCCGCCCCTACTTTTGTAGAAGAAACTAAAAATCAAAACTTACACTCAGATGCTAATTCAGTCCCTACCCTATTAATTATAACACCTCCTTTCCTTGAAGAAAAAGCAAAAGAATATGCTCAAATGAAGCTAGAAACAGTCAATATTGACGCAACTGTACGAACAACGAACACTATTTACAATGAATTTTCCTCAGGCGCTCAGGACATCACTGCCTTAAGAGATTATATCCGAATGCTGTACCTAGCAGACCCTAACAAATTTAAATATGTGTTACTGTTTGGTGATGCCTCCTACGACTATAAAAACAGAACACAAAACAACACTAATTTTGTACCCAATTATCAAGCTGAAGAGTCTTTTGACAACGTAAGAACGTATTCTTCCGATGACTTCTATGGTTTTATGAATGACAATGAAGGTACGTGGGTTTATACAACTTTTGATTCATTAGGTAAGAAGTCATCAGTGTACGACTTAATGGACATAGGAGTAGGAAGATTCCCTTTGACAAACTCCGATGAGGCAGATGCTATCATAAACAAAGTACGTGCTTATACTTCAGAGAAAGCATCTTTAGGCAAGTGGCGAAATCAAGTAGTTTTTGTAGCGGATGATGGTGACAATTCACTACATATGAAAGATGCTAATAAACTTACCGAGCTGATTAAAACAAATTACCCTGATTATAACATTAACAAGGTTTATTTAGATGCATTCGAGCAAATATCTACACCTAGTGGTCAAACATCACCTAGTTGTATTAATAAACTCAATCAAAAAATTGAAAAAGGAGCTTTAATTGTAAATTACACTGGTCACGGTAACGAAACAAAATGGACCCAAGAAAACATCATTACCAGCATAAGTGTCAAGCGATTCAAAAACTTTGACAATTTACCTCTCGTTGTCACTGCAACTTGTGAATTTGGAAGATATGATAGTCCCTCATTGAAATCAGGTGCAGAGGAGTTATTATTTAACCCCAATGGAGGTGCAATAGCATTACTTACAACTACACGTCCCGTATATGCGCGTTCCAACCTCATAATAAACAATGCTTTTTACAACAATGTGTTCACCAGTCAGAGAACCATTGGGAGCGTTATGAAAGACACTAAAAACACTAGTATTGATGGAACAAACAACCGCAATTTCACTTTGTTGGGCGACCCTTCAATGACACTGTCCTATCCAAAACAACAAGTAGTTTTAGACACAATCATCTCTGAAAATGATACTGCTTACTTTCAAGGTGATACGTTATGGCAAGTCAATAACACTGATTTGAATTCTGAAGACAACGTTAATTTTGCACTAAGAGCTTTAGGTATGGTTACTTTGAAAGGTAAAATCATGAATAACCCTTCTTTTTCTGGCATTGTAGATTTAACCGTTTATGATAAAGAATCTAAAATCCAAACACTTGGAGATGAAGGACAGAAATACACCTTTTTTTCCAGAGAAAACATACTTTATGAAGGAAAGGCATCAGTAAGTAATGGACGATTCACTGCTTCTTTTATTGTTCCTAAAGACATTTCATATCAATTAGGTTTTGGGAAAATAAGCTTATACGCTAAAGACTCTTCCAACGTTCTCCTTGACGCTTCTGGCGGTAATCAAAGCATCACCATTGGTGGTACTGCCTCAACAGTACCGACTGACAATACACCTCCTAAAATCAATTTATACATGGAAGACTTCAACTTTCAAAATGGAGGAATCGTTAGCTCTTCCCCAGTACTACTTGCAAAACTTTTTGATAAAAATGGTATTAATATATCTACAGCAGGTCTTGGTCATGAGATTGTCGCGACATTGGATGGCGATGACGCTAACTCACTAATATTAAATGACTTTTATACATCAAATATTAACAACTATAAAAATGGAATTGTCAATTACCCTTTTAAAGATCTAGAAGAAGGGGAGCACACTTTAAATCTACGTGTTTGGGATACGTACAACAATGTGAATGAATCAACTATAAAATTTGTAGTTGATTATAATGTAGCGACAGTCTATACTTACCCAAATCCAATGACCAATCAAGCAAATTTTGTAATCGAACATAGTCGTGAAGGTGTAGATGTAGAGGTTATTATTGATATTTTTAACCCAGGTGGTAAAAATGCTTACCACTTTGAAAAGAAAATAAAAAACAGTGATTTGATCATTAATGGCATAACCTGGAACGGTGAAAATGATTATAACACAAAATTAACACCTGGTATATACTTTTGTCGAGTTACTCTGCGTTATGCTGACGGTAGTACAGTATTGGCTAAAGTGCACAGGCTAGTTTTAATTGATTAATTAAATAACTACTTTTAAAAACTCAAATTTAGAATAGATGAACAAAATTGTTGTAGTTGGTTTTTTGTTGGCGTTTGTAACAAACTCAATGGCTCAAACAGTAACTCCAGAAGATGATTTAGCAGGTAGAACGGGGCGAAACATTATATCTACCCCAGTATCATTTTTAACTATCTCTCCCGATTCCAGAAGTGCTGCATTAGGAGATGCAGGCGTTGCTTCTTCACCTGATGCAAACTCTAATTATTGGAATGCTGCAAAACTTGCTTTTATGGAAGATGACATGGGTGCTTCGCTTTCCTATGCACCGTGGCTACGGAAATTAGTTAATGACATGTCGTTATCCTATTTGTCGGGTTACAAAAAAATAAGAAAAGAAGAAGCCGTTGGCGTGTATTTAAGTTATTTCAACCTAGGTCAAATGGAATTTAGAGATGAGAACAACACATCGCTAGGATTTAGAAAACCATATGAATTAGCTGTTGGAGGGAACTATGCCCGCAAGTTAAGTAGAAATTTAAGTGTATCGTTAGGTCTTAAATACATTTACTCAAACCTAACTGGTGGCGTTGATATTTCAACAAATGGCGTAACAACTCAAACAAAACCAGGACAATCGGCCGCAGCAGATATCGGTGTTTATTATACCAACGAGGTTGTAATGGGTGGAAGAATATTTGAGTTAGGTCTTGGGGGACAAATTTCTAACCTAGGGGGTAAATTATCTTATACAAATAATGGTGAAGGTGATTTCATTCCTACCAACTTACGACTAGGAACATCATTAACAACAGAAATTGATGCATATAATAAAATAACTTTCTTGTTAGACTTCAACAAATTAATGGTACCTACCCCTCCTATTTATGATAGAACAACTGGTGATTTAGAAGCAGGAAAAGACCCAAACAGAAATTTTATCAGTGGTGTGTTTGGTTCTTTTGCTGATGCGCCTGGTGGTTTTAGTGAAGAACTTAAAGAGATTATGATATCTACAGGTGTTGAGTATTGGTATACTGATTTTCTTGCCGCAAGAGCAGGATATTTCTATGAAAGTAATCTTAAAGGTAATCGTAAATATTTCACTGTTGGATTAGGTTTAATCTATAATCAACTTGGATTTGACTTTGCCTATTTAATTCCACGCGGAAGAAGTAATCCACTGCAAGACACCCTTCGATTTACTTTAACCTATAACGTAAAAAGTAAGAGTCCTGTAGATACCGATTCCATTGAAAACTAGTTTTTAATGGATACTTTATTACTTAACAGAAAAGAAAAACCTTCTTTTGGAAGACCTCGTTTTTTTGATTTTCCAAAAGTTAGTACGTTTTCTGAGGATTTTTACATTTATCATTCTGACACTGTTCCGCTCATAAAATTGGATTTAGTGTATTCTAATGTTATTAGCTCAAAAAAAGGAGTTAATAAAATATTAGGAAAAATGCTTACTGAAGGGACTTCTAAACAATCGAGTTCTGACATTAAAGATGCAATAGCTAAATATGGGGCTCATCTTGAGGTTAAAGCTGGAAGTGACAAATTTGTTATCACCCTATACACTCAGAAAAAATTTTTCAATCAGCTTACTTCTCTGCTTCAGGAATTAATACTTGAATCTATATTTCCTGAAAACCAATTAAAAAAGGTACTAAAAATTGAAGCGCAATCGCTACAGGTTAATAACGAAAAAACTTCATTTATAGCTTCCAATAAATTTAAGGAAACAATTTTTGGAAGTCATCATCCTTATGGAGAAACTCTAACTGAAAAAGACATAAAAAAAATAAACCGTGAAGACTTAATTATTTCACACCAGTCGTTATTAATTAAAAATGCACCAGAAGTATTTATCTGTGGAGATTTTAATGATGACAATTGTGTCAATGTAAAAAATCTCTTCCAGCAACACCACAACAAACATCAAACATTAATTTTTGCTGAGCCTTCTCCTTTGCAGCTTAAAAATTCGCATATTCACCTTACTGATGCAGTACAATCATCAGTAAGAATTGGAAACATATCCATAAATAGAAAAAACAAAGATTTTATTGATATGCTTATAGCCAACGAAATTTTAGGTGGTTATTTTGGATCTCGATTAATGAAAAACATCAGAGAAGAGAAAGGTCTTACTTATGGAATATACTCTCAATCAGTTACGTATATACAAGAAAGCTATTGGGTTATTGGTGCTGACATTAAAAAAGATCTTGTTAACCTAGCAATCGATGAAATTAACAATGAGGTCAACTTGCTTGAAAACAAAGGTGTTGATCAAGATGAACTTGAAATCGTTACCAATTATATGGCAGGAAGTTTCTTAGCGAGTATTAACACTCCTTTTGACATCATAGACAAATTTAAATTGGTACATTATCATGATTTAACGTACAATTATTACAAAGAATTTTACGAACGCTTATTTACCATTACTTCAGAAGATATTCAAAACATCACTGCTACTTATTTTAAAAAGAATTTTGAATTAGTGGTAGGCTAATATTAATCTATTTGAATATCCTTACCTTTAATCTTTATTTAATTCTCAAAAGAAAAAATGGTTGAAGGATTATTGTTGTTTTTCTATTTATTAATCATCATCAGTATTGTTCTGATTATTAATCAGAATAAGTATGCCAGAACACCCCTTTCGAACATTTTTCTTTTAGGATTTTTTGCCAAATTAATTGGTGGTTTAGCCTTTGCTGCGGTATATAAGTTTTATTATGGTGGGGGGGATACACTTAACTATTTTCATGATTGTAAAATATTGAGCGAAGCACTTTTGAATGATCCCATTGCAGCACTAAAAATTATTTTCTCCCCTAAAGATTCATTTTCATACGACACTTTTACTTATACATCACGCATGTGGTATGATAATGATCCTCCTTCTTTTTGGGTAATACGCCTCATTGGCCCACTTACCGTATTAGCCTTTAATAGTTTTTGGGTTACTACAGTGCTAGTAAGTACCATTTCATTTTTTATGATTTGGAGCTTTTATTTTGCACTCATTAAACTATATCCTCGTATTTATAAAAACCTTGCTATCGCAATTCTTTTTATGCCCTCTATTTTCTTTTGGGGCTCAGGAATCATGAAGGACACCCTAACTTTCTCGTTTTTAGCACTCATTCTAAAAGTATTAATTGATGCTCATCGCGGAAAGTTCGCTTTATCATCTATAATTATTGCTATTATCTGTTTCATTCTTACAATTAGTATTAAAGCATACGTAGCTGCCTGTTTAATCCCAGCCATCATCATTTATGTAGTTATTCGATTTAAAAAATCAATTCCCAATACTACTATCCAATCTATAGTCACCCCTTTATTTCTTGTAACTACAGCAGCGATAAGTGTTATTGTGCTCAACTACTTTAGTGAATATTTAGGCAAGTATTCATTAGATAACTTTGAAGAAACGGTAGAGGTGTATGGTTGGTGGCATGAAACTGTGGTAAATCATTATCAAGGAGGGGATGGGTCTGTGTACACTTTAGGATTTGAGGGCGGTGGTGGACTCACTGGCCTATTATTAAAATTCCCATTAGCCGTTAATGTTTCCCTTTTCAGACCATATTTATGGGAAGTAAAAAATGTAGTGATGTTGATGACAGCCTTAGAAAGTGTTTTTGTTTTTATCATTACTTTTCAAGTGATAAGAAAAAGAGGCTTTCTAAAGGTGTTGGGTTATTTATTCTCCAACCCTCTTGTTTCATTTTGTATTACCTATGCCCTTTTGTTTTTATTTGCTGTTGGTTTGGCGTCAAATAACTTTGGAGCTTTAGCTCGATACAAAATACCTGGACTAACTTTGTATTTGTTAGCAGTATTTATCACAGACTTTGGCCTTACTCCGAAAAGAGTAAAAAATAAGTCAATTGATTAGTTTGAACGGAATACTTTTTCTTAATAGTCTTTACTCCTTCCGTTCCAAGTGTATGTCGTAAATCAGACTGTTCTAAAAGTTGTGTTAGGAAAATCTTCCAATCTTTTTTGGATGTTGCTAAAAACCCATTACTTCCGTCTTCTATAATTTCTTGATTCACACCCACTGGAGACATTACTGTGGTAATTCCTAAAGCCATATATTGCAATCCCTTAAAGCCACATTTTCCTTGAGCCCATTCATCATCTTCCAGAGGCATTACTCCAATGTCAAATTTGGATAAGTCTTCAATCTCTGTGTCTTTATTCCATGCTTGGTATTGAAAGGACTTTAAGGGTAATTGTGGATTGTGATTTGAAATTACTCTAAAAATAAAAGCATGTGTTTTTTCTAACTCTTGTAAAACAGGAATTAATTGATCTAAATATTTTTCTGTAGAATGAGTCCCCGTCCAGCCGATTATTGGAGTAGTGACTAGTGAAATTGAAGAGTCTTGGTTCTTGAATCGGGCATCTTGAATCTCTAAACCATCCGTCCTTCTACTTTCATCTTTCATCTTATTCCTATGGTACTCCGTATCAATAGTCGTAGGAATCACCTGAACATTTTCATTAAACTGACGCGCATAGTTAGCTAAATACTCATTGCCACAACTCACTTTATAACTCCATTCACAAATCCGCTTTACTTTTGAATGGCATTTTAAAGCTGCAGCAATTTTATTCTCCTGAGAAGTATTGGGCAGCCAAATGGCATCATCAAAATCGTAAATGATTTTCTTTCGGAAAATTTTAGCTATACCCCACTCAATTATGGGAGGTCCTAGTGGAGTAGCTTCGCGGTGTATAAAAACAACATCATACCTTAGAACTGTAAAAATCAATAAAAAACGTTTTATAAACCCTTTTACAATGCCTTTGACTTTCCTCAACTGATTGCCCGGCTGATACAAGACTTGCCATGTTTGTTCATCTAAAAAACCTTGCTGGTTAATTGCAAAACCTTCTTGCTCTAAAAAATCGAGGTATTGCTCAAACCGAAACCGTTGTGACGGGGCTTGTCCGAAGGGATAAGGGCAGAGAATGAGGATTTTCTTAGTCATTTCAAACCTGAAATTTATTTTTTAGCCTTAGAAAAAAAGACTCAAAATATCGATAGCTCAAAAGGCTGATTATTATAGTTATAAATAAAGCGATTGAAGAATCAACAAAAATCACTTGCCATAAATGCGTATTGAACTGTAGCATTTTTGTCAAGTTTGTGGCTATTAATATCCCTATAAAATGAAGACAATACATTCCATAAGTTAGCCTTCCTAAATACGATATTTTGGTAAATCGACTCATTTTGAACAAAGAATTCTTACAATAATTCTGTTCTAATATGATAAATAGTATAAAAATGGCAATAATGATTCTCTCTAAAACTTGTAAGAAAAATAAATGATTAAATAATTCACTCCGAAAAAAGAAGATAAGAAAAAAAGAAGCATATAAAAGAATTAAGCCTGCTTTAGACATAGAAATTATAAATACTTTAAAACTATTTTTAAAGCAAAACCATGCTCCAAATGCCCCAACAGCCATATCGCCAATACAGGATAAGGTATGGAATTCATCGTTATTATAACTCGGATTAACCGCTCTAAAAGTTAAGCTGATAATAATAACAACCACAAAAGGAATCCAAAACTTCTTGACTGGTACAAATGAAAGAATTAATGGCCATATAAAATAAAACTGTTCTTCAATTGCAACGCTCCACAACACGCCTAAAATTGAAGCATCAGGAAGTCCATTCTTAATCATATCGAAGTTGTTTAAAAACGTTAAGTAATAGACTAATGTAGCCGACTCATCCGGTTCTTGCCCAAAAACACTCTTAAGAATTGGGAAAATTACAAACCCAAAAAAAACACAAAAGTAAAACAAAGGCCAAATACGCAAAACTCGCCTCATCCAAAATTTTGTTACTGCAATTGTATTGTTATTTAACTTTTCTTCTATTAATAGGTAAGTGATTAAAAAACCACTTAAAACAAAGAAAAAATTCACCCCTAAATTTCCATTTCCAAAAACACCCCACTTAATAAATTTATAAGAATAGGATGAACTTATATGAGTAAAATCTGTATAAAAACTATGATAAAAAAAAACGGATAGAAAACAGAGAAATCGTAGTCCATCTAAATTCTCAAAATATAATTTACGCTTGCTCATTTAAAGTAATATTAGGTTGATCCAATTAATCCTTCACAGATTTAAGCACTACTTTTTCATACACTTGTTTATCAACCTCAGGATTTCTATACTTCATAGCAATTTCTCTGTAAAACGTTTTGGGCTTCGCGATCAACTTTTCTAAGTTAAGAAAATCTATTCTTAAGAATTGATCTATAACCAAACCTGCTTCCTCTTTTTTAATTATTTCAGAATCATCGCCAATGTCTTCTGAAATAACAACGGGAAGACCACACGCCCAATACTCCCCTACTTTTATTGGTGACAAGTATTTTTTCGATTCACCTGGTTTGTAAAATGTAAAGGCAAAATCGGCTGTATTTAAATACTCAGGAATCACTTTATGAGCTACTTTTTTTATAACAACATTTTCAATTGGAACACCAGATTCTTGACACGAAGCTATGATTTTACCTGAATCGTCTGGAGTCAATATTATTAACTTGAATGCATCACCCCAATGTATAAATGCTTTTTTAAAGCACTCGTAAGCTTCAGCGTTATAATACAAACCTCCAAATTTCCCGACATATACACCAACGATATCGCTATCAGCCCACGTTAGTTGCTCCCTGATTTTATGATTAAGTGATTTATTGATATCAAACTGATTGAGGTTTACCGTGCAGGGTACTACTTCTATTTTTGATGGGGCAACACCTTCTTTTATCAGTTTTCTTTTATAATTATGTGCTACGGGAATTAAATATTCCGCATGTTTTTTCTGCTTTTCTTCCCAATAATATTCCAATAAATACCGTGGATCATATTTCTTCCAAATCCCTGACTCTAGCATATATTGGGCATGTGGTTCAAACGACTCTACTATAAAAGGAACTTTCGTCTTTCTCCAAACCAAATACCCTATAGCCCCTGCTGGTGCTCCTCTACAGATAACTTTATCTATCTGATAATCTTCACAATACTGTATTAACTGCTTGGGAAAGACCGTGAAGTCGTGCCATTTATTCAACAAAACATTGTTAGTTCCTTTTGAATATAAAGGGATGTGTTTGACCTTTTTTATTTTTAAATCAAATTTCTTTATTGATAAATCTCGCTCAATAGAAGTAAAAACTACTTGACTTACTCCCTCCAACTCACTCAATAATTTTAGATGAGGTAAAACGGTAGAACTCGTCAACCCTTCGTGAAATGCCCAATAGCTGATAAAAAGAATATTCATGTTAATTTAGAAAACAAAGAGTTAATAGCTTGAATCGGTTGTTTTCTATAAAAAAGATAAGACATGAAAATAATTCTTCTAATTCGTTTTCTTAAGTAAGATAAATCTTCTTTGGCAGCTCCTAGTTTTTTGGCGTAATGATAAAAATAACGATACCCATTCTCTAGCCCCGCTACATTACTCATGGCGGAAACATGCCCTTTTCTATACCACAAAATTTCTTCTTCTACAAAATCATATTTCTTGCCTTGAGCTATCGAAAGATAAAAACATAAATCTTCTCCATGTGTTAGCCCTTTGTGAAATTGATAGTTATACTCTTTATCTCTTTTTACCATCCACGTATTTCCTAAAAAACACCGTTCGTCTAACCGAACTAATTGCGGAAACACCTCACCTTGTATAGCTGGTCTATACCGAGATATCTCTGTGCCCATATCTTCAGTTCGCATAACTACAACTCCGTCTACAAAAGTCAGCCCTTTATCTGTTACAAACTTATTCACACGTACTTCTAGACTTTTCTTAGGATAATAATCATCGGCATCCAAAAAACAAAAATAAGCACCGCACATTTGAGCCAAGCCCCTATTTCGCGCTTCACTTACACCTTTGTTTTCTTGGTAAATATATTTTATGCGTGAGTCAGTATATCGTTTTATAATTTGTTCGCTACTGTCTTTACTCCCATCATTGACAATAATTAACTCCCAATTCGTATAAGTTTGATCCAAAACTGAGTTAATAGCTTCCCCTATATACTTTTCTGTATTAAAGACAGGTAAAATAATTGAAACTAAAGGAGTATTATTTTCCAATTTAAAGTACTGGGTTTAATTGTTCTACTTGAAAAAACTTAGATGGAACGATTGATTCTTTGGAATAAAGCGTGATTTCAAAATAATCAAGCACAGATTGCATCTTATCAATTTGCGTCTCATCAAAATATTTTTTCCAACTAGATAGTTGACTAATTGAATTATTAACATTGCTACCGTCAATAGTAGTGCTACTCTGTGTTTTCAATTGTGAAAGTAACTTAAAGGGAATAGATCTATCCCAACGCCTAAAAATTTGTTTAACTACATCTTCAGGGTATAACAAAAGTTCTTCATAAGTAACAGTAACCCAAGATTGGTTATTATTAGGATTATTTAACACTTCCTTGTTAGTAATACACCATGTAGCTAATAATACTTCTTCTTTAGTTTTTAAAGAATCTAGAAATAATTTGTGTACCGAATATATCTCATTAAAAGGAGAACTAGGTATTTCAAAAAAAGCAGATGTACCATTCCAACCACCTTGTTTCATTTGTGAACTAATTACAGCAAAAGGATGTCTTATCAAATAAATTGGAAGATACTTTAAGTTAAACTGTTTCACAAACCATGGGAGTAGTGCATTTCCTCTACAAAACTTCACTATTAACTCTTCCGCTTTCACAAACTCGTGTGCTGATGAAAAATATCCCGTCCAATGATTTAGCCCTTTTCCTTGTAAAATTTTTTTAAATTCTAAACTCGCAGCTTCCCACTGTTCGTTTTCAGGTATATATTGCCGCCATCCAAACTTCAAATTGAAAATTCCTTTGTTGTGTGTTATTGCTAATGGTTCCCACAAAACGGCAGTGTTATCAATTGTAGCAATAGCTTCAGTTAACCAAGTACTTCCTCCGCGTGGATCACTAAACAGTGTAATTGTATTTTCGGGGTTAAAATCTACTTTATGTGCAATAAGTGAGTAAGAAATTTTCTGATACTTGCTCTTTATAAACTTCTTAATAGGATACAACATAGGATACAGTAACGATAAATATTAATGACTGTTGAATTATCACAAACATAATTTTAATTCTATTGAACTAACCAAAAATAGTTATGATATATCCATTTTAACAAAAATAAAATAATAACGTCATCATCTATTTCAGTAATTAAACGAATAGTATAGCTATTTTGACAATTTATAAAAAATAGGTAGGATCCAAAACTAAGTTGATAGATCCTGCTTAATTCTTTTCAGTATTATATACAAGTATTATCATAGAAATGAATTCTTTCATTTCTTATGGATAAACTTACTGATTTTTTTAAGTTGATTTTGGTAAGAATTCGAAAAGGCAAACTCTTTACGTCTTCTTATTGAATCATTAGCACTAGAATCATCAATACTATTTAATAACTCATTGAATTTTTCGTAAAACTTTTCGTTGGAGTCTGACATTAAAATTAAATCCCTATGATTTTTATACTCATCTATATAATGAGTTATGATAGGTTTACCAGTACTCAAGTACTCTAATATCTTATGTGGATTTGCCATTTCTGCTGGCTTCTCAGCTCCCTTATAACACATCCATAGCATATCCATTTTAGATAAAAAAACAGGGATTTCTAAACTTTGTTTTGCTCCAAGTAAAAAAACATTAGTATAATTTTTTAATCGCGTGATTTCAGTATCAAATTCATTACCTGTATGGCTAAGGTTTGACCCTTCATAAGGGCCTACAAAGTAGAAACCACATGTTGGGTGTGTCTCTATAACTCTAAACAACATTGAATAATCTAGGTGTTGGTAACGTAAATTACCTACATACCCAACCTTCAACGACTGATCTTTATTTATAAAATCAAATTCTTCTTCTGTAGGCTCTGGATTAATAAAATAATTTGCCAAGCCATGATTGATGAAGTGCTTCGGCTTGTCAATCGCTTTAAACTTATCTAAAATCAAATGGGCAGTAGAAAAAACCACATCTGCTGATTTGACACAGTCAAACTCTAAATCTGTATAATGAACATCTACGGGATGATAAATTTTAATTGCCTTAGGATTAAATGCTTTTAAGTTTTGAAAAACATACGGGTCAAAACTCCAAACAACATCGGGTATTGGTAAAAAAAGCTTTTTAAGTAACTGTTTAGCTAGAAACTGTTGCATAATATCACGAATAAATCGAGGAAGCCGATTAAGTCCTCTTGGCAATGAATAATCGACTACGTGTAAACTTGATTTTATTTCTGTTACACCATATTTAACCGATGGAGGATTCAAAAAAAACACCTGATTGTTTTCACTTAGCAGTGAAGCATAATGATGTTTTGATACAAAATTTATGCCCCATGGTTCGGGAGAAAATATATATATAATTTTATTTTTTATCACTAATTTCTTTAAAATTCAATAAAACATCCTTTTACAAAGCCTTGATTGTTTTCACAAAACACCTGTAATTACTACCTGCATTAAAGTGCTTTTGAAAGTGTTTCTTTATAACCTCTCTATCAAACTTCTTATTAAAATTATTGTTAATGACTACTTTGATTTCATCCACAGATAAGTTTATTAACAAAGGTATACCTGTGGTCTCATTTACTATTTCTCCAACGCCATTTACAATCGATGCTATTATCGGTATTCCAAAAGCTTGAGCTTCCATCATTGAAACAGGTAAACCTTCACTTTCACTTAATGACATAAAAAAATCAACTTTATTATTTTGATAATATTTATGCACTTCACTATTTTGAACTTCTCCACGAAAATCAAAAATTATGTGTGCTTTAAGCTCTTTTGCTTTTTCAAGCAAAACACCCCGCATATTACCGTCTCCAAAATGTATCCACCGAATTTTTTTATGCTTAATTCCGTTTAAAACGTCAGGAACAACATGCACTCTTTTAAAATCAATCAATCGTGCACATGATACAATTACTAATTCATCATTGGTTGTATTCTTACCTATTCTATCAACTTTTGGGTCAACGCCTAAATAAGATAACTTAAGCTTTTGATGATATTTTTTATTAACTCTACTTTTCAAATACGATAATCCATGATAGCTAATTGCAAAAACGGCATCTAAATACTTGACTTTAAACTCTCGAAATGATACAATTTTTTCAAATTGTATATCATCATACAAATCAAACCTATGCGTTCTTGAAAAACTTTTTTTTATGAGACCTTCTTTTCGTAATAGAGCTAATGTGATGGTGGTATTCACAAACCAATAATCATAAAAAATAGCATTCCCTAATTCGTATCGTTTTATGACCGATTCCACCACTTTTTTTTTTCGAATATCTTGTGAGAGGTAATCAAGAAAACTTTTAAAGTAACGAATATAACTCCAGAAGTGCTTTGTTGTTAGTTGATAAAAGAACACTCTCGTGCAATCTACATAATTTGATAAAAGTATGGTGAATATAGAATCGTTACTAATTGTTAAATCGTCCAATACAACTACATTATTCTGCAATTCAAAAAATCTTTTTTCTTTTGTTCCTTTTTCTGTTGGAAGAATATAAATCTTATCAAAATTCAAACTCAAGTGTTTAATCTCATTTTCTAAAAAAGCTTCACCCTTTCCATAAGGATAACTCAATGTAAAAAGCACTATTTTTTTTTGTGACATTTAAATATATTCGTTAGCTACTTAATTTCACTATTTCATATTAAATAAGCTATAAATCATTTTAGTTATTCCTTTATATTAAAAATAGTTTTGAGAATCGAAACAATTCTTGGGCCTGTCTTACCATCCCACATAGGTATTTTTTGTCCTTTTTTATAAGTTCCTTTCTCAATTTCTAAAATAAAATGCTCTAATGAATTATTAGTTAAATCCGCTAGTGTATTTGTACCTAAAAACACTGTCTCAGGTCTTTCAGTATTTGGACGTAATGTAATACAAGGGATTGAAAGATATGTTGTTTCTTCTTGGATTCCACCAGAATCGGTAACTACAGCCCATGCATTTTTAATTAAATAAATAAACTCTAAGTACCGGAGTGGTTCACTTAAAATAATATTTTGAGGTAAATCAAACTGCTTCAGTTTTGCTTGTGTTCTTGGGTGAACAGGAAAAATAATTGTTCTTCCATTTACTGAACCCCCAATCTTATTTAATGACTTAAACAAACTTACTTCATCATCTACATTTGAAGGACGATGAAGTGTTAGTACAATATACTCTGTGTTTACAAATGGATTTATTATGTTGGGTTTTACAAGTTGGCTAAGATTACTACAAAGAGTATCAATCATCGTGTTTCCTACCAAATATATTTGCGATTTTTTAGCACCATGATTTAATAGATTTTCATTTGCTATTTCCGTAGTCGTAAAAAAATAATCAGCAATACTATCAGTAACCATTCGATTAATTTCTTCTGGCATGGTATTATCAAAAGAACGAATTCCGGCCTCTACATGAGCTACTTCAATATTCATTTTTTTTGCCGTGAGCGTACATGCCATGGTTGAATTTACATCTCCTACAACTAAAACTAAATTAGGTTTTTCTCTTAACAAAACTCCCTCAAAATCTTTCATAATATCAGCTGTTTGAACTGCATGAGAACCAGAGCCAACTTGAAGATTATAGTGTGGAGAAGGTATTTTTAAGTCTTCAAAAAAATTATCACTTAGTAGTTTATCATAATGTTGCCCTGTATGCACTAACACATATTCTATACCCCTACCATCACTATGTATTGCATGTATAATAGATGCTATTTTCATAAAATTGGGACGAGCTCCAGCTACTAAAATTAATTTCATAATTTATTTATTCATCTTTAATAATTTATCATGCGCTGATTTCAACAAAGATAGTCCTTATTTAGCCTTTTATTTAGCATCTATCCATAAAGGTCATTTATCAAAATCAAAAAATCTATTTTCATTCAGTACTTTTAAATATTCAACTAAAGACTTCATCTTATCTTTTTGATTAATTAGAGGAATACTTAAGTTTCTCATTGCAGATCGTTTAAACTTATTGGTTTCCAAATAATCAAGAAAAGCTTCAGCTCGAGTTAAATCTATATAAGTATTATCAGCAGGGTAATTAAGAACATAAGGGTAATTTTTCGGTATATCAATATCTGTATAACCACTAAGGAATGGTAACCCCATAGCCATGTATTCTCTTACTTTGAGAGTGGAACCCTCTTCCATGCCTAAACGATGTAAACCGAGCGAGGCTACCCCTATATTACATGTAGATGATATTGTAGCGATCCCCTGTCGATCAACAACGCCATGCTCTAAATAGGTGTGTGGTAAGGGTATTTTTTTAAGTTGATTTATTATAGAATGATGTAGTCGACCTACTAGATGTAAAGTAATTTGTTTATTTCCTTTATAATTTTTTATTCCTTGAATTAATCGGTCAACACCATGCCATTTGTTGGCACTACCCGACACAAATAAAAGTTCAATATTATCATAACGTAAGGGGCTATCGATTAATGGTATTTCATCTACCTCAACACCATTACCTTGAACTAGCACATTATATTTCTTATTCCTCGATAACTCGTGTCTTTTTACTGAATTACTAACACAAACCCCTCCTAATGCTAGGGATAAAACTCTAGGTCCGTATTTTTTTTCGTAATAATAGGGTAACAAAAACTCCTTAAACAATCGTTTTGTATCTTTGATGATAAGATAAAGATAATCTTGTAAAGTTAGGGAAGTGATATTGAACTTTAGTTCATTCAATTCCAAGGTATTATGTTCAAAAAAAATTTTACGAGGATATTTTTCAACAATTTTCAGTAATGCTTTCGACACTATTGGATACCTCATTAGAACAATATCGTAAGCAGAAGCTAATTCATCCATAATAATACCAATAGTATTTATATAGGAATTTTTCATCTTATAAAATCGTACCCCCTCTTCATCAAGACTATCTACAGTGCTAACACATAACAAATCTAATTTCACATAATTTTCAAGATGAATAACTTTAGATTTAATTTTATTGTATATACCTGGAGACTTTTCTTTGTCTAATTGACATATATAAAGTATTTTCATTGACTATTAGTTATATCCTTACCCCTTCAAAAAAACATCATTAATATTTGTTTTTTCAACAGTACAAATAAGGTTAGTACACCCAACTATTTATTTGCATTAAGTTAATTTTAGTAATTAATTTTCTCATGCTGATATAATTTCCCAGCCTCAACACGATAGATTTTATCACAATATTTCAATGATGATAAACGGTGCGCAATAATAACCATGGTAAGGTTATACTGATTTAATGATTCAATTGCTTCAGTGATTTCTTGCTCTGTTTTTTCATCCAAGGCAGAAGTAGCCTCGTCAAAAAACAACACCTCAGCACCGTGATATAAAGCCCGAGCAATTCCAATACGCTGACGCTGACCACCAGATATCTTAGAACCTCGCTCTCCTATACTGGTCTCAACGCCTTCAGGTAATTCATTAACAAAGTCGTGTAACGATGCTATTCTTAATGTTTCCTGCAATTTTGAATGATCAATCTGCTCCTTATTCACTCCAAAGGCAACATTCTCCGCTATGGATCCATCTATTAAAAATACATCTTGCCTTACATAGCCTAATAAATTTTGCCAAGCAGCTATATTATTTTTCACCAATACTTTTCCATCAATTATAATATCTCCAGAGGTAGGTTCTACAAAGCCTAAAAGAATATTCATCAAGGTAGTTTTTCCTGAACCCGATCGACCAATAATACCAATTACCTCTCCTTTTTTTATTTCAAATGAAATTTTATTTAACAACAATTCGTTTGCATCAGAAAATTGAAAAGTAAGCTCTCTAATTGTTATTCGTTCAAGAAAAGAGATTTCAGGATGATTTTGCACTACACTTATGTCATCATTCTTAATTATTGTTCTTTCTATTGAGTCCAAAGTGTATTCGTAAGACTTCATATTAATTATGGCCATCATTAACCGATTGGCAGAAGGTACAATACGATAAGCAGCTAATCCAAAAACACCAAGCATGGTAATAATTGACTCTACATTTGGCAACACAAATAATCCATAAAGTAAAATAATAACGACTGTACCAATGACTGTGACTTCAACTAAACGTAAGGGAACAACATTTAATAGAGCCATTTTTGTCTGCTTTACTTTAATTGCACTAATTTTTTTAGAAAATATAGCTTGAAAAGAATGAAAAACACCTGAAATAGCTACATCAACATAACCAAATGACATTTCGTATACAGGCTTCATTATTTGAGGCATAAGTTCATTTATCTCATTATTTGTTTTTTTTATAAACTCCCCATTTAACTGATAAAAGATGACAAATATTGGAACAATCGTTATAATTAAAATTGCTATAATTTTAGGATCATAAATAGTAATGGAAATAAAAATCAAAGTCATCACGATAACTTCATTCAAAAACTGAAAAATACCTGTGTTCATCATCAGTGTCAAATTTTGAGGTATTCGCACAATACTGTTTTGTATCTTATTGGAGTTTTCGTTATTAAAATACAGCAACCCTCTTTGGTAGGTATTCCAAAACATTTTACTGCTTAAATATTCGTATACTTCTCCTGAAAAAAACATTTGCCGTTGATTAACCCATAAACCAAAAATATTTTTAGAGATTATAATCAACATCACACATAAACACACAAACACAATAAACCACCTGTCCTCAGTAAAGCCTATTGTATGATACAGCCAGTTCAGTTGGCTTTGCTCGTGAATAAATCCTTCTTTCAATAAAGCTGCCAATAAAGGGATTACTGCTGCTAAACCTAATAAGTCTACAAAGGAGTTAATGATCATTAAAATCAACTGAAACACAGACTTTCTCCTATAAGAATCTGGTAACAGTTTAAAAATCCGTGAAATACTTTTGTATACTAGGTTGTTTTTGAACATTATTTCACAAAACTAATAGCTTCAGCGGTTATATCTAATGATTCAACTTACATTAATTAATCTATCAATCCATTAATTACCTTAAGGACTTTGGGAGCTGTTTCTTCTAATGTATAAGTACTTGTTTTCCGCTTTAATTCTTCCCCTTGAATTATTCTTAAATCGGGGTTATTAATTAATTCTTCGAGATGTGCTGACATCATATCTATATCTAAAAACATCACCTGATTATCAATAAACTCAGCACTACCCACATTTTTATCAAAACATACAATTGGTTTAGCAAGCATTGCTGCTTCGATACAAACCAATGGAAAAGGATCTTCACGTGAAGTCATTGCTAAAACATCAATAGCATTTATGTAATCCCAGGGATTCGGTTTTGAACCCAACAAACTAATTTTATCCGTAAGTCCCCATGCTTCGATATCAAAATTATATAACATAGCTTCTCTTGAAGTCAAATCACCACCTAACCATACAAAAACTATTTTTTTTTCGGGGTTTAGTAGTAAAACTTTTCGAGCTGTAAATAAAAAAAAGTCAACGCCTTTTCGCCAATGAAGTGAGCCAACACCTGCAACTATAATGGTATCCATTGTAATGCCTAACTCAGCTTTAATATCCTCTTTTGATATCTTTACCTGTTGAGGCTCAACAAAAGCATATATCCGCTCAACTTTTGACGAGAGCACACCTATATTTTTAATAATATTTTCTTCAACTAAGCCTGAACAAGCTATGTACTTGTTTATAAATGGATCAGCATGTGGTAATGATTCTCTAGCCCCACTTCTTTGCATGGATGACTTTAATTCATGTAAGTGAAGGATAATCGGAACAGATTTAACTTTTCCAATCTCAGCGATAACTTTTGATGTATTGGCTGTATTAGCATAGATTAAATCTGGATTGTATTTTTTTACTATATCGACTAGTTTTTTTGTTATAAACTTTTCGAAATCAACATTTAATACTTTGGTCAATAGCTTTTTAAACAGATAAGATAGCCCAGCTTTTTTTGTAGATTCTAAAACATGCGTTGTAGCTATTCTCTCAAATTCATTTTCTAGCTCCCCTCCTTTTAAACAAATAATTTCGCAGACATAGTTTGTATTTTCTTTAATCCATTCAATTAAATGTAACAAAACTATCGGAGCACCAGTCCGACTTGCATCATGGGAGATGAAGAGAATTTTTTTTGACACGATTACTATTTTACAAGACTAGAAAATACGGATAAAAACTCAGGGATAATGTTATCCCACTTTAACTCTAAAGCGCGTTCTCTACTCTTTTTTTCCATCCTTATCCTTAAATCATTATCCACAATTATTTCTATTATTGCATCAGCCATCTGATCAAACGCTAAACTATCATATAGTTTAGAAAAATCATTGTTTAAATAAGTTGATAACCCTTGGTTGGAAGTAGATACGATTGGTTTTCCACAGGCCATGGATTCTAAAACTGCGTTATTTGCAGTACAGTCCATCATAGGTAGAAAAGTTAATGAACTAGCTTGGTACATTTTAAGTAATTCATCATCTGAAATTCCGCTATACCACTCTACACTTTCCAATTTACCTAATTCAAAAAACCATTTTTGAAAAGTATAATTTTTTCTACTCTTTAGTGGTATCACTAACTTAAACGTAATATCAGGTTTTTTCTTAGCCACAATTCTAGCGACACGAGCCAGAGCCTCGATATCGCGCAACCATAACCCAACGAATATTACCGAAGCACTCTTCGGAATTCTAGTCTCATCGGGCTTATAAAAATCAGTATCTACACCATGTGGCACACAGGTGATTTTTCCTTTAAAATGTTTTCCCCATCTTCTTTTTTCGAATTCGGTCAAAACGATCATGTGATCAAGTGTATTAACTAATTCTAAATCGCCACGCTGTACCCACCAACTCATTGGCTGGTGCACACTACCCACTAAAGGACATTTTACTAAGGCTCTAATTTTCTTATTTGCCAATAAACCAAAATTATTCTCTACATAGCCAACATAAGCCAGATCGTAATTGCCTTTGTGGAGTTTTTCTATAAACTCAGCTTCGGCTTGAAATGAGGATGGATTGTAAAATCCTTTAATAGACAAAGGAGCATGTTTTTCATGATTCATTGCCATTTGTTCATTAGTTGACAACGCCCACTTTTCGGCTAGTCCTTTTAACCCACCATGTTTTTGTGCTTTTCGATTAAGTATTCCTTCAAAAATAGAGTTGTCTAGATTTTTGAGTCTTTTTTTATATGTTTTCTCTGATTCCCAAACCGATTCTATTTCAATGTTCTTTTCTAAATTTTTGAATAATAGGTCGTAGCCGCTATGGACTCCCATATGTTCAAATAACTTACGTAAGGCTAGTACTTTCATTAATTTGAGGCTATATCAAAATTGCAATATTTTTTTGATTCTATTTATGTGATATTTTTTCTTACACTTCTCCTACTATATACAGCAGTTTTCATTTCAACTACATTTAAACCTACTTCGTAGTAAACTTCTTACCTATGAAGCTCCAGAGTACCTATTGTCACGATGTAATCACTCCGGTTTTGAAATATCAAAAACAGCTATTAATTCTTTATCTTTTTTCGGCTTATTACTGCTAAACGTAAAAGTGGTAATATTTTTAAAAAAAATAGACAAAATTTCATTTCATTATCAGAATTCAACATTAGTTTAAGTCAAACTAATTGTATACACCTTGCTTCATTACCAAATGTTGTTCGTGCTACAATATTTTTTTAGCCTATTCCTTCGTATATCAAACTAACTTTTGGAAGGATTAGTCAACAACCCTGCAAGAGTTCCTTTGATCTTTGATATACTATGATTCTTTTTTGCTTCTGCTGGATTAAGTGCAACTAATCTTATTTCTTTGAGCATTTTCTTTACATATTTCCATTGCGTATATGACGATTTCTCTTTAACTATTTTTGCTAACCACAACCTATTTCTATTCATATAATAATGAAATAGGTTTCCCTGATTGCTATTTTCATGATATACCTTAATAGTAGAATTTACTACTACTTTATACCCTAGTTTTTTAATTCTTAAACACCATTCTGTTTCTTCAAAATACATGAAAAAATCTTCTCTCATGAACCCTGCTTTTTCTAAAATGGTCTTAGAGAAAACTATAGCACTACCATTCACATAATCTACTTGCTTTACTGTAGTTGTATCAACATCAGATTCTAATACATTTATATTCTGATGTTTTACTTTATATGCTTGTTCAGGAAATACCAATGCGCCATCTGAAAATATAAGACTTCGTTGATGTTTATCCAAAATTCGTGGTCCAATTACTCCTATTGAGCTATCTTGCTCTAGTTGTATTAATAGTGGCTTTAAAAAATTGTTGTCTACTGATATATCAGGGTTTAAAATACAAAAAAAGTCAGCTCCTTCTGTTATCCCTTTTCTTATACCTGCATTATTCCCCCCTGCATATCCTAAATTTTCTCCTGTGAAAAATAAAGAACTAGCGTTTATCGTTTTTTTTAATGCATCTTGTTCAGCGGGTTTAGAGTTATTGTCTATAATTAAAATATTATAATCATAACTATCATCAAGCAATGGTTGTAACTGGTGATACAATCTCAGACATTCTTGAGAACAATTCCAATTAAGAATAAGAATAAAGACTTTTTTCTTCATCTATTTTGTTAAATTATTTATTGGTTTAACTAGGTACATAAGATAAAACTATTTCAAACCTATAGCTATTGAGCATTAAAAATCAATTTAGTAAAATACTTTTTTATTGAGTGTGTTTTGGAACTTCTTGTGAAGGTCTATCAGACTTTATAATTCTACCTTCATCTTTCTGTTTAGAGTTATAAGCTTTGCTGCTCGTTATCGTGTGTAGTTATTCTTTTGTACAATAAAGTTGTAAAAGATCTTTAACATACGTTTCCTTTTTTCTTTCTTTAAAAAACCCATTCAATAACTCTTCAATTTCTGGAATCGCTATATCTACAACTTCCCCTTTATACTCAAAAGAGTAGTTCGCTTTCATATTTAAATAAAGTTCGATTTCTTTTACAAGGTCTTCAATTGTGAAACTCCACTTATTTGCAACATTAATAACTGAATTAAGTTTTACCTTGTTGATCAAAAAATAATTAATCAACTGATATACATCATCACTACTCAATATATTTCTTGTTGCATTTTTCCAAATATTGAATTGTGTACCATGTTTTACCTGATGAATCAAATAATTAAAAATAGTGTTAGGATTCCCTCCGTTCCCTACAATATTGGATAAACGAAAAATAAAAAACTTATTCCTATAGGCCTTAATTAACCCTTCCATTTCAAGTTTATGCTGAATATATGGACTTGAGTTTATTGATTTATCATAAATACTGCATGTGCTAAAATAGACAAATACAGCAGATGTATTTTGACTAAGGTAATTCAACAGTAACTCTTTTTCTCTTTTAAATTCTTCAACATTCTGTTCTAATGAATTCGAAACACCCGATGCAAAAATCACATAACCATTATGATTGGTATATTCCTTAAACAAAGAAGAGATTAAACCATTACCTACGACCATATTCCTTTTTATTAGAAATGTGAAGTTAACAGCTTTTTATTATGCGTACTATTTGTTCTCCCGCATTGTCAACATTCATCTCTTTCATTCTATTCTTAATTTCAATCTGTGCGCTCTTATAATAAGCTGGCTCAGAACTAAATTGAATAATTTTTTCCGATACTCCTTCTAAATCCATCAAATCAAACACACCTCCGCAAGTATCATCGACCACTTCTTGAGTTCCAGTACAATCTTTAAAACAAATAATTGGACTTCCATAATAACCAGCTTCAATACACACTAAAGGGAAAGGGTCTTCTTTGGAGGATAAAAAAAATAAATCAAAGCCATTATAATAATCATAAATATTTGAAACGTTTTCAACAAGAGTTACCATCTCCATCAGACCATGCTCAACGATTAACTGATTCATTTGCTGATATATTTCAGTAGTTTTATCTCCACCTACCCACATAAAGTGGATTTTATCAGTATAACCCTTTAAAGCTACTATGCGAGCGACTTCAATAAACAAATCAACTCCTTTTCGCTCTTGCATTTTACCACAACCAGCAACTAAAAATTTGTTTTGGTCTACGCCATGTTTTTTTCTAATATCAATCGCTGAAGTTGAGGAAGCTTTATCAAATGAAACAAAATCGTATACCAAACTCATCTTTTGGGGATCAGCATGATGGTTTGCTATCAAATTATTTTTAACCAAGTTGGAACCGACAATCGTTTTGAGACTTTTCTTTATTGCTATATCGACTTCATGTGGGTTGCAGCTTTCTTGAATAATCCGCTCTAACTCATGAACATGTAAAAAAGATGGGGATTGGGTTAATTCAGTTATTTCATTTAGTAATTCTGAACTTGCTGCAGAATTAGCATAGATATAATCAAATTTATTTTTTTTAATCTTATTAAGGATGTATGTTTTAAAAGAGAAGTTTTTATTTACTTTTTGAAATAACTTCAAAAACTTTTTTTCTAAATAAGGGATTCCCTGATGAGGTTTTCTATAGTTATAGCAGCCATCAAAGGCTAAGAACTCTTTTTCAATGTCGCCCCCTGTCTTTAGTAAAACATGAATTTCTATATTAGTATTTGACTTTAACCATTGTAACAAATAAAGCAACAGTAACGGAGCTCCGGTTCGACTTGCGTCATGTGATATAAATAAAATTTTCATTAAGAGTATTCTTATTGCAAATGTTTGCTGTAACCTTTTTTTAATAACTACTTTTCGAAACTAATACTAATAAATTTAAATTGCCGTCTAACTTTGTGAATATGTGTTTTACTTATGTAGCTTTTATATTCTGTAAATCCTCACTTAGCATAATAGTTTAAAGTTGAGTTATTATTTTCAAGTTTAATACCATCCAACCTTTAAGAAAGGCTACATGGAGTAATTATAAAACCTAAAAATTCAAGATAGACTTTTAACACTAACGTTTAACGATTTTTTTTAAACGTATATACATTTTATAAAATTTTGACTTTTTCACCTTGTGTAATTCTTTCATCTCCATTCTTATTCTTTGATTTTCGGCTTCAAGCAATTTGGTTTTAATGGTCAAATTCACCTGTTCTTGACTGGCCTCAACTAAATGTATATGTGAAGAAAACTCTGTTTCAAACGCAGGGTTATACATCTTCATTAATTCACTCATCGTTGCTTTAAGCTCACTTAGAATACTTGTTTTCATTTCCGAGCTTTTAGCAAGTGTAAAAAAATTGAACAAATACTCCATTTTAGAATAATGAGATTTAATTTGATTGTTTAATAAATTAGAGGTTGCTGAAGCACCATGTATTCTATATTCAAGTAATTCTTCGTCTTGAAAATAAAACTTACCTTCATCACTTAACAAACTCCATAACAACCAATCTTCAAATTGGAAAGCCTGTTTAATTGAAAAATCATATTTAAGTAATAAGTCTGTTTTTACTAAAACTGAAGAATTACATATATGATTACTAATCAACCAGTTACCTTGTTGTTGATAATCATAAGGTTGATTTTTGACCCAATAACTAAATTGATGTTGAAAAACTAGTTCCGTCATATTCAATAGTGATGCTTTTGAATGCACCAACACCACTTCTGGGTATTTTTGAAATATTTTGAGTTGTTTTTCAAGTTTTCTCGAATCAAATATATCATCTGCATCCAAAAATGCGATGTACTTTCCTTTTGCCTTTGAAACACCTAATTTTCTTGTAGAACTAACCCCTTTGTTTACACCTCCCTCATGTTGTAGTATTAAGACATTATCTACATTTGTATATTGTTTTAATACATTTAATGAATTGTCAGTAGAACCATCATCAACTACTATAATTTCAAAAGCCTTGTGAGATTGGTCTAATACTGAGTCAATCGCTTCGCTTACAAATTGTTCAGAATTGTAACACGGTATGATTATGCTAACTAGTTCTTTGTTTACCACTTTATGCTTATCTGATTTAAATCAATTTCAATTCTTTTTGTCCAATAAGATGTGTTTAGTATAGTCGATACAAAACTTAATTTTTGTTTTAAACGGAGCTTTAATGAGGTATTTAATACAAATTTTTCTCCACTCAGGCTCAAATTTTGTAAAACCTCCTTCAGATCCTGACTTTGAAGAATCATGGATTAAATAATGTGATAACACCTTGTTATAATAAGTAAATTCATACTTTAAACTCATTTTTAACCATAAATCCAAATCCATCCCATAGTTTAACGATTCATCTATTTTACCCACTTCATCTAAAACAGATTTTCTGAAAAAAATAGATGGCTGAGGTGGACAAAACCGGTTTTTCCAATATCGCAACAATCTTCTTGTGTTAATTAATCGCGAGTGATCAATCCAATTGTGTGAACGATCGGCATAAAACATAGCACAATCACCATTAACAATGTTTATTTCAGGGTTTTTAAACAATTCAAGAATATCATTAAAAATACCTTCTTCATAATAGTCATCACTATTTATCCATGCAACTATTTCACCTGTAGCCTTCTCAAAACCTTTGTTTAACGCATCACTTTGTCCGTTATCTTTTTCACTGCACCAATAAGCTATTTTATCTTCGTATTTTTTTATCACTTCTACTGTGTCATCAGTGCTGCCTCCGTCAATAATGATATATTCAATATCATCAACTGGCTGATTAATCACTGAAAGTATCGTTTTTTCAATAAATTGACCTTGGTTATAAGAAGGTGTAATGATTGAGATTCTCATTAATTATTATAAAATTTGTTTATAAAGATTTAAATATTCATTTACGGACTTTTCAATAGCAAAATCCTGTTGGGCTTTGTTAGCTATTGATTTAGAGTCAAACTGACTTCTATTTTCAATAAACTGTATTATTGCTTTTTTGTAGGAGTCACTATTTATTTCCTTGGCTAAGATCCCATTCACATTGTTCAAAATTACGTCTTTCATTCCCCCAGTACTAAATGCAATTACAGGCGTTCCTGACATTAAGGATTCTAACATTACGTTCGGTAAATTATCCTCTCTACTCGGTAACAAAAAAGCGTCAGATGCAGACAAGTAATCATTAATTACAGCATGGCTATTAATAAAACCCGTAAACTTAATACTAAGATTATTATCTAAATTTAAGCCTATATCATTGCCTATTGCAACTAACTCTATTTTTTCGTCTAGGTTATTTAAGGCTTCAAGCAATATATCAAATCCTTTTCTCTTCACGGTGAGGCTATCACAAATAAAAGTAAATACCGGTTTGTCGAGACTCAAACCTAAAGCCTTTTTTGTGATTTGTTTGTCTTTATATTTTATTTCACCAAGAGAGATACCATTGGGGATAATATAATGGGAGTATTTCCCTAATATCTCGCTCTCTAATGAATACGCACGCATCCATTCTGACAACACCACAACGTTTAAATTATCAGCTTTTGACAAAGCTTTTTGTTTAATTTTATATTGCTCACGATCAAGTGATGCATATTGAGGGTTTGATTCTACATCACCACTATAGTGAAAACCACCTTGAAATGGGTTTTTGTCATGCAAAGTCCAAATGATTGGTTTTTTTACATTTTTGAAAAAGGATTCAAAATCTAAAAAATCAGCAACCCAGTGGAGGTGAATGATATCAGCTTCTTGTACTAACGGGTGTTTGTGAAGAAAAAAATCATTTTTTGCAAAGGTAAATATTTCAAAGTCTTTAGATCCTTTTGGACACTTCTTTAAGTTTTTTATTACCTGATTATCTATTAATCCATATTTTATTAACCTCCTTTTTATGGGGTTCATATATGGTCTAGCCTTAATCACATTAGCACTTTGAAACGGTACGTTGTCTCTTACAAGCATCTTAGAGTCTACGCCTTTTTCCACTAGACCTTCATGAATTCTTTTAGCCGCAATAAAAGCTCCTCCTACTGCATATGAGTTAATATGAACTATCTTCATCGTTTTCATTTCTTCTCACTATCACACAAAATCATGCAATAAACTGGAGTTACATTTTCTTTATTGATGTATAGATTTCCCTGCACCATGTTTCACTAAAGTTTACCACTTTCTATAACCATAAATTTTTTCTTGTATTTCAATATCGGTTTCTCAAAATAGGTATATGATATGTATGAAAAAAGTATGGTTCCCCCAAAAGTAATCAAGTATAACAGCACATTATTCACCAAAAATCCATTGTCAAAAGTTTGAATAATCCAAATCCCTATCCCTAAGAACATACAATGAAACATATATATCCCATACGAGATCTTACCTAAAAAATCAAACGCATTGTTTTCTAGTTTTATTAGAGCTCTTGAGTTTACACTAATATTTAAAACCACCCCCCCATATACTATACTTAAATAAACATTTTCTAAACCATACAAATTTGGTTGAATAACTAAAAAACAAAGAAAAGAGAATAGAGAAAGGTACACAAATAAATTACTAAACACCCATTTTAACAATTTATGCTCGTGGTATAAAAGATAAGCAGCCACAGCTCCAACGATCATGCAATCAAAAACTAAAAATTTTTCAAAGAAAAAAGCCCACCAAGTAAGACTTTTTAATAAGAAAAATTGTATTAATATAATTTTGATTAACACAAAAATCAGAAGAACAGCTAGTATCTTTATTAAAGGGAATTTCACAAACTTTATGACCCAAGGCCAAAACAAATAGAATTGTTCCTCCGCAGCAACTGACCAAAGAATACCAATCATAAATAAACTACCATATTTATAGAGAACTAGATTACTTAAAAATGTACTAACCAATATAAATTTACTCGAGAAATTCGGCTCCAAATGCAAATTAAAATACGAGGGTTCACCAAATAATGGAACAATTAAAAAACCTATGATAACTACTAAGTAATAAACTGGCCAAATTCTTAAAAACCTTCGGATATAAAACTTTCCTACATCAATATCACTAGAGCTAGACTCTCTTAAAAGCAGATACGTAATTAAAAATCCACTTAACACAAAAAACATTTTTACTGACTGATGTGCTAACCCTTGAAAAGGTAAAAAACCATGGATATTTAATTCTCCAATTTTAGATTTGAATGACTCTGTATGAACAAAAACAACTAATAAAGCTGCTATAGCACGAATTCCATTAAGACCTGAAAAATAAACTTCACTTTGCGACTTCATGAAATTGTTTTTTCAGCTCATCCATGCTAATAAGATGGTCTAATTTGTCAGCATCTTTCAGATAGTTATATATTTTCCCTCCAAGGGTATAGTCTATGGCTAAAAAGGGCAACTGCAATGATTCTGCAAATAACATGGAATGAAAACGCATACAAATATTAAATTTGGATTCTTTCATTGCCTTAATGGTACTGTCCACGGTTGAAAGTCCTTTATCATAGGTAATATTAGAGTAATCGCTAAAATGTTCTTTAATAAAGCGTCTGGAAAACTCTCGGTCATCATTGCCTATAGTGTAATTATGCATGTGGCACAAGTTGATGGATTCTACGCCAAGCTCTGCTGCTTTTTGTTTTAACAACTTTGCCATAGCAGATTCCACGGTTTTTCTTTCTTCTAAAAACTCTTGGTGCGTTAATTGTTTACTATACTCATGTGTCCATTCACGAAGGAAACAACTTAGAACGTTTTTCTTTTTTTCAACTGTAATTACCTTATCCCTCAACAACACAAATCGCTTTGCTGAATCACCTGACATCACTGGTGTTATATTTTCTGCACACCACTCTTTTGCTACTTCTAAGCTTTTATAATCACGAAGCCTTAAGTCGTTAGCAGTGTAAATTATTTCCTTAACAGTGTTTTTTAAATGTTTGTTAAACAGAGGTCCAATACCACAACCAAATACTACGTTTGTTTTATTATATTTCTTACCCAATTTAAAAGCGATGAAAGCAAGATATAATTCATCTAAATCCATCAGCGGACCACCACCCATCACTAAATAATCAGCCAATTTACAGTATTGAAGAAACTCAATCGCTCTAGAATCTATAATATGTATATCGGGCTCTTCTAGCTCTTGCATTGTGCGAATGGTAATGAACGGATATAAACTGCCGACAACAAAATTGACTTTTCCATCAAATTGTTCTCTATATTCATCGATAATACCACCCAAAATAGCTTTATCGCCTACAGTTTCTGTACCATACCAACCAAAGACAAAAACAATAGGGAAATTGTTTTTAAAAGGATTTTTTGCCGCAGGTAAAAAAGTAGACAAAAACTCAGCTTTTCTAGCATGTTTAATTGAAAGAAGTTTTTGACTATAAGTTCTTATAAGTTCATTTTTATATTCTGAATAGGTAATGGGTGCATGATAATCATGAATACAATCGTCACAATTCTTGTCTATGATACGTCTCCGTTCATCAAGATTCTTATTAAATATTTTTAAAGATGAACCAGACAATGAATCACCTATAACTTTAGATTTTGGAGCACAATAGGCTAATTCACCTCTTGAATTTAATACTACTCCTTTACTTTGGTAAGGGCATCCTATTAATCTTTCTCCACCAGTTAGTATGTTATGAATACTACGATATGTGCGTTTAAACTCTGGATTTCGTTCAAAATTCAGCTCTAGACGCTGAAAAAATAAAGCAAGATGGTAGGTTTCATCATCTGTAAAGTTTCTGACCACCTCTGCTTTGTTGTCATTGTATAATCGATTTATAAACTCAGCAACACGAAAACGACCATAGATATTATTTTCAATCAAATAATCCAACATTTCATCTACTTCCCAAACATTAATTTTTGAAATAGTACAACCAACAGCTAGTGGAATTTTGTTTTTAAAATGATTGATAACATTTATAGCCGTTTCAAAATTTCCTTCACGCCCTCTTACCTGTTCATGTATTTCTCCCACACCATCTAAGGACACCATCATTGAAAAACCTACTCCCGCATTTTTACAAACTTCAGCAACTTTTTCAATCCGTTCAATGACTTGTTTTTCTTGAATACAGTTTGTAATAATACTCAGTCCTTCAATGTCTGGAAGCGCATTTATAACTGCTTGATAAAGCTCTGGTAGATCTTCACGAAGGGTTGGTTCACCTCCAGTAATTCCAATATGTTTAACTTCAGAATAAAGTTCATCGTTTAATATAGCCTCTAATTCGGCAGGAGAAATTTCTTTCCCTTGCTTCTGCTCCCATATGTTACACATCACACATTTAGAATTGCAGATGTCGTTAGCATTTAGGTTGACAACCGTAGGCTTAACAGGGAAAAATTGATGATACGTTTTTCGTTTAAAGTCTTTTAGGCTTAGCGAAAATAATTCCCTAGCTTGTTTGAGACCTCTTTTAACAGCTTTTTTACCTTTCACTTTCTAACCTGATTTCGTATCCAAATTTACTAGAAATTTCACCACACTCTTCTTTCAAAAAGATTAAATCATCACTAGAAAAAGTAGATTTCCAGTCGCCACTTTTTCCTGAACGAACAAACTTAGAACTCTGCGCTTCATCTTCCTTTGTTTTGAATGGTCGACCTTTAGTATCTTCCAATTTTGACATTTGAGAAAAAGAAGAATTATTAACAGCCCTTTTTAGCTCCTTTTCACTTTTTTCCCAACCTAAAAATTGAATTACTTTTGTAAGTTCTTTTTCAGTATTACTTAATAAATCTTCATAGCGAATGAGTAAAAAATCATTTCTTTTATTATCTACCCAAGATTGTACATGGTGATGCCAACGAGACGGATATAAATCAGGTTTTCTTAAAAAAGAGCTAAATTCAGAGTCCTCTTTCTGCAGCTTTTTTTTCAAATAATGATAATAGGAAACATATACATCGCGTGGGTCTCGAACGATATAAATAACTTTACTAAAATGTTTGTCATAATTTGAATGACTTTTTAATAATCGAGGGCGTTGTACTTTTTTCAACTCATCCTTGTGCACCTCAAAGTCTGGAATAAATTTTACAGCCGAGTGGAAATTTATTTCTTCATCAGTCATTAAATTGGCGAGCAAAAAACGCATCCAAGTATTACCTGATTTTGGATAAGAGACGATAAAAATATCATCTGAAAAAAATTCCTGTGAAGATTTTTCCTTCTTTGTATTAAATATTTTTTTTAGGTATTTAATCATATTTTAAATCGAAAGTAATTTTTTACCGACTTTGTGACACACTTTCTGAACAAAATTCTTTTTTGATTTATTCACTTCTACTTTTTCTTTAGAGTCCGATATTTTTTTCTCTTGAATTGTAGAAATCATATAATTTTCCTTAAGAAAATCTGCCCCCCCGCCCCTCAACATAAGAGGTGTTGATCTTGGGATTTCTGCTTTGTTTAAAGCTTTGTAAACCACTCTAAAAGCTCTTCGTGGCTTTGGTGAATTGTTTTGATCACTTGCATGAATCAAACAATTATTAAAAATCAAAACATCCCCTGGGTTAAGCTCAACATAAATTGCTTTTTTTAACTCCTCATCAGAAATTTTAATTCTATCATGATGTGTTTCACCATCAACAGTGTACCATTCTCTAAAACCATTCTTATGCGAAGAAGGAATTATTTTTAAACAACCATTTTCTTTTGTAGCGTGGTCAAATGAAATCCAAGCTATGAGCTTCTCTGACTCATCCCCCCTAGATAAAAAATCTTGATGAAAGGGTACCTCATTACTTTTATCATGAGGTTTATATAAAAAACTATTTACATATAAATAAAAACTACTTCCTAAACCTTTTTCAATTTCATCTAAAATAACCTTGTTTGTAGCAAATGATTGAAACTCTGGATGTCTTTGAAAAACATCATATAAAACACCATTATCATACCGATGCTTGAAATAATACTGATCTAAAGGATTATCTATTGTTTGTTTTCCTAAATCAATTAAAGAGTTGGAAAATTCTCTAATCTTAACAAGCTCTGTTTCAGAAAAAACGTTTTTCAGAATAACAAATCCATTTTCTTTTAATGATTCCATATTAATTTAATTTCCAAATTGAATTTAATTGCACGGGTATTCCTCCAATCAAAGAACCTCCTGTAACACTTAAAGAGATGATATTTCGATAGAGCATTATTGTTTCCCCATACTTATAATCAGAGGTTAAATTATTTTTAATAAAACCAATATTAACTGAATACAATCCTGGTGTCAAACAATTTTTAAAAAACACGTCAACTTCATTTAAGCCTTTAGTCCACTTTACTTTCGGGTAATTTTTTGAAGATATACAAACCACCCCATTCAAGTTTGCATCCATAACAATAATGTTAACAAAAAAATCTTCATTATCTACATTATTATTAAACCTTAATTTAAGCTTTATCTCATCATCATAATTCACGCTAAATTCATCCAGATCTTGTTGACCGTTTATTTGAATTAAATCTATATCTATCCCACCACCTGCAATAATTTTATCTTCCTTCTTAAATTTTTTCTGATATAACTGAATTCCATATCCTATATCAGACCCAAAATATTCTACACCGCCATTATCTAACATCATTGCTCGATTAGAAATTCGTGCCACTTGCGGCATAGAGTGGCTTACATAAATGACAGCACAAGTATTTAATAGTTCCGAAATCCGATTTAGGCATTTCACCCTAAACCCCACATCGCCTACGGCCAACACCTCATCAATAAATAACACATCGGGTTCCATTTGCGCTGCTACTGCGAATCCTAAACGCACTTTCATACCTGAGCTATAACTTTGGACAGGGGCATCTATAAATTCTCTAATTTCAGAAAAATCAATTATTTCTTCTAACTTTTCATCTGTTTCCTTCTTAGAAAAACCTAATACGGACGCATTATTGTAGATATTTTCTCTTCCTGTGAGTATGGGATTAAATCCAGCTCCTAATTCAATTAAAGCACCTACTCGGCCTCTTATAGTCACTTGTCCTTCATCGGGTTTAATAAGTCCGTTGAGTACCTTAAGTAATGTAGATTTACCAGCTCCATTGTGACCGAGTAATCCTAAGCAATCCCCTCTTTTTAACTCAAAATTAATATCTTTTAACACCCAAAATTCTTCCTTTCGCAGGTCTCTTTTTGATTGTATACCAACTAATGATTGAGCTACATCTTGCACGCCATATAATAATGACTTTTTTAAATTCTTACAGAACTTTTTCCCTAAACCCTCAACTCTTATCAGTACTTCTTCAGACATGTTCTCAGCTTCTTTATTATTCGAATTGGTTTAATACTTTATGCCCTTTTTCTTTTAAAAGAATTTCTTTTTTGAAAATAGTTAAATCATTTTTCATCATATCTTCTACCAGTCCCTTTAAATCGTATTTTGGTTTCCAACCTAACACTGTATTTGATTTCGTAGGATCTCCTATTAACAAATCTACTTCTGTCGGTCGGAAATAACGCGGATCGACAGCAACCACCTCTTTACCAATTTCTACCTGGTATTTTGGGTTAGTACAGGCTTTCACTTTCCCTACTTCATCGATGCCTTTTCCTTCAAACTCAACTTCTATTCCTACTTCAGAAAAAGCCATGCGCACAAATTCTCTCACCGTAGTTGTAATGCCTGTGGCTATTACATAATCATCTGCTTTTTCTTGCTGTAAAATCAAGTACATGGCTTCCACATAATCTTTTGCATGCCCCCAGTCGCGCTGAGCATCCAAATTTCCGAGGTGGAATTTTTCTTGTAGTCCCAAAGCAATTTTAGCCGTTGCTCGAGTTATTTTTCTAGTCACAAAAGTTTCTCCTCTCAAGGGTGATTCGTGATTGAACAAAATACCGTTGGAGGCATGCATGCCATAGGCTTCTCTATAATTAACCGTGATCCAATACGCATACAGTTTTGCGACAGCGTAAGGTGATCGTGGATAGAAAGGAGTGGTCTCTGACTGAGGCACTGCTTGCACCAAACCATACAACTCCGAGGTTGATGCCTGATAAACACGTGTTTTTTCTGTTAAGCCCAATATTCTTATGGCCTCTAAAATGCGTAGAGTACCAATTCCATCTGCATTGGCAGTATATTCAGGCATATCGAAACTTACATGCACGTGGCTCATAGCCGCCAAGTTGTAAATTTCATCAGGCTGAACTTCCTGAATAATTCGAATTAAGTTGGTTGAGTCCGTTAAGTCACCATAATGCAACTTAAATTTTATATTTGTTTCATGTGGGTCTTGGTACAAATGATCAATACGATCGGTATTAAAAAGTGAGGACCTTCTTTTTATACCATGTACTTCATAGCCTTTTTTTAGAAGAAGCTCAGCTAAATAAGCTCCATCTTGGCCTGTAACTCCTGTGATTAATGCTACTTTCATTTACCTATTAGTATAATGAGTGTAATTCGTTATAAAATCTTGATACGCTAACTGTATACCTTCCTTCAAATCTATGGTATGTTTCCAACCTAGCTTGTGCAATTTAGAAACATTCATCAACTTTCTTGGTGTTCCATCGGGTTTTGAGGAATCCCACACTAGTTTTCCTTTGAAGCCAACAACTTCACAGATAGTCTCAGCAAGCTGTTTAATACTTAAGTCAACACCGGTGCCAATATTAACCAGTTCTTTCCCACTATAAGTTTCCATTAAAAACACACATGCTTCTGCTAAATCATCAGAAAACAGAAACTCCCTTAATGGACTTCCAGTACCCCAAACTGTGACTGAGTCATCGTTATTTTCTTTGGCTTCATGGACTTTTCTAATTAACGCAGGTAATACATGTGATTTATTCAAATCATAATTATCACCATAGCCATAGAGATTTGTTGGCATCACCGATATAAAATCGTCTCCATACTGATCCCGATAGGCTTCGCATAGTTTGATACCTGCAATTTTTGCAATGGCATAAGGTTCGTTCGTTTCTTCTAATAGACCTGTTAAAAGATAATCTTCTTTTAGTGGCTGGGGAGCCAGCTTAGGATAAATACACGAAGAACCTAACAACATTAACTTTGTGACATTCGCTTGGTGTGCTGCATGGATGACATTCGCTTCTATCATGAGGTTTTCATAGATGAACTCTGCTCGATAGGTATTGTTCGCTTGTATCCCCCCTACTTTTGCTGCTGCCAGAAAGACATAGTTAGGTTGTTGATCCTCAAAAAATTCTACTACAGCAGCTTGATTGGTTAAATCAAGTTCACTTGAGGTCTGGGTAATGATGGAAGTAAACCCTTTTTTTTTCAGGTTTCTTACCAATGCTGACCCCACCATGCCCCGGTGTCCTGCTACGTATATTTTACTATTCTTTTCCATTGTCTTATAAGTCGTATACCTGAAGTACCCCTATGCATTTATATCCTTCTACAACCAACAGCGTATTAACCTTTCTCTCCATCATCAGTTCTTCTGCTGTTTTTAAATTCAAATTGCTTTGTATAGTTATTGGCGAACTAGTCATAAGATCAGACGCTTTTAAATCTAAAAAAGTTGCTTTGTTCGTCAACATCCCTCTTCTCAAGTCACCATCAGTAATCACCCCTTTTAACTCTCCATTGTCTTCTACTAAAATTAAACCCAATCGTCCTTGAGTAATACCATAAATAACCATCTCCATATTACTTTCTGGAGTGATTTTGGGTAAGTCAGACGAGCGCATCACGTCTTTAACTTTCATCAATAATTTTCTACCCAAAGAACCACCTGGATGAAATTTAGCAAAATTCTCTGGTTGAAAGTTACGTTCTTTCATCAATGCTACAGCCATTGCATCACCCATAACCAGCGTAGCAGTCGTGGAAGATGTTGGCGCTAAATCAAGCGGACAAGCTTCTTGTTTTACATGTATATTAAGATGAAAATGGGTGTTTTTTGCCAATGTGGAAGCAGGATTTCCACTCATTCCTATTACTTTATTGCCATTTGCCAAGAAAAATGGAATCACTTTCAATAACTCATCGGTTTCTCCTGAATTAGAGATTGCGAGTACCACATCCGATTTTTGAATCATGCCTAAGTCACCATGATAGGCTTCGCCCGGGTGTACAAAAAAACTCGGTGTGCCTGTACTCGAGAAGGTAGCTGCCATTTTTCGGCCAATAATGCCCGATTTACCCATACCTGTGATGATGAGTTTTCCTTGACTTTGAAGTATAGCATTTATAGCAGCCTCAAAATCTGAGGTCAATAATTCTAACAAATCGCTAACAGATTTTGCTTCAATAGCTATAGTTTCTTTAGCTGATTCTAATATTCTACTCACCTTATAATCAACAATTTATTTTGTGCAAATGTAAATATCTTCCTCTGGATTTAATCCAGCATTTTTATACTCCGATGAAATATTTTCGACCTTTACTTTAAATCCAACTGACTCCAACTTTTGTATATAATCTTGTCCGTAAATACGCACATGATCATACTGTCCAAATACTAGTTCTCGTTGTTCTGGGTCTGTAACTGAAAAATCTTCAAACGTGTGTTTCAATGTTTTAGAAATAGGTACTTGTAATATAGCCTTACCACCAGGTTTTAATACTCGAAATATTTCTTTCATGGCATCAATATCCGTAGGAATATGTTCCAGTACATGATTACACAATAAAAAATCGAAGGTGTTATTTTCAAACGGAATATTTAGCACATTCATATTGATTACATATTCAGGATAGTCGTACCCTTCTGTAAACAAATCGCCACAAACATATTTCTTGAAATTAACATCAATTAGCTTTTTTGAAAGCCTTTTTTCTGGAGCAACGTGTAAGAATTCTATCTCACTACAATTTGCAATAACATCGGTCTTTTCATTTAAATAAATATACATTAATCGCTCGCGGTCATTGGACCTACACTTATGGCAACCTTCAGCTCTTCGACCTGCACCTACTACATTATTTTCTAATAAAACTTTTGAATCATGCCCTACAAAAAAGAATGAATTGGAAGAAAAGCCACAAATAGGGCAAGTATACTTTGTTCCTTTTTGAAACCATAATCGCACCGTTGACCTGATTGTTTTAGGAATTATCTTTTTTAATGATTTTATCATAACATAGATTTTTTTACTATCTGAAAGCTTAACTTGTTGAGAATCTTTTATAATCTAATTAGTTATAATATTTTTAATTAATCCCTTCAAATCTTTTAAATATAACTGATTTGGGCCATCGCTCCATGCGTTATCTGGATCAGGATGTGTTTCTAAAAAATAGCCATTTGCACCAAATGCTTTAGCTGCTAACGCCATACTTGGTACAAACTCGCGATTACCTCCTGTTTTACCTCCTGCTCCACCTGGGCGCTGCACAGAGTGCGTACAATCCATAATCACAGGAAAACCATGTAGCAGCATGTCTGGTATGTTTCTGAAGTCTACCACCAGGTTATTATAACCATACATGTTACCTCGCTCAGTCAACATCACTTGCTTATTACCAGCTTGTACTACTTTTTGACACGGATACAGCATATCTTTACCAGAAAGAAATTGTGCTTTTTTGATGTTCACAATATTGCCCGTTTCAGCAGCTGCTAATAGTAAATCCGTTTGACGGCATAAAAAAGCTGGTATCTGCATAATATCTACCACATCTTGCAACAACTTAGGTTGATAAGATTCATGTACATCTGTGGTGACTGGTAAATTATAGGTGGTTTTAATTTCTCTTAACCACTCCTTTCCTTCTTCTAACCCAGGGCCTCTTTTGGCTCCTGCAGATGTGCGGTTAGCTTTATCAAACGAGGATTTGAAGATTATTTCTACTCCTAATTCTTCTTTGATAGCAACGATTTCTTTTGCTACGGAATGGAGTAAGTCCATACTTTCCATCACACATGGACCAACAATAAATATTGGCTTTCCAGCACTCAAGTTTTCATATAAAGACATATATAATGCTAATGTGGTTTTTTATTAATTTAAAGATAAATATTTAATGATTTAAACTTACCACCTTAAAAACAAATTTATTGCGGTAAATCCCTATCATTTTTACCGTGCTTTTGTTGATCATAATTGATTAAATGAGGAATTAGTCTCTCTACAACTTCTGTGATAACAATATCAGGTTGTTCCTTTTCAATAATTTGTCTACTGAATTTTCTATTCCATATAAAAACTACTTCTCTAAAATTTGCTGAAAAATAATCTATTAAAGCTTCTGAAAATGAATCTCTAAAAACTACTACTTTTAGATTTTTACTCGAATTCCAATACCTTTTTTCATAATCATCCTTTTTTCTCTTAAAATTTAGCGGAACATCTAACGTGTTATTGATTCGTTTGGCTCTGCTCAGCAGTGTAATATTATTAGTATAACTCTCCTGTTCAAAAGAACGAGTCATTCTAATTAAATCACAGTAAACCTCATACGATTGTTTATTTTCTGAATTCAGAATCACATATGAATCATTTGGTAAATTAAAATCATAATTTATTTTTTTAAGTAATGCTTCAAAAGCAAAATATGCACCATAATTATTCCAATGAGTATCTGTTTTATAAAATACGGGACCACGACTGCTTTCTATTATTAATTTTTCAACTGGGTCAACATAAGGTATATTCGCTTGATCTAGTATGTTCAAAAGTTGATGTTTAATTCTAAACGAAGAAATTTCATTAAAACCCATTTTAGAGTAATAAACAGAATGTTTATTAGGGGCTATTAAAAAATAATACTTTATATTTTTCTCATCTAAAAATCTTTTAATACTGTTTAAGTTCCTCTCGATATTTATTAATTCAACTTCAGATAAGTAATCTTCCCCAATAGTCTGATTCATAACATTATCGATGTCGACACCAAACATCCACCCGTCAGCACCAGTAATTACTTTTAAAGGATGAGAATTAGTATTAAACACACGCGTTTTGATTTGTTTATTAATATCTAATAAAGTTGATCTAATAAGTAATCGCTCATTAATATATTTCTCAAAATCTTTTTTAAATTTATTTACAGAAGAATAGAAACCCTTTGGAGTATCTTTGAAACTAAAAGTTGGTTTTTCTGCAACTTTTTTAAACTCATAAGAATCTGGTTTTGCCTCTATTCCTAGCAGCAAAATACAACCTGGTAAGCTTATTACTAAACAGAAAACTATTATCAATATTTTCCTCGTTGACTCCATATTATTAAAATCTAAAATAAATAAATGGATTATATGACGATGAAAACATATATACAAGACTTAAAAAAAGCAACAAAAAAAGAGCTCCTAGACGTATTGTTTCAAATATTGTTTTATTGGGGAGTAAAGAAATTATCCGAGTTTGTAATTTTATTAAAGGGAATGAAAAAAGTATTCCTGAAAACACAATAAAAACTGTCTCTCTATTTAATAATAATAAACTCAAATAATTATTGATTATAGAATCACCAGGATAGTAAACAAACATTGTTTGAATTAGGTTGACTGCCTGATCCAAATTTTCTGCTCTAAAAAATACCCAGCCAATAAGTACTACTAATAAGGTATAACTATGTTGAATAAATAGTGGCAATTGTTCTAATTTCTTGCCAAATCCTAATCGCTCAATTACAATAAAGAAACCATGAAAAAGCCCCCAAACCACAAAATTCCAACTTGCTCCATGCCAAAGACCTGTCACAAAAAATACGATTAATAGGTTTCGATAAACTTTCAGAGAACTACCTTTATTTCCACCTAATGGGATATATAAATAGTCACGAAACCATGTAGAAAGGGAAATATGCCAACGTCTCCAAAATTCTCTAATGGACTTTGCTACATAAGGGAAGTTAAAATTTTCTAAAAAATCAAAACCAAACATTTTACCTAAACCTATAGCCATATCTGAATACCCAGAAAAGTCATAATATATTTGAAATGCGTAGCTTAATACCCCTAACCATATATAACCTGTTGAAAGTTTAGAAGCTTCTATATTGAGTACTGTATCAGCTATATATGCAAATCCATTTGCGATAATCAGTTTTTTGGCTAATCCAATTATAAATCTTTTTATACCTTCACTAAAATTCGCTAGCGAAATGTTTTTTTGCAGTATTTGCCTTTGTACATCAACATATCTTACAATTGGTCCTGCAACTAACTGAGGGAACATGGTAACATAAGTGGCGAATTGAATAAAGTTTTTATTGGCTTTCACTTCGTTTCTATAGACATCTATGGTATAAGACATCGTTTGAAAAGTGTAAAAACTAATTCCAAGAGGAAGACTTAGCTTTGGAATACTTGATAATGTATACAGATTAATATTAAAAAGACTCAAAACATGTAAAGCGTTTTCAGCAAAAAAGGGAAGATATTTAAATAGTGAAAGAATAAATAAATTGAAAAAAATTGATAGAATAAGTCCTGTTTTTCTTCCCCCTTTATCTATAATTAAACTTGCAGAGTAATCCACTAATGCGGAGACAAACATTATCAACACATACCATTTCTCTCCCCAAGCATAGAAAAAGAGACTAGAAAAAAATAGAACACCGTTTTTAAGGTTCTTAGGCACTAAATAATATACCACAAGAACAGTTGGTAAAAAAAAGAAAAGAAATGGAATATCAGTAAATATCATTACTCTATGACCCCATTCGTTCGACCAAGTGTGGTATTGCTAACCTATAAATGAGTACTGAAACAAGTAGCATTACTACCGATAATGAACTAACCAGTATAAACTGATTTAATTCATAAATTTCTCCGTTGGTAATCCAATTTCGAGCATTCATTAACAAAGGAGTTACGGGATTCAACACATTTACTGTGTGCGCCAAACCACTTTTTGAAAGTGGATATATTACAGGAATCATAAAGATTAAAAACTGAAAGACAATTTGTAAACCTTTTTGAATATCCGTATAGAGCAACCCAATTGGGGTTAGAAAGATACCGATCGATAACCCAAAGAAAATCAAAGATAAAATAGCTACTGGCGCTAAAAAAATCATGGAAGTTGGCATACTTTGATTTATTAACAAAAATGCTGCTAGTATAATTAGCTTTACTCCTGCATTAAATAAAACCTCATAAAAGGAGGCTAACAACAGCGCTTCTCTAGGGAAGTTTAATTTGACTAAAATGGATCGAGAGCCTTGAATAGTCCTCAATGGAGTTTGAACTGACTCAACAAAAATTTGCCACAACATGATTCCGGAAAACACAAAAATTGGATACGGAATATCTGTAGTACCAAAATTAACAACTTTTTGGCCGCGAAGAAAAATCCAGATAGCTGCAGTAGCTATTGGGGGCAAAAAAGCCCATAATAAGCCAAATACAGATTGCCGGTATAAAGCCTTTTTATTTCTGATAAACAACTGCCTAGCAAGTCCACTACCCTCTTTAAAGCTTTTAAAAATAGAAGTTATCAGTAAGCTAAAATTACCAATTTCTGACTTTGGTGAATATATTGTTTCTTTTAGGTAGTTCACTTTTTTTTATTTGAATATCAAAATTAACTATAATCTTACTACTTCAAAGCCTAATCTAGATACTTTAAACCTATACTTTGGTTGCTGCTTCTATATTTTTTTAATTCGGGGATTTTTCTCAACACACATTTAAGCACTTCTCTATGATACACAAAGCTCTTAAAATCAAATTTTAAGAGTGACTTGATTTGCCTTTTGAACATTATTTTCTTTTCAACCCGCACTAAATCATCTAAATCAACAGAAAGGTTACTACAAAAAGCCAGGCTATTTATCACCGCTCTACTTACTGGTCTCGATTTATTTCCCACCATCCTTTCTTCACGATCATGAAAAATTTTTGTTCCTAAGACAACACCAATCTTTAATTGATGATATTGTACTCGAAACGCTAAGTCCATATCCTCCCCATAATGAGGGAAAAATGGACTAAATCCACCAACAGTCATTAAACAGGCTTTAGAAACTAGCCAAGCAGCTGCATTAACGAAGCCTAATTCTACTAGTTGATCCGCTTTGTTATCGAGTAGTTGGGAGTAAAAATCCCTGGAGCTATCTTTTGAAATATAATTATAAAACCCATAGTCTAACAAGTCACCTTTACCATTAAAATGCACGGGACTAACTATACCGTATTCAGGGTTGGATGTTATTCCTTGCAATAACTTGCTGATGGTATCTACTTCCACCCATGCGTCTTGATTCAATAAGAAAAAATAATCAGCTCCTAATTCTAGTGCTTTTTTGAATCCTATATTATTTGCTTTTGCAAAACCTGAGTTTTCACCCGTCTCGACAATAGTTACATCTGGAAAATCAGTTTTTAAGCGCGCAACTGTATCATCAGATGAGTTATTGTCTATTACAATAGTATGAACTGGAACGCTGCTATCTCTCAGACTTGAAAAACATCTATCGATCCATTGAGTTGCATTGTAGGTAACTATGATAACAAAAATTTTTTCCATTTATACTTAATCAGACTTTACAGGACCGCAATTTAACAAAAAAACGAAGGCATTATATTAGAAAACTATAAAGTGAACCACTGGGTAATGATACCACCCGGTTAACTACAATTTTTGCTATATTATAATCATCTGACATACAATGTTTATACATGGGTAACTCGGGCAAACACCACCATAATGGACGTGCTTCTACTCCTTTGCCATTTAAATATTTAATTAGGTCATCTTTTTCTGAAGGTAAGTCTATTAACAAATTGTTTAACCACCAATTGGATTTACAGTCCTCAGGTTCTTGAACTACATTTAAATTTTCATATTCGAAAAACTGATTGTAGGCAGTAGCCAGCGTTTTTTTTGTTGAAAGAATGTCATTAATATGCTTCAATTGTATTAAACCAATTGCAGCATTCAAACTAGGCATAGCGTAGTTATAGCCTATCATCGAATGATAATACTGGTATCCGTTGACTTGTTTTCCTTGATTGATGCGTTGTTTTGCCAGGCTATAATCGCCCTCATTGCGACAAATAAGCGCACCACCACCACCTGTGGTTATAATTTTATTCCCATTAAAACTGATACATCCAAAACGTCCAAAGGTGCCACAAAACTGATTTTGGTAAGTACTTCCAAATGCTTGAGCGGCATCTTCTACCAAATCAATGTGATAATGGTTAAGCAATGCTGCTATCTGATTAATTAATGCGGGGTGACCAAAGGTATGCACCACCACACATGCTTTTACTTTTTTTCGTGTTGTTTTATGAATGCAGATTGCATTAACCACATCACATTCTTGGCTTAAGAAATTATTTAAAGCAGTAATACAAAGTGATAAGCGACTTTCATTTACATCCAAAAAAACAGGCTCAGCCCCGCAGTAACGAATAGTATTTGCAGAGGCTACAAAAGAAATAGCTTGCGTAATTACCAAATCTCCTTCTCCTACTCCACAACCTAACAATGCGGTATGTAGAGCGGATGTTCCTGAGTTAGTAGCTAACACATGTGGCGTGTTAAGGTAAGTTGCAAGTTTACTCTCAAATTTAGACACTGCTTTTCCTGATGTAGAAAAGAGCCCTGTCTGAATTTCCTGCTGAGCTGCTTCGCCTTCTTCTTTAGTAATGAAGGGCGCATGCAAAGGGATTTGAGCTTGGGTATTAAAAAGTGATTGAATAAATGGTACTAATGCCTCTTTCATGCCGAATGATTTTTCTTCCACCACGATTGAAAGACTAGCAACATCCATATTTGAGCGTGAATATCTTCTGGATTAGATGAAAATAGTTTTTGTTTCAGCTGTTGCACATATTGAACATTAAATAAGCCTTGTTCTTTGATAAATGTGTCCGACAATAAATCGTTTTCTATTCGAGAACGGAGTCCCGTCTTAAACCATTTTAACAACGGGACTTCAAAGCCATGTTTAGGTCTGTTGTACAATTCCTGTGGTAATATATCACGAAAGGTATCCTGCACGATCCGTTTTTTCATCGTCTTGTTTACTTTCGAATTGACGGGTAAACTAAAGGCAAAATCAACAACTTCATGGTCTAAAAAAGGGACTCTCACTTCCAATGAATTAGCCATGGACATCAGATCCACCTTGGTTAACATGTCGCTTTGCAACACTAAGTCTACATCGGTGCGAAGCACTTCATTGAAATCACCTTTTTTTGAGAAGAACCGAAGTAAATAGGCTTTTCTATCTTGGTAATTCACTTGTTCTTCTGGCGAGTAGTCATGTAAAAACAAATTATTGGTTTGTTCTTCTTCCACATACCGGCACCATAACCAATAGCGTTCCTGAGCGGACAATTGTTGCCCTTTTGCAAACCGCTGAAACTGCCTTACACGATTACTCAAAGGGAAATTCCGAGATTTAGGTAATGCATTCCACAACGGCAAACCAGCAGTAATCAGGTTTTCCATAAAACCAGCATTGCGTGCACGAAACTCCCCCATGTGTTTGTTATAACCACTAAACACTTCATCCGCACCATCGCCAGACAACGCTACAGTAACATGCTTTCGAGTTAGTCGAGAGAGAATGTGGACAGGCAGCGCAGACGAGTCGCCAAATGGTTCATCTATGTAGTTCAAAACATCATCTAGTTCCCCAAATAAATCATCATTACTCAACTTAAACGTAGTATGATCAGAACCTATTTTTTTTGCGACTAACTCCGCATATTTCGTTTCATCAAAAAAAGCTTCTTCTTGATACCCAATAGAAAAGGTTTTTAAGGCAGTGGTCTTTTGAGCTGCCAACGAACAAATCACAGACGAATCAATGCCTCCACTTAAAAATGCACCTAAAGGCACATCTGAAATCATTCTTTTTTCAATCGACTGTTCTAATAACTCCCGCAGTCGGTCTTGTTGTTGAGTATAATTTAAGGTAGTATAGTTGGTGCTTGAATAGTTGAGTTCATAAAATGGTTTAATTGACATTTCGCCTTTTTTCACTACTAAATAATGACCGGGTTTTAATTTGTGTATGTTTTCATAACAAGTATAAGGTTGAGGAATATAACTCAATTGGAAATACAACTTCAAACTATTATAGTCAAACTCCCGCTTGATTTTAAACGCTTTCATTGCTTTCATTTCTGAAGCAAAAACAAACTTGCTTTCATCCATGTAATAAATCAGTGGCTTGATGCCAAAGCGGTCGCGAGCCATGAATAATGATTGTGATTCTTTATCATAAATGGCAAAAGCAAAAAAACCATTTAATTTCTGAAGACACAGTTCTTTATGCTCGATGTATAAATTTAAGAGTACTTCGGTATCAGAATCGGAATTAAACGCATATCCTTTTGATTTTAGCTCTTCCCGTAACTCTTTGTAATTAAAAATCTCACCGTTAAAAACGAGTGCATACCTTTCCGAGGCATCCTTCATCGGTTGTTTGCCATGGTATGAGGTATCTAAAATAGACAACCTGCGGTGCCCCATGGCGATTTGTTCTTTCGTGTAGTAACCAAGGCTATCGGGTCCGCGCTTCGTCAAACTTTCAGTTGCTGCACCAATATTGGGCATATACAAGCGGCCAATTTCGCTAAAAGCAAGTATTCCTGTTATTCCACACATAGTAAACAAAGCTACGGATTTCTGTTTTGTCGTGGGCTTTTTTTATGAATTGTGAATAATTAATAAGTTTTCATGTACCTACCTCAACAAAAAGCGAGTAATTTTAACCTAATGAAGAGTTTAAAACATGCTTTAATACTATTTTTTTTAATTGCCCTACTCAATTCCTGTGGAAGTAAAAAACACAAAACTTACACCCAGAAAACCTACAAGAGTAGTAAAACAAGCTCGACTCCAACCCATAAGGAGACTAAAAATTCAGGAAAAACATATACGGTAATAAATGAAGCTCGCAACTACTTTGGCACAAAGTACCGCTATGGCGGTACAGATAAAAGAGGTATTGATTGTTCAGGCTTAATGTGTGCTGCTTACCAAAGTATAGGTGTAGAGTTACCTCGAACATCTGGTGAGCAGAGTACCATTGGCAAAAGAGTCTATATTGGTGAACTTCAACCTGGTGATTTAGTGTTTTTTGGCACTTCACCCAACAGTAAAAAAATCACCCATGTGGGACTTATTTCCGATGTGTCCATGAGTAGCATTAAATTCATTCATGCTTCTACACGAGCAGGCGTGGTAGAGTCTGAGTTGCTTTCTAACTGGTACAAGCCAAGATATATTATGGCTGTAAGACCTTTAAAATAATTAGAAGCCAAATTCAAAATTAGAATAAATATTTAAATTCTATTTGTATATTCGGCTTCCAAAAATGGGGAATTAGCTCAGTTGGCTAGAGCACTACGCTGGCAGTGTAGGGGTCATCGGTTCGAATCCGATATTCTCCACTTTTTTATTTACAACTCCCCATTCAAACTATAATACTCCAAGGCCGCTAATAAATAGACAAGAGGAGCATTCCAGTTAATGGCAATTTCATTTGTAGAATAACTACAAACATCATCAAAGTAACATTTCGCATTATAATTTGAGGTATAACCAGTACATTGATCTTGTTTACCATTATGCGGTCCTCCTGCCATAAACCCTGGTACTGGCTGTAGCACACCATCATCAACTGATGGTCTATGGTGAATTTTCATTGGTGTTTTATTTCCATGCCCCGTTACATAAGAATATCCTGTTGGATTTTTTCCTAAAATGTAATCCAATAAACCAGAAGCTGCTTTCAAGTATTTTTTATCTTTTGTAACACGATATGCCTGCACTAAAATTAAACCTTGATTGGCTGCAGAACTGTTGCTACCCCATACAAAGTCACCGTTACTATGCCCCATGGAAACTCGGAAAACATTTGATTCATAATACGAATAGAGTTTATCTGCTTCTTTTATCAGTTCATCCTTGCTTTTGCTTTTTCCTGTAACATTCAATTCAGAAATCACCCCTAAAGGAGCAACATAATTCCAGTTAGGCACTCCAACATAACTAAGTTTACCATCAGCCTCCTGCTGGCTAGCTAAAGCATATTCTTTGTCCGCCCAAAACTCCTCATCACCAATACTATTATCGCCATACTCACCTGTTTTAACTCCCTCAGGATTTTTAAATTTCATGTCTGGGTGAGATTTTGCCCATTCAAGTGCTTTTTTCGAGGTACTCAAATATCCTTCTGTATCACCAAAAACAGCTAACCGCGCTACATACGACATCACGGCACTATAGTCATAGGCTGCTGCGGCTGACTTTCGTACGAAGTACCGCTGATCCACAGCTTTATGAGGCATTACATGTGGACTAAATGTTTCTGTGGTTAATTTATGGTAGACGCCTCCGTCATTAGGGTCTTGCATGGTGACCATCCAGTCTACATTCCATTTGATTTCATCCAATAAATCGGGAGTTGCGTTCCCACTTTCGGGGATGTTGAGATTTAGTGTGTCAAAAAGTGACTTATAATTATCGTAGGCCAACAACAACTCATAGGTGCTAATACCACTATTCACAATGTACTTATTATAATCACCCGCATCATACCATCCCTTTGGGGAAGAAAAAATAGTCCCTTCTTGTCGTAAACTATCTGCTGCCGACCAATGAATTTTTACGGAAGTATCTGGGTGACCAGCTTGTCGAGCATATTCACCCGCATGTTCTTCTAACAATTCAGTTCCTGCTCTGTTGAAATAGAATGCCTTAACGGCTGCTTTTAAAGTCTCATGATATGGGTTTTTAGCAATTTCAAACACTTGGCTTCGACCATAATCTAAAACGGAAAGAAAAAACTTACCTTCTTGTTTAAACTCAGAAAAATCTAATAATGAATATTTTTCCCCAGCTTGGTTCCAATATTCGGCAGGTTTAATTTTCCCTCCAAAAACTTTTTTCCCTGTCTTTGATGAGATGATTGAAAATGAAGTTAAGTCTGTTTGATCTATTACGGCATATTTAGCCCCTTCTGTAAAATAACCAATTTGATTATAATAAAACTGTTGTGCATATAAATTACACGAGATTAATAGGCAAATCAATGTTCTCATTTCACTATTCGGTTTGTTGAATAGTACAATATCTTTATTTATCCATCAACTTTTATAGGTTATTCATTTCAAGTAGCTTTTTTTGGTGCTGACACGCGAGTTTCAGACAATCAAATTTGCGCATTAAATAAACCACAACTACCTTATTTATAATTGTTTAAAAAATAAATTTCATTCCCTGAATATCACATTAATTGGTAATAGACACGATCATCTGCTAAATATTAGTTTTTTAATGGGACTTTAAAGATTTATGTAGTTGGCATAGTTTATGATTAGCGAACAATAACTAACCTTTTAAACCATATAGACATGAATAGTAACAGCGAAAAAATAGTAAAAGTAGTTAACCGGTATCAACGAGTTAAAAACTACATAAAAAATTCCATGAACGAATCCGATTTAAACACGTACGTTCAACAACTAATCCAAGCAGACCGCTTAAAATCACAATTAGTCTCTGAAATTATCTCTAGCGCTAAATAAATGAAAAACAATGTTATTAATCAGTAGTACACTCATTGGCATGGGTGTACTACTTATTTTTCTGATACTTTTTAAGTTACTGCTTCAAAGTAAATCACTTCCAATCCCCCAACATTTACCATTGATCTATTTCTTCAAAAGCAATATGATCTCCAAAATCTTTTCCATAATAACTTAGAACGACCTCTTGATTTTCATTAATCAAAAAATCCCCTGTTAAGATTCGTTTATCAGTAAAAGAATTAACATTGAAAAATCCTTTTTTCATAGTTTCAACTATAGCCCCAAGTCGAACCATCGATTTAATCATTGCAACGAATGAATGTTTAATACCAAACTGATGATACAAACGCTCGTCTGGGTCAGCAATTATGGTAAATTGTGGTTGTTGTTTACCTGCGTACTGTGAAATCTCATCTGCGGTTGACGCAAATACAGCTACGGTGACAATCCCTTTTTTATTCCACTCCTCTTGTTTCTGAATTAACTGATGAACTCTCAAATTGCAAAACGGACAAGAGGTTGTCCGCAAAAATGTAAGGTATATTTTACGGCCTTTTAATTGTTGAATTGTAAATTCATTGCCATAAACATCTTTCAATTGAATTGTTTCAAATTGCTTTACCATCTTCTTTTATTGGAATTAATTAACTTATTAACTAGTTAAGCACTTTTTGAAATTTATCGTTTCCGAATTTGTTATGAAGCAGTGAAATGTCGTGAACAGAACATATTTTTTTGCCAAAAAAGTCCCTTTCTAGGTCAAGCAAATTAAATGTTCCTTCAAAAACACATTGCATTCCCCATCTTAGATTTAGTAAAAATAAAATTTAGTCTAACCCTAGCAGCGATTTAACACGCATAAACTCACTAGAAAGGTTTGCTCGAATTTGTATTTCTTTATGCGTAAAAGGATGTACAAACATTAATAAGTCTGCATGCAACATCATACTATCCATGTCCCATTTTTCTTTAAAAAGTTTGTTTTGCTTGTTACAGCCATGTGGTCGATCCCCAATAATGGGATGATGAATGTGGGCAAAATGCTTCCTAATTTGGTGCATACGCCCCGTTTTTGGATATGCTTCTACCAACGAATAACGTGAAGTAGGGTGTTTACCCTGTGGCAAATCGATTTCTACTTGCTGGAGTGTTTTATATTCGGTAATGGCGTCCTGACTGTTTCCATTTTCTTTTTTTAGAGCATAATCAATGACTCCTTGTGGTTCAGTAAAACCACGAACAATACTGAGGTAGGTTTTACGTGTTTCACCGTTTGAAAAAAGTGCTTTCATCTGACGATCGGCTTCGTCATCTAAAGCGAATAGTAACACACCAGAAGTTTTTCTATCAATCCGGTGGCAGGGGGAGACTTTTTGTCCAAGCTGGTTTCTTAAAAGCTGCAAGGCAAAAACATCGACATCCAGTGCCAGTTTTGTGCGGTGTACTAAAAGTCCATGTGGCTTGTTGATGGCGACAAAAAACTCGTCTTGATATACTATTTCTAATTCCATATTTATAATGGCCACAAAGAAAATGATTTCGTAAGCAAAAAAGCCATTCCGAAAGACTATTTCTATTCTTATATTGAACAATTATAAAAAAGTGATTATGCATTCAACTATTCAAATACATGGCCATCGAGGTTGTCGGGGATATTATCCAGAAAATACCATCGAAGGGTTCAAGTTAGCGCTTGAGTTAGGAGCTACTGCGGTTGAATTGGATATTGTTGTTTCAAAAGATAATGAATTGATTGTCTCGCATGAACCCTATATGAATCACCTTTTTTGTCAGGATATTGATGGAAATCAAGTATCTGAAGAAAAGGGGAAGGAAATCAATCTCTACAACTTGACCTTATCAGAGATTCAACAATTTAACTGCGGTGCCCGAATAGACAACAAATACCCAGAGCAAATAAAAGTAAAGGCGACTAAACCTAGCTTGGAAGAAGTAGTAACAGCTTTACCGGATCATACTTTTTTAAATATAGAAGTAAAATCTGAGCGGCAGTGGTATGACACCTATCAACCCGAAACCGAAGAATATGCTCGCTTAGTAGCTGATTTTATCGCGAAGCATCATTTATATTCACGGTGTTTGGTGCAGTCGTTTGACCCACAATTTTTAAATGATTTTTATAAACAGGTGGGAGAAAAGGTTACGATTGGTTTGTTAGTAGAATGTGTGTTAGACCCTGAAAAACAACTGAAATTAATAGATTTTAAACCAACCTACTTTAACCCGGATTATACCTTATTAAAAAAAGAACATTTGGAATTTTTAAAAAGTAAAGGGATAAAAACTTTGGTATGGACAGTCAATGAACCTAAAGATATTGCGTTGATGCTTGCCATTGGTGTGGATGGTATTATCTCTGATTATCCAGATAGGGTAGTCAATCAGATAAAATAAAAAAACTTGAGCGAACTAACTATTCCCTCCGCTCAGAATCACTCGATAGAGGATTTTGAGAACCATTTTCTATAATCCCAGACTTCCACAATATAAGCCACTCCCAACCCATAGAATCCAGCACTTGAAAATCCATATCTCTCTTCTGACCTTCCGACAACGGAGGAATCCCTATTGCAAGCCTACAATATCGTTTCTTTCTCAATGAGATTCTTCCCTTTGGTCAGAATGGCGGTATAGCTACTACTTCAGCGCTTCAAACAAAATTTCTACGGGGTGCTTCGCTTTCCTGTCGGTACCATCTTTAATCTGGTGACGACATGAAGTTCCTGTAGCAGCAATGATAGTAGTTTGTTCAGCCTTACGCACCGCAGGAAACAAGACTAACTCTCCTATTTGCATAGATAGATCATACTTATCGGCATCATAACCGAATGAACCCGACATTCCGCAACAACCGGTAGCCAATACTTCAACGGTGTAGTTCGTTGGCAAGCTCAATATGGTTTTTGAAGGAGTATTGGAAGACAATGCTTTTTGGTGGCAGTGGCCATGAAATATCACATGTTTTGATTCACTGGTAAATTGATCTGCTGTAATGTTTCCTTTTTTAATTTCTGATTCCAAAAACTCATCGATTAAGAAAGCTTGTTTTGCTACTTTAAGGGCAGTTATTTTCTCTACCTTCTCAACTAACTTTGGGTATTCATCTCTAAAAGAAAGAATCGCAGAAGGTTCAATACCGATTAAGACCTCACCTTCTTTTAACAAGTTTTTTACGATACTCACATTTTCCTCTGCTACTTTTTTCGCATGATCCAACAATCCTTTAGACATGGCTGGTCGTGCACTTTCTTTTAGAGGAGCAATAGCAACATCATAACCTAGTTTGGTCAACAATTTAAGTGCAGTAATACCAATGGTTACATCATTGTAATTAATGATTTCATCCGCGAAGAAATGTACTTTACCTAAGTCTTTGTCTCCTTTTTCAAGCGAAGACTTATTCTTTTTATACCATGCTTTCAAGGTAATGTTATGCAATGTAGGAATCTCTCTCATTTGAGAAACACCCATCATTGACTTCACAAGATTTTTCACACCGGGTAAAGTCACTCCTAAATTATATAACCATGGTGCTTTGGAAAACAACTCGTTCGTTTTGGCAATATCACCTATCATCTTTGATTGAAACGGAATCCCATTGGACTTGTAATATTGATGCAAAAACTCCGACTTCATGGTTGCTACATCCACGTTGGAAGGGCAATCACTCGAACAGCCTTTACAACTTAAACACAGCTCCATCACTTCTTTTATTTCTTCGTGATCAAACCTATTTTCTTTAGTAGAGTGGGTTAAGTATTCCCGCAACACATTTGCGCGTGCCCGTGTAGTATCTTTTTCATTTCGGGTAGCCATGTAACTCGGACACATGGTGCCTCCAGAAAGGTGTGTTTTTCTACACACTCCAGTCCCATTACACTGCTCAGCCATGCGCAGGATGCCGAAGGTTTCTGAGAAGTCAATAGTGGTAGTGATCTCAGGAGTATTTACATCCTTTTCATACCGCAGAAACTCATTCATAGCTGGTGCCTCAACAATTTTTCCTGGATTAAAAATGTTGTTTGGATCCCAAGCTTTTTTGACTGACTTAATCAATTTATAGTTATGGCTGCCAATCATTTTTTCGATAAATGGCGCCCGCACCCGTCCATCACCATGCTCACCACTCATGGAACCACCATATTTTTTCACTAAGGTGGCTACATCGTCTGTGATTTTAAAAAACAACTCGCGATCGCTACTTTTTTTCAAGTCAAGAATTGGTCGAAGGTGAATTTCTCCATCACCAGCATGAGCATAATAAATACTTTTTTTACCGTAGCTAGCCATGATTTTAGCAAACTCCGCAATAAACTCCGGCAAATCTTCTACGGTAACTGCAGTATCTTCGATACAGGCTACTCCTTTATCATCACCAGGGATATTCCCTAATAAACCCAACCCTGCAGCCCGCAAGCTCCAGACTTTTTTAGTGTCTTCACCCCAGACAATAGGAAATGCATAACCAAAACCTGCTGTTTGTACTTCTGCTATTATTTTATCGCACAAGACTTGAATTTCTTCTTTTGTCTCACGCTCAAACTCCACACATAATACTGCCTCAGGGTCACCTTCCACAAAGTAGCGATTAGCATTTTGTTCCTTGTTGTTTTTGGTACAGTCTAAGATCACTTTATCCATTAACTCACTTGCGCCAGGCTTGTGTTTCATGGCAATGCGGTTGGCACGCAACGAATGGTCGATACTTTCACTATGGATAGCAAGCACACCTATTTCTTTAGGCGGTAAATCGACTAAATTGATTTTAATTTCTGTAGTAAATGCTAAGGTACCTTCAGAACCTGCTAACAACTTACAAAAGTTAAAACTGCCTTTACCTTCTGTAAAAACTTCTGACTCTAATAATACGTCAATCGCATATCCTGTATTTCTCCGGTTAATTTCAGGTTTAGGAAACTCTTTTCGAATTTCTTGCTGATTGCCCTGGTCTGCTAATATTTTTTTTGTGTGCCGATATACTTGACCTTCTAGCGTATCCAAAGCACACTTTTGCTCAAATGTGTCCTTAGTTATTTTTCCGAAATGGACTTCTTGCCCATCCGCTAAAACTGTTTCTAATTCTAATAAATGGTCACGTGTGGTTCCATATAAAGGAGAGTGTGTACCACATGAATTGTTGCCCACCATTCCTCCTATCATACAACGGTTGGATGTACTGGTTTCCGGGGCAAAGAACAAACCGTATTGTTTGAGATATTTGTTTAAGTCATCGCGAATAACGCCCGGCTGAACACGCACCCATTTTTCTTCTATGTTGACTTCTATTACTTCTGTAAAATATTTAGAAACGTCAACAATAATACCAGCTCCCACTACTTGTCCTGCAAGCGAAGTACCTGCTGTTCGGGGTATTAAAGGTGTTTTTGTTTCGTTAGCAAAACGAATTAATTTCTTGATATCTTCTTTGTTTTTAGGGCGCGCTACCGCTGTGGGCATTTCCCGGTAAACCGAAGCATCTGTAGCGTAAGCTGTACGTTGAACCGCGTCTGTATATAAATCACCTTCTAATTGGCTTTTAAGCTCCTTTAATTTTGCTAACATTGTAATCATCTAATGAGAGGACAAAGATAATAATATATCATTATCTCAACTTCATTCGTAATAAGAGGGTTCATGAAAAAAAATAAATTCATCAAACGTCTTTTAATCAGTGTTTGTATAGTGATAACAATATGCATTCTCCTTATTAAACAAGTGGAGTCGCCTTCATATACCTCACAGTCCTATTTCAAAAACACTATTACCGCTGTAGATTCTGCTATACATCAGCTTGATAACACAAATGAACCGGTTTTAGCAGGTTGGGATAAACAAAACATCACGCCTATTAAACCTGTTCGAATTGTTGGTTATGGCATTCAAGATGATTTTGAAGTGGTAAATGATTCTATTTATGTGCGTACCACGGTTTTTTCCCAAGGAAAAAACCGATTTGCACTTATATCCTATGATCTATTATTTGTGCATCCAAACATTGTTGATCTGGTAGGTAAAGCATTGCTTTCTAAACACATCCGCTTAGATGGAATTTATTATGCAGCGACACACTCACATAATTCATTTGGGGGCTGGGGTTTTAATCGATTATTTGACGAAGTGATGTTAGATGGTGAAGAAAACCATGTGATTCAATTAATGGTCGATCAAACCATCAAGTCGATTAATAACTCAATCAACAGCCTTGATACCACCTTAATTAGTTCTGGGTCATTTAATTTTAAAGATTTTATCCGCAATAGAATCCCTGGTGAAGAAGCGCTTGATCCCTGGATGCACGTATTACAACTAGTTCACACTACAAAAAAAGACACCGCGCTCATCGCTACTTTTTCTGCCCATGCAACATGTTTGTTTTCTATTAAGGATAAAAATGTGTTGTCAGGTGACTACCCTGGGATGATGAGCAAAGCATACGAAAATGCAGACAAACAATTTACCTTTTGTGCTGGAGGAGTAGCTTCATTTAGCCCAAAAAATAGTAAAAGCGCGCTAAAAGAAACTGAAGTATATGCTCAACACATGCTAAAACCACTTCTTGACTCTATCTCCACGAAGACTCCAGAAAAAACAACGCAACTTAGTTTTTTTAAAACTAAGTTATATTTGCCTGAACCTGTTTTTAGAATTAGTGATAACTATCAATTGAGACCCTGGCTCTTTAAAAGCACTGTTGGCTTTGTGGAACCACATTTACAGTTTTTGAGAATAGGGAACGTTACATTTCTTGGTTTTCCTGGTGAAATATCGGGAGAACTCTATCAGAAAGAGCTTGAAAAAGCTAAGGAAAAAAATGTATCTTTAGTCATCACAAGTCTAAACGGTAATTATACTGGCTATTTTATGCCAGAAAGTTATTACCACACTAAAACTTGTCATGAATTAAGGGAAATGAATTGGTTCGGTCCTCAAAGTGGCCAATATTTTAAAGACCTAATTCATCATATAATAGACCATATAAACTAATTATTTTATGGCGTATACTATGTCAAAATTAACTCGGATTATTTTTCAACTATCCGACCAAGAGTATGAAAAGCTTTATCACTCATTAGTAGATAGTGAAGCTTTAAAATCAGCTGATTTATTGAAAATTCTGAGAGAAGAGCAACTGGAAGAAGCTACCATTTTAGAGCGGTTAGATGTATCAACCAATGCTTATTATGCACTGCGGTCTCGCTTAAACAATAGAATCGAGTCTTTTTATTTAGAACAACTTGAAGGTGGGAAAAATGAACTTTATAGACAAGTAGTTAACATCAACGAATTGGTGTTAACCAAAAGTAGAACTGTCGCGATTGCCACACTCAAGAAGCTAGAAAAAGAATTAGCCAACAATGACTTATTTCACGAGTTAACGCTTGTATATCAAGCATTGAAAAAACTTCACCTCAACACACCTGAGCACTTTCAATATTCTCAATTGTACAACAAACACAGTGCGCAACTTTTAGCTTTTGAAAAAACAGAAACTTTGACCGCTGAGTATTTCAAGACCTATAATCAAGGGTTATTAGAAATGGATACAAAGGAAAATCAGGAAAGCAAATTAATTCTTGAAGCGATTGATGCCATAAACAACCGTTACAATTCACATCGAATATTCACGCTTAAATCGTTAAGCAATCTTTTTAGTCAAATAATTAACCATTCCACTGGCAAAAAAAATAAAGCGATTGTAAATCGCCTTGATGAACTTGATAAGATATTTAAACTCTACAATAACGATTTACTCTACAATCATCTCAAGTGGGTTGTCACGTATCTAAAATTACTCTATGCCTATTCGCTTAAAAACGATACTGAAGTTGAAGGGTTCATTAAAGAACTTGATCCTATTTCCAATAGACTGCTAACTAACTATTGTTCTTTTTGTTCACCAAGCTACTTCTTATTAATCAAGCTTGAATCCTCAATTAAAAACAATAAAATCTATCGTCTCGAAAAGCTTAACGAAACAACATGTCAATACTATGATGAAGATAGTGCCTACTTGTTATCTTGTGTTGTGTATTATTTCTATCGTGCATATAGCTGTTTTTACAGCGGAAACAACGAAGATGCAGTCAAATGGATTGAAAAAGGTATTGCAATAGTAAACATCAAAGAACACGAACGTTTTTTAGTTGATTTAAAACTGACCGCTGCTGGATTTTCTTTTGTCAACAATGATTTTGAAACAGTATTAAATCAAATAAATTATGTGCAACGAATTTTGCGAATATCAGAAAAGAGTGATTTTGAATATGCTTACTCGTTTATGAAAACCATTAAATCTGCTTTTTCAAATATAGATTACGATAAAAAATACCGAAAATTTGAGGCGGCTAAAAAACAGTTCATAGAATCAGAGAAACCTTTTCAAAGCCCTTTACGTTTCTTTGACATAAGTAAAATTGAATGCCCCAAATAAAAACCCTTAAAAAGCTAAAAACCTTTTAACCAAATATTTTAATTATGAAAACAATCAAACTCTTTACATTATCTCTACTAACAGCTTCTTTTCTTTCTAATTCTTTCGCACAAAATGCTGACTATGAAAAAGATGTTGTTAACTCTTGGAAAATGATCAAAACAGAAGTCAATGGAGAAGAAGTAGAGCCCAAACACGACAAACTAATCCTAGATATTGATAAAAGAAAAAATGCTTTCACCATTACTGCAGCCTATGAGGCAACCCATGAGGGTTATTGGGAAATCGTAGACAATCAATTAATATTAACTGATCTTGAAACAGAAGAAGTAAAAACACTTGATATTACTGAATTAAACGATGACCATTTAACTGTTAAGGGATATGATGATCCGAATACCGTATTGCATTTTATCCCAGCTTCAAAAAAAGCCATGGATTTAAATCACAAAGAATTTTTAGTTGCCAAAAAATGGACGATTTACAAAAGTGATAAAGCCTCTAATATTGGAACTCGAATAGAATTCAACCATGACAAAACTTTCGTTTTGTTACCTTGGGGTTATCAAGTACCAACCATGAGCGGTAAATGGCATTTAAATGATGATAATTCTAAGCTTATTATTGACGCCCGAGAAGATGGTGCCCACATTGAAATTTCTATTCTTGAATTACACAAACATGAGCTTGTATTGAAGTTTGATGACTTAGGTATCACTGAGTATCTACATGATCCTTTGTTAGCAAAAAAAGACGAAAAAGTTATTGTTGCCGCACACAAAAACGAGGAGTAATACAAACTCTTCTTCGCATTAATAACTCTGGTTTAATATTAAACCAGAGTTATTTTTTTTACAGCCTATTTATAATATAATCTGTCATTTTTTGATATAAATGGTACCTCGTTACCCCGCCATAAATCCCATGGTTTCGATCAGGGTAATTAAAAGCATCAAATTGTTTGTTGGCTTTAATTAATGCATTTTGAAATGCTGTTTGATTCTGAATGTGTACATTATCATCTCCTGTTCCATGAATGAGCAATAACTTACCTTTTAACTCTCCTGCATAATTGATAGGAGAATTAAAATCATATCCTTTTGTATTGTCTGCTGGCAATCCTAAATACCGTTCGGTATAGATGGTGTCATAAAAGCGCCAATTGGTTACTGGTGCCACTGCAACGCCTAGTTTATAATATTCTGCACCTTTTGTTAATGCTAAAGCTGTTAAATAGCCTCCAAAGCTCCATCCCCAAATACCAATTCGGTCTTTGTCAACAAAAGATTGATCACCTAAATACTTAGCTAATGCAATTAAATCTGCTGTTTCTTTATCGCCTAAATCACCATACGTTTGTTTTTTAAAGTCAGCTCCTCGCCCTCCTGTGCCTCTTCCATCAATACTTACAATCACGTAACCTTTATCTAACAGCGTTTGAAACCACATAAAGTTAAATGACCCCCACTCATTCATTACAGTTTGATGACCAGGACCACCATATACGTACACTAAAACCGGGTATTTCTTTTTCTTCTTAAAATCAGAAGGCGTTATTAGGTAGCCATTTAATTGTTCACCTCCCTCTGTTGGGAAAGTAAAAAACTCAGGGTATTGAACTGATACTTCTGACAAGGCTTTTTTTACGTTTGCATTCGACTCTAATATTCGAATCATTTTTCCTGTAGCGGTATATAAACTTGTAGTATGAGGCTGGATAATAGAAGAATGTACACCTACTATAAACCGACCATTGGTGCTTAATTCCGCACTATTTACACCATGCTCGTTTATGACCACTTCTTTATTTTCTCCTGAAAAATCTACCCGATACACTTGCCGTTCTAAAGGTGATACTTCGGTTGAGGTAAAATAAACCCATTGCCTGTTTTCATCTATCCCAACTATCTCATCCACTTCCCATGCTCCGTGAGTGAGTTGCGCCACTTCTTTTCCAGAAAAATCATAGAGGTAGATGTGATTATACCCTGATTGTTCACTTGTCAACAACAAGGTGTTTTGGTTAAGGTATTTTACTTCATTATTGATTTCAACATAGGTATCACTTGACTCATTATATATTTTTGAGATCTGTCCTGTAGACACATTAATATGCAACAACTCTAATTCATTTTGTAACCGGTTCATTCGAATCACTGCGATTAAATCAGGATTGGGTGTTGACATGATACGAGCGATATAAGTATCCTTACCCGTCTCATCGAGAAGCACATGGCTTTCCTTAGTCTGCACATCAACATACATTACTTGCAGTTCACTGTTTTTCTCTCCTGCTTTAGGGTATTTAAAAGTTTGCAAAGTTGGGTATAATGAATTCCCCCAAAGTTGCATCTGGTATTCTTTCACTTCACTTTCGTCAAACTTCAAATAAGCAATCCCTTTGCTATCCGCTTTCCACACATAGGCTTGAGTAAATTCAAATTCCTCTTCATACACCCAATCGCTTCGGCCATTTAAAATGTGATTCCAATCACCATCAGTAGTAAGTTGATTTACAATTTTAGATTGAATGGTATAACTGTACAAGTTATTGTCAGCAGTAAAAGCGATGTGCTTCGAGTCGGGCGAGAAGGTGGGGTTAAATTGTTTTTGAGTAAAAATGGTGTCTAATGATTTTTTCTCCAATGAATAAAGCACATAATAAGCCTTCCCTGACCTCCGATACAAACCTTCATAAGCAGTTTCCAGGAGAAGGTATTTTCTGTCTGGTGAAAAAGTGAAATCAGAAAAATTAAGGTGTATATCATTTGACTTACCTAAGACAGTGTCTGCTGTAATTCCTGTGCGTGTGTCTTGCGATATAATATAGGAATAGCCAGAATCATGGGCAGCAATAAAAAACATTGAACTATCATTATTAGCCCATTGAATGTGATCAAAACCACGGTCATAATATTTATAGTTTAACCAAACATCGTCTAGTTTTACCTCTTGAGCTTCAATTTTCGAATTAGCAAAAAACAGGCCTAAAACCAATACTGAGGCAATAGTTCTACAATTTTTGAGGCAAAATATTAAATCCATAAATCTACTTGTTTATACAATATCAATCGTTTAATTTCATAACGGTTTATACAACCAAATTATAAAAAACGATACATATTAAACTTAAACTAAAATTAAAATGAGAAAATTAACAACATTAATGTATTTCTTTATGGCTGCGGCTTTATTTTTAACTAGCTGTGGTGGTGATGACGAAGATCCAGAACCAATTCAACCAACTGTCATGCTTACTAGCAGTTCATCTATAACTGGCGATGCAGTTAAAGGAACAAATGATACGTTGTCTTTTACTATTGACCTACGTCAAGGTGATGCAAATTTGAAAACCTTAACAATTCGTGAAGGTGCTGGAAGTGCTGCTCCATCCGCACCTGGCATTGCTTCTTATTCAGTATATAAAAATGACGGAAGTAAAGTAGAAGGTGAAGTTGATGGTAATTATGACGTTAAAGATAACGCTATATATACAATTAAATTTAATCCAAAAGGTGTTCCAAGTACTTATACATATGTATTTGGCTTAACTGATAAAGATGATGTTTCTGCTGACGCATTAGAAGTTATGGTAACTGTAAAGGTTGCTACAGAAAACACAGTACCTAAATTGTACTCACAAAATGGAACTGGTAATGATGCATTAGCGGTAGGTTCATTTTACAGCACATCAAAAAATTCTACGTATGCTACAGCTTCTGCAGTTGCAAATTTAGCTTCACTTGATTTCGCTTTAAATGAGCCAACAAACGGATCTTATAGATTAGTAAGACCACAAGGACAGGCTACACAAAACACTGATATTACATCAAGTACAGCTGCTAAAACTATGTTTAGCACAACTTCTTTAGATATCAGTACTGTTACGGTTAGTCAATTAACTTCTGCTTCTGCAAGTGCAGTAGAAATTGCACTTACTGAGGGTGCTACATATTTCTACTCTAACTCAAACACTGGAGTGAAAGGATTAATAAAAATCAATACTATTGATACTGTTAATGACAGAATTTCATTCACAGTGAAGTTTATTATGGAATAATTTTATTCGATTTTAAATATTGAAAATTAAAGGAGCTACTAAATAGTAGCTCCTTTTTTTTGTATCACTCTTTCTAGTACAAGTTATATTTTGGACTCATTTTTTCTCCAAAGCTAAATACTATACAAAATCCTATTATTTATAATAATGAATCCCTGATATTTTACTTGGGCACCCCATATAGTGCAAGTCTTTTTGACTTGTGTTTACTATAAGACCGCACACTACAAACTACATTTTTGCTAATGGTAGACTCCTGATATATTGCTCGGACAAAATCTAATCGGGCGCGTTACGAAGTAAAAAACGTTCGCTATAACAACACCAAAGAAGTCATTCGTTTAGCTACGCAACAAGCGTTATGTAAGTGGCAATCTGTCTTAACACCTACCCCTTTGTTTACCAAAGAATACCGTGCTATGATGGGGAGATTGCTGCGTTTCGTTGCACTACACGCGCAATGACGGTAAAAGATTGAGATTGCCGCGCTTCATTTCATTCCCGTATAACACGTTCGTCTTTTCGCCTGTCACGTTTCCGAACGGAAAGGAAAGAGTCACAATAACTATCGGGACAATTGACGTGGCAACCTGTCTTAATATCTACCCCTTTTTTACCAAAGAATACCGTGCTATGATGGGGAGATTGCTGCGTTTCGTTGCACTACACGCGCAATGACGGTAAAAGATTGAGATTGCCGCATTTCATTCCGGTATAACACGTTTGTCTTTTCGCCTGTACCGTTTCAGAATGGGAAGGAAAGAGTTCTGATAACTATTGGGACGATTGACGTGGCAACCTGTCTTAACACCTCCCCCTTTGTTTACCAAAGAATACCGTGCTACGATGGGGAGATTGCTGCGTTTCGTTGCACTACAATCGCAATGACGTTAAAGGATGGAGAATGCCGCACTCCACTACGTTGCGTTTGCAATTACGGGGTAGTTTAAAGGTCAGGTTGGTACGTTTCATTTTATTCCATTCGAAATAGTGGAAAGCCGCCCCCCTCTTCTTGCATCTCTCTTTTTGGGCATAAAAAAAAGCCTTGAGATTTAATCTCAAGGCTTTTTTAAATGGAGTTTAAAACTCGATTACTCTACTACAAAAGACTTAGATCCTTTTGAAGTTTGTAAGAAATAAATTCCTTTATTGAACTCAGCAACGTTAACATTCTTCGCTTTAGCAGCAGAGAACATTACAGTTCCGTTTGAGTTGTAGATCACAACACCTTCTAATTCTTCAGAGAAGTTTAATGTGCTAGTAGCTGGGTTAGGATAGATGCTCGCTTTAAGCGCAACAACGTCATCAGCAAAACCAACTGGAGTTATCTTTGCTTCGTTAGAAGAAAGTTCATCACTATCAGCAAAAAGTGCATTCACTTTGTAAGTATATTGTTTGTTTAATTCTAAACTAGTACTAGGATCAGTATAAGTTGTAACATCCGCACCTACTGAACCAATAAGCTCATATTGTCCAGAACCTAACTTTCTATAGATATTAAAACCAGTTTCATCATCAGAGTTGTCTGTCCAAGTTAAAACTACATCGTCATCTAGGTTTTCTTTAGCAAATAAACTAGAAGGATTAGCACCTTGACTTTCAGTAGTAACAGTAATTAAATCAGAGTAAGAATACAATCCGTTATCAACAATTACATAGTAATAATATGTTGTGTTAGGCATCAACGGATTTGCTGTAGGGTATCCGTCTCCCATTTGAGAAGGAGAAGTAGTAGAAATTTTATCTGCATAGATAAATTCAAATCCTACCATTGGATCTGTTGAACGAGCAACTCTAACTGTATCTCCTTCAACCAATTTATCCCAGTTAAGGTCGATTGTCGTAGCTGAAGTAGCTTCTGCTGTAACACCTGTTGGAGCAGCAGCTTTTTCTGGTACATTACCGATAGCGAAATTGTGAATTTTTACTTTATCTCCAAAAGCACATACTGCTGGAGCAAATTCAGATTCGCAAATTCCATTAGGGATTATTATAACTTGAGTTACTTGAGTAAAATCAAAACTAGTCGTATCTTTTAAGATTGGACAATCTTCTGGACCTCCCCATCCTTCAACATTACCACATGGAAAAGGATTAGGCATACCATCATACTCATCTAAGGGTGCATTTTCGTAATCCAATGTCCATCCTCCTGAAAAATCTACTTCACAAGTAGTGGTTTCTCCAGCTGGAAATAAACACTTAAATTTTTGTTTTTGATCATTCCAAGTACCATCACCAGTATCAGAAATCATTTCCAACTTTGTACCCATTATGTCCTGAAGTTGGAAGTCAAAATTAACATCTGTTTCAAATGTATTTTCAACTGTAATAGTCATCATCTTACTATTACTAATATCAATAGTAAATGGATTACCTCCAGCTGCTTCACCATTGCTATCTCCCCACGATACACCAAAAACATACGTTCCACCTGTAGGGTTCTCATCACTCTTACCATCGCTCCACAAAGAAGTTTTAACTACTTCACCATCTCTCACCACTTCTTCTTCCATAGTAAGCGTAGCTGAACCACCACCAGTTCTAGTTAAAAAAACAGTCGAAGGCTCGCCTTCTACATATAGAGAAGAGTCGTTAAACCAGAAAACACCACCTTGGTCGTTTCCATAAGGTACATCTAATTGAAAATCGTCATGCGCAAAATCTGCGCCTAACTGAGCTTTTGCTGAAAGCAAGCCCAATAGAACTGAACATGATAATAAAATTTTTTTCATAATTATTTTAGTTAGCTTGTTAATTTACATTTAATTGAATCCTCTAATATAAAAAGAAACTGTTAACATCAGAAAGTTTTATATGGAAAAAAGCATACTCGGTGAAAAAACAATGATGTAAACGTTCATCCCTATGAGGATGAGGTCGCGATAACTGACGAAGCAATCTGGCACAACCTAGAATTGAAAAAGACAAATGAAACGAGGAGGCTGTGTTTATATTATGACCAATAATACTAATCGGGTGTTGTACACGGGTGTCACCTCAGAGTTGTTGTGTAGAGTTCAAGAACATAAAACAAAAAAATATCCGAAAAGCTTTACTTCAAAATACAATGCTGTAAAGCTAGTCTATTATGAAGTGTTTAACTCAATAGAGGAAGCGATATCAAGAGAAAAACAAATAAAAGCAGGATCAAGAGCAAAAAAAGTAGCCTTAATTGGGCAGATGAATTCAGAATGGAATGATTTGTATGAGGAAATAAAAAAATGGTAAGTTAACATTAAACGTGCGTTCGTACCAAAAACCTCCGTCATTGCGGGAAAGGAGGTACGACTGACGTGACAATCTGCCTTAACAACGTGACCATTTGTGTACCAATGAATACGAGCTGCGATGAAGGGATTGCCGCACTCCACTACGTTACGTTCGCAATGACGGTGAAATCTGAGGAATGAGGTTCCACATCAGGTTGCCGTGTTCAGTTTGCAGGACGGTGGGACACTCTGCTTCATGATAAAAACGCTCGTCATTGCGCCTGTCCCGTTTGCTAACGGGGAGGAAGGAGATACGACTGACGTGGCAATCTGTCTTAACAACGTACTCTTTTGTGTACCAATGAATACGTGCTGCGATGGGGAGATTGCCGCGTTTCGTTGCACTACACTCGCAATGACGGTAAAGGATTGAGATTGTTGCGCTTCGTTGCACTCTTCTTGTAATGACGGTAAAGGGTTAAGTTTGCCACGCTTCATTTCGCTTGCATTGACGTTAGAACACGTTCGTCTTTGTGAGGAAGGAGGTACGATTGACGTGGCAATCTGGTTTAACAACGTGCCCATTTGTGTACCAATGAATACGTGCTGCGATTGGGAGATTGCCGCGTTTCGTTGCACTACACTCGCAATGACGAGCACCCCCATGACTACCATCTACAAAAAAAAGCGAAACCAATTGATTCCGCTTTTTCTCCATCTAAAATAGTAACCGCTATCTTTTTAAGATTTTCTCAGTAGCCGTCATTCCATCTGCTGATGTGACTTTAAAGAAATATATAGCCGTTTCAAGATCGGATATATCGATTACATTCGAACCTTGGTTCTCTTTTATTAGTAGACCACTAGCGTCAAAAACTTGAATGGTGGCAATGTTATCATTGCTGTAATTTACTTTAACCTTCGTAGTCGCTGGGTTGGGAAAAATTGAAATACTGCCAGTCGATTCATTGATAAATGAATTATCACTATACAAATTTACAGGCATCACTTCCTCACTTTCTTGAGCAGCCATTCTCAAACCTGTGCCATAACTTGAACATGCCCCACTCACAATATGAGCCAACAAATAATCACTTGTTAGATCCGCTGTATATTCGAATCCAGGAGTCATTAGAATCGAGTTTGAAGCTTCTTTTGTTACTACATTGGTGGTTATAAGTGAAGCCAAAGGAAGCTCGGAGGGGATGTTGCTCGTGGTATTAACCGTAATACTGGCAGCATTTGACAGATTACCAGCAGCATCGTATGCTTTTACTTTGACTATATTGTTAGTACATGGAGTTCTCCCACCAATAGTATAGTTAGTAGAAGGTGTTGTTGCCACTAATACATTATTTCTGTCATAAAGTTTATAGCCCACCACACCAATGTTGTCCGTTGAGGGTGACCACGAAACATTAAATGAATTGTTGGTGATATTTGATGCAGATAAATTGGAGGGAGTAGAGGGGGCTTGTGAGTCGGGTACTCCATGGTCTACTATATCAACATAATATACCGTAGCTAGAAAATCACTATTACTAGTGGATGTTATCCATATTTGCGAATAATTTCTATTTGGCTTCCAGTTATTTTTAGATTGAATTGTTTCCCCAGTTATAAAACTTGTGTAAATCAGAGGGTATTGATCATTATAAAATGGTTTCAGCTCATAATTACAATAAGCAAATTGTCCACCTGGGGACATTCCATTAACAGCAGAAATTTCGACAGAGGCAGGATCCAAGGTTCCATTCCCTAATTTAACACTTATGGAATAAGTATGTGTTGATAAAAAATTATAATTTAAATAAATACCTTCTCCATAGCCCTCACTGCTGTTATTATTACTAGAACTCCCTAAAACTGCTCTACCACCAGATGCTAAACTAGGCGAACCATGAGAGGCATGCCAATCATGAGTGAAATCATCGTAGAAATTTACAAATGGAGAGCAATTTGTTGTATTAACTCCATCAAAACCATATTGAATAGCATATGTGAAACTTGTTATATTAAAACCAACGAGAACAAAAATTAAAAACTTTTTCATAAAACAATTAATTAAAATTAAAAACTGAAGAATTTTATAGGGCACTGAAAGAAAAACGAAGGTCTACTGAGAAAGCAAATGCTTAGTTCATGATGTAAACATCTTTTAGCTCAATGCCCTTTCACCTAAAAACAGGTTATTGACTATTATTTCAACTAATTACTGCTTTAACGCCTTCAACTCAGCTTTTAACTGAATCACATACAACGTGAGCTCTTCGATTTTTTGAAGTAACAACGCATCCATTTGAGCGACATCAATTCCCGATTCTACGACTTCTTCTGCTGAAGGTACATCTGGTAAATGTTTGTTTTCGTTGATGTAAGTTTCAACCTCATCGAGTGACTTTAATTGGTAATCTTTTGCGAAGACAAAATCCGCCCAATTAGACGAATTTTTAACCGCTACTTTTATTTTTTCTGTTAAGATGCCGTCTTGTACATATAACTTGTAACCAGCTGGTGTGTTGACCCCTGCACCAATGGTAACTTTGTCAGCAAAGGTACTGCTACCATCTACTTCTAAATCATTTTCAACCATCACTTTAGAAACGTCTAAAGATAAAGCAACTAGTGGCATCCCCCCATGTTCTCTACCCATATAAAAATTATTCCCATCAAACCCTATATAAAGAGATTTATCAGTATATTGAGTTAATAAATGAATGTGATTCGTTCTTCCCCACCCCCCGTTCGATCCTCCAAAACCAGAGTTTTTATAAATTCTAATAGCACCATCTTCAATATGAAGTTTTGAATGGAAATAAGGAGTGGAAGTGCCTATACCTACACTACCATTCGAGGAGGTACCAACAGTCCCGCCAGGAACATACAACGTTTGAGCTTTGGCTGAAAACATACCACAAAAACTCACAAAAACAACAGAAAATAATAGCTTTTTCATTTTATAAAAATTTAAGTTAAACAATGGGTTAAAGCTATAGGTGGGGTTTTATAATTACAATAAAAAACTGATTTATTTACATGTTTAAACAACTGATCAACAGGTATTTAATGTAATATTTGCATGATCATTAAATAAATAATAATTAAAAAGAAAGTCTATACAAACATAACTGATAAAAAACAAAATTAAAATAGTGTAAGATTTTGTTTAATAATTGATGAAAAATAACGTTGAGAGGAACCCACCCCCTAGCCCCTCCCAAGAGGGAGATGGAACGCAATTGTTATTTCGGTTGAACAATAGTGATTAATGTGTTTCTCTTTTACCGCCACTTTCGTTTCAACAAAATAACTATAGAAATTACTCCCCTCCTCGGAGGGGCTAGGGGTGGGTGTTTTTTACGCTAAGTCTTTGCACTGTTTCCACACTGAAAGGATTGCCGCACTCTACTATGTTACGCCTATCTTGCCGACAGGCAGGGTCGCAAAGACGTGACAATCTGGTTTAACAACGTGTCCAGATGTGTACCACTGAATACGTGCTGCGATTGAGAGATTGCCGCGTTTCGTTACACTACACTCGCAATGACGGTAAAGGATTGAAATTGCCGAGCTTCGTTGTGCTCTTCTATTAATGACGGTAAAGGGTTCAGTTTGCCATGCTTCGTTGCACTCTCCTTGTAATGACGGTAAAGGATTCATATTGTCGCAATTCATTTCATTTTGCTCGCATTGACGGTAGATACGTACGTCATTGCGTCTGTCCCGTTTGCGAACGGGGAGGAAGGAGGTACGACTGACGTGACAATCTGGTTTAACACCGCGCCCATTCGTGTACCAATAAATACGTGCTGCGATTGAGAGATTGCCGCGTTTCGTTACACTACACTCGCAATGACGGTAAAGGATTTAGATTGCTGCACTCCACTAACTCCTCAAGCCCCAATGCTGCGGCTACTAATGCAAAACTGGGGGCGAACAAGGTTCCCACTACAGGAATCATCAACAACAGCTGAAAAGCAACGCCATTGCCTAAAGCAAACCACTTGAACAGCTTTACCGTTTTTCTACTGGCAGCGGGCGACAACCGATAGACTTCATTTCTATAATCAATCATCGCAAAACCATAATAATAGGCGCCTACTAAAAAAAGTGCTGGCGGCAAAAAAGGTAATAAAACAGGAATAAAAAAAGTACCTGCATACAATCCAAACAACCATAAACCCTGATAAAATATATTAACCATTGCGATTTGAAGACCTCTTCCAAGATCTTTAAAAAACTGGCTCGCTGAAAAAGGATACATATGACTCGATAGTGCAGCTTGAACTTTTTCTGACAAATAACTAAACAGCGGTGCTAAAAAAATTAAAGACAACAATTGATAAAATTGCCACACCACATAAAACAATAACAATTTTACTCCATAGCTAAAAAACCATGTTAAAAGTACGAACAGCCATGTACCTTCAGATAGTCCTAAATTTGCTGCGTTGGTTATCATTAATTGATAAAAACTGGCTGAAAAAACGACTACAGCATAGACGAGTAAACCAAACAATAATACGTTTAACAATATAGGAAGTAAAAAAAAGGACCAGATTTGGTGTTTACTCACAAAGGTTAACACTTTTGAATAGGAATATACACCAAGAAAAAACTGATTTATACTTTTCATTTCTATGCTAATTCCACCTAAATTATAACCTTTCGCAATTCCAATATATTATATATGGTTTTAAGAACCTTGTTTTTAAGTTTTCTATTTTTTTGCTTGGTGGCTATATCCGCTTGTAAAAGTGAATATACCCCTAATAGCGCTTTTCACCCGCCTGCTACTTCCGTTGAAATAGTCGAAGATACTGTGATCGAAAAAGCTTCTCCAGCCGTTATTGATGAAATTATTGACCGGTTAACGTATCTTTCGAACGACTCTTCTACCCTTGCCAAACTCACGTTAAACCACGATACCATTGAATGGTTTTCAGAGAAAGACTCCACACGTTATAAATTTGCCTTAGAACAAATTGCCAAATTAAACACAAATAATCAAAGTCAACTGATTGCATCCATCTTAGGTTTTGATATTGAAAATAAGTTTTCTCCAAATAACCTATCGGGAATGCGTATCGCGCTTGATCCGGGTCATAGCTCAAGCAACTTGGCCAATGCTAAAATTGAAGGTAAGTTTATCGAGTTTTTAAAAACAGACAACCCAAATTTTTCTGCTAACACCGCTTTAGTTGAATCAGAACTCACCTTTCACACTGCTCTAGTGCTTAAAAAACGATTAGAAAATGTGGGCGCAACCGTGTTATTAACTCGCAACAAGATTGGCGAAAGTGCTATGGGATACGATTTTAACTATTGGCTAAACAACCATTTCCAGCGACACCTTGACTCGATTTTTGCGATTGAAGAAATTGACCAGGAAGAATATTTGAAATACAAAAAATATAAATCACTGAACAGCGAATTCACCAAAAAAGTACTTTTCAATAAATTATTTAACCGCATCGACTTCGAAACGAGGGCACAAAAAATTAATGCGTTTGAACCAGACATCACACTGATTCTGCATTACAACGTGGATATTAATAATGATCCATGGAAACAGCCTACAAATGCAAACAAAGCCATGGCTTTTGTACCAGGTGGATTTATGAAGGAAGAAAGCTCAAAACCGGAAGATGAATTTCATTTTCTTCGACTACTATTTTCTAATCAAATTGAAGCATCCATTGATTTATCAAAATTTATCATAGCTGAACTACAAAAAGATACACTTTTAAGTGTGGCCACTCCTTCGGATAGCATTTCCTATTTAAACGATTACTGTATTCCTACTTCTGCCCCAGGTGTATTTTGTAGAAACTTAGCTTTGACAAGAAAAATTAATAGTCCGGTATGTTATCTTGAACCCTTATATCAAGATAATATTTTTGAAATTGCTGCGCTGAGTAAAAAAAATATTCCTTTTGAGAATTTTTTAATCAGTAAGCGTGTGGAAGATATTGCAAATGCTTATTATAAGGGTATAATCGCTTACATGAATTTTAGTAATAAAAAATAGAATAATATAATATGTTAAATCAATCAGATTTAGACCAGCTCAAAACGCTGGGAATGAATATACAAACAGTCGAGTCTCAAATTGAAAATTTTAAAACTGGCTTTCCATTTGTCCATTTGAAAAGAGCTGCTACCATCGGTGACGGAATACATCAACTGGACAAAAATACGATTAGTCAACTTAATGCGGAGTATGCTTCTAACACGGCCAATTTAAAAACTTTGAAATTTGTGCCTGCATCAGGCGCTGCAAGCCGGATGTTTAAGAACTTATTTGCTTTTGCTAATGGCGATGCGCCTACAGACGATGTGATTGAGGTGTTAAAAAATATCGATTCATTTGCCTTTGGTTCAAAATTAAAATCTATTCTTTCTTCTGAAAACATTACTGTCAACAGTGACTCTACAGAAGATTTCAGAACAATTGCTCAATATATTTTAACTGAAAAGGGACTAAACTATGGTTTTTTACCAAAAGGATTAATCATTTTTCACGAATACGATGCTGGTAATAGAACCGCTTTTGAAGAACACCTTGTGGAGGCAGCTGAATATGTTTGTGGAGCTGATAAAGTTGCCCGGCTTCATTTTACCGTATCGCCTGAACACAAAAGCACTATTGAAGCTCATATCAACGAGGTAAAAGGAAGTTATGAAAAACAATTTGATGCCACCTTTGACATCACCTTTTCTATTCAACACCCTTCGACTGATACCATTGCCGTTAATCCTGACAATACCCCATTCAAAGAAAATGGAAAAATATTATTTAGACCTGGTGGACACGGAGCATTGATTGAAAACCTTAACGAGTTGAAATGTGACATCATTTTCATTAAAAACATTGATAATGTGGTGCCAGACTCGTTAAAAAAGACAACTTATGACTATAAAAAAGCATTAGGTTCTAAGTTGATCAACATTCGTGAGTCAGTTTTTGAGGTTTTAAGATTATTAGAAAATAACAATGGTTTTGATGAAGCTGTTGAATTAGCGAATAAATTAGGGGTAACACTCACGGACAATGAAACGCATGAATCATTGATAGAGAAGTTTAACCGTCCTATTCGCGTGTGTGGGATGGTAAAAAATGAAGGTGAACCTGGTGGTGGTCCTTTTTGGATCAAAGACGGTGCTGGACGTGTAAGTCTTCAAATTATTGAATCCTCACAAATTGACAGCAATAACCCGGAACAAAAAGACATTATGGAACATGCTACGCACTTTAATCCTGTTGATTTAGTCTGTAGCATTACAGACTATAAAGGTAATGCTTTTGATTTACATGACTTCATTGATCCTGAAACAGGTTTTATTACTTACAAATCAAGAGGAGGAAGAGAAGTAAAAGCGCAAGAGCTACCGGGACTTTGGAATGGAGCAATGGCTAAATGGATAACGTTATTCATTGAAGTGCCTATGATTACATTTAATCCAGTGAAAACAGTCAATGACTTGTTACGAAAAGAACATCAAGCGTAAAAAAACAGCGGTATATTATTAGGTGTTAGAGCTTAGATAATACTTTGTAGTATAGGTTCATTATCTCGTCATCTAACGCATTCAATTTCAACCAATACAAATAAAAAAGCCTCGGAAACCCGAGGCTTTTTATATTATCGCTCTTTCAAAGTTGTTGAACTTTAAAAAAAGGATAATTATTTAGCAGCTACAACAGTTACATCTAACACAATATCATCACTGATAACGATGTCTTTCATGGCACTAGTATAAGCTACATCAAAATCTTGTCTGTTAAACACTAAGTTACCTTTCGCAGTTACTACACCTTCTACTTCTTCTACGGTTACTTTGTTGACAGTTGCTTCTTTAGTAATTCCTCTGATAGTTAAATCACCAACTACTGTTCCTTCTGATACTGATTTGATTACAAACGTAGCTGTAGGAAAAGAATCCACTAAAAAGAAATCACCAGTGCTTAAATGACCAATTAATTTTTCAGGAGTTTTGTCTTCAGAATAACTGCTATCAGTTGTTTTCATTGATGTCATATCAACGACAAATGAACCGCCAGTAATTTTATCGCCAGACATTTCCAAAGCACCTTCTTTTAAGCTTAATGTACCTGTGTGACCATACCCACCACCTACAATTCCCCCACTCCACTCAACTGAAGACGCTTCTAAATTTGCTGTGTATGCTTCTGAATCTACTACTTCAGTAGTATCTGTTGTTGTTCCTTCTGTTGTTGTTTCTGTAGATGAGTCACCGCCACAAGAGAACAACATGGTTGCTGTAAAAATACCGATTGCTAAATGTTTGATTTTCATGATTGTTTGGTTTAGTTTTTTAGTTTGGGATAAAATTATATGTTTAAACAAGTAATTGCAAATAATATGTAAATATGTTTTACAATTACCGCTTCAAAGTATAACCTTTTTAGACAAAAACGTAACTTTTGAAACCTCATTACTAAAGTTTTTATTATCTTAGAGTGGACATTACAAACAAGCTATGAATAAAGATTTAAAAATTTTCCTATTGGACGATGAGAAAATCGTTTGTGAGTTTATTGCTCAGAAATTTAAAAATGATTACACCATTAAGTATTTCACAAAGGAAAGTGATTGTGCAAAAGAACTTAAAGCGGTTAAGCCTGACTTTTTATTGCTCGATTATCACCTCACCTCGATGGATGGATTGGACTTTTTTGAACAAAATAAAGAGGCATTAAAAGGAGTGGAAATAATTTACATTAGTGGTCAAAAATCCCTCACTGATATGTTCGAAGTAATTAATCAAACGAAAGCTAAGTTTGTGATTAAAGATGAGAACATGCTTAAGAGTTTAAAGTACCTTTTTGAAGGTGACGTGGAAGCCTACGAAGATTTATTATAATTTATTTAAATCCCTTGCCCAAGTAGGCTTTTAATACTGCTGGATTGCTTTTTCTGAGAATTTCATTTTTAGTAATCCAAGCCTGCTCATTGGATAATTTTTGGGTATAGGTAATTTCTTCCCCTTCTTTAAGGGCGACTACAGCTCCATCCACATACATGATTCGGTTGCCGGGGTACTGCGATACGCGTTTACCTGGGGTCACAATACCAGTCAAATTCAAAGGGTCACAAGCAGAAATGGTGATTTTCAAGTTCGTGTTTTCCTTTTTTCTAATGGTACGCAATTGAGAAATCACTTCGGGCAAAGCATATTGTTCTCCCGACATTCCCGAAATAAAATAGCCACCACGAATTTCTCCTCGGGCTTCAAGTCTTCTAAGCACACGCACCAAATCTCGCCATTTCGGAGCATAGGCCTCTTTTTGAATCATTGTTCTAAAAATAACACCATAACGTTTGAGGTAGATGAAAGCTAATTTTTCTAATTCAGCATCCAATGAATAGTTATCATCGCTTTGAATATGCAGCAATGACCAACGGCCTGCATGTTCCATCCCAAAAATTGCTTTTCGGTTATTTTTTCTCCGTCCATTTTCCTGTGGCCGATTATTCACTGGAGTTAACAATGCCCGCAACCCCGTAAAACTATCGGAAGTCACTAAACCAGATGCCGCCAACTCATCGAGCGCATTTTCGACTTGGGTACGCAACAGTTTTGTTCCTTCGACTATATCAAAGAAAAACTGAGCACCTTTTTGTTCTAAATATTGCTTAACCAGCTGTGTGTCAGAACCCATCACCACTCCTGCTTCTTGCTCGTTGGTTTGATTTTTCCAGAGACATAAGTTTTGTCGTTGCATCAATAGCACTGGGGTAGTCTTAATGGGTGAAGTGCGTTTTGAACTTGTGGACACAAATGGTTTTAAACGCCCCCAGACTACTCGCCCAGAAAGACTCATAATATCCATCCACGAAGGATCGTAATTGGCAAGTCGTGGTGCAATGACTTCTGTTTCCCAGGCACCGGCTGCTACTTCAAATCCTTCTAATTGTTCTAATACCTGCATCAACGACTGCGCACCTTCAGGTTGATCGTCTGGAATTAAACGGTGCCATTCAAACAAAAACCGCATGAAGTCTTGTGCAGAAATGGGTTCGATTTCCTTTCGAAGTGCTTGAAGGGTATACCGATGAATACGGTGTAGGAGCTTTCGCTCGCACCACTCAGTCTCTTCGGTGTTTCCTGTATAACTACCTCGAAAAACAAACCCTTGATTTTCCAAATTCAAAAGTGATTGCTCGACTAAAAAAATGTCCCAACTTAAAGTATCACTTAATTCGTGTACTGTAATAGGACCAACACTTTCCATGCGACCGCGCATGATCTCTACTGCAGCAGCTTCCTTTTCCCACACTTTTTCCATTAAAGCTTCTGGCAGGGTAACTTTTTGATCTAACTGTACATCTGGGAAGAGTGCTAAAAACAGGGGCAAGCGTTCGACTGCTATCCACACCTTCGTAGAATTAATACTGGCAGAAGCGACTCTGTTTTCCGCTAACAGTTGATTTAAAAACACGTTCCAGCTAAACTCACCATTTCCAATCTCTAGTTCATTTGCAGTAATGTAACCTAATATGACCAAGGCATCGTGTAACTCATCACGATCATCAACACGTGGCCAAGCTTCTTGGGTCACCATTTTAATCACTTCAGGATCAAGCCGACCTAATTCTTGCGCATCTGCCGGATCTAGCCAACGCCTGTTTTTAATGGCGCGAGTTCTCCGTTCCTCTAAAGGAGCATCGTCTAAAAACGCATAAGGTTTCGCATTAATGATTTCTTGTGCTAAAGGCGATGGTTCTTTCAACTCGGCAACTCGAAGTTCAATTTCTCCCAACTCCTTTTTTTGTAAAATCGCCTCCAACAAGTCAATATCCATGGCTTCGGTCAAACAGTCATGAATCGTTTGAATTACTAAGGGGTGATCAGGAATTTCTCTGTCGCCAACAATGTTTTCTAAACACGCTATTTGGTCGGGAAATGCGAGAGCTATAAAATCTTCTGACTCCATCCGCTGAAACTGTGCTGGTACTTTTTTTCCTGCTCGATTTCTTAATACCGCCATGGCGCGAGTTGCATTCCACCGCCAGCGAATTTCAAAAATCGGGTTGTCCAACATTGCTTGGGTAGTCAAGTGTCGGACTGTTTTTGATTTTAAATAATTGAAAATGTCTTCCAAAGGAAAACTATGCGTTTGACTTAATGAAAGGATGATGGCATCTTCCGTAGCTGCGGCTTGCAACTCAAAGTTGAATCCCCGACAAAATCGTTTTCTTAATGCTAGACCCCAGGCAGTATTGGCATCACTTCCAAAAGTGGAATGCAAAATTAAGTGCATGTCGCCTACCTCATCGAAAAACCGTTCAAGAACTAATGTTTTCTGACTGGGAATTACGCCTAAAGCTAATTTAGCATTGAGCAAATAAGCCACTAACTGATCTGCAGCTTCGGAAATAATTCCGACTTCCTCTACCAACCAAGCCAAAGCGGGGAGTTTCATCTGCTCGTAATCTGCTTCGTAACCTGTTTGTGGGAAGTTGAGTTCTAATTCACCCGAGGTATTGACGGCTACGCCAGCACCTACATCAATTAAGTCATTTATTGTAGCTCGCAGTCTTGACACGGACTCTGATAACTCAACCGAACGACCTGGGGCTTCTCCTAACCAAAATGGAATAGTAGGATTTTGTCCTCCAGCATCTTCCACACGTAATTCTCCTTCTTCAAGTTTGAGCATTCGCCAGGAGCTGTTTCCTAATTGAAACACATCACCCACGCGGCTTTCAATCGCAAAATCTTCGTTGACAGAACCTACTTTGATTCCTGCTGGCTCTAAAATCACATCGTAATCAAATAAATCTGGGATAGCGCCACCAGAAGTCAACACCGCTAACCGAGCGCCTTTGCGGGCACGCACTTTCCTGTTGACCATGTCACGGTGAAGGTAGGCGCGTTTATACCCCCTTCGGTTAGTGAAACCTGTGGTCAGCATTTCTAAGGTATCTGTGAACTGCTTTTGAGTCAGATTTCTAAAACTGTAGGATTGGCTCATTAAATGAAACAATTCCTCTTCATCAAAATCACCACAGCAAAGGGTTGCTATAATTTGCTGCGAGAGGATATCAATCGGAGCTTTTGGAATCACCAACTTATCTAACTCCCCTCTACGAATTGCATCGAGTAAAGCCGTGCATTCTACTAAATCATCCCGCGTTAGCGGAATCAATTTTCCTTTTGGAGTACCACCTACCTGGTGACCAGCACGACCAATACGCTGTAAAAAAGCAGATATTTTACGGGGCGAACTGATTTGACACACTAAGTCGATATACCCAATATCAATTCCTAATTCCAGGGAAGCGGTAGCCACCAAAGCTTTTAAATGACCCGACTTGAGTTTTGTTTCCGCAGACAAGCGCTGTTCTTTACTCAAGCTACCATGGTGTGCTGTAATGGCTTCTTCACCCAAACGTAAACTTAAGTCATGTGAAAGTCGCTCAGCCAGGCGCCTTGTATTTACAAATATTAAAGTTGTTTTGTGTGTTTCAATGAGTGCTACTAAATGATTATAAATTTCCTCCCAAACTTCATTTGACATCACTGCGGTTAAGGGCGAATCGGGCAATTCAATTTGCAAATCTAAGGTTCGTTTGTGACCCACATCTACAATTTGGCAATCTGCCGAACCATCATCTAAAAAATTAGCTGCTCCTACTAAAAATTTAGCCGTTTCTTGAATGGGATTTTGAGTGGCTGAAATACCGATTCGTAATAATTTATTTTCTGTTAAATGTTCTAACCGTTCTATAGTCACTGACAGGTGCGAACCACGTTTATCTTCAACTACGGCATGTATCTCATCTAAGATCAGCGTTTCCACGGACTTCAACATCTCTCGCCCTTTTACACTGGTCAACAACAAAAACAAGGACTCAGGCGTGGTCACTAATATATGCGGTGGTTTCTTAAGCATTCCAGCTCGCTCCGATTGAGTGGTATCCCCTGTTCGTACTTTTGCTGTTAGGTCGAGATGCTTTCCTTTTTTTATAAATTCCTGCTTGATGCCGTTGAGCGGGAATTGTAAATTTTTCTCAATATCATTGCTCAATGCTTTTAGTGGAGAAACATACACCACATAGGTTTTCTCTTCCAGCAGACCTCGCTCCTGCTTTTCTACTAACTTATTGATGACTGCTAAAAATCCAGCTAAGGTTTTACCCGAACCTGTGGGTGCTGCAATCAAGGTGTTTTTGTGCTGGTGAATATGCTTCCAGGATTCCAATTGTACTTCAGTCGAAGCCTCAAAACTCGACTCAAACCAATGTTTTACAGAAGGATGAAATTGGGGAAAGGACATATATTGAAGATAGGGAATTTTTAACAAACTAACTTTTGTAGTAGAACAACTTATTTCATTTTTCGTTACATTGTACTATGCAAACGTTGAAAGATATCTCTATAGAAGTAATCAAAAACCTTCCTTCTTCCAGTACCATGGAAGAAATCATGTATAAGTTGAATTTAACAGCTCAAGTAGTTGAAGGACTTCAAAACAAAGAAGAAGAAAAGGTTTTATCTACAAACGAATTACTTCAAGAACTCAACAAATGGGAGAAAAAGTAGTTGTTAAATGGTCATACAAAGCTAGTTCTAATCTTAGCAAAATCTATTTTTATATTGCAGAAGATTCGCCTGTATATGCCAAACGATTTACGGAAAGTCTAATTCGAAAAACAGAAAAACAACTCAGTACCGTTCCAAATAGTGGCAGGAAAGTACCAGAATTCGAAAATACCCCTTTAGCATTTTTAAGAGAAGTTATATTTAAAGGTTATCGGATTATTTATTCTTTTGAAAAAGAAAAAATAGTTACTATTCTTTCTGTGATTAACGGACGAATGGATTTAGAAAATCATATTAATTCGGGTTGGGTAATAGAATAGTTAGAAGCAAAGTGACAAACTTTTGCTCGTTTGAGAAGCTGTTTTAAATATCAGACAATAACTCAAGAAAATTAACGTAGTTCATTTATCTCTATATCTAAATGTAAATCATGAAAAAATACCTCCTACTTGGCTTTACCTTTTTAGTACTTTCAGCGCTTAGTTATCATAGCATTAGCAAAATAAATATAAAAAGTTGGTCAAGTTTTAAACAAGTCAAAAAAAACCTAACAACCGACTTAAAAGACGGAGACATCATTTTTCAATCCTCTCAATCAGGACAAAGTTTAGCGGTACAACTGGCGACAAAATCAACATATAGCCACGTGGGTTTGATTTATATTATGGAAGGTAAAACATATGTGTATGAGGCCGTTCAACCTGTCAAAATCACGCCTTTTAACGAATGGATCAAACATGGAGATGGCAACCATTATGTGGTTAAGCGATTGAAAAACGCGGATAAAGTACTTACTCCTGAAACACTACAAAAAATGAAAGCGGATGGAGAAAAGTATCTTAACAAAAACTACGACCTCTATTTCAGTTGGTCCGATGAACGCATCTATTGTTCGGAACTGGTTTGGAAAATGTACAAAGAAGCTACAGGAATTGAATTAGGTAAACTGCAAAAACTAAAAGAGTTTGATTTGACCCATCCTGTGGTGCAACAAAAATTAAAAGAGCGTTATGGGGACCACATTCCTTATGAAGAAGAAGTAATTTCGCCTGCTGCTATTTTTGAGAGTGAGGAGTTAGAGTTGGTGGTTTCAAAGTGAATTTAAAGGGGTACAAGTTGTAAACTTACGCCAAATGGGGAAATAGAGATATAGAGAAAAAACCTAAGCCTAATATTTTATTAAAATAGTGTTGTTTATTTGCGTGATACAACTTAAGTTCACAACGCTGAAAATTAAAATAGACTTATCTTTTCCAAACCTTAAATCACTTAATATGAAGTTCTTTTTATTAATCATAAATATACTTTTATTAAGTACACCGCTTCTTGCGCAAAACACCGCAATAGAATTTGATGGCCATTCAAAATTTATTGAAGTACCCAATCATTTAACAGAAGATATCAGAACAATAGAGTTTTGGTTTAAGTCTAAAGAACATATTGATGCCAACAATCAAAGGCTTATTGGTTTATTTACCCGAGATATAAATCTTGACAACAACAATGAAGCTATTATTGCTTTTAATTCATCTAATATCCCTAACTCAGGGGCAATTACTTTTAGAGTTTTTAGAACTTATTTGGATTATGACAAAGTAGAAACTAATCTAAAAAATTGGTCAGCAAATGAATGGTATCACATTGCAGTAGTCATTGATGAATCATTAGGTATGTTAATCTTTGTAAATGGTAAATTAGAAAACAGGAATCCAACTTACACCTCACCAATACCAAACAGTAGTTATAATTACACTATAGGTTCATGGGGTTCGCCTTTAACATTCGCTTTTAAGGATCAACCAAACCGCTATTTTAATGGCTGCATAGATGATTTACATGTTTCTAAAAAAGCTAAATACACGTCAGATTTTGAGCCATCGTGTATTACCAGAGTATCGGACGAATCAACCTTAATGTTTTCATTTAATGAAACTGATAGCACTAAAATTTTAAACAGTATTGACAATACAACTTTTAATGTAAGTGACCTACAAAGAGTTAGAAACAACATTTGTCCTTTAAACAATACAATTGACTACGGTTCAAACTGTTCAACTACAGAAATTATTTATGACACACTATATACTACCATATATGACACTGTATTATATTCTGCCAATGACACCCTTATTCTAAACCCTACTATTATTACTTCTATGGGTAATTCTAAGACATATGCTGTCAAGGTTTACCCCAATCCGGCTCAGACATCAATTATCATAGACTGTTCTGATACTGAATTATCGAATGAACAACTATTCTATGAAATTATTTCTGCTACTGGCACAATAATGAAATCAAACGTTTTGATAAAAAATCAACAAGAAAACATAGAAGATCTATCAAAAGGTATTTATACATTAAGAATTACTAATGAGAATAAAAACATTAAAGCTTTCAAAAAGATTTTAATCAATTAGAAACTCATCTGAGTCAAGCAGATGGTTCAACTTCCTGATTCATTCTATAACTTTTTTTTTACACTTAGAAATGATTAAGAATAACCAGATGTTTAATACATCCTGTGCTGCAACAAAAGCTAAAAGATCGATATAGCAACAACATTCCTTATGAAGAAGTAATTTCTCCTGCCGCTATTTTTGAGAGTGAGGAGTTAGAGTTGGTAGTTTCTAGGTGATTTTAATTAGAGGCACAAGTTGCAAACTTGGGCCAACTGGGTTAAATACTTTTAAAGCTTATTATTGATCGTTCTTCTTCTCTGCTGCTTCTCGCACAAAAAGAATAACCTTTTGATCAATATTAAATGAACCATAGGCGTTTAATATTGGATCCATCCATGGAGGAGTGCTTTCTGCATACTTTACAAAGCCCATTTTAGAAATCACTTTAAGGGAAGAATCTGTGACCTCTTTCTTTTTTAGCGTTAAAAAATACTGTTGGTTTTTGAGTGTTATAGTCTCAAGGTCTTCTACGTCATCCAGTTGTATATCATTATAATCTTGGTGGTAATAGAATCGAAGTGGTAACCCCCAAGGGTCCAACGGATTTGTTGTAGCTGTACTGATTATGTTGATTTCATTATTCTTACGCGCTACAACGTCTTCTACAAGCTTTATCTTCCCATGCCGAGCAGGTTTCAAGCTTGATATCACCAAACCAACGACATTAATAAAGCATAAAACATACAGACCGTATTTAAAATAGTATTTATTAAAATTTAATTTTTGAACTGAACTAATCACAATTATTGGAATAAACGGCAATGCTGGAAAAAGAAAACGTAACTCCTTATGACCAATCAGGGAATGAATAAAAAACAAAGGAAAAACAATCCAGATAAAGGGGTCTTTTGGTTTTGTAAAAAGTAGATAGAAAAAAGATAAAATTATTATTACACCAAACGGACCATAACTATATTTTAAGATGTAATGCATATAACTATACCAGGGCGAAACACCAAACTCTGCGGCTTTTGATTCAAAAAGGTTTACTCTCAGGTAATTCCAACTTGTAAAAACAGGCTCACCATAAAAAACATGATCCAAAAGAACAGAGAGTCCAAAAACAACTACTATGGGTAATACCCAATAAACTAATTGATTGAGTGATTCTTTTTTAATGAAAAAAGTCCACATAAAAAATCCAAAGACCATTGTTATCGTTTGGATTCTTAACACAATGCTTAATCCGAAAAATAGTGTTCCAAGTATTACATAGCGTCTTTTCTTATTCTCATATAAAAAGCTGACCCCTATTAAAAAAGTGAAAGCTGACCAGGTCTCCGATGAAAAACGAACATAAATATACGGGTAGAACCAAATGAAAAAAGAAAGAACTAAATACCCTATAGCTATTTGACTATTAAATCGATGTTTAGTTTTATTCCAGAAAAAAACAATGGAAAAATAAAAGCAAACACCAGTGATCGCCCTGAGCACAAATGCGTGGTGAAATGGGTTATTGAAACCAACCCATTTTAACCCTGAAATTAAAACATAAGCAATGTAAGGTTGAAAAGAAGGTCTGATTTGAGCATCAAACTCCCATGTTAAATCTGTTGTAGAATTATACCCAAGTTTTAAACCAGCAAATTCCAATAACTGATAATGTTCGTCCGCATGAAAAAAACCTACACTTTGATATGCTGTGATGATAATCCAAACGAAGGCAAATGCTAAGATTATTTTTTTTAGTTGTAGCAGATTGTTGGAAGCTATCATGACTTAATCTGGTTTCGTAATTTTTATCGTCATCCTAATGCTGCATAAAAAAGTCCAAGCAGGTGCTTGAACTAGTTATTTGATTATTTCCTTGTGCTTCTAGAGACACATTCTACTTTAGTCTCAAGTAGCTAAATATGAATATTGAGTGACCTGTTAAATTGTTTTTGTTCTAATCAATCCTTCTATTTCCTGCCGAATTTTACTTATGTCTCTCCTGTAATCGTCCAATAACTTCATCTAACGAAATTTCTTTGGCTTCCAACAATACCAAGAAATGAAATAACAAATCAGCGCCTTCACCTAAAAACAAATCTTTGTTGTTATCTTTAGCTTCTATTACAATTTCTACGGCTTCCTCCCCTACTTTTTGAGCAATCTTGTTAATGCCTTTATTGAATAATGAAGTGGTGTAGGACTTATCAGAAGGATTTTGTTTCCTGTCTTTGATAATCGCAGCCAAATAATCTAAAAAGGGAGCTTTACCTGAGTTAACTTCATCAAAACACGTATCAGAACCTGTGTGACACACTGGACCAACAGGGTTTACTTTAATCAACAACGTATCGTTATCGCAATCTTCTTTGATGGATACAACATTCAAGAAGTTACCTGACTCCTCGCCTTTTGTCCATAAACGATTTTTAGTACGACTGAAAAAAGTCACTTTTCCCTCTTGTTGTGTTTGGGTAAAAGCTTCTTCATTCATGAAACCTACCATTAACACTTTTAATGTCACGTTATCTTGTATAACTGCTGGAATTAATCCTCCTTGTTTTTCGAAATCTAATGTCATTTTTTAGTCGTTAGTCATGAGTAACTAGTCCTGAGTAGTGTTTTCTAATAACTAGCTACTCACGACTCAATACTCCTTAAATTCTTACCGATACTCCTTTTTCTCTCAAATACTGTTTCAACTCTTGTATTCCTATTTCCTTGAAGTGAAAAATACTTGCTGCTAAGGCGGCATCTGCTTTTCCTTCGGTAAATGTTCCTACAAAGTGCTCCATGTTTCCTGCTCCACCCGAGGCAATTACGGGAATGGAAGCGGCTTCAGATATTTGAGCAATTACTTCATTGGCAAAGCCTGTTTTCACCCCATCGTGGTTCATGCTGGTCAGCAGGATTTCTCCAGCGCCTCGCTCCTCCACTTCTTTTGCCCATGCAAAGGTATCAATATCTGTCGGTATTGTGCCACCGTGTGTATGCACCCGATGTTTTCCTTCAAATAGTTTGGTGTCAATAGCAACAGTAATGCACTGACTACCAAACTCGGCTGCTAATTGATTTATTAATTCCGGATTTTTAACTGCTGCCGAATTGATTGAAACTTTATCTGCACCTGCATTTAAACAGGCAGAAACATCTTCAATAGAAGATATACCACCACCAATAGTAAATGGAATGTTAATATTTTTAGCTATACGTTTAACCAGTTCAACAACCGTCTTGCGTTTATCAAGCGTAGCCGAAATGTCTAAAAACACCAATTCATCAGCACCTTCATCTGAATAAACTTTACCCAACTCCACCGGATCACCGGCATCGCGTAGGTTGACGAAGTTCACCCCTTTTACAGTGCGACCATCTTTTACATCCAGACAAGGTATAATTCGTTTTGTTAACATTAGGCTACTAATTTTTCAAAATCTTTTAAAGAGATGTTCCCTTCATAAAATGCTTTTCCGACAATTACTCCAAACACGTTCATTTCATCGAGTTGAAGAATATCTTCTAACACAGTGACTCCACCACTAGCGATTAAGTTCAGTTTTGGGAATTGCTCTTGAATTTCGTTGTATAGATCAAACGAAGGACCTTGTAACAAACCATCTTTCGCCACATCGGTGCTAATGGAATACTTTAGGCCTTTATCGGTATACTTTTTAATCAAATCAAAAACCGAAGTTTCTGATACTTCTTGCCATCCGTGAACGGCAATCATTTTATCTTTACAATCGGCTCCAAGAATGATCTTTTCTGCTCCAAATTTTTCAATCCATGAAGTAAATAGCTCCTCATTTTTTATAGCGATGCTTCCACCCGTAATTTGTTTTGCTCCGCAATCGAATGCAATTTGTAAATCTTTATCCGATTGTAGACCACCACCAAAATCCACGTGTAAATTGGTATTTGAAGCGATCGACTCTAATACTTTATGATTGACAATTTGTTTGGCTTTTGCACCATCCAAATCCACCAAATGCAAACGCTTGATTCCAGCACCTTCAAAGGCTTTCGCTACTTCCAACGGATTAGCATTATATTCTTTTTTTTGATTATAGTCGCCTTGTGTCAGTCGTACACATTTTCCATCTATAATATCTATGGCGGGGATTACCTCTATCACTTCGTTCTAATTTTTAATTATTAATTACAAATTGGTATAATGTAATACTTCAGGAAATGGGTCGTAGAAATGATGTAGTAACATTTTCCATTCTTGGTACTCTTCAGACTTTCTAAAACCCACCTCATGGTCTTCGAGTAATTCCCAATTCACCACTAGTATATATTGATTTTCTTTTTCGATACATTTTTTCAATTCATGAGAAATATATCCTTTCATTGATGCAATTATTAATTGAGCTTTTGAAAATGTTAATTCAAATTCAGTACTCATGCCTTCTTTCACATTAAGTATGGCGACCTCTAATATCACTTTAATTTATAATTAGTCATTCGTCATTCATAATTCCGCCTAAAGGCGGATGAAGTTTTCTAATATTTTTGCTCCAACAGCGCCACTCTTCTCAGGGTGAAATTGTACGGAGTAGAAATTGTCCTTTTGTAATGCAGCACTGTACTCATTCACATAAGTAGAGCTCGCTACTGTGTATTCACTCATGGGCACATAAAAACTATGTACATAATACACAAAGGAATGTTCTGGATCTAATCCTTCAAACAAAGGTCCTTGCATGTTTTGCAGTTTGTTCCAGCCCATGTGTGGTACTTTGAAATGTTCACCCGCTACATTGTGATTTGCAAACTTCACAACATTCATGGGGAACACACCCACACACGTAGCATCACCCTCCTCTGAATGTGCGCAAAGCAATTGCTGCCCGATGCATATTCCTAATACTGGTTGTTTTAACTCCCGGATAATCTTATCCAAGCCTCGCTCATGCAAATAGTTCATCGAGGTACTTGCCTCACCCACACCCGGGAAAATCACTTTATCAGCTGATTTTAATTCGTGCTCGTCATCCGTCACAATTGGTTCTATCCCTAATCTATTTAAGGCATAAATCACCGACTGTACGTTTCCTGCGTTATATTTTACTATTGCTACTATCACTTCGTTCAGTTTTAAGTTCCAGGTTTTAAGTTTTAAGTCCTTCATACTTAGAACTTATCACTTAATACTTACAACTCTATTATAAAACCCCCTTAGTACTCGGTACTTGCAGATTATCTAAATCTTTTCGCTTAGCCATTTTGATGGCTTTAGCTAATCCTTTGAAGATGGCTTCAATTTTATGGTGTTCGTTAGTTCCTTCGGCTTTAATATTTAAGTTACACTTTGCTGTGTCGCTAAATGATTTGAAGAAGTGAAAGAACATTTCAGTGGGCATATCACCAATTTTTTCACGCTTAAACTCTGCATCCCACTCAATCCACGGACGACCTCCAAAGTCGATGGCTACTTGTGCGAGGCAATCGTCCATTGGTAACAAAAATCCATAACGCTCAATTCCTTTTTTGCTTCCAAAAGCTTGCAAAGTTGCTTCACCTAATGCTAAAGCAGTGTCTTCAATGGTGTGGTGTTCATCGATGTGAAGATCACCAGTTACATTTATTTTTAAGTCCGAATTAGAATGTTTTCCAATTTGATCAAGCATGTGGTCAAAGAAAGGTAATCCCGTAGATATTGCTGTTTTCCCGGTTCCATCAAGGTTAATCACCACTTCAATATCTGTTTCTTTAGTCGTTCTTCGGACTTTTCCTATTCGGTCATTTTTTGATAGAAAGCGATAAATCTCTCCCCAACTAGTAGTGGTAAAAGTTGCTTCTTCAAAAACTTCATTGGAAATGAATATTGATTTCGAGCCTAAGTTCTTGGCCAATTGCACGTCCGTTTTACGGTCGCCTATGACAAATGAATTTTCAAGATCATATTTATCTTTATCGAGATAAGCTGTCAACAAACCTGTACGAGGTTTTCGTGTAGGCGCATTTTCACTTTCAAAGGTTTTATCAATTTGAATGTCAGCCCACGTGATGCCTTCGCCTTCCAATGTTTTTAACATCTTGTTTTGTGCTGGCCAAAATGTATCTTCCGGATAGGAATCGGTGCCTAAACCATCTTGATTAGTTACCATTACTAACTCAAAATCGAGTTCTTCTTTTATTTTTTTTAAGGCAGAAATTGCCCCTGGTAGAAATTCTAATTTTTCTAAGGAATCTACCTGAAAATCGGTAGGTGGTTCGATGATGATTGTACCATCACGATCGATGAAAAGGACTTTTTTCTTCATGATTTTTAAAGAGTCAAGAGTCAAGATCATAGAGTCAAGAAAACGAAACTTTTAAGTCTTGTTTCTTAATTCTAACATCGTGGCTCTAATAAGGCTGCAAAGTTACTAAAAAACGAATACCCATTTCGATTTTAAGCGACAAGGTTCATTCACACGGTGACAAAACTTTTCCGCGCTTATCAATCATTACGCATTTATTTTCTTTGGTCACTCGAGCTACGTCATCAACAAAAGGGTTAGCGGCTTCAAACTGAAACGGTATCATCACCTCATTCCGTGCATCGACATAGCCCCATAAACCATCTTGCTTTACTACAAAAAACCGTTCTGAGAAAGCTGTTATTTCTTCATAATCAATCGGTAACACTTCTTCTCCGTCACCATTCACTACTCCTGTATTTTTCTTTTTCTGAATACTGAAGTAGTTTTCCCCAATTGATTTGATCATATCAAATTTAGGATCCACAATTTCCATCCCTTTTTCATTAACTAACCCATAGCCTTTTTTTGTCTTTACCACTAACGGAAATTCTTCTCGATTAATTACTTCAAGGTAGCTTTCTTCACTTAAAGGATGTCCTCTGCTATCACTAATTAAAAAGCCCTCTTTCGTTTCCAGGGCAAATCGATAATTGGGTAAGCGAATTACGGATTTATATGTTAAAGGAATACGGATAGTGTTGACAGTATCAATTACTCCGTAACCAGCTGCGCTTGATACTACCGCACTCTGTTGATAAAATGCTCGTGCCGAATGATAGGGGTCAGCGTTTAACAAACTGAAATTATTACTATTAATGAAGAAATAACCAGCATCCGATTCCGCTCGAATGATAACATCTTCATCTTCATGATGTACAGTTAAAAATTGAGGAACAAATTTCAGGTTGACGTCCTCATCCATTATTCCCCACAGCCCCTTCTCTTTAAACAAAAAGTAATTAGTCGAAGGTCGCTGAATCTCCTGATAGCCTTTAGTAATTTTTTCGTTTTTAGGATTTATGATATACATTGAGTCTTTTTCGGACACAATTGCTTTGCCATCCTCAAAGTTTGTTGCGGTGGTGTATTGGGGAACGATGGCTTCCCTTCCAAAGTAATTGATAAAGCCGTATTGTTCATTTTCTTTCACTCGAAAAGCACCTCCATTATAATCAGCGATTTGACTATATGTTTTTTTGCTCAGTTGTTGCCCCTTTTCATCAGCTAAAAAATGTTGATCTCCTTGTGTGAACACTAAGCGATACTGATGCACCCGTTGTATGCTGTCGTACTTAATTTTAGAAAGATACACACCTTCATCACTAATTAATCCCCATTTCTGATTTTTCTCTACAGCTAAAGCATTGGATATTACTTTTGTTGCTGTGGTAAATTGCGGTTCTATTATAGGCATTACTATAATATAATTAATAATACCCGCAAGGTTTTGCTGATTTTTCACTAAAGAAAACTCTGTGTTTAATAGTCGGTAAGAAACATAAGCAGGCTTATGCATGAATGTTTTTTGTCGTTTAGAGAAAACACCCCAAAGCCCATTTTTCTTTACCCATGCAAAATCGCTGAAACGAGAAACATCCTCTACCTCTTCATATTCAGGTTCTAAGATTAATTTCCCAGTGTAGTCAATCAACCCATATTTTTCTTCTTTTTTCACCCAAGCGTAACCATTGGTGAATGGTAATATTTCATCGTATTCAGGTCGTAAGACTACCTTTCCATCACAATCAAGCAAACCATATTTTTTACCTTTAAGCACTCGGGCAATGTTTCCTTTAAAAGGAAATACTCGATCATAAAAAGGAATCACTTTCCACTCGCCAAACAAATTGACATAGCCATACATACGGTTATCACCTTGCATGGGGATGAGATCTTCTTTGCAATCAAAATTTTGTGAAAAAGAAAATTGAATTATAAAAAGGAACAGAAACGCACTAAGTTTTCTAATCATGACAGGTGTTTGAATTAATCAATATTCTATTTGATGGACACTCTCCGCTTCGCTCAGAGTGACGTAAGGGAACTAAGATAAGTTCATGAGATCAGAAATGCCAATTTGTTTTGACTTTACGAACCCCTCACCATAAGTTGCTCCTATTTGATGACCAATCTCGCGATTTCTAGCTTCAATAAATTCAAAAAAATCATTTGAGCTAATGTATGTTTCGGGTTCGTCACTTTCTGGGTTATAAAACTGAGTTTTAAACGCTTTGATAGCGGCAACTTTTGTTTCCCAATAAGGTGTGATATCAACTACAAAGTCGGGATTAATATATCGATCTTGTATATAGTGGAATAAATGCTTTGGCCGCCATTCGTCTTGATTTTCCCCATTAACATCCGTTTCAATTTTTCTTAGCCCAGATAAAAAACACGCCTCTTCGATTAACTTTCCAGCCCTACCATGGTCGGGGTGTCGATCTTCTAGTGCGTTGCCCAGTACAACTTCAGGTCGATATTTTCTTATAAATTTTATTAAAGCAAGTTGGGATGCTTTATTAATTTCAAAAAAACCATCGGACAAACAGACGTTTTCACGAATAGAGAGCCCTAAAATTTTTGCCGAATCTGCAGCTTCTTCCTCTCTGGTTTGTGCTGTACCTCTTGAACCTAATTCTCCACGGGTTAAGTCTACTATTCCAACTTTATATCCCAATGAAACTTGTTTTAAAATAGTGCCAGCACAAGCTAACTCTGCATCATCAGGATGAGCCGCAAAAACAAGTATATCTAATTTCATTATCTAACTCTTAAAGTTTTTCCTAATCTCAAAACGGTGCGAGTAGAGATTCCGTTCAATTGACATATTCTCCGAATAGAGGTATGGTACCTTACAGCCAACCCTGAAAGTGTATCACCACTTCTGATTCTGTGATAGCGAGCCGCATTTAAATCTTTTATGTATTTGAAGTCCTTAGGTGTAACGGTATATACAGGTCCTTTTAACTGGTGCTTGGAGAAATCATAAAGATTGTTTGGATTAATCGCTTCGCCATGATACCGCACTTCAAAATGAAGGTGAGGTCCACTACTTCGTCCTGTATTACCACCCCAACCAATTAAATCACCCGCCTTCACATGCTGACCAACTTTCACCAATCGTTCTGTTAAATGTCCATAGAGTGTTTCTAACCCATTATGATGTCTTAACATCACATAGTTACCATACCCTCCAGGATTAAACTTGCTAATACGTACAACACCATCAAAACAGGCAAATACGGAATCACCAATAGCTAAATCGAGGTCTGTACCATAGTGCCATTTATAATGACGAAGACCGAAATCAGAATTCACGGTGCTTCTTATTAACGGCATAGACCATGGAAGTGTTGTATCCCCTAAATCATCCTCATAAAGGCTAATAGCTATCGTATCTGCAAACTTCTCACCTTTGAAACTATACGGGTTCACCGTCATAGAATCAAATATGGCAAAGTTAGAATCTATCGCAATCCAGTAAATATTATCTCGAATAAGTGCTTTGACCAAGGCACTCATTTTTGTGGTATCCATGTCGTTAAAAAACACCGAATCCAACAAAACTAGAGAGGAATCATTCACCACTTCGTTATGCGAAGTATCAGGATCGTCATCTAGTTCTTGCTCCAAGACAAATGACTCCTCCAATAAAGAAGAAGTATCTACTGAGATATAATCAGCACTATCAGTAATGACCTCATTTGTTTGAGCAATAGAACTGTAGATTACAAAAAACAGAAAGAGCGTTGTTGTTATAAACCGCATCAATATTATGACAATTCTTTTTCTGCTAAATATCTTTCGGCATCTAATGCAGCCATACAGCCCGTACCAGCAGCTGTTACGGCTTGTCTATACACATGATCTTGTGCATCACCACCTGCAAACACACCTTCGATATTTGTTTTTGCTGTACCTGGTATTGTTTTTATATATCCATTTTCATCTAGATCGATTTGACCTTTAAAAATATCTGTATTGGGCTTGTGACCTATGGCAACGAAAAAACCAGTAACATCTAACGTTCTTTCTTCACCAGTTTGATTATTTTTTACTTGAGCACCCGTAACAACATCATCTCCTAAAATATCAATTGTATCGGTATTCCACAATACTTCTATGTTAGAGGCATTCATGACGCGATTTTGCATAATTTGTGAAGCTCTCATTTCGTCTCTTCGAACAAGCAAATAAACTTTTTTACATATTTTAGATAAATAGGTGGCTTCCTCACAAGCTGTATCACCAGCACCTACTACCACCACATCTTGACCTTTATAGAAAAAGCCATCACAAACAGCACAAGCCGTAACACCTCCACCATATTTAAATTTATCTTCAGCAGGGAGACCTAACCATTTTGCAGAAGCACCTGTGGATATAATAATGGTATCTGCAGTAATTTCTTTTCCATCCATTGTCTTTGCAACTTTTGGAGTTGCCTTCAAGTCCACTTCAGTGACTATTCCATTTCGAACGTCTGTTCCAAAGCGAGCCGCTTGCTTTTCAAAATCCATCATCATCTGTGGACCATTGATTCCCTCAGGATAGCCAGGATAATTCTCAACATCGTTTGTAATTGTTAATTGCCCTCCTGGTTGCTCTCCTTGATAGAGCATTGGTGATAAACCAGCTCGTGATGCATATATTGCTGCAGTATATCCTGCAGGTCCAGATCCGATAATTAATACTTTAACGTGTTCAGCCATTTTTGTTATTCTTTTGAGATTCAAATTTCATTAAATAAAAACACTATCACAACACCAACATATCCACAAATGATTCCATAAAAGCCAAAAAAAAGACCTCTTTACAAGGTCTTATTATTTTGGAACATCTAATTATCCAAGATAGGGTTTTAGAGACTTACTTCGTGACGTATGTCTTAGTCTTCGGATAGCTTTTTCTTTGATTTGTCGTACACGTTCACGTGTTAAATCAAACTGTTCACCAATTTCTTCTAAGGTCATTGGATGTTCACCATTTAACCCAAAATAGTGAGCTACCACATCCCCTTCACGTTGGGTTAAGGTGGACAAGGCACGTTGTACTTCTTTTCTAAGTGAGTCGTTTAGTAGACCTTGATCAGGGTTTACCTCGCCATCATTTTCGAGTACATCAAGCAATGAGTTATCCTCACCATTCGCAAACGGAGCATCCATTGATATGTGTCGACCACTAATTTTCATGGTGTTCACAACTTCTTCAATGGTTACTTCTAATACTTCTGCTAATTCTTCAGGCGTAGGCTCCCTTCCAAATTTTTGTTCCAGTGAAGAAAATGTTTTTGAAATTTTATTAAGTGAACCAACCCTGTTTAAAGGTAATCGAACAATGCGTGATTGCTCTGCCAAAGCTTGTAATATGGATTGACGAATCCACCAAACCGCATACGAAATGAATTTAAACCCACGAGTTTCATCAAATCGTTGTGCTGCTTTAATTAACCCCAGGTTACCTTCATTGATTAAGTCGCCTAGTGTTAATCCTTGATTTTGATATTGTTTTGCAACCGATACCACAAAACGAAGATTAGCCTTGGTTAATTTTTCCAAAGCTAGTCGATCTCCTTGCTTAATTCTTTGCGCCAGTATAACCTCTTCTTCAGCAGTAATCAAATCAACCTTTCCAATCTCTTGTAGATATTTATCTAAAGATTGGCTTTCTCTATTGGTAATCTGTTTACTGATCTTAAGCTGTCTCATATCGACTTAAGTTTTACGGTAACACTTAACAGCATGCTACAAGCACACCTTCAATATTTGATTAATTTTTACTCTACTACTTCTGGTTTAGGTAATAGCGCTTTTCTTGATAATTTATATTTTCCTGTACGAGGATCTATTTCTATCAACTTCACCTTTATTTCTTCACCTTCTTCTAGCACACCTTCCATTTTCTCAACACGTGTCCATTTAAGCTCAGAAATATGAAGTAATCCGTCTTTACCAGGCATAAATTCAACAAATGCACCATAAGGCATAATTGATTTTACTTTACCTACATATTCATCACCAATTTCAGGTACAGAAACTATTCCTTTTACTCTTGCAACTGCTTTGTCAATTATCTCTTTGTTAGTACCAAAGATTTCAACTCTACCTTTACCGTCTGCTTCTTCTATGGTTATGATAGCACCAGTTGATGCTTGTATTTCCTGGATGATTTTACCTCCAGGTCCGATAATCGCACCGATAAATTCTTTTTCAATAACAATCACTTCAACTCTAGGTGTGTGAGCTTTTAACTCTTCGCGGGCACCAGTAATTGTTTTGTTCATCTCTCCCAATATATGAGCTCGCCCTTGACGCGCTTGCTCTAAAGCTTGAGTTAATATTTCGTAAGAAAGCCCACCAATTTTAATATCCATTTGGCAAGCTGTAATTCCTTTATCAGTTCCTGTTACTTTGAAGTCCATATCTCCCAAATGATCTTCATCACCTAAGATATCAGACAACACGACAAAACGATCACCGTCAGAGATTAACCCCATTGCAATACCAGAAACTGGTGCTTTAATTTTCACACCTGCGTCCATTAATGCTAATGAACCAGCACAAACTGTTGCCATTGAAGAAGAACCATTTGATTCCAAAATATCAGAAACAACTCGAATTGTGTAAGCAGAGTCAGAAGGTATCATGCCTTTCAACGCTCGATAAGCCAAGTTACCATGACCTACCTCTCTTCTACCTGGACCTCTGTTTGGACGTGCTTCGCCTGTTGAAAAAGAAGGGAAGTTGTAGTGAAGCATAAACTTATTAACGCCTTTATACATTGCGCTATCAATCATTTGCTCATCTAACTTAGTTCCTAATGTAACAGTTGTTAAAGATTGTGTTTCACCACGAGTAAACACAGCAGAACCGTGTGCTGATGGCAAATAGTCAATCTCACTCCAAATAGGTCTGATTTGATCGAGTTTACGCCCATCTAACCTGATTTTTTCGTCTAACACGATGTCACGCATCACGTCTTTCTCTAAATCATGGAAATAAACACCTACTAATGTTTTATTTACTGCGTCTTCCTCTGAAAATTGAGCTAAGAACTCATCTTTCAAGGCAGCATAAGCAGCAGAACGTTCTTTTTTGTCGGTAATTCTACGTTTTACTAAATCCGCAATTTTATCTTTTAACTCTGCATTAACTTTTTCTCTTAATGCTTCATCATGGGTTTCGTGAGAGTATTCTCTTTTTTCAGTTTTACCGGCAGCAACTTCAAGTTCTTTTTGTACTGCGCAATGTTTCTTGATTTCATCGTGAGCGATTTTCATTGCTTCGAGCATTTCTGCTTCTGAAACTTCTTTCATCTCACCTTCGACCATCATGATGTTTTCAGCCGAAGCTCCAACCATGATATCAATATCACACTGTTCTAATTGTTCTTTGCTTGGGTTAACGATGAATTTACCATCTAGTCTACCTACTCTTACTTCAGAAATAGGTCCATTAAAAGGGATGTCAGAAACAGATATAGCTGCAGAAGCTGCAAGAGCCGCTAATGCATCAGGCATTACTGTAGGGTCAGAAGAAATCATAGAAATCATCACCTGAGTTTCAGCGTGATAATCACTAGGGAAAAGTGGACGTAAAACTCTATCTACCAAACGGGATACTAATATCTCGTGATCAGAAAGACGACCTTCTCTTTTTAAAAACCCTCCAGGGATTCTACCAGCAGAAGCAAATTTTTCTTGATAATCTACTGATAGTGGAAGAAAATCTACCCCTTCTCGAGCATCGTAATTCGAAACAACGGTAGCTAACAACATCGCTTTACCCATAGTTACCACTGCGGAACCATGTGCTTGTTTTGCCAACTTACCTGTCTCTATTGTTATTTTTCTGCCGTCTTCGAGGAGAATTTCTTTTGTTATTATATTCATTTTTGAAAATTTTTATAAACGGTAAGTAAAACAAGTACCAATAAAGAACAAAAAGGGGAAACCCTTTCGAACTCCCCCTTTGTCTTTCTAATACTTAATTACTTTCTAATTCCTAATTCTTTAATGATATCTCGATAACGAGTTATATCTTGATTTTGAAGGTAAGTTAAAAATTTCCTTCTTTTACCAACTAGCTTAAGTAGCCCTAAACGTGTTGAGTGATCTTTTTTGTTTACACCTAAATGATTAGTCAGGTGATTAATTCTTGTTGTAAACAAAGCTATTTGTGATTCGGCTGACCCAGTGTCTGTTGCTTTTTTAGCACTACCGTGTTCTTTAAATATTTGTTGCTTATTCTCGCTTGTAAGATACATACTATTAATTACTATATGCTATTATTCCAAATTGAAGCGCAAAGTTAGCGCTATTATTACTATTTACCAAACTACTATTTGCTTTTTCTAAAATACTTTCGCATCCTTATAAGCAAGGTATATAAACAACCCCGCAAAAGGCACTAATGCTAAATTAGACATCCATGTACCAGACATGTAATCAAGCGACAGGTTTTTAGTCATTTTTTCTCCCGTGATAGAAACGATATAATAAAGGATAAAAAACGCTATTGTAATTAAAGCTGGAATTCCCATTCCACCTTTTTTAATCACAACTCCCAGCGGAGCGCCTATTAAAAACATCACAATACAGGCCACTGCATTGGTATAATTATGAAGCAACTCTATCCCGTATCTATTATAATTTCTTTCTCTGCTTCTAACCAATTCCATTCTGTTTTCTAACTGACTGTATATGATTCGTGCAGTATTTAAGGCTGCTTTTAACGATACTTTATCCTCATAAGCTGTATATGTTTTTTTCACTAGCTCTCCCTGGTAACTTTTCAATGAATCGATATAACCATATTTAAAATTGTTACTCAGCTGTTTAGGCACTTCTGTATACTCCTCTTCATTAGCTATAAGTAAAGAATCCATCACGGGTTTCATTTCGCCAATAGTTAACATTTTACGGTTTCTTTCAAATAGTTTTTCGGGAGTGCGCTCAAGCGCAAAGGAGGACAAATCAAAAAAAGTAGTGCTTTTAGAAAATTTGGTTCTTGTATAACCTCCTTCATATGTTTTACCATTCTCATGCTCTTCAGCACTCCGGTATCCGTTATATAAATCAAGTTGCATATAATTACCACCTAAAATAGTCGTCATTTTACCGGAATCAGCATACACAACTTCTGTATTCCCTATTTCTGAGCTATGATCATAAATTAATATTTTCTTCAACACATCATCTTCTTCTTTTTTTTCTTCTACTCTAATACTATAACCAGGAATTCCATTATAAAAAACCTTTTCTCGTAAGTCAAAATCTGGTTTTTTTTGTCTCATATCGTACAACAAACTATATGCTTTAATATTCGTTTTGGGCAGGATATAGTCATTGAAAAAAAAGTCTCCGACAGCAATGAGGCAAACACCAATAAAGAGTGGTGATATAATACGGACTAACGATATGCCCGAACTTTTAATTGCAATTAATTCGTTGTGTTGGCCTAAGTTCCCATAAGTCATAAGGGCCGATAATAAAATTGCCAACGGAAGTGCTAGTTGAGTGCTATTGAAGCTAAAATAAAAAAATAACTCCGCAAATGTGGATGCTGGTATCCCCTTACCTGAAATCTCATCGAGGTATTTCGCCAACGTAATCATTAGCAAAATGAAGACAACAACGGAAAATGTAACTAAGAAAGGCCCAAAGAAGGCCTTTAAAATTAGTTTATGTAGTTTCTTCACTAAAACGATTTAATTAAGCACCAAGAATCTCTTTAAGGTCATTGAACAACCCTTCCCAAAGTTCTTCAAATTCTGCTTGACTATCTACTAAATCAGTATAATCTTCTACTACTAAATATACTCCATTTGTAATTTCGTTCTGGTCTATTGTGATTTTGAGAATCGAAGCATCATCTTCTTCATTTTTATCATCATCTAAAAATTCAAACACAACCTGTTGACTTGATTTTCCGATTTGCATCTTGGCATAATACTCTTCGCCATCGACTACAAATGCGACAATGTTATTCGGAGTAATATTCGCAGAGTCCGCATACCATCGCTCTAAACCGTCTACAGTGCTGATATAGGGGAAAATCATTTTTGGCGATGCGTTTATCTCATACTCAGAGATAAAAGTTTTTTTATCTGACATACTGTTTTTTTAATTGATTAGCTAGATTTCAAGGTTTTATAAATCTTAATATATACCTAATATTTCATCATTCTAAAAAAAAACTCTAATTATTGTTGAATAATGAACTGTTTTTATAAATTTGCCACCCCTTAAAGAAAGGTCAACCATGGCGAGGTAGCTCAGTTGGTTAGAGCGCAGGATTCATAACCCTGAGGTCACGGGTTCAACTCCCGTCTTCGCTACAAAAAAAAGCAGTCAAATTTGACTGCTTTTTTTATTTCTGTTACTCGCTAATTTTTAAATACTTACCCTTATAATTTAGAGCACATCCAAAAAACTGTAATATATTACTGCGAGAATGATCATCAAGCCCAGTACACCACTAAAAACTATTTTTTTACCTAGCGTATCTTCAAATTCGACCAATATTTCTTCCCCAATATCCTGAGAGTCTACAATTGTTTTATCAACTTCATTTCTTATTTGCTTGATAAAATCAGTATCCTTTTCTATGGCTGCATCTAAACCACATTTAAAAAAATCCTGTACTTCTTTTAGTTGCAGCTGACCAGACACTCCTATAACCGTTGTTTCGGGTAACTCTGCCTTAATGACGTCATACACTTCTTTTCCATTCATACCTGGTAAAAAATAATCCAAAAGCACAATATCTGGTGTTTCATGATTCATCTGATCAATCATATCTTCACCTGAACCAAATGATTTCACCTGACAAAATGATTTCTCTTGTAAGTTCCAAGTAATGATCTTAGCTAATACAAAATCATCTTCAACTAAGTATACTAATGTTTTTTTTCTCATTTGACAAAAAATAAGTTATATCAACAAAATGATTTAAGAATTATTTCGTTACAAGTTAAAAAGTGGATTTCATAAAACAAAAAACCCCACTCGTCTGAGCGGGGTTTTTCGACCAATTACGGTTTTTGAACGATTACTTTACCTGATCAACGATGGCTTTGAAAGCATCAGGGTTATTCATAGCTAAATCAGCCAGAACTTTTCTATTAATATCAATGTCAGACTTGGTTAATTTACCCATAAACTGAGAGTAAGATAAACCGTGTAATCTTGCACCTGCATTTATTCTAGTAATCCAAAGTGATCTAAAATCTCTTTTCTTTACTTTTCTATCTCTATAAGAATATTGAAGACCTTTTTCAATGGCGTTTTTTGAAACGGTCCAAACATTTTTCCTTCTACCAAAGTAACCTTTGGCAAGTTTCATGAATTTTTTTCTCTTTGCTCTTGAAGCAACTGAATTTACTGATCTTGGCATAATTTTTCTTTTTGTGAGTGGCGGTTAGATATAGCTAACACTTACTACCAAACCCATGGTGTGTAACAAATAACCTGTTTTGTTGAATTACAAATTCAACATGAATTTTACATTCTTCGTGTCCGCATCGTTCACGAGTGTAGCGTTAGTCAAGTTACGCTTTCTTTTAGTCGACTTCTTAGTTAAGATGTGACTTTTAAAAGCGTGCTTTCTCTTCACTTTTCCCGTGCCGGTAATTTTGAATCTCTTCTTTGCGCTCGAATTAGTTTTTACCTTTGGCATCTTTCTTTTTTATTAACTTATCCTTTTTTACTCTGTTTTGGGGTTAGATGAATAAACATACGTTTACCTTCTAACTTAGGTAACTGCTCTACTTTTGCTATCTCCTCTAATGCAGCAGCAAATTTTAATAAGAGCAATTCTCCTCTTTCTTTATACACGATAGTTCGTCCAGCAAAATGCACATAGGCTTTTACTTTAGATCCTTCGTTTAAGAAGTTTTCAGCATGCTTCAATTTGAAATTAAAATCATGCTCATCAGTATTGGGCCCAAATCGGATTTCTTTTATTACCGTTTTATGTGCCTTCGCTTTTAACTCCTTTTGTTTCTTTTTATGCTCGTACTTAAACTTCGCGTAATCAACTATTCGACAAACAGGAGGTGATGCTTTCCCAGAAATTTCTACTAGATCCAACTCCATCTCATCAGCAATTTTCATTGCTTTATCGAGTGGATACACTCCTGGCTCAAATCCTTCGCCAACAAGTCTAACTTCTCTAGCAGTGATTTTTCGGTTCACTTTGAAAGGTTCTTCCTCTCTCCTACCCCTATTAAAATTTGGTCTCTTTTTGATAATTAACTATGTTTAATTCGAAACAAGGTGCGAATATCGCTATTTATTTTTAATAATGAAAACTTCGTTTACTTATTAATTTCTTCTTTTACAATCCCTTTAAAGTGATTTACAAATTCATCGGCAGCCATGCTCCCTAAATCACCTTCACCGTGCCTGCGGACAGACACCTGTTTTAGTTCCTGCTCTTTTTCGCCTACAATAAGCATAAAAGGGGTTTTCATCACTTCTGCATCCCTTATTTTTCTACCAATCTTTTCATCGCGATGATCAATAGTACTTGTCACATCGTTTTCATCAAGTAATGCTTTAATTTCTTGCGCGTAATCCGCAAATTTTTCAGAAATAGGTAATATAATCACTTGTTCGGGTGATAACCATAAAGGGAAATTACCAGCAGTATGTTCAATCAAAATAGCAACAAATCGTTCCAAAGAACCAAATGGTGCCCGATGAATCATTACTGGGCGATGTTTTGAATTATCAGCACCGATGTATTCTAACTCAAATCGTTGTGGTAATTGATAATCGACCTGAATAGTTCCAAGTTGCCATTTTCTACCTAAAGCATCTTTTACCATAAAGTCTAACTTAGGTCCGTAAAAGGCTGCTTCTCCTAGCTCTGTAACTGTTTGCAAACCCTTTTCAGCAGAAGCTTCTATAATTGCGGATTCTGCTTTATCCCAGTCGTCATCAGTACCGAAATACTTGGTCTTATTTTCTGGATCACGCAAAGAAATCTGTGCGGTATAATCTGTAAAGCCAAAGACCTTAAATACATATAATACCAAATCAATCACTTTCAAGAACTCGTCCTTCACTTGATCCGGACGACAGAAAATATGAGCGTCATCTTGAGTAAACCCACGAACACGAGTCAAACCGTGTAACTCGCCATGCTGCTCGTAACGATAAACGGTTCCAAACTCTGCGTAGCGAATCGGTAACTCCTTATATGAATGAGGACTTGACTTATATATCTCACAGTGGTGAGGACAGTTCATCGGTTTCAACAAAAACACTTCTTTCTCTTCCTGACCTTCTTGATGGGGTGCGTAAATAGGTTGAAACGAATCTTTCCCATATTTCTCATAATGCCCTGAAGTAATATACAATTGTTTGTTTCCAATATGAGGTGTAACAACCGGCTGATAACCTGCTCGTACTTGTGCTTTTTTTAGAAAGTCAACTAAGCGGTCTCTTAATATAGCACCTTTTGGTAACCACAATGGTAAACCCATTCCCACTTTTTGTGAAAAAGTAAATAAGCTTAATTCTTTCCCTAACTTTCTGTGATCACGTTGTTTTGCCTGTTCCAGCAACTCTAAATGTTCAGTTAGTTCTTTTTGTTTGGGAAATGTAACACCGTAAATCCGTGTTAACATTGGTCGTTTTTCATCGCCCCGCCAATAAGCTCCGGCAACACTCATTAGTTTCACCGCTTTAATAAAACCAGTGTTAGGAATGTGTGGTCCTTTACATAAATCGGTAAACCCACCTTGGTGATAAAAAGTAATATCACCATCGTTTAAGCCTTCAATTAGCTCTAATTTATATTGGTCTCCCTTTTCTGTAAAATAGCTTACTGCTTCTGCTTTGGAGATGTCTTGCCGAGTATATTCATTTTTTTGACGCGCCAATTCAAGCATTTTTTGCTCGATTTTATTAAACTCATCAGAAGAAAATTCTTTATCACCAAAATCGACATCGTAATAAAATCCAGACTCAATGGCTGGACCAATACCTAGCTTAACTCCTGGGTACAAGGCCTCTAAGGCCTCTGCCAATAAGTGTGCTGATGAATGCCAGAAAGTAGATTTACCCGCTTCATCGTTCCAGGTAAGAAGCTGAACACGAGCATCGGTAGTAATTGGACGTGTGGCATCCCATACTTCTCCGTTAACTTTAGCTCCCAAAACGTTACGAGCTAAACCTTCTGAAATACTCATTGCTACATCAAGGCTTGTGCTGCCTTTCGCATACTCTCTTACTGAACCATCAGGTAGGGTAATCTTAATCATTTTGTTGTGTAATTTAAGGGGTCGAATTTACGCTATCTTTTGTGATTGTCCGCAAAGAATCGGGCAAATTCCTCAATCTTTCTTGTGCTTTACGCCATTTGATTATGTTTACATTCTTAGTAATTTGGCCTGTAGTGTCCAAAGGCTCTAACAAGACATACATTTTACTTGCCTCATCATTTTTTCTTAATGAAAAATAAGCATCTGCTAAGATAAAATCATCCTCCATCGTTTTTGTGTTCTTATATTGGTCTTCTAACAGCGTAACCAATTCCGCATACTTTCCTTGTGCATGATACAAATTTGCTCTACGGAGTAACACTTCATAATCTTTAGGGTGATCGTGTAACATCACTTCATACAATGAGTCTTCACGTATGGGCTCTTTATTACGGAGAAAATTGTTTGCTAATAAAATTCGGGAATGTTTGGACTTATACTTCACTGCGGCTTCATATAGCAAAGCTGTTTCTTTTTCTTGGTTTGAGCCCTGATACGTTTTAGCTAATGTTAACAACACGTCTTCGCCTTTTTCACCGGAACGATAAGTATTAGCTAACTTTTGTTTTGCTAGCAAAGTGTCTCCTTTATCCCATGCAATCATACCTAAAAGATAATCCTCCTGTCCCTGCTTTAATTTAAGTCCACGCATCGCAGCAGCAATTGATTCAGGATCTTTTAGCTTACCAGTTTTTACGCCTGCAACTAACTCTATTCGTAATAACTCTGTCGTTTTATTTTCATCTTTCACCTTAGATAAAACACGTAAGACTTTATGGTGTTGATCCAGAGTTGCATATATTTTAGCTTGATGAATTAAATAAACCTGATTATCAGGCGCTTGCTTTATGGCTAAGCTGATATCATTTAAAGCTTTTGTGTTTTGTTGTTCTTCAAAATATAATTTAGATCTTCTATAAAAAGCTTCATGGTCCTCATCATCATCTTGAATGAGTGCATCTAAATACTGATGCATTTCTTTTCTAGCTAAATCGATATTGATATCATATACTTTACCCGATGAATCGGGACGGGAGCCACAACCAATCAGGAGAAACAAAAGAGGTATAAGGAGCTTAATATTCAATATAGTTATCGTTTGCTGCTGCAAATTAAAAAATTATAACGTCAATTGTAATGTTGCCTTTACACCAAAATTGGTGCGACCTCTATCACGATATGTTAAGCGATGAAACGCTTGTACACGTAAAAACTTGAATATATTTTCTACACCATACCCCACTTCCACATAAGGTACTCCTTTATCGAAAGCAGTGAAGTTGGTGGAATAATCAGGGATAATATCAAAATTCTCCTGCCGTGCGGTTCCGTATAACATTTGAGCATTTGTAACTACTCGCCATTTCAACTTTCGCATCAAAGGAATCCGGTTAAGGATGTAGCCGTTAAAATGGTGAACATGATTTAATGAAACATAGTTATCTGTTACAAACTCAAAGTTATCCATTAAAGAAAATGCATAATTCACATAAATAGGTGATTCGTTACCTAAATGTACATTAAGTAAAGGGAATGGCACTGTACCAAACACTTTGCCTGCTTGTCCCCAATAATGTGTTTGTCCAAATTTACCTACAGCCAGCTTTTGTTCCATAATTAAATCAAGCTTTTGGTAATTAAAATCACTTCCTAATACACCTTTTATACCATGGGTGTAACGTAATGTCACCTCGGGTAATTTTTCGCTACCTAATGATCTTCTAGTGTTCCCTTGCTGAATAAACAATTCGTTTTTAGCAAATCGCAACTGGAAGGTACCATAAGTGGAGGTAATCCTCGAATTAACGTTGGAAGTATCCGTAGGAGAATCATAATAAAAGAATGGAAATAAAGGATCAAAATCACGTTGAGTGAACATCACTTTCGCTTGAAAGTTTTTATTTAGTTGTCTAAATGCATACAGGTTATTTTCTGTGGTGTAATGTGGACCAACAATTTTTCCCCAACGGACAAAAGCCTGATATAGGTTACCCCCTAAATCATTTGGTACTCCGAGTTGGTCAAGGTCATAGCGTCTGTTGGCACCAATTTGTGTCCATGGTGTTCGATCTAGTATATAATGGATACCAGCTTCATATTTGATTTTTTTATCTTTTGACGAGGGTGCCACATATCCTTCTAAAATCAACTTATTATGAAAATCAGCATTGGTTCTTCCTCCAATCCTCACCTTGTGTCCTTCAACTTCATTCCAAGAATAAAGGTAGAGATAAGGACCCCAATCAAACCACCCCGTAGTTTTGTAACCATTTACAATAGTAAAAATAATGTCAATATAAGTTTTCACAGAAGGCATATTTCGAAGTGAGTCTACCATTTCAAAGGACTGTTGCTCTTCTGCTGACAACTCATACGGTCTGTTGATATCCCAATAATCAGGTGCTTTGTTTTGCGCATCCTCAGCTACTTCTATCTGATATTCGTAAAACTTATTATCTTCAGCTTCTGTTAATTTTAAATTGTTATTCGTAATGGTTGATTTTAGAATCATACTTGCCCAGTTGTCTGCCAGGTCACCCACATCGATCGTTACTCTACTTTTACTTACATACCAGACATCTTCTCCTACAGGCAACCACTCTTGCCGTAATTTTATTTCGTCAATAAAATTCAAATTAGCTTCTTTAGGTATGGTAAAATCAACTTTTTTTAACGCATAGTCAGTAGAGTCAATCCACATTCTACCAGTAAAGGCTAAGTCCTGCGGCCGTTTTGGGTATAATTCAATTTCGTAACAGGTAAACCCATCAATCAAGACTGTATCTTCTAAAATGTACTTATAAGTCCCCTTCCAACCTGAAGAAAAAGGAGAAACAAAGTTCTTCTCTAAAATCTTGACTGAATTTTGATAAAAATTGAATTGCTGAAAGGTTGTTCCTACCAATTGCGACACAAAACTACCATCATCAATACCTATCCCCGTAACCCGTGTCGCTTTTACTTTTTCTAACTGATTTTCCGGATCCTTTTTGTAATAATAATCAGACATGGTTTCGGATATAAAAATGGGTAATACCTCTCTACCATCTTCATCTTTCACCATCCCCATATTATCAAAAGACTCACCAATTGACTTCATGAATTTTTTCTGCTTAAATTTTTCTGAGATGTTATCTATATCTAACTCCACTTTAGAATAAACTTCAGTCTCGTAAGCTTCCATTCGCTTAATATCCGTTTTATCTTTATTGGCTATAACCTTTTTCACAATCACATGAGCAGGATTTTCTGGAATTTCGATTTCTACTACTTCCAGCTCGGTTAATACCTCTCCCATTTTAAAGTCAATGGTTTGGGTCTGTCCTTTTTTAACAGGCTTTACTAAATCTTCAAATCCAAAACTTATCGCGACAATACTGTCGGAAGGTGTGGTGGTACTTAAGCTATAATTGCCATCTAAATCCGTGGTGGTGCTAATTGAAGTGCCTTTGAATTTAACTGTTGAAAAAGGAATGGTCTCACCTAGTTCACTATCGTAAACGGTACCACTTACGGTGGTCGTTTGCGCATGACTTGACCATGGGATTATCGCCACTATCAGTGAAAACAAAAAAGCAAATCTGTATTTCAACAACTCTCTCAACTAGCTCCTACTTGAATAATTAAGCGTGCAAGATATAAATAAAATTATTCCTTTATGATTTTTCTCAGGAATTCATGTTCTATAGCGCTACCACGACTGAGACACTTTTTTGCCCAATCAATCATTAAATCTAACCGTTCTTCGTCTGATAATTGCCAATGTATAGTCGATTGATGCAATCGTGTTTTCAAGTGAGATAAACTAACCGCCACACTGACTGAAATATTAAAGCTCTCGGTAAAACCATACATAGGAATTGAAACAAACTCATCTGCCATTGACATCGCTAAATCGCTAAGTCCTGTAAGTTCAGTACCGAACACCAGTGCGGTCTTTTCCTCTAAGGGTAAGTCATGAACCGTGTAGCTTTTTGCATGAGGTGAGGTGGCAACAATCTTATAGCCTTTTTCTTTCAAGGTATGAAGGCACCGCTCGGTATTATTTCCTCTAGCATTGAATTTATGTAAATCAACCCACTTCCCTGCTCCCATGGCTACATTGGGGTTCAATTCAAAACGGTTATCGTTTTCAATAACATATAAGTCTTGAACACCATAAATATCGCAAGAGCGTATAGTAGCACTTGAATTTTGAGGCTGATAAATGTTTTCTAAAACCACTGCTAAATGACGGGTGCGGTAGTTAAGCACGGGCTCTAAGAGTTCTTTTTTATTGTCATTGACAAAAGTCAACAAATATTCCAGAAGCTGAATTTTGGTTTGAGAGTCTAGCGATTTCACCTAAAATAAATTCAGTTGATCTTTGCCGTCTCCTTTGTCATCGTTCTTTTTTTTCTTTGATAAATCAAACTCGACTTTGTCTCCAGGCTTGAGCCCTGATTCTCCTGAAGCTGTTTTCGAAGCTTCTTTTTCGGGTTCAGACTTTTTTCCTTCCGCTTTAGGTTTAGAATTATCTGTTTCTTTTTGAGAGACTTTAGGCTTTTCTAGGGCTTTTTCTTTCACCTCCGTATCGACCTTCTTTTCTTCTTCTGGTACTACCTCTGTTTCGCTTATGCCACCATCGTTATCATCATCATTATCCTCGGGCTCTTCGTCTTCAATTAACTTAACTTTCAAAACCTGATCAGAAGTCAGCTTATTGCCCATCGCTTTCCATCCTTTCACTTCTATTAAAGCAATAAAACTTAACTCAGAAACTTTTTTGTCAGATTTTGAGTCTTTGCGATGTGTCAATTCAATGCGCGGGTTTTTCGCTACGGACACGACCATCAATTTCGAACCAGCTTCTTCTGAGATGTAAATGAAATTTTTACCTAATGTGGAGGTCTCTACTTTGAACCGTTTGACATAATAGTTTTTCGAACCTCCATCATAATACACACAGGATACCACTTTATCCGGATCGTATTTAGTAATGACCACTACTTTGTTACTATCATACCTATTGGTGAGTTCATAGGAGGTAAGTTCATAGCTACCGTCTTTATACAAGACCATTACATTATCATCACCATTAAATTCTCCAACAAACTGACCACGCTCATCGGAATTAAGTTTACCTACTGATGAGTCGTACCAAATTTTGATACCACTTAACGTAGAAACACCTTTGGTTTTTAAGTCGATTTTTCGAACTGGATATTTAGTAAGGATATTTCCTCCAGCGCCCCGACCTTTTATTTCGATATCTGCAAAGTCAAAGTCAAAAACTTTTTTCTTGGCATTACAACCCGAGGTTAAATAAACTGTGACGACTTCGGCTTCGCCATTCGGGTTAGCTGTCATGTAATGCAGTTTAGACTTTTTATCTCCTTTGGTTAAATCATATTCTTTATCCCGCGTGATCCCCGTGACTTGAAAACGTTTGACCATTGAACGGCCCGACTTTCCGTCTAAGTAGATGAGGTTATACACCATTCGGTCATCACCTTTTTTCCAGACCCCTGTCCACACGATATCTTTTCCCACAAACACTTTATCAGCGATGCGGCTTACCATCATTTTTCCGTCTCTGCGAAATGAAATAATGTCATCAATGTCCGAACATTCTTCAACGAATTCATCTTTCTTTAAGCCCGTACCAATAAATCCTTCAGCCCTGTTCACATACAGTTTTGCATTATTTACTACAACCTCTTGCGCTTGAATGGTATCGAATGTTCTTATCTCTGTTTTGCGTTCTTTGCCTTTACCATATTTTTCCAACAGGCGCTCGTAGTGGGCAATCGCATATTCAATCAAATGAGCCAGGTGATGATTTACTTGGGCAAGTTCATCTTCCAATCCCTTCATTTTTTCATCTGCCTTTGCAGAATCAAAACGGGTAATTCTGATCATTGGAATTTGCGTTAACTTATCAAAATCCTCATCGGTTAACTCTCTAAAAAACTGTGGTTTGAAAGGTTCAAAACGTTCATCCAAATACTTAAAAAGATCTGGTTTGTTATCATACTCCTTGAAGTTGATATACATTTCCTCCTGGATAAATATCTTCTCTAAACTGGAGAACAATATTTTTTCCATCAACTCGGCTTTGCGAATCTCTAGCTCCCGTTTTAATAGTTCTACTGTGAAATCCGTATTTCTTCTTAAGATTTCTGTAACAGGTAAAAACTCGGGCTTTTCACCAACAATGACACAGGAGTTTGGTGATATCGACAACTCACAGTCAGTAAATGCATACAAGGCATCAATCATCACATCTGGAGAAACGCCTGGTGCTAGGTCGATTAAAATTTCAACATCCTTGGCGGTGTTATCAATTACTTTTTTAATTTTTATCTTCCCCTGGTCATTTGCTTTGATGATGGTGTCAATCAAGTTAGTGGTAGTGGTGGAAAAAGGGATATCACGGATAATTAAGGTCTTCGAATCCACTTTTTCAATTTTCGCTCTGACGCGAACCTTACCTCCTTTTAAACCGTCATTATAATTTTCTACATCGACCATTCCTCCAGTAGGAAAGTCAGGATAGAGCTTGAACCGTTTACCCTGGAGGTGTTTGATGGAAGCTTCACATAATTCACAGAAATTATGCGGCATTATCTTCGTTGCCAAACCAACAGCAATTCCTTCAACTCCTTGAGCTAATAAAAGTGGAAATTTAACAGGTAAAGTAATTGGCTCTTTATTACGACCATCATAAGAAGCTTGCCAATGGGTAGTTTGTGGGTTAAACACTACATCTAGAGCCAATTTTGAGAGTCGCGACTCAATATATCGGGCTGCTGCCGCATTATCACCTGTGCGAATATCTCCCCAGTTTCCCTGGGTATCAATCAATAAATCTTTTTGTCCTAAGTTAACCATCGCAGCTCCTATGGCAGCATCACCGTGTGGGTGGTATTGCATGGTATGCCCAATGATGTTGGCTACCTTGTTGTATCTCCCATCATCTTTTTCTTTCATTGAATGGAGAATACGTCTTTGGACGGGTTTTAATCCATCTTCAATGGCAGGAACAGCTCGTTCTAAAATTACATAAGAAGCATAATCAAGAAACCAGTTTTCATACATTCCAGATATGGGTGTAATTTTATGGATTATCTCATCACCCCCACCTTGAACTTCTTCCTGATCGTTGATTTCGTCTGACATAGCGAAATAATTGTTTACTTTTGGATTTGAATCTTCGAAAATAGTAAAATACGATGCGCAAAGAGCAGTTAAAAAGGCTTATTTATCCACAGAATCAAGGTTTTATACTTATCTTATTTTTTTCAATGACGCTATTTTCATGCGATCGACTCATTGATATGGAAGAGATTGATTCGGTTGGTTGGAAAAAAGATTTTGAAGCATGCACTGATTTAAGAAAAAATGCCGCTTCTGTTATCATAGAAAAACAAGATCAATTGATAGGTAAACATGAAAATACGGTCGTCCAATTTTTAGGTCACCCCAATAAACTTGACTTGGGAAAAAAAATGACCCGAACAGCATATTATACCATAGTAAATGAAAACTGTATTAAAGGAGAGGCGCAACAAGTAATGGTTATTGACTATAATTCATTAAGCCAAGTACGCATGATTGTAATTCAAACTCCATGACATCAACTATCTCGAATATTAAAAAGAAATACCTGATTAGTGTTGTGCTTTTTTTGATTGGTTTTGTTTCTTATGGTCAGCTTATTAATCTGCCTCAAGCATTTTCACCAAAAGCTTCACTTGCTCATGACTACGCATCGAGAGGTGATTTCACTACAAACACCAGCCTTTTAAACCTGGCTTTCCCATTAAAAACTAAACTGGGGCTCCAACTGGATTTATCAAAAAAAAGAAAAGGAATTGAGGGCATTCAAGATGTATTGAAAGTGCAGTTTTCTCAAAAATTAATTGGAGTAAATGTTCGAAATACGGTTTTTGAAACGCCTTTCATCAAACAAACGCAACAGCGGATTGGGCTTTCTTTTACCAACATTAGCTATCAAAAGAAGCTACATTTTTTGCTCTACCGTTTTGGTGGAAACTATTACTACACTCCTAACTCTGAACACACTGCTTTTTCGATTAATGGCTTAGTTGCACAAATGCAGATCATCAATTTAAGCAACGTGTTGTTTTATGGTGCTATAGGTGTTTGGAACCATGGTAATAGAATTTTATTGCCTGTGGTTGGCTGGATGCATAAGATTGATCGAACGATGTCTTATACGTTAATATTTCCTTCATCAGCAAAGTTCACCTATAAAGTAAATCGGAATTTAAAGTTAGATGCAACCACCTACCTTAATACCATCCGAAATCAGGTGGTAGAAAACAAAACACACTATAGCTCGCAATTTTCTCAAATTAGAAGTGGCGCCCAACTGCGATGGCAATTAGGTCGCTCAAGTGTTATTAATCTTGAAGGCGGAATTGAATATTTTTCACGCTTTAATCAATGGCAGAATTTTGAAAAACAAGCGAGTATCAAACTACCCACCAGACCTTTTGCAAAAATATCCTTCTTTTACACCTTTGGAAAATCATTATTCAACGCTGATGTGTTGAATATTAATTTAGAGTAGATTTAATATTGGCAAATAGGTTAATCGACCTTTTTACTTCAAAACATAACTTTTGTATTCTTATTTCGTCTACAAATACTTCGGCTACCAAAACCAACTGGCTCTATGTTACTTATCAGCAAATTATTACTCCGCTCATTTGCAACGGCTCTCATTGCTGTTTTCATTTTTTCATGCAGTCCAACAAACAATTTAACGATTGGCGTTAAACAACCTTCTCCTGTTTTCATTCCTTCATCAATTAAAAAAGTAGGCGTTATCAATAGAAACGCAGTAGTTGAAGGGAATAAAAAACTTGATGATCTTGACAAGATACTATCAATTGAGGGCAAAAATCTAGACAAAGATGGCGCTCAAAAAGCAACTGAAGGTCTTTATGATGAGCTTATTCAAATGAATAGATTTGACGAAATTAAGTTAATCGATGCGCAAGAAATTAAAAGTCCAGGTATGGGTGTTTTTCCTGTGACGCTTACTTGGGATATAATTAATAGATACTGCAAAGAAAACAGCGTAGATGCGCTTTTTTTCTTGTCTTTTTACGATACAGAGTCAAAAATCAATTCTGAAATCATACCTGTAGAATTAGACGGACCGCTGGGTGTAAAAATTCCTGCGGCTGAAACAAGAGTAACCGTCAACACAGTCATTAAAACAGGGTGGCGAATTTATGACCCCATAGATGAAATTGTTCGAGATGAATTTGTCGTTGTTGAACGGATTACTTCTACTGGACGAGGGATAAATCCGGTTAAAGCCGCTGAAGCAATTATAGGCAGAAAAGAAGCAGTTCTCCAAATTAGCAATTCGATAGGGCATAACTACGCTAGGAGAATACAGCCGTATACTACTCGTGTTAAAAGAAAATATTATGTGAGAGGATCTTCAAATTTTAAAATCGCTCAACGAAGAGCTCAAACCGGAGACTGGAATGGTGCTGCTGAATTATGGAAAAAAGAAGTCAACAACTCGAAAGGTAAAATAGCTGGAAGAGCTTATTATAACATGGCTATTATTAACGAGATAAATGGTGATTTAACAGCTGCCATTGATTGGGCTTCCAAATCTTATGTAGATTATAAAAATAAAGATGCTCTTCGCTACTTAAATATTCTTAAACATAGACTGAGACAAAACCAAGTACTGAAGAACCAGCTAAATGAAAACTAATGGCTTACTCTTAGATAACAAAACATCCTTAATTAATCAACAAATTAAGTGCTGATGAGCATTAAAATTTCAAATCTAATTCGCCTCAAGATCCAACATCCGCAACGATTTTCTATTTACGATATAGATCGTAAACTTGTCCGTAGAGCTAGAATATAACATCGCAATTTCATGGGCACCATCGAGTGCTTCTCCGCCAATTAATTTCCCTTTTTTGTTGTACAATAAAACTTTGTCAGCTTCTTTGCTTACTAATACAAAAACCTCTTTCCCTGAGATTGGATAATACTGGAGTTCCAAATCATCATACGGAAGTTCTACCGTCAGCAACTCTTTTTTATCATCATTAAGTACTTGCCAAACGTTGTCAAAAGCATGAACTAAATACACTTTTTGTTCATCACCCGTACTTTTTGCAAGTTGTGTTTTAGGGTGTTCGGCTATTGTTTTAAAATTGATTAATTTCTCCGCTTTGCCATTGAAATTATAGATCTGTACATCTTGACTGTCTACCACGACCGAAATGGTGGATTTGCGTAAACTTGGCCCCACACTTATAAACCAATCGGAAGTAATATTTCCATTAAGTGCAATTGGGAAACCTGAATATTCGTCTCCTCGTCTCTCGAATGCATGTAGCTTGTTTTGTTCAGCAATTAAGATAAAATCTTTACCCCGAACCCTAACATGTTTGCCTGGTTGCGCAAGTTTTGAATCAAATTTCTTTGGATTCCATCCCTCTAAATCAGTACCTGTTATATCATACAACACGACAGTTCCATCTGTTTTAGACACTAATACGCGATAATTTTTACTTCCATTATAATCAATTACTGATAAGGTGTTTATATCTCCTTCTCCATGTTTTACCGAGTATGGATAGTGCTCTACGTCATTGCCTTTTCTATCAATACAATACACTTTATTTTTTGTAGCAAAAAGGTATTGTAATTTTTGATTTTTATAGACATCCACTTGTTCAATTTCTGAGATTATAGGTCCGTCTAACTTGTAGGACCAAAGCAATTCCCCGTTGTAGGCGATTAAACTTAACTTAAAGTTCGAATCAAGTAGCAACACCTCTCGCGTTTTATCTACATGATTTAATACAACGGTGGGCTTCTCTATAATCGGTGCGTCTAAAAATATCTCAAACACCACTTTACCATTTGAAACTTTTGCAGCAACAGTATTTTCTGCGTTTGATGGTTTGACCTGTGATTTTTTATCTTCTGGAATGGCCCCTTCAAACACACTAGTCACACTGGTGAATAATTGCTCGTTTTCATTTGATACTTGTAATGACAACATGCCTATTTGTTTGAAAAAAGGTTTGTACTGTTGTAATACTTTACTTCCCTCATCAGACAAATTACTTTCAAGCCAAGTAATTGACCGACTTAAATCGACATAATAACCGAAGTTAGCATCTGCAAAATAACGCTCAACTAAATAATTTTTTTCTAAGGAACGACTCCATACTTCATCGTCTTCCAAATCATTAATGAGTGATTTAATGGGCTGCTCGGTTTCAGCAACCACGATATAATCCCCGATTACTGAATAATACGTTTCTTCAAACCCAGAAAAGTACTCTCCGAACACCATTCCTGGAAAATCCAATTCACCCATAAAGGTGATATCTACATCTTTATATTCTTCCCGTTTTAGTTCCTGATCTTGTTCTAGAATATTTCTACTAATATTCTCAAATAACTTACTCCCTTCTTCCACATCCTTAGGCTTGATGTAAATAAGTTTATCGATGGATTTCAATCTATTTAACACTTCCACCAAAACTACCTCGCCTTTGATGGATTGATATACCTCATCTACATCTACCTGATAGGTCTTTTTCAGCACATCCCAGTCTTCAATTAAATCTTTTGAAGAACTGTAGGCATACTGTTCCAGGTTTTGTTTAAACAACTTGCCGTCACCAATACCAACATAGGCATAACTTATGGTGCGCATCGGTAAAATGGTGTTAATAGTAAATGGTATTGGAGGTTGCGATTTTAAACAATTAGCAAATGTGAATGTGGTGTCCGAATCATGAATAAAACCATTGAGATAAATAGCTTCTTCATCAAATTTGATGTCTAGAAAAGCATTGTCAGCAAAATGTTCCAAGGCACTAATGAATGACTTACCAGTATCTTTCATATATGGTTTTACTGACTGAAACAACATCACTGGATTTACATACATATTCAGTGACTCAGTGCTCACTTCCGTGGCTTCATGCATTTTTTTCTTCGCCAACACATGTACGTTACCCTCTTCCGATTGAAGTGTTTCAAGTATTTCTTTAAAGGCTGATTCTGATGGACTAATAATATACAAACCATTTGATAGCGATAAATACAACTTTTCTTTCTTTCGGGTAACTACGGTATATAGTATCCCTTTATATTCTGAAAATCCAAATTCTGCTTTTTTATACTTTTGCTTAAACCCTTCAAGTAAGGCATCTATAAATTGTTGATCTGTTTTACTTTCTGGAATAACTAATGCAGGAACCACCTTCTTTTCCGCTTTTGCTAATATCAATAGTAAGGTTTTATCGCCTGTAATATCAAAAACCGAATATCCTTTCTCCTTTAAAATACTATCTGATTCTGTGATTAAGTGAGATAGTCCATCTGTTAACTCGGACTGTAATAACCGCTTTAGGGTTAACGTTTCTTCATGGTCGTACCACCAGTCATCGACTTTTGACAATTCAATTACTGCCACAGCATCTTCTGGAACTGCACCCCACAACTGAGCTGCTTTTGCTTGATATTTAAAAAAATAAAACCAAACACCAGCGCCAATGACTAATGTAATTACTAAACCTATTAAAAACTTTTTCACGTTCAATTAATTATTCCATTTCTGATTCTTCAAATGTATAAAGAAATTGGGAGGATGTCTTAAGCGGTTATCCACCATAACAACGTAAGTTAATTTTTAGCAAAAAGAAAATCACACTTTATCATGCAATAAATTTTTAATTTTAATACATGATTAAACAAATCTACAAAACTATCATACCAGAAAAGCATCGAATTATGTTGTTGCAAAAACTCAACTATTTCAAAAGCTATTTCTATCTTGGAAACAAGGTGTATTGTAATTTGTGTAACACCCATTTCACTCATTTTCAACCACATGGTGTAGGCAAACGATTTCGTGAAAATGCAGTTTGTCTAAAATGTGGTTCTTTAGAAAGGAACCGTTTTTTGTGGTTGTGCTTAGATGGCTTAATTTTACCTCAGTCCAATACACTAAAGGTTATTCATTTTGCAGCAGAACCGGGGCTGAAGAAAAAATTAAAAAAACTGTCCTTCATTGATTACCAGTCAGCAGATAAGTTTCCTCATTTGGGCGAAGTGCAAGCAGATTTAACAGCTCTACCTTTTGAAGATAACTCTTACGATTTTATTATTTGCTCTCATGTGCTAGCACACATCGAAGAAGAGGAGAAAGCCATTATAGAAATGAAGCGCGTACTTAAACCTAGTGGAAAAATCATCTTAATGACTTATATTAATTGGGATAATGCCATAACGGAAGTCATAGATAGAGGAATGACTAAAGAGGAAAGAGTCATTTTTTATCACCAGGACAAACCTCTCCGCATTCACGGTACTGATTTTAAAACCTACTTATCTAGTTTTAATCTGATGGTAGAACTTGTATCACCTCAGGATATCGCTGATCAAGAAATCATTGACCAACTCCGTCTTGATGAGAAAGATGCCATATTTATCTGTCAAAAATCTAATTCGGTTTCACTTTAAAAAAAAGCCGAATCGATACATTGACCCGGCTTTCCACAAAAAATTTAACCAAACTATTTTATAACAATTGTACTTCGCTGAATAGAGCTTTTCGCTCCGTCTCTATCCTGAACTTGAAGCGTAACTTCATGTTCACCATAATCACCAAAAACCCAATCAATCTCATTTTTATTGCTTTCAATAGTTTTTCCTGCAACGGTATAAATATACTTGACAATACCACCTCCATAATTCTGATCCCCATCAACAGAATTTTTTCCTGAAATGTTGTAATGAAAAAACCCTTTCTCCAAACGTCTTTCATAGGAAAGAACTGCCTGAGGAGGAATGTTTTCAAAAGCAATAAGTTCTAAGGTAGCTGTCGCTATTCGATTGAGTTTATCTACCGCTTGAAATTCAATCACATTAACACCTAGGTTAAATGGCTCTACACTCAATTGCGTTGTGCCAGCCTTTATAGATAAAGCACCCGAAGTTTTTGCTCCGGATTGAAACACTTCTCCCTGACCAGTAACAAACTCATAGGTTACATTTGAGACTTTATTATCCTCATCTTTTAAGACAAAGGTATATGTCTTTTGCTTTTTCTGGCTCTTGAGCGATATTTTAACAGAATCTGTTCGTGATGTAACGAGCGAATTCTCTCCTTTAAACCCAATGGCAATAGCTGCATCTGTATTTTCAACAGCATCACCTAAGTCATCACAAGCATTTAGTGTTAATAGAATTAAACCGATATATATATACTTTTTCATATTGTAATTCTTTATTGTTTTACTATTGGAAATACTTCGTTCACATTATCACCCACCACATGCACAATGTAGCTTCCTTTTTCTAAGTCTGTCACATCAATTTGATTCGTTGATGAGGTGATTTTACGGTGTATAACCTCTTGACCCATAGAATTAAAAATAAGCACTTGTGTATTATCAAAATGATCATTAATTAGCTCTATCGATAACACCGAGTTAAAAGGATTTGGGTATAACCTTAAGTTTGATTTTGCAAAACCAGTAATCGTATTGTTACTTGAGTTTGTAATAGTTTCAACCACTTGCGGCTTTATATAAATGGCAGAGTCAAGTGAAAGTGTTTTTTTACAACCACGAGGTGAGGAAACAGTCAATGAAACATCCATATCCCCTTCTGAATAATAATAATGCCATGGTTCACTTTCAATGGAGGTCAAACTATCACCAAACTCCCATTTGTAGCGATGTGCGCCTTGTCCTATAAACTTCATTTTTGCAGCTTCTCCAAATTCTAGCGTGTCGGCTAATACTACAATACTTCCATAAACCGTGTCGACCTTCACTTGTACCAAATTATAAATCACTGGACATTCGCTCTCGTTAAGTGCTTCTACTTTTATGTTTTGATCTCCCTGCTCATGAAATTTTATTTTCTTGCCATACCTCCATTCATCGTCACCTAAGGTCCATTGAAATATAGTTTGAGCATCTTCACCTGTAACACTTGCTTCTAACTCAACACTATCTCCGGCACAAACTTTCGTTATGCCTTCCACAGCGGGTTTAGGAAGACCTTCCTTCACTTCAATATTTAATGAATCTTTTGAAACACAACCAGCATTGTTGGTGTAAGTATATACTGCCTGATAAGTCCCTTTTTCTTGCAGATAATTTTTAAAACGTCCATAGTTATCAAACTCTTCGCCCGACCACTCTCCGCCTTTAGGGAAAGTTGTTGTATAATAATTAAAATCGTAATCTGAAGAATTATTACAAAATGCTGTGTCAACACCAGCCTCAACCGCTGTAACTTCAAGAATTGTGAGATTTACTTCACTTGTTGTTGTGCAGCCGTCACCGTTTGTGTAAGAATAAGTGACAACATGGTCGCCAGTTCCAAAAACACTTGGGTTGAGTACATTATTGAATATACCAGCTCCTTTCCATGTACCTCCTTTTGGTAACCCCTTATCTTTTAAGTCTAAGGATGATTCATTTTCACACCGATGGATTGATGAGGCAGAAACAAATGTAGATTGCTTCAAAGTTATGGTTCGAGTAGCTGAGGCGCTACATTTATTCAAATCGGTATAGTTATATGTGAGCACTGTTTTACCAATTTTAAGATTAGAAAGATCAAGATTGTTACCATTGACGGTTCCTCCTAACCAACTCCCTCCATTGGGAGAATGACCAGTTAAAGTCACCAATTCATCCCCATCACATACTTCCAAATCATCTCCTGCGCTTATTATTGGTAACTTATTTACACTAATAGTTTTCGTGGCTGTAGCACTACACCCAAAACCATTGGTGAAAGTGTAACTCAACGTATGATTGCCTACACCAGCTGCCGATGGGCTAAAATTTTCTCCACTTAAGCCAGCACCGGACCACGTTCCATTTTTTGGGTAACCATCAGTCATCTTATAATTGGAAGCATCCACACACAAATTAAGCGAAGGTCCAACGGCTACATCCGGTGTGTTGTTCACATAGATAGTTTTAAGGCTTGTAGCCGTACAGTTGTTTTTATCCGTGTAAGAATAAGTAATTGTAAATATACCTGCTCCTGCAATGGCTGGATCAAACATGTTCCCACTTATGGCCGCGGAACCTTTCCACTCTCCTCCTGTAGGTGTAGCTCCTTGTATGCTTATTGGATCAGCTTCCTCACACACTTGAATTGGATTTCCTGCATTTACTAATGGGGTTTCATACACAATGACTTTGCGTGTATCTACCCCTTCGCACCCCGCTGTACCACTTATTTTATATTGAATAACATGGGAACCTACACCTGCTGATTTCGGACTGAAATATTGTCCAAAAACCCCTTCTCCACTATACACTCCGCCAGAGGGAACTTCACCATTGAGTTGAAAGTCGATCGCGTTCACACATGTTTCTATTGTTGCTCCGGCATCGACTACAGGGTTATCCAGCACTGAAATTTTAAAATCTTTTTCTGCACTACACCCTTCTGTTGTCGTGTAATGGTATTTTGCATTATAAATCCCTACCCCTGCTTGTTGTGTTAAAAAAAGCTCTCCTACAATGTATTGCCCAATATAGGCACCTCCGGTAGGGTTACCTGCTTTCAAAGTTTCAGAACCTGAATTTTTACATAAAATCACATCTTCCACTTTCACTGCAGGTAGCTGCTTAATTGCTATTTTTTTTGTGTCTGTACCACCACACCCGTTATTATCTTCATAACTATAAGTAAGAGAGACTTCTTCTCTTGTGGTAACCGAAGGGTCAAATCGGTTATTTACCACACCTTCACCCGACCACACTCCTCCTATCGGGTATCCTTCCAACTCAAATGTTTCTCTATTTTTACATACAGAAATATCAGCATAAGCAAACACTTCTGGTTGTTCATTCACTGTTATTTGCATTTGATCAATAGCTGTGCAATGCGTTTCATTGTCGGTATAAGTAAGTGTTATGGTGTTTTTACCAATCAACAATTCAGAAGGAGTAAATTTATTTGAATTGACTCCTCTGCCAGACCATGTCATATTGCTAAGGTCATTTGATGGTAAGGTGGCACCAGCTATCAAATCAATTGCTGCTGCTTTTTCGCAAATTGCTAAATCATCACCTGCATAAATTTCAGGTAACTTTTTGACCGTCATGATTACCTCACCTGTGCTCACACAGTTAGAAAAAGCATCGGAATAGGTATAAGTAAGTTTATGTTGACCAGCCCCAGCGGTTAAGGTGTTAAAGTTTCTGCCTGTAACTCCTTTTCCTGTCCATACACCATTTACAGGTATTCCAGTCAGACTATACACCCCAAAGTCTAAACACAATTCTTGTGGTTCATCTACCGCTACTGCCGATGCATTATTCACCTGAATGGTGATCGATTTCTCCACTAAGCCATTATCATACTGCTTCGAAATTGTGATTTTGTATTGTCCCTCCCCTAAGTCTGAGGGATCAAAAACCCAGTTGTTTTTCAACCCTTGTCCTGTGATTTGATCAGGGGTTCCATTGATATACTCCCTTAAATCAAATGCTTGAGTAGTATTACAGACACTCTGAATAGCATTGGTGTTTTTGAAGGATATTGGTTCCTGGATTTCTATGGTTCGCGTACCCAAGTTGGTATGACCACATGATTCGGTATGATGTTCATCGGGCCACAACGTCTTATCGATTTTGTAATACCTAATTTTCACCTCATGTTCTGACATAGTTATACTACACTCCTTACTTGGTGTAACACTAATTTTTTCAACAAAGGTTCTTGAGTCCGTACCGTCATATTTTATTTCTTTATTAATGGGCCTTACCATACCAGGACAACCATTGTAATCGAAATAATAATGGTACTTCATGGATAGTGCTACCCCTTTTGAGCCACACCCTAACGTATTTGTCAAAGACAATTCTTGCGTGTTCCATGTATCAAAAGTAATTGAAGGGCCACCTACATATAAAAGCTTGTTGCTGTTGAAAGGTGCTGACTTTTGCGCTTGCGCCACATAAAACAGGGTACACAAGCAAAACAATAAAATTTTTCTCATCGCTGGTTACTATTAATTTAGGTTGAATTTGAGCCCAGTTCCTGCTAAAAACATTTTTGAACGAGGCATATCGTTTATAAAAAAAATTTGTTTGAAGTTCGCTAAGAGGGTAATTTTTTCACTAAGAATTATTCCCACTTCTGCTCCTGGTGCGATACCAAGATTATACTTTTTGAATTCTTCTGTGACTCTTTCATTTTTCAGTACGGACACACTCGACAATGAATTTAAAACACTTAAAGAACCACTAATGTATAGTTTGTTGCGATGCAACAAACTATAATAATACCCTAAATCCAACATACCGGAATGTGCTTTCACTTTATCATTTGAAGCATTTTCAAAGATAAATACCGACTTAAAATAGGATCGTTCTGTCAGCTGAAAATCAACGCCAATGCTTCCATAAGCACCAAATTTAGTTAGACCAAAACCTAATTCTAACGCTTTATCTTCTTGTGCTTTCAGTGCGTGATAGAATAGCAAAAAACAAAAGAAAAAAATTACACATGTTTTCATAAGAAAATATTTAAACAATTAAACAAAACATTACCTCATCTGTAAAACAACTATTAATGGCTAATACAAATGATAAAATGATATTAATTAAAAAATTAATCTATTCAAATGAAATATTAATATTTTCAAAAGAAACAATGTGTTTTCAGTATCTTCCTAAAAAAACAAACACTAACGCCACCCTTTTCAAAATTCAAAGGATGAGTTAGTGTTATGAATAATTTAAATATTTATATAAAAAATAAAATAACCTGACATCTCACTTACCAATCACTCAAACTTCATGTGCTTGACTGATTCACCAGAATTCTTTAACTCGAGTAACGAATCTATACCAATACTTAAATGCTTCTTGGCAAAGTTGGTTGTTACACTGGTATCACTTGCTGAAGTTTTCACACCTTCGGGTGTCATCGGGTTATCTGAAACCAGCAGTACTGCACCATGTGGAATACCATTAATAAAGCTGACTACAAAAAAAGTAGCTGTCTCCATATCTATCGCAATGGCACGAATACTTCTTAAATAGTCTTTAAATTTTTCGTCATGCTCCCATACCCTTCTGTTTGTGGTATAAACGGTACCCGTCCAGTAATCGAGTTCGTGTTTTTTAATCATGCTGGAACAAGCGCGTTGCATTCTAAATGATGGTAAAGCGGGTATTTCCGGTGGCAAATAATCATCACTGGTTCCTTCACCACGAATAGCTGCAATGGGTAATATGATATCGCCAACATTGGTTTTTTTCAATCCACCACACTTCCCTAAAAAAAGTGCTGCTTTGGGTTTTATTGCTGAAAGTAGATCCATCACGGTGGCTGCCATAGCGCTTCCCATCCCAAAGTTCATAATGGTAATACCCTCCGCAGTGGCGGTTTGCATGGGTTTGTCTTTCCCTTTGACTTCTACACCAAATTGTAAAGCAAACATCTCTACGTAATTAATAAAGTTCGTCAACAAAATATACTGACCAAAGCCCTCCAATGGCACGCCTGTGTAGCGCGGTAACCAATCTTTTACGATATCTTCTTTTGTTTTCATAATTTTAGATTTGAGATTATTAGATATGAGACATTAGATTAATAGTTTTTGTCTCTATACTTTATACTCTATACCCTGTACTCCATACTTTGTACTCTGTACTCCATACCAACTTGTCTTTCTTCTTTTGTCTTTCTACCTTCATTCTATGGATCAACTTAACCTTCCTCCTTTTGACTTTCGTTTGAAAGAAGAAAATGACATCACCTATATATTCGATATCATCAGGAAGAAATTTTTAGTGCTCACTCCTGAAGAATGGGTACGTCAGCACTTGATTCATTTAATGATTAATCAATTTAACTATCCTAAATCGCTTATCAAATTAGAAGGTGGACATCAATACAATCAATTACAGAAAAGAACGGACTTGATTGTGTACGATAGAAATGGACAACCGTTTCTTTTGGTGGAGTGCAAGGCCGCCTCAGTAGAACTTTCGCAAAAAACATTTGAACAAGTGTGTGCTTACAACCAGACAGTTAGAGCGCCACACATCTGTATTAGTAACGGAAAAAAAACTTTGTGTTGTGGGGTTGATTTAGAAACAGGAGCGATAGAATACTTGAAAACGTTGCCTTCTTTTTAGATTTTATCAAAAAGCAATTTGCTTTAAGCTTTGTGTTTGATAGTAAATCAGATTGCAGATTAAGACCAACTATAGATCTGATACCGTGTCAGAGATACTACTTTTGATTAATACTCCTTATTTACGCTTTCGCTAAACTTAGGAGAGAAGAGAAGTTAGATTTTTAGATATGAGATTAAGTATTAAGAAAGTATGTGTTAAATTCTGCTTAGGAATAACATAATTCATAATTCATAATTCATAATTCATAATTCATAATTCATAATTCATAATTCATAATTCATAATTCATAATTCATTACAATTTCTCAAACCTTTATAAAACGATCCCTTTGTCATTAAAAACCTAACAGCTATTAACTTGAAGTTATCAGCTTTTCATACCACTCCTTCACCTCCGGATGTACTATTTCTCCTCGCACCACATTCAACCCTTTTTTCAGGGGTGTACTTTCTGAGGTTGCGTGAATCCAACCTTTGTCGGCTAATTGAATGATATAAGGAAGTGTTGCATTCGTTAAGGCGCGAGTGGAAGTTTGCGGCACTGCGCCTGGCATATTCGCCACACCATAATGGATAATACCTTCTTCCACAAAAACGGGATTTTCATGTGTAGTAGGTTTACACGTTTCAATACATCCGCCCTGATCTACTGCCACATCTATTAACACCGTTCCTCTTTCCATCATGGATAGCATGTCCCGTGTTATTAAACTCGGTGCTTTTCCTCCTGGGATTAAAACTGCTCCAATAATTACATCGGCTTGAGTAATATATTCTTCAATGGTAAATTGATTGGAAAATAGTGTCGTCACATTGCCCGGTAATATTTCTGTTAAATAACGTAGTCTATCAGCATTTACATCAAAAATGGTCACGTTTGCACCTAGTCCTGCAGCCATTTTTGCGGATTCGGTCCCAACTATTCCACCACCTAATATAAGTACATTGGCGGGAGCTACTCCTGGAACTCCACCCATGAGCTTTCCTTTTCCTTCTTTTGTTTTTAATAAATAATGAGCTCCTTCCTGAACAGCCAAACGCCCTGCGACCATCGACATAGGGGTTAAAAGAGGCAGTGATTTACTTTCAAATTGTACCGTTTCATAAGCAATACACACCGCCATGGACTTCATCATCGCTTCGGTCAATTCTAATGAAGAAGCAAAATGAAAATAGGTGAAAATCATTTGATCATCGCGAATCAACTCATATTCAGAGATAAGCGGTTCTTTAACTTTTACGATTAAGTCCGCCTGGGCGTAAATATCTTTTGCTTTTTCAATCAGCTGACCACCTACACGCTCATAGGCCTCATCACGATAGCCTGCACCCAAACCTGCGTTTTTTTCAATTAAAACTTCATGTCCTCGCTTAACTAATTCCATGACTCCTGCAGGAGTCATCGCTACGCGGAATTCGTTATTTTTAATTTCTTTAGGTACACCTACTTTCATGTGCGTCAATTTAAATAAAAAAAGCGGATAGTATTAACTATCCGCCTCAACGTTTTTCTCACAAAAAAGATGCTTAAAACCCTGTTTTTTGCCCTTGGTTCATTAAGCTTTGGTTAGAAAGACTTTGTAATACTTTAGCTTTCAGCTTAATTTCTGTTTTTGGAGATTTTAAGTCATTGGTGTGAACGTACACTAAGTCAGTTACATCGCCAACTATCCGTGGCTTGTATGTTATAGTCAATACTGCTGATTCGCCTTTCTTCAACACTTCCTTGTCTGTGGTATATGACACACAATTGCAACCTGAAGACACACTTGATATCTTTAATGGAGCAGTACCGGTATTGGTGTATTTAAACTTGTATGTATAATCGCTATGTTGTTGCACCTCTCCAAATGAATGTTCTGTTTTCTCTAATGAAATTGCTGGTGCATTTTTTAATTCTTCAGCACTATATTTTGATAAATCTACCGGGTGTTCCACAATTCCTTTGATGTAAACTACTTTTGTAGCTGGTTCAGCATTGGAAGTAATGGTAATTGATTTGTTAAAAACACCCATACGTCCACTACTATTATACTGCACTTTTATTTTACCTTCTTTCCCTGGCATCACCGGATCCTTTGTAAAAAACGGTGTGGTACAACCACATGAAGCCCTCACGTTGGTCATGATAATTGGTTCATCCCCAATGTTTTTAAACACAAACTCATAAACAGCCATGTCGCCTTCATTCACAATACCAAAGTCGTGCACCTCTTTTTCGAACTTAAACTTACCCAATGCAAACAATTGAGTAACGCATAGCAAGACTAGTGGAAAAATACTTAGTTGTTTCGTATTCATATTTTTAGGCTTATAATTAAGATTATGTAAATTGTTCCACTCGAATTTATTCTAAAAAAACGAGACTGTCAATTAAGACATTCCTTAGATTTGTTACTAAAGCAAAAGAAAAAACGTGAGCGAAGTAAAATTTCTTAACGATTCTCTGTTTACTACAGAAGAAATATTAAAAGACTACCAACTGTGTGTTGAAAGTAGAGAAGTGAGTTTGCTAGGTAGAAAAGAGGTGATGATGGGCAAAGCCAAGTTCGGAATTTTTGGAGCCGGAAAAGAGGTGCCCCAAGTTGCTCTGGCTCGTTTCTTTAAACCTGGAGACTTTAGATCGGGCTATTACCGTGATCAAACCTTACTTTTCGCAATGGAGCAATTAACTCCACAACAGTTTTTTGCTCAGCTGTATGCTCACCCCGATTTTGAACATGAGCCTGTATCTGGTGGCCGACTGATGACAGGTAACTTCGGAACCCATTTTTTAAATGAAGACGGTTCCTGGAAAAAGTTAACTGAATTAAAAAACTCTACCACGGATGTTTCGCCCACTGCTTCGCAAATGCCTCGCTTATTGGGACTAGCTTATGCTTCTAAACTATTTAGAGAAAACAAAGAATTACACCAATACACTGAATTTTCTATTAAAGGAAATGAAATTGCCTTTGGCACCATTGGGAATGCTTCAACTTCTGAAGGGTTGTTTTTTGAATCCATCAATGCAGCTGGTGTATTAAAAGTACCGATGCTTGTTTCCGTTTGGGATGATGATTACGGAATTTCTGTTCCAACGGAACTACAAACCACCAAGGGAAATATTTCGGAAGTTTTAAAAGGTTTTCAGCGAGAAGGTGATGGACCTGGATTTGAAATTTTCACCGTAAATGGCTGGGATTACCCAGAATTGGTAAATACTTATAGAAAGGCAACAATGGTATGCCGGGAAGAGCATGTTCCGGTATTGGTTCATGTTAGAGAATTAACTCAACCCGATGGACACTCCACTTCTGGTTCTCATGAGCGTTATAAATCGAAAGAACGTCTGGCTTGGGAATTAGAAAATGACTGCCTCAAAAAAATGCGGGAGTGGATTATTGAAACTGGTATTGCTACAGAAGAAACTATAAAAAAACTAGACAACGAGGCGGTAGAATCAGCCAAAATACACCGCAACAATGCCTGGAAAGCTTACACCGACTCCATTAAATTTGACTTTAACGCTGCGGATGTTATTCTTACCCGACTGATTCAAGAGTCAAAACATAAGGAAGAAATCAAAAAAATGCGCGATGTGGTGGCGGCTGAAATGTATATGGTACGCGCCCATGTCGTAAAAATGGTCAAACGCGTGTTACACCTCACCATTGGCGAAGATTTGCTCCCAAGAAAGGAACTGGTGAAGTGGCACGAAAACATGCGTCAGGAAAACCATATTCGATACAGCACCCACCTTTACAATGACCAAGCAGATTCTGCTATGAATGTTGCTGACGTACCTGCCACCTATGCCGATGATGCTCCTCAGGTAGATGGTTATGAAATTTTGCAACATTTCTTTAAAGCTGCATTTGAGAAAGACCCTCGTATTTTCACCTTAGGTGAAGATGTAGGTAAAATTGGTGACGTCAACCAGGGGATGGCTGGCATGCAAGAAAAATTTGGCGATTTACGGGTAACCGACACGGGGATTCGTGAATGTACCATTGTAGGCCAGGCTATTGGTGCTGCGCTTCGCGGATTAAAACCGATTGCCGAGATTCAATACCTGGACTATATCCTCTATGCGATTCAAATTATGTCGGATGATTTGTCTACCATCCATTTCAGAAGTTATGGCCGACAAAAAGCACCGTTAATTGTACGAACACGTGGGCATCGTCTGCAAGGTGTTTGGCACTCTGGATCGCCATTAGGAATCATTATCAACTGCTTGCGTGGCATGTATGTCTGTGTACCACGAAACATGACTCAAGCTGCGGGCATGTACAATGCATTATTACAATCAGGTGATCCTGGTTTAGTAATCGAATGTTTAAATGGTTACCGTAAAAAAGAAAAGCTACCCAATAACTTAGGTGAGTTTACTGTGGAATTGGGGAAAGCAGAAATTTTAAGAGAAGGCACAGACATCACTATTGTAACGTATGGCGCCATGTGTCAAGTATGTTTAGATGGTGCGGAGGAATTGCAGAAACACGGCATCTCATGCGAAGTTATCGATGTGCAGACACTGATTCCTTTTGACAAACACAAGGTAATTGCCGAATCGTTAAAGAAAACTAACCGAGTACTTTTTGCTGATGAAGATGTGCCTGGTGGTGCTTCAGCGTATATGCTACAGTGTGTAATTGAAGACGAAGAAGCGTATTATTACTTGGATTCCAAACCAAAAACAATTCACAGTTGGGCGCACCGTCCTGCTTATGCTATGGATGGCGATTATTTTTCTAAACCTAATCCAGAAGATATTTTTGATTATGTTTACGAGGTCATGCAGGAAGTAAATCCGGAACGATTCCCCAAGGTATATCAGTAAGAAATCACACAGTAAATTCCCTTTGCATTGTATTTGTTTGTAATTGCTCAATACTTAGCTACTAAAGTATTGAGCAATGGAATGGTTCTATTTTAAATACCTACTCTTATGAAAACGTGTGTACTTGCATTGATATTTAGTGTGTCATTTTTTAGCTTCAACGCCTTTTCTTGTGGGCAACTCTCAACGGTACCCTATCAATCTTATAACGAAAACCCTTTTGGTTATGTGGAATATTTGCCGTGCAATTTTGACACCACTGGTGAAACAAAATACCCAATTTTATTTTGGTTTAGTGGTCTTGCTTATGCAGGTGATGGTTCAGATACTTCACTAACGAATCAAATTTTAGATAATAATATTAATGAATGGTTAAAAACCAATGATATCCCTTTCATTGTGTTAAGTCCCCAGAGTAACAATGGTTACTGGGAAGGCTCTCCCCTAAGAACCCTTACTTTTTACGAATGGGTCATGGATACGTATTCAAATCATATCAACCCAGACCAAATACATATAGCAGGTTGGTCAGCAGGCGGTTATGGGGTTTCCTCAATGATTCCTGAAACGCCCCAAGTAACAACTTTTACGCTGATGTCTACGAGTACAAATTCAGCAAACGCTTATTATGAAGACATAATCAACAACGATCAGTATGTTTGGATTCATCACGGTTTGCTTGATGAGAGTCCAAATGCTTTAAGCTCGGTGTTAATTTTTTATGAGTCCTTATACGTTGTTGATTCTTCCAGAGTCCGGCTAACCGTCTATTCCGACTTAAAACATTCTGCTTGGAACGAGGTATATGATAACAGTGGGAGAACGACAAACAAAGAAATGGGTTCCTACCTCAGTTATGAAAAAAACTACCCCTATTTCAATTGGACTAGCGAAAACAAAACGTGGTATGAATGGATGTTATCCAAAGGAACGAGCAAAGTAATTACGTCTGAAAAAAAAAATAATACGGAATTCGATGTCTCCTTATCGCCTAACCCTATCAACAATCATAAAAAACTACTTATAAAATCAACTAAGCTTGATTTATCTGCCATTCAAGTAACCATCTTCACTGCTTTAGGAAAACAGATAACTCCTAACAGTATTAAATCAACTACATCACGCTTAGAAATAAATATTGAAGAATTTCCTAAAGAGGTATATTACGTGAATCTACAAAATGACAAAACTACGCAAGTGCTTAAATTCATAGTTCAATAGTTTGAAGTACATGTATGTTTGAATATACATTTGATTTTTCAATTTTACCTGCTTCATTCCTCATACACTTATCAGCAAATATTTTTTTGTACTATATACATTTGTGATTGTCTATTTAGTAGTATTTATAGTCTTATAATAAGATAAAAGCTTATAAACTTGACATTTAAAAATGTAGTTGTCATTTTACCAAAAATATAAACCCCAACTTCTATGAAAACTACCGTATTAACCCTTGTCACTTTTTTTCTAGCTCTTCAAATAAACACCTTTGCACAAAGCACGCTAACTAAAGTACCTATCTCCAGTAGGAATTTTAATCCCTTTGGATATGTGGAATATTTACCTTCAGGCTTTGATGTCACAGGGAACACAAAATACCCTATTCTTTTTTGGTTTAATGGGTTAGGTGAAGATGGTGATGGATTAGATGGAGCGCTAACTACAAAAATATTAAACAGAAACATAAATAATTGGCTTAAAACACACGATATCCCTTTTATTGTATTAAGTCCACAGAGCTTTAACGGCTTCTGGGAAGGGAACCCACTAAGAACCCTTACCTTTTTAGAATGGGTAAAAATCGAGTATGCAGAATTTATTAACACTGATCAAATTCATTTTGCTGGACTATCTGCAGGCGGTTATGGTGTAGCGAAGTTAGTAGAGTTTGCTCCAGAGGTTTCTACTTTCACTTTTATGTCTACCAATACCAACAAAGCTAATGGGTTTGTTCAGAACATTATTGATAATGACCAGTACGTGTGGTTTCATCAAGGATTAAAAGATAATTCACCAAATCATGTTGAAGCTGTTACGTCTTTTTATGAAGGTATATATAAGGAAGATCCTTCACGTGTTCGACTTACAGTATACACCAATTTAGGCCACTCAGCATGGAATGAAGTATATGACAATAGTGGTATGACAACAGCAAAAGAAACAGGCACATATACCAATAAAGGTCAAGATTACCCTTACTTTAACTGGACAACAGCAGATGAAACTTGGTATGAGTGGATGTTAGCTAGAGGAAAAGATGGCCCCATAACTTCTGTTAAAAATAATCCAGAAAGTTTAAACATCTCGTTATCTCCAAATCCTGTAAACCAAAACAATTTATTGGTCCTCAATTCTGAAAGTTCAGACTTAACATCGGTAAATCTTGTTATTTATGACAACATTGGAAGACGAGTATCTAACAATAAACTAAACATCACCCCTTCTTCAATTGAAATCAATACGAAAGAAATGCAAAAGGGAATTTATTATATGAATTTAAATGGAACAGAGGTGAGTAAAATGATCAAGTTTGTCGTTCAATAAAATCACTCCTTGATTAACACCACAATTTCATCAGTCACAATCACATTGCTTTCATTGAGGTCTCTGTCTAGCACATAGACCTCAAATCGTACTGTGTCACCAATCCCAATAACTCCCTGATTGAATATTGACGCGTGATTCCATACAAAATTATGCTCCAGAATTCCATCTATAGGTCCTTTCCTTTCAGAAGGATATAACGGCTCAAAACGTCCACCCTTGGAACCATCTGCATCTACTTGTATGAACTCTCCATTTACCTTTTTAAACTCGTTGATGTAAAAATTCACATGATTATAGATGGTATCGGCTGGAATAATAGTTGTGTCGGCTGGAAATACTTGAATTTTATCCCCCACAATCTCATATGATTCTGGTGTAATTACGGTGTCTGCAGGCACATACTGCTTATTACCATAAGCAGGCTGTGCATATTTATCCTCTTTTGCTTGATCGTCCGTAATTCCTAAGTTACCATCTCCATCTTCAAAGGCTATTGCAATAACAATTGAATCGCGCCCTGCAATGGCTGGGTTACTGCCTGCTTTATAATACTTCGTAATAGAGCTATAGCGAATAGCAGGCGTTTTCGAATAATCAGGCGGTTTTTCACAACTCAAAACGAGTGTGATTATCAAAAAAGTAAGAAAGAGCCATCCTGTTTTAGTCATCGGAACAAAATTGTCATTAAATTTACCAAATCTAAACGTATTCTACTGATTATTTATTCTTCTTCTCTGTGACTATCGACCAATTTAGGCAAAACCTTTTTCAAACTTCATCCACTTCCTTTGAAGAAAAAGCGCTATGGTTGTTTAGACATCAAGCAGCGTTTAATCCCTTATACAAGGATTTTGTGACCTACTTAGGCATCAACCCTGAAACGGTAGATTCAGTTTCAAACATTCCCTTTTTACCCATCGAGTTATTTAAAAACCATGAAATAAAAACGGGAACATGGACAACCGAAGCCAAGTTTACAAGTAGTGGTACCACAGGAAATAACACCAGCACTCACCACATCAAAAGCCTGGATTTTTATTTAAAAAATACAGCGACCATTTTCTCTCACTTTTATGCCGCTCCTGAAGAATATGTTGTTTTAGCACTGCTCCCTTCCTATTTAGAGCGATCCGGTTCAGGATTAATTGCTATGGTAAACCATTTTATTGATTTAAGTAATAATGCAGAATCTGGTTTTTACCTCTATAACCATGAAGCCCTAGCGTCTAAACTCGCCTCAATCCAGAGCAAGAAAGTGATTTTATTTGGGGTCACCTTTGCGCTGCTTGACTTTGCTGAAAAACACCCGATAGATTTCCCTGAATTACTCCTATTTGAAACTGGAGGCATGAAGGGGCGAAAAGAGGAAATGACAAGAAGTGAAGTACACCACCAACTGAAACAAGGCTTTAATGTGCCGCATATTCAATCAGAATATGGCATGACTGAACTCCAATCACAAGCCTATTCGAGAGCAAATGGTTTGTTTGAAACACCACCATGGATGAAAATTTTGATCCGGGAAACCGATGATCCCTTAACACTTTCACGCCTTGAAAAAACAGGTGGCATCAATGTCATCGACCTCGCCAACTGCGACACCTGTGCCTTCATTGCCACCGAAGATTTAGGACGATTATATTCCGATGGTTCGTTTGAGATTTTAGGAAGAATTGACCACTCGGATGCACGAGGGTGTAACTTGTTGGTGGTTTAAATTACTTCAACTTCTCATTATTCTTATGCCGATCCTTATCGCGGAGATTTTTCTTGTCAAAGTTCTTTTCTAAGGCTTCGGTTAAGTCAATTCCTGTTTGATTGGCTAGACACATTAACACCCAAAGCACATCAGCCATTTCATCGGCCAAGTCTACTTCTTTGTCGGAGGCTTTAAAACTTTGCTCCCCATATTTACGCGACATAATACGAGCCACCTCTCCAACTTCTTCCATCAGAATAGCCGTGTTGGTCAGTTCATTAAAATAACGCACACCTGTGGTATTTATCCACTTATCTACGAGTTCCTGGGCTTCTTTTATTGTCATTTGTTAGTAGTGAGTAGTGAGATGCTAGATAATTAGACTATGAGATTGTTTAGGTAAAATTTTCATGCTTCATGTTTCATTACTCCTTCTACTTTATTCTTTTTACAATTATATGAGATTATTAGGTGTGAGATGTCAGAATATTAAATATTAGATTTAGTATAAAATATTTTTCTTGGTTCTTGACTCTTGTATCTTGGTTCTATTATTCAAGTTTCCATATATTCTATGGTTTGTCCTTCGGTGCTTACAAAGCCTCTCTTAATACTTAACACGTTGTACTCCATACTCTAGTCTCAAATCTCGCTACTCAGTACTCAGTACTCCCTACTCTTGGAATCCATCACAATCGTTACTGGACCATCGTTTACCAGACTTACTTGCATGTCTGCTCCGAAAACACCTGTTTCCACGGGTTTTCCTAATTCTAAAGATAATAACGAAGTAAATTTTTCATACAAAGGAATAGCCACCTCTGGCTTCGCTGCTTTAATAAATGATGGACGGTTGCCTTTTTTGGTACTCGCGTGCAGCGTAAATTGAGAAATTAATAAAATCCCTCCTTTTACATCTTTCACGGAGAGGTTCATTTTCCCTTCTTCATCAGCAAAAATCCGCTGGTTAATGATTTTTGAAGCCATCCACAATAAGTCTTCTTGTTGATCGTGCGTCTCAAACCCCACTAACACAAGTAATCCCGTTTGGATTTCACCATTCACTTTACCTTCAATTTTTACCGCTGCTTCACTAACTCGCTGTACTACTACTCGCATTGTCAACTATTCGTTAAATTGCTCAAAATATGAGCGGAAACTATAATTCTATAAAGTTAAGATGACTCCCCCCTTTTCCAAACCCTATCCAGAACTTGTTATCACGTTAGCAGTGTTTGTTATGGCCTTGGTTTTTTTTAACTTTTCACAACCGCATATTTCCTACGAATCGGAACCGCTGTTGGATGCTCACCAATATGCAAAAGGCTATTTGTTTTTTAATAAAGACATCTCCCACTATAGTGTTAAATTCCCTTACAACACCCGCATTGGCATTCCTTTTTTAGCTGCCCAAGTAAGCAAGGACGATTTAATTCTCAGCTTTAAATTAGTGAATAGTGCACTGTTGTTATTAGCCATCCCTTTTTTGTTTGAAACGATGAAACGGTTACACCTACCTATGGTCACTCGATTTGTGTTTTGGTTTTTTATACTTTTTCACTGGTTAGGTCCTGTTCGCTATCTCCACCATGAGCCCATTCAAGTAGACAGTGCTTGTTATCTTATTTATGGACTTTTTTGCTGGATGCTCGTATCCAAAAAGTACCGTTGGGTGTATTTTGTAACCCTCTTATCCGTGCTATTTAAGGAATCACTGTTTCCTTTTTTGTTAGTGACTTCCTCCTTCTTTTTTTACAACAAGCAGAAAACCGAAAGCTTCCATTTTTTCATCAGCTTCTTAGTCGGTTTATTCGCCTTGTATGGTCTTCGTTATTTTTTCCCACCAGTCATAGAACACTGGCAGCACCATGGTGCGATTACTATTTTAAGAATATTTAAAATGATTCTTTTAAGTCCTACTATTCTCATCCGATGGTTTGCTTCCATGATAGTCACCTTTGGATTTTTGCTACTCTTTAAAAACTATTCTAAAAAAATTTACACGAAACTATCAGCTTGGCTTTTGGGTACAGCGCTATTATTAGGTCTAATTGCAGGTGGTGACCACAGCCGATTAATTTTTACAGGAATTCCTTTTCTGCTGCTTTTCTTCCATGATTTTCCCTTAACAAAAAAAGAAGGCGTGTTCTTCACTGTTTTTTCTCTTCCTTTCTTTCACCTGTTTAGTAGTATTCCCGACATCACAGCTGGTTCCGTTTACGACAGTTGGCATCCTGAATATGCCCCTTGGCAATTGTTAATGCTTGCTTTCGGCTATACAGGTGTTTGTTATTTCTTATGGAAAGTGTTTTCAAAAATGGAGTTTACTCTTCCCAAGTGGCTTCACAAAAAACTTTAAAAATACGGTAGCCCGTTTTTGGTACCCAAATCATGTTCAATGAAACCGTTAACTCGTCATTTTTCCACACTTGTTTGCGCTTCCACATATCCAGCATTTCAAATCGTTCTTTCTTTAAATGACCATCGCCCTCAGCTGGTAATCCATATTGCTCAGTAAGCTGATTGGCTACTTGTTCATATTTCTTATGGTAAACGTCTATGTTATTGATCTCCCCCACCATAATGCTATCTAATTGTTCTGGAGTCAAGTTTGGTACAATCTTACTCCACTCATACATCACTTTTTCAACTTTGTCTGCTTTGGAAAAATAATAGCGCACTTTTAAGGGTAATGTTGCTGATGCATCACGCATGTATACCTCCGCCTCTTTTGTCAAGTCACTTTCATGCAAGGTGCCACCCTGCACTTTTTCATGAGCAACTATTGCAGCTTTTGTTGCTTGTTCAAACCAGAGTTCCGTGTCAAGTTGATCATCGGAGCAAGAAGAAAAACCAATAACCGTCAATAATATCAAAATTAATTTATAGACTCTTCGCTCTCGCTCGGAGTGACATTTGTTTTTAAGAATGAACATCTACGCCTCTAATTTTGTGTTATAAATCTGTTTGGAAGGGATTTGTCGCAATAAGAAAAACCCGAGTACAAAGAACAACGCTAATGCTGCAGCAGAATTATTTTGCGTACCAGTAATTAGTAGGATTAAACCATAGACAAAAGTTCCCACCGCAGTTGATGATTTTTCTAAGACCTCGTAAAAACTGAAATAAGAAGCATGATCTTCGGTATCTACAGGCATTAATTTGGAATACGTACTTCGGGAAAGGGATTGCACTCCACCCATAACGGCACCTACAAATACGCCCAGGATATAGAACTCTAACTTCATTCCTTCTTTCATGAAAAAGGCAGCAATACATACTCCTATCCAAATCAATAAGGTGATAGAAAGTGAATAGACATTGCCTTTTTTAGCAGAGATTTTTGCAAACACATACGCACCACCAATAGCAACAATTTGAAGAATTAAAACTAAAATAATTAACTCGTTCATTTCCATGTTAATGACTTCTTCACCAAAAATGGTAGCCATGTACATGACGGTTTGCACGCCCATGTTATACAAGAAAAAAGCAACTAAAAACTTGCGAAGCAGAGGCAACCTTTTGCTTTCCGCCCACACTTTTTTCAGCTCTGAAATACTTTTTGAAAGTATGTTCTCTTTTACTTCCTTCTTAAAAACATTGTTTGGCAAGCGTGCAAAGGTGATTTGTGCAAACCCCATCCACCACACTCCTACGCTTAAAAATGAGATGCGGGCTGCCATACTTTCTTCCATACCCAATACTTCATGGAAGGTAATCATCGCCAAGTTGGCTACTAACAAGATCACACTACCGATGTACCCCAATGAAAACCCTTTAGCACTTACCTTATCGAAATGTTCTTCAGTAGCTATTTCAGGTAAAAAGGCATTATAGAACACGATACTTCCGGCAAACCCAATAGCTGCAAGCGAAAAAGAAAATATGCCGAGTTCAAGGGTGTCTGATTCAATGAAGTAAAGGGAAATGCACGATAAACTACCCAAATAACAAAAGAACTTCATGAACGAAAGTTTGTTGCCTTTTGTATCTGCAATGGAAGATAACAACGGATTTAATAACGCTACTAATAAGAATGAAAACGATAAGGTATAGGAATACAACACCGTATTTTTGACCGTAAAACCTAAAAAATCAACCATATGATCTTTACCACCTGTCACCCCAAAAAAGTAAGAAGGAAACACGGCTGTGGATATAGTCAACGAATAGACCGAGTTGGACCAATCGTACATACACCAAGCGTTAATGGTTCGGGGATTATTTTTTTCGAGTGCTGTTTTCAATTTTTTGCTGATTTAAGAACTCAAAGATAAAATAAATTATGAAGGATGGGTTTGCAGATGATATCAAATGCACATACTTTAGTTGATTGAAAAATTAATGAACTAAAGTGACAGTTGGTAGGATGCTGTTTCGTTTGATCAATTCAATCGATATTAAAGAAGCTTTTTATCTAAAAATAATTAACTTGTTGTTAGCTATTATCTATTTTAAAAATTGTCAACCAGTTTGAAACAGTTTCTTTTTCTTTTTATTATAGTTTCGTACATCTTTATATTTAGTTGGCAACCCATTTATGGGCAAAAAAATACTGCTGAAAATGATTCAATAAATAAATTATTCGATTTAACTATTGAGGAATTAATGAATGTTACGGTTGTTTCTGCTTCCAAAAAAAACGAACCCACGTTTAATGCTCCGGTAACAATTAGCAGCATCTCAAAAGACGAAATACTTCATTCGGGTGTGACAACTATCCCTGAAGCACTAAGGTTGGTTCCTGGTGTGTTTGTTACTGAATCTACGAACGGAAATTTTGAAGTTCAGATAAGAGGAATCAATAGTGCCCCACCTGCATCAACACTTTACAATTCATCAAACCACATCACGCTTGTGATGATTGACAACAGACCAGTATACAATTATTTCAATGGTGGTACTTTCTGGGAGACATTGCCTATAGGACTTCATGATGTAGAACGAATAGAAGTGATTAGAGGCGCTGCTTCTGCTTTATATGGACCAAATGCTGCCGCTGGTGTCATCAATATCATTACCAAAAAACCAACCAAACAAGGAACTCGAGCCTATTCAAACATCATTATGGGCACTTACAAATCAACGATTAGTAATGCCGCTATCTCCTACAGGAAAAATAACTTTAGCGCGATAGTATCCGCTAACTTCCAACACAGGGATCGGACTCAGGAAACTTATTATAACTGGGTCGACAACTCCTATACCGTCAGAGATTCTATTCGTACACACATTCCGCAACAAAAAATTTTAAGAGACACGGAGTTAAACCCTAATGCAAAAACAGCTTATCCAGATCCTTCAAAAGCTTTGCAAAAACTAGGTTATAATGCCTTTCTGGAATATAAATTAGCAGATGACAACTATTTAAACCTCACATTTGGTGGTCAAACCTCCGAGGCACATGTGGCCTTTGCTGATAACCTTGCTACTCCACTTACCTACCGTACATCCACTACCCAATATATCGATGCTAAAATGAAGTTGGGTGGACTCAATATTCTGCTCGCAGATAATTTTGGCACTCAAAACATTGGAAAAGGACTATCAGGTTACAAACTTGATTTAAATACCTTTGATGCTGTAGCTGAATATGATATACAACTAGGAAAACTTTTACTTAAGCCCGGGGTAAATTTTAGACATGCTACTTATGATGACTCCAATTATTGGGATATAGAAAATAATAATGGTTTTATAAATGGAAAAAAACGATTATTGAATTTTGCAAGTTCCTTAAGAGCAGAGTACACGATTGCCGACCGTTTAAAACTTGTTGCAGCTACTCGCTTTGACTCGTATGATTTTACAGATAAAAAATACTTATCCTATCAGTTATCCTCGAATTATGCCATTAACAACAACAATATTGTACGTGCTCAATATGCTGTAGCTTATAAAGGACCTTCTTTTTATGATACGTTTAACTCACAGTCTATCCTTGTTGACTCAACGCAAGCTTCACCTAATGTTTATTACGACACCTATGCTGATTTGGAAGGAAGCACTTCTATCAATCAATTACAAATCAATTCTTGTGAATTGGGTTATCGGACAAAAATCAACAACCATTTTCATTTTGAAATAGATGTTTTTTACCAGGAGCTTAAAAACTATATCCTTCCTATGAATATTTATGGGGTTATCGATTATGAAAATGAAACGATCTCAGCAAAACAAAAAATCATAAATATTGATTTGCAATCACAACAACTCGGAAGCACCATAGCCTTAAACTTTAGTACCGAAAAATTCCAGATTAAACCGTTTCTTACTCTCCAGAAAACGTGGTTTAAAAACGCCACAAAATACAGAAGAGATACTTCTTCTACTACAAAACCCGATTTGAGTTCTAGTTTCCACAACACATACGATACCATTTCGTCCCTTCAACCCAAAGCCTTTGGCGGCCTTTACCTCAACTATAGGTTTTCTTCAAAATGGGATATCGCTTTAACGACCTATTTCTATTCTAAACATCAATATGACAACATCATGAGTGCCATAACTCGAATTAATGTTGACCCTGAAATTCAAAAGACCTACACCAACGGTATTGGTACCATTAGCGGTAAAGTACTCTTCAATTTAAAAGTGGCTTACAAACCTATTCCTAAAGTGGAATTGTCACTTTTATTAAAAAACCTGTTGAATCAAGACCAATTTGAATATACACGTACAGATAAAGTTCCATTTATGGCATTCATTGGGGGAAGTGTAAATTTTTAGTTTTACCTTCAAGCTAACTTCCAATTTATAATCCAAAAGACAGTTATATGCCTACTCGTATAATGAAAGCAAAAAAAAGAATCGCTTTAGTAGCTCACGATAACAAAAAACCAGAATTAATAGAATGGGTAAACAGAAATATAGACAACCTTACCCAACACATCCTTTTTGCTACGGGAACTACAGGAGGTTTATTAGAGGAAATACTTGATATACCTATCACTAAATTTCTAAGTGGTCCGTTAGGCGGTGACCAACAGATTGGAGCGGCAATTTCAGAAGGTGAAATTGACATTTTATTTTTCTTTTGGGATCCCATGGCTGCACAGCCTCACGACCCAGACGTGAAAGCACTCTTACGATTGGGTGCGGTATGGAATATACCAATCGCCTGTGATGGTGCTTCGGCTGATTTTTTAATTTCTTCTCCATTGATGAATCAGGAATATGAGGTTGTAATACCTGATTACAGCACCTATGTAAAAAGGGTCATTTAATTAACCACAGAAACTATTAAACTTTTTCAGGTTTTTCATGATCTTTTTGCTCATATCGCGTGATTTTTTCAGCATGGTGAGACGGTTTAATATAATAACCATACCTCCTACCGAAAACCAATGTGAACTCTGCACCAAAAAACACAATGATGCATGAATAGGAGATCCATAATAAAATTAAAATAACTGCACCACTGGCTCCAAAACCAGAACTTGGATCAGAAAAACTCATATATAAGGAGATGAGACTTTTACCTATTGTAAATAAAACTGCTGTGATAAACGAACCCAACCACACCATTTTCCATTTAATTTTCACATCGGGCAGCACCTTATAAATCGCTGCAAAAAGCACTGTAGTTATCCCGATTGATAGGATGAAATTTGCTACCTGTGAAAAAATGACTAACTCCGATCCAAAATGAGACGACAACCAATCACTTATAATCCCAATAATTGTACTGATCACTAAAGACATTAACAGTAAAAAGCCGACCACTATAACTATTCCTAATGAAGTAAACCGATCCTTTATAACTTCTTTTATACCCGCATCTTCTTTTTTTCTGACGTCCCAAACGTTATTTAAAGCATTTTGCAATTGAATAAACATACCTGTTGCCCCAAATAATAGTGTACCAATACCTATTATACTTGAAAGTAGCGATTGATCTTCGAACCGCACACTGGAGAGAATATCCTGAATGTTTTTTCTCGAATCTTCTCCTAAGAATGCAACCAACTCATCAGTCATTTTATTGGTGGTTGTGGCACTGTCTAAGAAAAACCCTAAAATTGATAACGTAATAAGTAATAAACCCGGCAAAGAAAACACAGCATAATAGGCAACTGCTGCCGCTTTAGCGAAAGGATCATCTTTCATCCAACCTTTTGAAGTTTCTTTTAATAAGCTTAATGAATCTCGAAGTTTAAATTTGCCTTCCATCTATTACTATTTTAAATCGTTGTTTTATAGCTATAATATTAACTAACCACTGTGGTTGCTTATCAAAAATTATGCTTAGTAATTTTTAGTGATTAGTGACCGCTATAATTGATAATTAGCAAAATTTCAACAAAAAAAGTGTTGACTATTGGGGAAAAAAAGAAACACTTCAAAAGTCACTATTGGAGGTTTTTTCTGCTAATGATTTTTTTTGAGTTCGACTATTCAACTTCTCATGGTATAATATCTTATATTAATGGTTTCAACTGGTACAACATTACAACAAAACTATGTTCGCTAAAATCTCCCCTAAACTCATTGCCATAGCAATAGGTACAATTACCCTTTTTGCCGTAGGTTTCTACTTTTTAAACAAAACATCCTCTACCTCTTCGGAAAAGTATGTTGAGAAAGAAGTCAATGAAGCCTTTAATGAATATATCGCTGCCTACTCTTCAGGTAATATCTCCATCAGTTCGACTATTCAAATTCGCTTTACACAACCACAAATTACTGAGGATAAAATCGGTACTACTGAAACGCGGGAGCTTTTCAACTTTTCTCCCTCCATTAAAGGTGATGTTAAATGGGTGGATGTTTTCACTCTTGAATTTCAACCAACAGAATGGTTAAAACCAGACCAAGTGTATGAAGTCAAATTCCACTTGTCTGATTTGATGGAGACAAAAAAAGGATTGGAAAAATTTGAGTTCAACTTTCACACCCTTAAACAAGATTTTGAAGTCACAATTGGCAACTTACTAACCTCTGCCGAAAACATGAAAAAGGTGGCTTTATCGGGTAAACTCATTACTGCGGATGTAGCACAACAAGAAAAAATTGAAGCGACCCTATCCGCTACTCAAAATAATAACACCTTAGAAATCACCTGGAATCACTTAGGTGATACCGAACATGAATT
>CAWKJU010000028.1:0-41881 GCA_963849955.1 uncultured Cytophagales bacterium | reverse complement strand
TAGTATGCACGCATAACATATTTCATCACCATCCGTACAACCTAACTGTGGAAAATAACAGAACAGTTGGATACGGAATAAAAGCAGCTTGGCATACCATTTCACGGATGTACAATAGCTATGCAGTCGATAATGACATTTCGATCTCGATGGGTTTTGTTCTGATGATTCTGCATGAGAGCAGGGAATGCCATCCACACACATCGCACCATCGATTGGTATGGAATCCCGAAGCTTGACACGCTTACTTAAGTCAATGGAAGAGAAAGGGTTAATAGAAAAAACCAACGATGAAGTAGATAAAAGACAGGTTTTAGTAACCCTCACGAAAAAAGGAGAAGAAAGAGAGCTATAGCTAAGGAAACCATCAAAAAATTTAATAAACTAGTAGAATTGAACGTTTCAGAGAAAGAGCTAAACGTTTTTTTCAGCGTTTTAGAAAAAGTAAACCAATTAGCGGAACAAAACCATTTAAATACATCACATGAACAGATCGATTAAAAAAGCGGCAGTTTTAGGTTCAGGAGTAATGGGGTCACGGATTGCGTGTCACCTTGCGAACGTGGGGATTGAAGTGCTTCTTTTGGATATTGCTCCAAGAGAATTAAACGAAAAAGAGAAAGCTGCTGGATTATCATTAGACAATCCACGCGTAAAAAATAGAATTGTAAATGATGCTTTGGCGTTTGCTGTCAAGTCAAACCCGGCACCACTATATCATACTTCTTTTGTTAACCGGATAACCACAGGAAACTTTACAGATGACATGTCTAAAATTTCTGAGGTGGATTGGATTATAGAGGTTGTGGTTGAAAACCTTGAAATCAAACATAAGATTTTTGCTCAAGTAGAAGAGCACAGAAAACCAGGTACATTAGTGACCTCCAACACGTCAGGTATTCCTATCCACTTGATGAGTGAGGGTAGAAGTGAAGATTTTCAAAAGCATTTTTGCGGGACACACTTCTTTAACCCGCCACGGTATTTGAAGTTATTAGAAATCATTCCAGGCCCAAAAACGGATCCTGCAATTATTGATTTCTTCATGAAGTTTGGTGACAAATATCTGGGAAAAACTACCGTATTGTGCAAGGACACTGCAGCCTTTATTGCTAACCGGGTTGGGATCTATTCGATCATGAATATCCTCAAGGTTGTGGAGGAATTAGGTTTAACTGTGGAGGAGGTAGATAAGCTGACCGGACCCGTAGTTCGCAGTCCAAAATCAGCCACTTTCCGAACGATGGATGTCGTGGGGAATGATACCTTAGTAAAAGTGGCTGATGGTCTCTATAATGGTTTACCAAAGGACGAAGAGAGAGAAATTTTCGCGATACCGACAATGTTGAAAACTATTGTGGATAAAGGCTGGCTAGGCTCTAAGTCTGGAAGTGGTTTTTACAGAGAAAAGAAAGGGGTGCGGGTGGAAAACCTGTTTTCTTGACAGTAGACTTTGAAACGTATGAATATAAAGAAGCAGGCAAGGTTAAGTATGCTACATTAGAAGCTACAAAACCCATAGAAAATCTCAAGGATCGGTTCCGTGTATTACTCGGTGGAAAAGATGTTGCTGGAGAATTTTACCGCAAAACTTTTTATTCCCTGTTCACATATGTGTCGAATCGCATTCCTGAAATATCAGATGAGTTATACAAGATTGATGATGCAATAAAAGCGGGGTTTGGCTGGGAAATCGGTCCGTTCGAAACGTGGGACACCTTAGACCTTGAAAAGTCGTTGGCGAAAATGCGGGAACTAGGTCACAAACCTGCTACGTGGCTGGATGAAATGTTAGCTTCAGGAGCTAAATCATTCTATAAAGTTGAAGGTGGGAAACGATTGTTTTATGACATCCCGTCCAAAAGCTATAAACCAATTCCAGGATTGGACGAGTTCATTTTATTGGACAACCTAAGAACTGACAAAGTAGTCTGGAAAAATGCTGGTGTCACGTTATTCGATATTGGTGACGGAGTCTTGAATTTAGAATTCCATACCAAGATGAATACACTTGGAGGCGAAGTTATTCAAGGCATCAACAAAGCAATTGATATCGCTGAAAAAGACTATCAAGGCTTAGTGATTGCAAACGAGGGAGCAAATTTCTCTGCAGGTGCTAACTTGGCCATGGTTTTTATGTATGCCGTTCAGCAAGAATATGACGAATTAGATATAATGATTCGTCAATTCCAAAACACCATGATGCGGGTAAGATATTCAAGTATTCCTGTAGTGGTTGCTCCTCACGGACTGGCCTTAGGTGGCGGTTGCGAAATGACTTTACATGCAGATAAGGTACAAGCGACCCCAGAATTATATACCGGACTAGTAGAATTTGGGGTAGGATTGATTCCCGCAGGAGGGGGAACCAAAGAGTTAACCCTTCGTGTGTCGGATGGAGTTGAAGATGGCGATATCTTATTAAATTCCTATAAAAATGCCTTTTTAACCATAGGGATGGCAAAAGTATCTACTTCAGCACATGAAGCATTTGATTTGAACATCTTGAGAAAAGGCGATGGTATTTCGATAAACAAACAACGACAAATTGCTGATGCGAAAAGAGCCGTGTTGGACCTCGCTGGTGCTGGATATATCCAAAAACCAATGCGTAAAGACATTCAAGTGTTAGGAAAACAAGTGTTAGGCATGTTCCAGGGAGGGGCCAACTCGATGTACGCTGGAAAATATATCTCAGAACACGATGTGAAAATTTCCATGAAAATGGGCTACGTAATGGCAGGAGGTGATTTATCTGCTCCAACGCTAGTTTCAGAACAATACCTCCTGGATTTAGAACGCGAAGCATTCTTGTCGTTATGTGGTGAGAAAAAGACCTTAGAGAGAATTCAGAGTATGTTGACAACTGGGAAGCCTTTGAGGAATTAGTAGTGAGATGTTAGTAGCTAGTCATGAGTAATTAAGACATAAAATGAATAAGTTAGAGGATTTAAAAGTTTGGCAAAAAGGGATTGAACTGGCCACTAAGGTTTACGAAGTGACAAAAACTTTTCCAGAAGACGAACGCTTTAATTTAGTCTCTCAGATGAGAAGATCAGCAGTTTCAATTTCAAGTAATATTGCTGAGGGTGCTGGAAGAAGTTTCAACAAAGAATTCTTACAGTTTCTATCTCACTCCAACGGGTCTTCATACGAATTACTAACTCAAACTGAAATAGCAAAACGAATAAAGATTATTAAAGAAAGTGTAGCAGATGATTTAATTCAAGATATATATGAAGTACAGAAAATGACCTTTGGTCTTCAATCAAGCATTAAAAACAAACTTCAAAACTAATATCTAGCTACTCAATACTAACAACTAAATACTCCATTATGAAACCCGTATATATAGTTAAAGCATATCGAACAGCAGTAGGAAAAGCACCAAGAGGTGTGTTTCGATTCTACCGACCAGATGATCTGGCAAGTGATGTGATTAAACAGATCATGTCAGAAGTTCCGCAGTTGGACAAAGATCGCATCGATGATGTCATTGTTGGAAATGCGACTCCAGAAGCAGAACAAGGATTAAACATCGGTCGAATGATTTCGTTGACTGGTTTAAACACCGTAAAAGTACCTGGAATGACCGTGAACAGATATTGTTCATCTGGTTTAGAAACAATCGCCATCGCTCAAGCAAAAATTCAAGCGGGAATGGCTAATTGCATTATTGCTGGTGGTGTAGAGTGTATGAGTCCAATTCCGTTTGGTGGTTGGAAAATCGCTCCTAATTACAAAGTGGCGAAAGAAAACCCTGATTATTATTGGGGAATGGGCCTTACAGCAGAAGCAGTAGCTGAGCAATTTAAAATTTCTCGTGAAGCAGCTGATGAGTTTTCGTATAACTCCCATATGAAAGCCTTGAAAGCCAATGCAGAAGGCAGATTCAAAGAAGAAATTGTTCCAATTACGATAGAAGAAACGTACTTGGATGCCAAGGAAAAGAAAAAGACAAAAACCTATACTGTAGATACGGACGAAGGTCCAAGAGAAGGTACCACCATTGAGGCATTAAATAAACTACGTCCGGTATTCGCCAATGGCGGAAGTGTCACAGCTGGAAACTCGTCACAAACTTCTGATGGAGCTGCCTTTGTGTTGTTAATGACCGAAGAAATGGTGAAAGAGTTAAACTTACAGCCAATTGCACGTCTTCTTTCTTACGCGGTTGCCGGAGTAGAACCCCGTATAATGGGTATTGGTCCGGTGGATGCCATTCCAAAAGCATTAAAACAAGCAGGATTAACGTTAGGCGACATCGAACAGATAGAATTGAATGAAGCTTTTGCTGCACAATCATTGGCGGTGATTCAAGAAGCTGGATTAAATCCAGACATTGTCAATCCAAACGGAGGAGCAATAGCATTGGGTCATCCGCTAGGTTGCACTGGAGCAAAGTTATCGGTACAGTTATTTAACGAAATGAAAAAAAGAAAACAAAAATACGGCATGGTCAGTATGTGCGTTGGTACAGGACAAGGAGCAGCAGGTATATTTGAATTATTGTAAGGGAGAGACAAGATTCAAGAGCCAAGAAACAAGACTAAAAATGCATAATTATAATGAACTGTTGGTTTGGCAGAAGTCTCGAGAACTAGTTAAGGATATTTACCTTTTGACTAAAAATTATTCTCAGGATGAAAAATTTGGTCTTGTTTCTCAAATGAGAAGATCAGCAGTTTCAATACCCTCTAATATTGCTGAGGGTTCTGGAAGAAGCACAGACAAAGATTTTGCAAACTTCTTGTCTATTGCAATGGGATCTTCTTTTGAATTAGAAACCCAATGTTGGTTATCTTTAGATTTGGGATTCATTGAAAAAGAGAAAGCAACAGAAATAATTAAACTGATAAAGGAAATTCAAAAAATGCTTTACAGTTTCAGACTAAAAATTAAATCTTGATTCTTGGCTCTTGAGTCTTGAATCTTTATGAAAACAGATATTAATTATTAAACTAAAGTTACAATGGGAACAACAAAAAAAGGAGGACAGTTTTTAATTAGTGAAACGAATCCACAAGACGTTTTTATACCAGAACAATGGTCAGAAGAGCAATTGATGATTGCACAATCGTGTAGAGAATTTATTGCATCGGAAGTAACACCAAACCTCGATCGAATTGATAAAATGGAAGAAGGCTTGATGCCGAGTCTTTTAGATAAAGCAGGTGAATTGGGTTTATTGGCTATTTCTATTCCAGAGAAATTTGGTGGTTTCGGAGGAGATTTTAATACGGCATTGTTGACTACTGAAGTGCTGGGTGCGGGTCATTCGTTTGCTGTGGCCTTGGCAGCACATACAGGTATTGGAACATTGCCAATTTTATACTTTGGTACCGATGCTCAAAAAGAGAAGTACTTACCAAAACTTGCTTCTGGTGAGTGGAAAGCGAGTTATTGTTTGACAGAGCCGGGCTCAGGTTCAGATGCCTTAGCTGCGAAAACGAAAGCCGTGCTATCCAGCGATGGAAAACATTATGTGTTGAATGGACAAAAAATGTGGATTACCAACGCTGGTTTTGCTCATGTGTTTATCGTGTTTGCTCAAATTGATGGTGATAAATTCACTGGCTTTATTGTTGAGCGCGGAGCTGAAGGATTAACCTTCGGAAACGAAGAACACAAAATGGGAATTAAAGGATCTTCCACACGTCAAGTGTTCTTGAGTGATGTAAAAGTACCTGTTGAAAATGTGTTAGGGCAAATCGGAAAAGGTCACGAAATCGCGTTCAACATTTTAAATATTGGCCGGATTAAGTTAGCTGGGGCTGCTTTGGGAGCATCTAAAAATGTTATAAAACAATCGGTGAAATATGCCAATGAGCGAATTCAGTTTAAAATTCCAATTGCAAAGTTTGGGGCTATTCAATACAAATTAGCCGAACAAGCTATACGTACTTGGGCAATTGAATCAGCGATGTATCGTGCGGGACATGACATTGGGGAGATGGAAGAATCACTTCAAAAGGAAGGCAAGCCAATGAGTGAAGCTATTTTGGAAGCTGCTCGCGAATATGCAATTGAATGTGCTTTATTGAAAGTAGCAGGATCTGAAGTGTTGGATTATGTCGCGGATGAAGGGGTACAAATTTTAGGTGGCTATGGATTCTCAGCGGACTTTCCAATGGATAGATCGTACAGAGATTCGCGAATCAACCGAATTTTTGAAGGAACCAATGAAATTAACCGAATGCTTATTTTGGACATGTTCCTAAAACGAGCAATGAAAGGCGAAATGGACTTAATGGGTCCAGCAATGGCCGTTCAAAAAGAATTGATGTCAGTACCTGATTTTGGTGACCAGGATGATTCTCTATTTGCAGAACAAGACAAAGCCATCAAAAATATGAAAAAAGCGATTTTGATGACGGCAGGAGCAGCAGCTCAGAAGTTTATGGACAAATTAGCTTTTGAACAAGAGATTTTGATGAACCTCGCAGATATGATAATCGAACTCTATGTAGCAGAATCTTCCTTGTTGCGTGTGAAAAAGAAAATCGGAATGACTAGTGAAGCGGCATGTAAAGAAAACATTGACATGGTAAAAGTGTATATCTACGATGCGATGGATAAAGTAAACAAGTCTGGTAAGGATGCGATTAATGCATTTGCTGAAGGCGATGAGCAACGAATGATGTTGCTTGGCCTAAAACGATTTACAAAAATAGCGGCCTTAAATGTAAAAGAAGCACGAAGAAGAATAGCTTCAAAAATGATTGAAGCCAACGACTATATTTATTAATTGAATCAAACTCTCCAGGAGTAATCTTACTTTTGGAGAGTTTGATTATTAGGTAATGTAAAATAAAAACACGCCCCCTTCCCTAATTCTGACTCTGCCCAAATTTTACCACCGTGTTTCAGAATAATTTTTTTTGTGATAGCCAATCCCACACCTCTTCCTATGAAATCCACATCCGTATTGAAGCGTTGAAAAACGCCAAATAACGTACTAGCATATTTTAAATCTATACCAACACCGTTATCAGTTATTGAAAAAAGAATTACGCTTTCACGCTTTTCTGATTTAATGACTATGGAAGGTGAAGTAACCTTTGATGAGAACTTGATTGCGTTGGAAAGCAAGTTCACAAAAACCCGTTTAATCTGATCAATGTCGCCACTTATGGGATGTAAATTTTCACTATTAAAGTGGTAGTTGACACCATTTGGTGGTTGAATTTCGTGTATGATTTTTTCAACGAGTTTCGTAGTGTTTATTTCTTCTATTAAAAGTTCTTTATTAGCCGTTCTTGAATAGTCAACTAGACCTTGAATATGACTACTCATTATTTCCACATTTTCTTGAATCACTTTAATACAATGTTTTCCTTCATCATCAAGTGTAGTAGAATAATCTTCTTCTAATATTTCACTAAACCCATTAATGGCTCGAAGTGGGGCTACTAGATCATGGGAGATGGAATAAGAAAACAGTTTCATGTCTTCCTTTAACTCCTCAATATGCGAAGTAAGTGAGGTGATTTTTTTCTTTAATTCCTCGTTCTCTTTTTGAAGTGATAAATTTTCTGACATGAGTTAGCTAGTAAAATACTTGTCTATAATGTCATCTAACATTTCTTTAGTAAGGGGTTTTGTTTTAAAGTCTTTTAGTGGGATTGGAGAAAGAGATTTAGCTTTATCCAAATCATCGGGGTTGTCGGAAGTCGTTAACATGATAACGATGACTTTTCCTTTTAGATGTTCATCTAATTGATTGTATTCTTCTAAAAAATCCCAGCCGTTCATTTCAGGCATATTTATGTCTAAAAAAATTAAGTCAGGTGGAGTTGACCGGCTGTCTTTAGAAGTATCTTTTAGGAAATGTAGCGCTTCATTACCAGATTGTTTGATAATGACTTCTTTACAGATGTTAGATTTTGAAATTATTCGTTGATGATAAAAATTATCGTTAGCATTATCATCAATGAGCATAACGTGGTTCAATGATTTTTTCATTAGACTAAATTTGCAAGAGTAAAATAAAAGGTACTCCCTGTACCTAGTTTTGATTTGATCCAAATGGTACCCGAATGTAACTCTACAATTCGTTTACAATTAGCGAGTCCAATGCCGTAACCGTTTATTTGACTACTGCCATTTACCCGTTGGAATATATTAAAGACACGGTCATAATTTTTAGACTCAATACCTATTCCATTGTCTTTGATGTAAAATCGTAAATGACCGCCTTCTTTTTTCCAACCAATTTTTATTTCAGGAGCTGTGTGGTCTTTTGAAAATTTGATACTGTTTCCGATAAGGTTTTGTAACAGTTGTCGTAGCTCAACATCATACCCGCGAAGTTTGGGGAACTTACCTACAAATGTAATTTTCGCCTTTTTTTTAGTTATGAGGTTTTCTAAATCGGAAATCACCTCGTCATAAACATCCTTAAAGTCAATCAAGGTTTTTTCTTTGCCTTTTCCCAGTCGGGAATAATCAAGAAGTGAGCGAACTAATTCACTCATACGCTTAGAAGCTAGGCTAATTATATCTAAGTAATGATGTGCTTGTGTATCAAGATTGGTGGAATAGTCTTCTTTCAGGATTTCAATAAAATTTGAAATAGTGCGTAAGGGTTCTTGTAAATCATGAGAGGCGATATAAGCAAAATGTTCAAGCTGTTTAATTTGCATTTCCTTGGCTTGTTGGGCTTTAATGCTTTCTGTTAAATCCTTTGTCAATTTCCCGTACCCAATAACCTTTCCTTCATCATTGTAGATAGGAGTTATAGTAACATCTGCCCAAAAAGAGCTGCCATTTTTTTTAATTCGCCAACCGATGTCTGTCGCTTTACCTTTTTTTTTAGCAAGGGATAGCAACATTTGAGGTTTAGAATTTTCTCTGTCTGTGGGAGTATAAAAAATAGAAAAGTTCTTTCCCATAATTTCTTCTTGAGTGTATCCTTTAATTTTTTTAGCCCCAGTGTTCCAATGTTTTATATTGCCTTTTTTATCGAGAAGGATGATCGCATAATCTTGCACCTCGTCAATCATTTTTATTAAGTTTTCATAGGTACTGTTACTAGCTGGCTTCATTTTTAAAGGATTAAAAGAAAAATTCTAAAATAATAAAAGTTAAATTTTAATACCTAAAACAAGAATATCATCCGTTTGTTCAAGATTACCTTTCCACTCATTTAGTGTATGATGTAAAGCTTTTTTTTGTTCTTCCATATCAAGGTTTAGAATTGATAATAATAATTTATGAAAACGAGCACGCATAAATTTTTTGTCAGTGGATTCGCCAAATTGATCGATATAACCATCTGAAAAGAGGTAGAGAATATCTTCATGTTCCAACTTGATCGTATTATTCTTAAAGTCGCGGTGATTATTATACTGACCTAATGTAAATCTATCAGGGTTAATTTCAATTAATTTACCATCTCTTGCAATGACTAATTTTATGTAAGTGCCCGCATATTGTAACTCCATTTTTTTGAAGTTCATAGAACACAAACCTATATCCATACCATTTTGGTTGGTGTTATCGTCACAATTATCACTAAAGGTTACCAATAAACCTTTGTTCAGTTCATCTAAAATTGCCGCTGGTTGATATATGTTTTTTTCCCTTACCGCTTGATTTAATAAATTGTTAGCTACAATAGTCATAAAGGCACCTGGTACTCCATGACCGGTACAATCAACGGCAGCAAATAGGAGTTTGTCACCCACTTTATTTATCCAAAAAAAATCACCACTAACAATGTCTTTCGCTTTATTAAAAATAAAAGAATTCGGAAAACATGTTTTAAAAGAATCTATTGTTGTTAACAAAGAAGTCTGAATAAGTTTAGCATATCGAATGCTTTCTGTTAAACGGCTATGTAGCGTCTTAATTAGCTCTTTTTCTTGTGATAATTCTTTTTTAGAATAAGCGTTTAATATCGCAGAGGGAAGTCTGGTCAAACTTTTTTTAAGTATGTAATCATTAGCACCAGCTTTCATGCATTCGATAGCAAATTCTTCAGATACGGTCCCAGTGACTAGGATAAAAGGAATTTCATAATCAACTTCTCTTACAATTTGTAAGGCTTCCATGGAGCTAAACTCATGTAAAGAATGATCAGAAAGGATGATATCAGGCTTGTTGTATTTAAATTGGTTAATAAAGTCCGTTTTTGTCTGTACGGTTTTTAGGGTATACTCCAGATTAGATTTTTCTAAAACCCTTGTTAACAATTGAACATCGTAAACATTATCTTCAATCAAAAGTATATTCATTGACCTTTCCATATTGTTAAAAGCAGAAATCATCAAAAAGACTTATAAAAACATAACCTCTTACAATTTAAAATAAAACCTGTGTTAATAAAAGAGAAGAGTAATAATTAAAACGCCCACCTTATTTACGTTTGCACAATAAAATTTGATCGCAACAATTTTTATGTAAAAAGTATTAATCTAGCAGATGGTTTGTACTTTTATATTCATAATAGCTAATTAAGATATGTTAGAAAACGAAGAACCGAATTTAATACATATTCAAAACCTCATTGCAGTTGCTTATGCAGATGGCAACATTGATGAAGATGAAGAAGAATTCTTATTTGACATGGCTGAAGATTATGGCATATCAAAAGGAACTGTTAAAGGGTTATTAAAAAATGCAGACAAACTACATTTTTTAGTTCCAGAAGATCCGATTGAGAGAGAGGAACAACTAGTAAATATTATTTTTATGTCCATGCTGGATGGTGAGTTTCATGATAATGAATATGCCCTCTGTTTGGATGTCGCTAAAAAATTAGAGTTGACGGAAAAAGATTTGAATGAGGCCATTGCTTTGACTAAGAAATTGTGGGATGAGGCATAAAATTAAAGCAGCTTAAACCTAATTCCCCCAAGCGGTAGCAACTATTTTCCTATTTCCTCCATGGTTGCGGTGCTCACATAAATAAATACCTTGCCAGACACCTAAATTCAATTTTCCATTTGTAATGGGAATAGTAATAGAAGAACCAATTTGAATTGCTTTAATATGTGCTGGCATATCATCACTTCCTTCTAAGGTGTGCTTAAAGTAGGGTTCATTTTCTGGCACATATATATTGAAATAGGCCTCCAAATCTGCTCGGACAGTGGGGTCAGCATTTTCATTAATTGCTAAACTAGCCGAGGTGTGTTGTATAAACACGTTGAGCATTCCCGTGTTGATTTGCTTTAAAAAATCGAGGTGAGTTACTATTTCGTCATGCACCAAATGAAAACCTCTTTTTCGAGGTGAAAGAGAAAATTCTATTTGATGAAAGTTCATGGGATTAAATTAAGCAATCACAAATTTATACCCAACACCTTTTATAGTTGCTATAACCTCTTCACCAATTTTTTCACGTAATTTTCTTATGTGAACATCAATGGTTCTATCGCCAACAATAACATCAGCGTCCCAGATCCGATTAAAAATTTCTTCTCGAGTAAACACTTTTCCTGGTTTTGAAGCTAAAAGGTGAAAGAGTTCAAATTCTTTTTTGACTAAAGAAATAAGTTCGTTGTTTTTAGTAACTGTGTATTGGTCTTTGTTAATTATAAATTGTCCTACCACTAAATCCGAACTTTCTTCCTCATTCCTGAAAGCACGTTTTAATAAAGCTTTAATGCGGGTGACTAATACTTTTGGTTTAATTGGTTTAGACATAAAGTCGTCACCGCCAGCTTCATAACATGTGATTTGCGAAAAATCATCGTCACGTGCGGTAAGAAAAGTGATAATTGTATTTTTGAAATCAGGAATTTCACGTAATTCCGCACACACGTCAACACCGCTCATTTTAGGCATCATCACATCTAGAATCAATAAGGTTGGGTGTGTTTTTTTGGCTTTCGCTAACGCATCTTCACCATCAACAGCAGTAACTACGGTGTATCCTTCCTTTGAGAGGTTGTATTCTAATATATCACGGATGTCCTCTTCGTCATCTGCAACAAGTATGGTAACTAAATTATTCATTAATTAATTATCACGGAATGATTAATAAAAAGCCTAATGTTAACCCAATGTTAATTAAACAGGGTTAAATATTATCTAAATGTTAACAAGCGGTTAAACTTCCATCAAGTTACTCAAAATAGTTTTTTTCTTCGACTTCACGCCAAATATTTGCCTCGTCAAATAAAAAATGAATAAAAAACTAAATAACGTGAAGAACAAAATTTCTATTTCGACCTTATTAATATTCTTATGTGTTACTGCATTCGCTCAAACTATTCCATCTACAAAATTTGGAAAAGGCATCAATTTTATGGCAGCGGATTCGTCCATGACCATGAAATTGCAATACCGGATGCAAAATTTATTTGAAGTTGCATATAATGGAGATAATGAGCAAACTTCTGTAACAGCTCAAGTAAGAAGATCAAGACTAAAGTTTAGTGGTTATGCTTATTCACCAAAATTGACCTATAAAGCAGAAATAGGATTAACAAGCAGGGATATAAGTACTGGAAGTGAAAATGGGAGAACAGGTGGTTCTTCTAGATTAATCTTAGATGCTGTTTTAAAATATGAATTTGTAAAAGGATGGCAAGTTTGGGTTGGACAAACAAAACTTCCAGGGAATAGAGAGCGTGTGGTTTCATCAGCAGACTTACAGTTCGTGGATCGGTCAAGGTTAAATAGTCGATTTAATATTGACCGTGATATGGGCGTTCAATTACACGGTAAAATTGGTTCCGAATCATTTATTATAAAGCCAAAATTAGCTTTTTCAATGGGTGAAGGAAGATCAGTATCACAGTCCAATGAAGGAGGGTTTTGTTATACTGGACGAGTTGATTTTTTACCGTTAGGTGAATTTGAAGGTAAGAAAGACGATTATGTTTTGTCTGACTTAAAAAGACAGTCCTCACCAAAAATTGCACTGGGCATTACCTATAATTTGAATGATGGTGCCGTACGTCAACAAGGACAATTAGGTTCATACGTTATTAATGATAGTACAGGAGAATATATAAACAATACCTTAAAACACTTCGAAGCAGATATGATTTTTAAATTTCAAGGAATATCAGCATTAGTAGAGTGGGCTAAAACATCTGGAGAATCTGGTATAGCTGGATTTAGAACAGGAGACGGGTTTAATGCACAAATAGGTTATTTATTTAAGAATAACTTTGAAATTGCTGGACGTTATACCACTATCTCTCCTGATGAGGCTATTTCAAAAATTAATGAAGAAACGCATTATACTTTGGGAGTATCCAAATACATTGTAGATCATAAATTAAAAATACAATCAGATTTTTCAATGGTTGATTTAGGCAACGCGGAAAACATGAATTTTCTCTACCGACTACAATTTGAAATGCAGTTGTAGTTTATAGCTTAAAAAGAGCATAACCTTCGTTGTTAAAAAGCAACGGGGGTTATGTTTTTGTGTTAACTAAATGTTAATCAAAAGTTGTTAATATTAAGTTTTTGTTAATCAATTCAACACCTATTTTTTGTTACTTCTTTGTCATTCATCTTTGCGGAAATATTACAAGACCCAAGTGAAAAGAACAACAATTATTTATCTCCTAATGAGCGCTGGTTTATTTGTGACCCTTAAAGCTCAAAATATCCCTACCACAAAGTTTGGTAAGGGAATTAATTTTATGGCTGCGGACTCATCCATGTCTATGAAAATGACCTACCGCATGCAAAACCTATTTGAAGTCACCCAAATAGGGGAAGATGGTTCAACAGAAACATCAGCTCAATTGAGAAGATCACGCTTAAAATTTGAGGGATTTGCGTTTTCCCCAAAACTAGAATATAAAGTAGAACTTGGTTTATCGAGTGCTGACATTAGTACGGATAAAGAAGATGGAAGAACCAGTGGTTCCTCCCGTTTAGTCCTTGATGCCGTAATGAAATACGAGTTTGTGGATGGTTGGGAAGTCTGGGTCGGACAAACAAAATTACCAGGAAATAGAGAGCGAGTGATTTCATCTGGTGATATGCAGTTTGTTGACCGTTCATTAATTAATAGCCGTTTCAACATTGACCGAGATATGGGTGTTCAAATTCATGGTAATGTGAAACTGGGAAAGATGATTGTAAAACCAAAAGCAGCCTTTACCATGGGAGAGGGTCGCAGTGTTTCCGAAGCTAATCTGGGTGGATTTAATTATACTGGACGTATAGATTTACTTCCTTTAGGAGAGTTTGAAGGTAAAAAAGCAGATTACATCGTCACTGATTTTGAACGACAACCAAAGCCTAAAGTATCTTTTGGATTTACATATAATTTAAATGACAGAGCAGTTCGTCAACAAGGTCAATTAGGCTCTTATGTGAAAGATGTAAATGAAAACTATGTAGAAAATACACTTCAACATTTTGAAGCAGATATGTTGTTTAAATACAAAGGATTCTCTTCGTTAGCAGAATGGGCATATACTTCAGGAAATGCAACCACGAAAGGGTTTAACACTGGCCAGGGCTTTACGGCATCCATTGCTTATTTATTTAAAAACAATTACGAAATAGCTACACGTTTTGCGGGGGTGTCAGCTATTGACGGAATTGCTTCCCGAATAAGCGCTGAGGATCAATATACCATAGGGTTATCTAAATACATTGTTCGACATAACTTAAAAATCCAATCAGACTTCACCCTTCAAGACCGGGTAAATAAAGCAGTAAACTATATTTATCGATTGCAATTCGAATTGCAGCTATAACTTAACAAATACTTAACATTGGCTTAAGGCTCAATTCACCGTTAAATAATAAATTTGTCTCATTAATAAACGTAAAATAACTATGAAATTAAAAGCACTTTATCTTTCAGCATTAATAGCATTAGCTTCTTGTGGAGGAAATACCGATACTACAAATGCAGATGGTTCTGAAAAACTGTCAGGAACAATAAAAATAGATGGTTCAAGTACGGTGTATCCAATAACAGCTGGAGTGGCTGAATATTTTGCTGAGGAAGAGCCAGATGTAGAAGTTTTAGTAGGTGTATCTGGTACTGGTGGTGGATTTAAGAAATTTTCTACAGGCGAAACAGATATTAGTGATGCTTCTCGTCCAATCAAAGATTCAGAAGCCGAAGTATGTGCTGAAAACAACATCAAATATCAGCAGTTGACAGTAGCTTATGATGGATTAGCGGTAGTGGTAAACCCGAAAAATACGTGGGTAGATAAATTAACCGTAGAGGAACTGAAGAAAATCTGGGAAAATTCAGAAAATAAAGTAACCACTTGGGCAGATGTAAGACCAGAATGGCCAGCAGATGAAATTACCTTGTATGGTCCTGGTGATGCATCTGGAACATTTGATTATTTTAATGAAGCAATTATTGGTAAAGGGGGTAGCAGCAGAACGGATTATAACTCCAGTGAAAATGACAATGTGTTGGTGAAAGGTATTGCTGATGATGTCAACGCTTTAGGGTATTTTGGATTAGCTTACTATGAAGAAAATAAAGACAAATTAAAAATTGTTCCTGTAGATGGTGGTAATGGTCCAGTTATACCTACAATGGAAACTGTGATGGATAAGTCATATGATCCACTTTCAAGACCCATATTTATCTATGTAGCGGATCAAGCTTCAAAAAGAGCAGAAGTTAAAGCGTTCATCGATTTCTACTTGGCCAATGCAGAAGAAGTATCAAAATTGGTTGGTTATATTCCAATGACTTCTAAAGAGCAAAAAGAACAAGTGCGAATATTTAATGATTTCTGTACACAACAGTAACATGTAGTTCAACAAAAATAAGTAACTAGGGCTCTGAAAAGAGCCGTAGTTTTCTTATTTGAATTCACAGCATCGGGCTTGTAAAGAAAGGGATTGATTATAGATGAAAAAGTGGTCTGAAAGAATTATTGAAAAACTGTTAGCCATAAGTGCCGGGCTAACCATATTAACAACCCTTGGAATACTTTGGGTCTTGTTTTCGGAGTCAATTCATTTTTTTTCTGAAGTCTCAGTTTTTGACTTTTTAACAGATACCGACTGGCGTCCCTCAGACGATCGTGACCCTCATTTTGGGGTAATGGTGCTGTTGAGTGGTACCTTACTAACCACATTTATTGCGGTAATTATCGCAGTGCCAATGGGTTTGATAGTAGCCGTTTACTTAAGAGAATATGCGCCAGATAACATAAGAAGAACATTAAAACCAATGCTAGAATTGCTTGCGGCAGTGCCTACCGTTGTATATGGTTATTTCGCGCTGTCCGTGTTAACGCCATTTCTAAGGAATTTTATTCCTGATATGCCCTTATTCAATGCCTTGTCCGCTGGAATGGTGATGGCGATAATGATTTTACCCATTATCTCCTCTTTAAGTGAAGATGCGCTGAATGCAGTACCAAAAGCATTACGTGAAGCCTCCTATGGTTTAGGGGCAACAACTTTACAAACTGCTTTCAAAGTTGTGGTTCCTTCTGCTTCATCAGGTATTATGGTTTCAATCATTTTAGGCATTTCAAGAGCTATTGGCGAAACGATGATTGTAGCCATGGCTGCAGGAACCAAACCCCAGTTGACCTTTAATCCCCTAGAAAGTGTGATGACTATCACCACCTATATGGCTGAAACTGCTTCGGGTGATGTAGAGTTTGGATCTATTCGCTACCAGTCCATTTTCGCAGTAGGGATCACACTCTTCCTATTCACCTTCATATTAAATAGCATTAGTTTTTACATCAAACGCAAATACCACGCGCAGTATGAATAACACCACCAAAAACAGACTTTACGATAAACTATTTAAATATACGGGAATAGCGCTTACCACTTTGGCGTTATTGGTTTTGGCTATTTTTATAATAGATATTGCCAAAGAGGGAATTGCTCGCATCGACTGGAAATTTCTTACCAGCGCGCCCTCTACCTTGTCGTATAAACGAGCGGGTATATATCCTGCTTTAGGAGGAACATTGTGGGTATTTGTTTTGACCGCTTTTTTTGCAATTCCTTTGGGAGTTTCTGCGGGAGTATATTTGGAAGAATATACCACCAAGAACCGATATACCAATTTTCTGGAGTTAAACCTATCTAACCTTGCTGGTGTACCATCAGTAATTTATGGATTACTTGGTTTAGCTTTGTTCAAGGGTGTTTTACAATTTGAAAGTGCGAACGTTGTTATTGCTGGTGCCTTTACGCTGGCATTATTAATTTTACCTGTCATTATCGTTTCAACACGAGAAGCCATTAGAGCGGTTCCAAAATCATTGCGTGAGGCGTCATATGGTTTAGGGGCTACGAAGTGGCAAACAATCTGGTACACCATATTACCATCCTCCATTGGAGGGATTATGACGGGAACAATTTTGGCATTATCAAGAGCCATAGGCGAAACGGCACCATTACTAATTTTGGGAACGGTGCTTTATATCAAAACTCCACCTCATGGTGTCATGGATTTCTTTACGGTATTGCCCATGCAAATTTATAACTGGGTGGGTGAACGCGAAGAATTTATGGCAAATGCTTCAGCCGCAATTATAGTATTATTAGTCATTACCTTCATGTTAAATGGCTTTGCTATTTATTTGAGAAATAAATGGCAGAAAAAAGTAAAATGGTAAGCGAAATGGACGCAACGATGACAGAAGAAAACAAACCAACAATAAATCCTGTTGAACAGCAAGAACAGAGTAAAATTACATTTGAAGCAAAGAATTTAGCCATTTTTTATGGAGCAAAACAAGTGGTTCATGATGTAAACTTAGCGATTAGAAAAAACTCCGTTACGGCATTTATTGGTCCTTCAGGTTGTGGAAAGTCCACAGTATTAAGAACACTGAACCGCATGAATGACTACATCGAAATCTTCAGAAAAGAAGGCGATGTGTTATTAGATGGACGCGATATTTATGACAAGAAAATAAATGTTGAAGAGTTGCGACAAGAGGTGGGAATCGTGTTTCAAAAACCCAACCCATTTCCTAAGACGATTTATGAAAATGTGGTGTATGGTTTAACCATTCAAGGCATAAAGAAGAAAAGCGTTTTAGATGAAGTTGTAGAGACAACACTGAAGCAAGCAAGTTTATGGGAAGAAGTAAAAGACGATTTAAATAAGTCTGCTTTAGCGCTTTCGGGGGGTCAACAACAGCGGTTATGTATTGCCAGGACGTTGGCAGTTAAACCTTCGGTGATTTTAATGGACGAGCCAGCTTCGGCACTTGACCCAATTTCTTCAGCAAAATTGGAAGAATTGATTGTGAAACTCAAAGAACAATATACTATTGTAATTGTCACTCACAACATGCAACAGGCAAGTCGAATTAGTGATCGGACCGCATTTTTTTATATGGGTGAATTAGTGGAGTATGGAAAGACCAAAAACGTATTTACAAACCCAAAAGAAGAACGCACTCAAAACTACATTACAGGTAGATTTGGTTGATAGTTGTAAAAACAATAAGTTAAAAGTAGATATTATTCTAAGATGGCAGCTATAATAGAAATACAAGTTCAAGCAATTCGTAATAATGTCATCGAAATGATGGCTTTAGCAAAAAAGCAAGTTGAACGAAGTCAAGAGGCAATTTTTACCTTCAATCAGGAAATAACAGAAGAAATAATTGCTACAGAAAAAAAGATTAACTCGTTAGACCTTAAAATTGATAGCGATTGTGAGCAGACTTTAGCGCTTTATAATCCTGTTGCAGATGACTTAAGGTTGATTATATCAGTGTTAAATATCAATACGTTTTTAGAGCGAATTGGCGATAATGCAGAATCAATTGCAAAGTTTGTGAATGATTTTGAACAACAATTTTCACCTGAGTTGTTTGAAAAACTGCGGTTGAAAGAAATGTTTGAACATTGCATTTTTATGCTGGAGGTTGTTTCAGATTCGTTTGAAGAAGAAGATACACATCTGGCAGCTAAAGTATTTAAGCGCGACAAACTAGTTGATGAAATTAATGATGCAGCTACAAAAGTAATTGCTGATGCTATTCGCACTGATTTAGAAAACACTGAAAATTATCTTCGTTTAATTTCTATCGTTCGAAAAATAGAACGGGTAGGAGATCTTGTGAAAAATATTGCAGAAGAGACAATTTTTTACGTTGATGCAAAAGTTTTAAAACACAAGAAGAAAAAAAGGGATAAATTCATCTCTCAAGACGAAGATTAAATTTTGAAATACGGAGTAACAGACATTTTACAACTAATTGGGAGCATAAGTCTTTTTCTTTTCGCCATGAAAACCATGAGCGAAGGAATTCAGAAGGCCACAGGCAGTGCTTTGCGATCTTTTTTAAATGTAGTTACTACGAACAAATACTTTGGGGTATTATCTGGGTTCTTAATTACTGGAATTATTCAGTCTTCTTCGGCCACAACGGTAATGATTGTGAGCTTTGTAAATGCTGGCTTATTAAGCTTAAAGCAATCCATTGGTGTCATTATGGGTGCGAATATGGGCACAACTGTTACCAGCTGGTTAATTAATGGTCTAGGCTTTTCAGAATTGGGCTTGATGATTTTCGCTTTACCAGCAATAGGCCTTGGTGTTCCACTGTTGTATTCAGGGGCCATTCGCTGGAAATCGTGGGGAGAGTTTCTAATAGGTTTCGGGCTATTGTTCTTAGGGTTAGATTTAATGAAAAACTCAGTACCTATTGTTGAAGATTTTGATATTGAGTTTTTATCCTTCTTAAAACAGTATACTGAAAGTTGGTATTCCTTACCCCTTTTTATAATCATAGGAACGATCGTAGCTATTATATTACAATCCTCAAGTACTGCTATGGGGCTCACGATTGTTTTAGTATCACAAGGATGGTTACCAATGACTGCGGCAGTAGGCTTAATTTTGGGAGAAAACATTGGAACTACCATAACCGCGAATTTAGCATCTATCGTTGCGAATGTAAATGCCAAACGAGCTGCACGTGTTCATACCATTTTTAATCTCATCGGGGTGTTTTGGGTGTTGGCCATTATTCCATGGTTCATTGATCTGGTAGATTATCTTAACATGGGGTTCTTCGGATCAAAATATTCTGTACATAGTGCTAATCTTTATCATAGAGGATTAGCTATGACGGGTGCTGTGGCTATATTTCATACCTTATTTAATGCTATCAATGCCTTAATCCAAATTCACTTTATTCCTCAAATAATTTTAATTGCCAAAAAATTAGTGCCATCGGAAGAAGGGGAGAAAAAAAGCGGAGTGGTTGCAGTAAATAATTTTGTTGATATACCAGAAATGGCCATGATGCAAGCCAATAAGCAACTTATACTTATCGCAGATATTTCTGAAAAACTGGTAAAAAAATACCGAAAACTTCAATTTTCTGAAATTGAAATGAACCTTCCTTTGCTTAAGAAGTTAGATAAGTATCAACGAAAAGCCAACGAACTACATACGCAAACCGCAACGTTTTTAATTGAAATCTCAAGAAGTAATAACAGTGAAAATGTGGCTGAAGGCATCATTAAGCTTTTAAGTATTTGTAATGAGTTGCAGCGCGTTGTTGATAAGGTTCACCAGTTGTGCATGATTGAAAAAACATGTTATAATGAAGGTGTAGAGTTCACCAAAGAAATGAAAGAAGATTTGTGTGAGCTGGCTATAGAGGTTGAAAAAGCCCACGCAACCATGAAAAACAATCTGATCAACTGGGACAAAAACATTAACCTCGATATGTCCGCAGCAGCAGAAGTCCACATTAATAAGCTTAGAGATAAATTAAAAGAAAAATACCTTAACAAATTGGATAGTTTTTCAGGAGATTTTAAAACAGCTTTATATTATCGAGATTCGTTTAATGAACTTGAAAAAGCCGGAGATTATATCTTTCAGGTGAATCAGTTTTTATAATTAGAGACTAATTCAATTGTATTTTTTGAAAGCTTATCAAATAACAATAGCTTAGCTTTTTGTTAATGCTAAATTAACTATAAGAAAACATTATAACGGTTAAGAATGGAATACGGGTTTTTCAATGTGCTTGAGCTCCTGGGTAGTTTAGGTATTTTCATTTATGGAATGAAAATCATGAGTGAAGCAATTCAAAAAATTGCTGGAAAGAGTTTAAGAATGCTCTTAAAAACACTCACAGACAATCGGTTTGCAGGTTGGTTAACTGGTTTTATTACAACCGCCTTAGTTCAGTCTTCATCTGCTACAACGGTTATGGTGGTAAGTTTTGTGAATGCAGGCTTATTAACTGTTGCCCAATCGATTGGCGTTATTATGGGGGCAAACTTTGGTACAACAGTTACTAGTTGGTTAATAGCCATGTTTGGCTTCAGTAAGTTTAAAATCACGGCCTATGCGCTGCCCATAATAGCTGTGGGTTTTCCCATGCTTTTTACCTCTAAGAAGAAACGTAAATCATTAGGGGAATTTTTGCTAGGTTTTGGTCTGTTGTTTATCGGTTTAGAGTTTATGAAAAACTCCGTTCCAGATCTAAAACACAATCCAGAAGTACTGCAGTTTTTGTCTGATTTTGCCGATGGAGGGATTTTTTCAGTTATCCTATTTGTTTTCATTGGTTCGGTTTTAACTGTAATTGTGCAGTCATCTAGTGCTGCCATGAGTATTACTTTGGTGATGGTGGCTCAAGGTTGGGTGCCGTTTGAAGTGGGTGCAAGCATGGTACTTGGTGAAAACATTGGTACAACGGTTACAGCATACTTAGCGTCCTTAATTGGAAATGTAAACTCAAAAAGAGCAGCTCGCGCACACATGATCTTTAATGTGGTTGGTGTAATTTGGATGATTTTATTACTTGGTCCTTATTTAAAGGCCGTTGATTATATGAATAGCGCTTGGTTTGGTTATGGTTCTGTATTCGTGGCCGATGAAGCCATTCGTGGAGCAGCAATGCCTAAAGCCTTGTCCTTATTCCACTCCTCGTTTAACTTTTTAAATGCCTGCTTGCTTATTGGATTTGTTCCACTTATTGAAAAAATAGTTACCAAGATGATCCCTGAGAGCGAAGGACAAGCAGGGTTAAAATTGCTTGGTAGAAACCAGTTAGTGGAAACCCCGGAATTAGCTATACTTGAAGCTAAAACGGAGTTAGTTGGCATGGGTGAAATAACTCGAAACATGTTGGCTACGCTGAAAGAAATGATTGAATCTGATTCTAAAAAAGTAGAAAAGCAGATGAAAGTGCTTCATGATGGAGAGGATGCTACCGATAAGATAGAAATAGAAATATCGGGTTTCTTAATGGATGTGGCCCAACAGAACTCGGGCAGTGAAACATCAATAAAGATTATTAAAATGATGGAGGTTTCTGATGAACTCGAAAGCATTGGTGATATCTGTTACCACACGGGCGTGTTGTTAGAAAGAAGAATAGAAAAAGAAGTTCGTTTTGGTGGAAAAATGAGAAGAGGTATTTCCGATATGTTTTTACTATTAGAAGATGCTTCGCGTGTGATGATTGAGAATTTAGATGCAGAGTTTGACGAAATAGATTTTAATTCTGCATTAGACATAGAGTCAAAGATTAACGCCCTGAGAGATGAGTTAAAAAACCAAAATCTCAAGCGCATGGAAAAGAAAGAAGACAAACTACAAAGTGCCATCGTTTTCAGAGATGTATATAATTCACTAGAAAAAGTAGGGGACAAAATTTTCCAAGTAACGAAAGTACTTGCCGGGAAATAATAACATAAAGTTAACATAACAATAACCATAGAGTTACAATCAAAAGCCAACTTGCAGTATGAAAAACAAGTTGGCTTTTTTATTCGCATTCATCGTTCTAGCTTCAATGGCTGGAAACAATCCTACAAGTGTTCAGAAACACATTGAAGGAAAAGTAATTGATCAAGAAACAGGTGAACCCTTAACTGGTGTTTTAATTCATGAAACTGCAACTGGCGAAAAAATTTACACGGATGTAAATGGCGCTTTTGATGTGAATTTTTATGATAACGAAACACATGTCTTGGAAGTAACTTATATCTCTTACGAAGACAAAAAACTAGTAGTGAGCTCTGAAAGTAAAAACGAAGAACAAATAACTATTTATCTATCTGAAAGTTACTTATAATAACAGGTAATCAGTTCTCAATTTTTTATAAGACGAGAAAATAATTTTCATGTTTTTCCGTGTGTTAACATTATGCTAACACACGGTACGGTTTTCTTAACTATATTGTAACACAGGCATAACATAATCCTGTTTCACCTTTAAAGAAAAGCGCCATGAAAAAGATCATCACCTTACTTGTTACAGCATTTATCTTGATGTCATTCACTTCTCAAAACCCAGCGTCAGAACTGGAATTGAGACATGACTCCAAAGGAAACCTTTATGAAGGCTTAGAAAAAACGTTTTATGATGACGGGAATATAAAGTCAAAGGTAACTTTTATAGAAGGAAAACGGGAAGGTGAATCCGTTAAATATCATGTAAATGGATCAGTAAAAGAAAAAGGACATTTTAAAAATGGTTTAAAAGAAGGCATTTGGGAAATGTGGGATAAAAACAATGTGAAAGTTGCGGAGGCACATTATTTGAATGGAAAGAAAAACGGAGAGTGGAAAATTTGGAGCTCGGAAGGGAAATTGCTTCATGAAATGAACTATAAGATGGGAGAGCGAAGTGGTAAGTGGATTATAAGAGATGAAAAAGGCAACATTACTTTTGAAACCGTTTATTAATAGAAATATCTTTAAACAAGAAAGCATCCTATAAAAGTAGGATGCTTTTTTTATGTCCTTTTTTTCTACTTTTAACCCCATGAAGCTTTACAAGCAACTGCAAATACTGAGCATAGACGTAGCCTTTGGTGCATCAGCAGGTGCCTTTTTAGTTAGTCAGGTGCTTTCTATTCAATTGCCTTTTATCATTTATTTTTCACTGACTATGGCAGTGTGGTTAATATATACCATTGACCACCTTATGGATGCAGCTAAAATGCAGCAAAAGGCGATTACCCCCAGGCATGTTTTTCATCAGAAGTACTATAAAGAATTGCTGTGGATATGGCTAACCCTTTTTCTAATCACAGGTTGTTTAAGTTTAACTTATTTGCCTATCACAACAATTAAACTGGGGTTAATAGCAGCAATGCTAGTAGTCGCTCATTTAGTATTAGTCAACTTACTAGGAACCAAAATTTCAATTTTAGTACAAAAGGAATTAGGTGTTGCGATTACTTATTCCACAGGTGTGGTCGTTGGTCCATTGAGTATGATGAAAGCCATGCCTAACTATTTGTGGTGGGTATTGGCGCAGCTGTTTTTATATGCCTTCATCAACTTGCTCGAATTTTCTTACTTTGAAAAAGAAGTAGATAAAAAACAAGGTCAAACCTCCATCGCTCGAAGTATTGGAACCCAACCTTTAGAAATTATTATTTATAGTATGTTGGGGGTAGGTCTGTTTTTTAACACGTACTGTTTAGTTTATTTCCCTTCAAAGGTTCTCATTCAGCTTGTTTTGTTTTTAATGTTTGGTGTGCTGACTTTAGTATTTATTAAAAAAAGCACCTTTGCACATAATGAACGCTACCGTACTTGGGGTGACGTAGTCTTTTTATTCCCCGTTATTTTAACGGTGTTTGTATGAGTCAATCTAATTTTAACTTTATCGCTCCCGTATATGATTTTTTAGCATATGTTATTTTTGGTTCCCAATTAAAAAAAGCACAAACCATTTTTTTAAACCAAATCAAATACGGAGATAAAGTACTTATTGTGGGCGGTGGCACAGGGTGGATTTTAGAGGATTTAAATAAACTTAACATACCGATAAATGTAGTATATGTGGAGCCGGCTGCTAAAATGATGTCACTTTCTAAAGCGAGGGTTAAGTTAAATAACTTAACTGTTGAGTATCTTCAACAACCATTACTCGAAATGGATTCAAATCAACAATTCGATGTGATCTGTACTTTTTTCTTTTTAGACTTATTTGAAAAAGAGCTGGTTTTAAAGTCAATTAATAAGCTTGAGCAATTGTTAAATCTTAACGGAAGATGGTTGTTTGCAGACTTTGTATCAGAAAAACAAAGCCCCATCAGCCACAAAATATTAATTAAAACCATGTTTCTTTTTTTTCGCTCTTTTGCTAATATTCAATCAAAAAAACTGCTGGATTATCAGCAAATTATACTTCAGCTTCGTTTTGAAAAAATTGAAAGTAGACAATGGAAGCGTGGTTTAATTCAAGGAGCAGTTTTCCGTAAAATCTAATTTTTTTCGCGTATCTAGTTTCAACCACGGGTTTTCTACCCATACTTCTAGTTTTTAAATACCTTTGTGCTGTATGAAAAACGAAAGGTTATATCCAGTCCATGTTCGGGCAGTTGTAAACACATTATTATCCATTTTTAAAGAAGGTTATTTGGCTGACAAAGCCATTCAATACACATTAAAATCGAACCCTAAAGCTGGGTCAAAAGATCGTGCATTTATTGCATCGTCTACCTATGACATCGTACGTTGGTGGCGTAAATATTGGTTTTTATTAGGCAAAGAAGAACAGCATACCGAAGAGGCTATTTGGGAATTATTTGGCGTTTATTGGCTAGAGCAAGGCAACTCGTTACCCGAATGGACAGAGTTTCAAAATATTGATAAAGATAAAGTAGCAAGCCGTAGAAGTGCCGCAGAGAATACCACTGCTATTCGTGAATCTGTCCCCGACTGGCTCTTTGAACTGGGTGCTGCTGAATTGAGTCCGGAAAAATGGGGAGAAGAAATAGCGGCTATGAATGGGGAGTCGACTATTTATATCCGCGCAAACACTATTAAAACAACCATTAAGGAGTTACTTCAAGAGTTGAAGAACAAAGACATTGAGGCAAAATTATTTAAACCAGTAGAAAATTGTATTTCAATTGCTGAACGACAAAACCTGTTTGGTTTAGAGATCTTCAAAAGAGGATATTTCGAAATGCAAGACGCTGGATCGCAAATGATAGGTGATTTTCTGCGTGTAGAACCGGGGATGCGCGTGATTGATGCCTGTGCAGGGGCAGGAGGAAAAACACTTCAGCTAGCAGCAAAAATGCAAAACAAAGGTCGCATTATTTCCATGGATATCGAAGATTGGAAACTGCAGGAACTTAAGCGCAGAACACGAAGAGCAGGAGTGGGCATTGTGGAAACAAAAGTGATAGAGGGTACCAAAACAATCAAGCGACTAGCTAATTCCGCTGATCGGTTGTTGCTAGATGTGCCGTGTTCAGGTCTAGGCGTGTTGAAGCGAAACCCAGATGCAAAGTGGAAATTAGACCTCTCGTTTATTAATCGCATTAAAGAAACACAAGAAGAAATATTGCAAAGTTACTCACGCATGTTAAAAAAAGACGGTCTGATGGTGTATGCCACCTGTAGCATTCTACCTTCTGAAAATAATAAGCAGGTAGAAAAATTTTTAACGGCCAACCCAGCTTTTGAAATGATAGAAGAACAACAACTTTATCCCTCCACACAATCTTATGATGGATTCTATATGGCGTTGATTAAAAGGAAGTTATAATAAACAGGATTTTTTTGATTTAATTCACTTCACTTTTTGTGTTCACACCTAGGAGGTTAATCAGAATAATAAGAGCCTCCATACCTATGTATGGTTTGATGAATTTAAAGTGATAACACTAGAATAAATGAAGATGGAAAATATGCTGGCAGAACGATTATCAGTGCGTTGAAACATAAAGAGTAAAAAGCAAGTATCTATTATAATCCTTCAGTCAAAAGGAGTGTATTTTCTGAAGTGCAACGGTTCCAGTTCACAAAATCATCAAACAGATATAAAATAACTAACATGAAATTTATACCAGTTATATTAATCGCTGTATATAGTATGTCTTCTTTTGGACAAAACATACCGAACTCTAGAAAAGTAGATTGGAGTAGGGTGGGCTATGAAGGAGAACTACCATGTGTAGCCAATGAAAGAAACGCAGTAACCGAATTTGGGGTTGACAATACCGGCTTAAGTGACGTAAGTGCCAAAGTCAATACAGCATTAACTACCATTGACGCGGGGGAGGTGCTTTATTTCCCAGCAGGAACGTATTTATTTAATAACGGGATAAACGTACCCCAACATCGAATCGTTAGAGGAGCCTCACCCGTGAATACTATTTTTAATTTTAATTTCAACAACGATCAAACGTGTATTTCTATTAAAGGAAATGGCCCAACTAATACATCTACAGCTATTACAGCAGTTTCAAATTTGGGTGAATATTCGGTAACAGTTGTTGATGTAACAGGATTAAATGTGGGCGATGAAGTGGAAATACAACAAGCAAATGACCCAGCAATCCACGGTGCAGAAGATCCTGGAGATTTGACCAGTTGGGCAGAAAATCTAAAAGGACAGTTAGCAAAAATAACAGCAATAAACGGTAAAACAATTACCTTAGATCGTCCACTTACCTTTCAATATGACATTAATTTTGCGATGTCTTTAAAGAAAATAGAACTAACAGAAGAGGTTGGTTTGGAAAGTTTTAAACTGGTAAGAGTGTCGGACAATGGTACAGGAGCAAATAACAACAACGTTTGGATTTCATATGCTAAAAATACATGGGTGAGAAAATTGCACAGCGAATATTCTTCTCGTTATCACATCCGAATAGATTATAGTAGAAATATACAAGTATCCGAAATTTTTATGGATAAAGCCTACGATTGTGGTGGAGGTGGAGCTGGTTATGGTTTATTGGTTCAAGATCACGTGAACGATTGTTTATTCGAAAACAACATTGCTCATGCTTTACGCCACCCATGGATTGCAAAAGAAGGAGCAGCACGAAATGTATATGCTTATAACTTTTCTTCTAATAGTACGCAAGGAGCTGCTTGTGATGCAGACCCTTTGACCGATTCATATGCAGATGTTTCTTTACATGGTCATTATCCAGCGTACAATTTATTTGAGGGAAATATTGTTTACCGAGTAACCTCAAGTGACTCTTGGGGACCTAACGGACCAGGAAACACCATTTTCAGAAATCGTATTCTGGGAGCAAAAGGTATTTGGATTCAATCGTATTCAAAAGAACAGAATATAATTGGCAATGAACTTACCTATCCTTCGGCACAGTTTGAAATGGATAGAGATGGAACAATTGGTGGAACTACCTTAAACTATAGTAATTATGGTCTTACTGGTTTGTTGGATACACAAGCTCCAAACATTGTGAAGAATTCGTATTATTTGTCTGATAAACCCGCTTTTTTTAAAAATATGCCGTGGCCTGCTATTGGTCCAGGTACTACGTTTAATACCGGAAAAATACCCGCCCAAACCAGATATGAGTCAGGTAACTATTTTGAAGACGGACCAGTATGTGCTGCCTGTGCTGTACCTGATTTAGGTTCAAACCAAAGCTTGTGTGGGGTTGCTTCTATTGTCATAACAAGCAATCTTCCCCTTACAAATCGAACATTTGAATGGTTTAAAAATGGAAATAAACTTTCCCAAACAGGTGGTTCGCTGACCGTTAGTGAAGCAGGTATATATAAACTTATAGTTGATTCATTAGGTTGTGTGACTGAAAATAGCAAAGAGATTACTTCTGCATTGCCAATGATTAATTTGGGAAGTGATTTGGATTTATGTAGTCCTGCAACGGTAACATTACAATCACCAATAACTGATCCTACTTATTCCTATTCTTGGAGGAAATCTGGTACAGAAATAAGTACCTCAAAAAGCTTAACAATATCAAGAGAAGGTGCTTATTCGCTACAAGTAAGTGCGGAAGGTTGTGATCCAGTACAGGATGAAATAACAATCAATTCAAACTTAATTATGGTACAAGATGATACGCTATGTGAACCTGGTATAGCAACGCTCAAAGTACTAAATGAAGGAGATTTTGTTTGGTATGACCAGGCAACTAATGGTATAGAACTAGGAAGCGGTTCAACATTAAGCATCCCAGTAAATAATACTAAGACGGTATATGTAGAAGAAACAGGAGGGACTAGCGTAAGTGTAGGTCTGAAAGCGCCAAGTTTTGATGCAAACAAAGCATATGACGATGATCGCTTTGATAGAAAGTTGAGTTTTGAGGTGTTCACGACATTAAAGTTAGACTCGCTGAGTGTGTGGTCCTCTACAGCAAGCAAAGTTGTAATTAGAGTTTTAGCTGCTAACAATGCTACCGAAGTTTATTCAATCACGCATAATAATGTTATCCAGAACCAAGAAAATAGACTTAAAGTGGATGTTGAACTTGATCCAGGTACCTACTATCTGGATTTTGTGGGTACGAATGGACAGTTGTATTACTCCAATGAAAACGATCTCAACATCGCTTTTCCATATACTCAAGCTGGGATTATTTCAATTACAGGAGGATTTCCTGCCTGGATTACAGATAAACCCTATTATATGTTTGCCTATAACTGGAAAGTTACCACAGGTAATTCATGTGACAGAACCCCAGTTGATGCGATAGTTGATCCTGGAACTTGTGTTTTAAGTAATTCCAAATCACAAAAAGAAGCCATTTTTACCATTTACCCTAATCCGAGTACGGGTATAGTTAATTGGCAAGAAACGACCAACTGGGAAGTGTATTCAATCTTGGGTATAAAAGTAGCAGAAGGGAACGGCAAGACAGCAGATTTATCTAACCAGCGTAAAGGGTATTATATATTAAAAACAAAACACAAATCAATTCCTTTAATTATAGAATAATAAGCAATTTAACTACTACTGAGGGTGTCTGAAAATTTGTCACTTTCCGTTATTTTTATCTAAATCCCAGATCTTATTTCAGTTCTTACTCCTTAAATTTATATTTCTATATTTTTATCAGTTACTTACAGCACAACTGAAATATTGATATAAAATGCAAAAAACCGTTTTAGTATTAGGAGCTAACTCAGACGTAGCAAAAGAAGCCATAAAGAAATATATAGAAAAAGGGTTTTTTGTATATGCAGCATCAAGAAATACCACTGAGTTAAAACAGTTTGCCGAGGATAATAAATTTACAAAGGATCAATTCGATGACCGTTTTTTTGATGCTTTAGCTTTTGAATCCCATAAAGCTTTTTATGAATCCTTAATAGAAAAACCATCAATAGTATTGTATGCAGCAGGTTTTTTGGTCACAAATGAGGAAGCGTTCGAAGATTTTGAAAGTGCTTTCACCATGATGAAAACAAATTATTGTGGTGCCGTCTCAATTTTAAATATTGTAATAGATGATGATTCTAACACCAAATTAGAACGAATTATTGGTCTTTCCTCGCTATCTGGGGTACGAGGAAGAAAAAGCAACTTTATATATGGTAGCACGAAAGCGGCTTTTACACAATACTTAGCTGGACTAAGACAACATCTAGCAGAGCGGAAAGTAATCGTGAATGCTTTTATAATTGGATATGTTGACACCAAAATTAACAAAGGATTAGAATTAAATAAGTCGCTAATCATGGAGCCAGAATTTGTTGCGGACAAGATTGTTAATTCTAATTCGTCTTTTATTCAAGTGCCAGGTTGGAAATGGAAAAAGATACACCAAATATTGAAAGTGCTTCCAGAATGGGCTGTAGCAAAATTACCTTAGAAATCAGATAAAATAGGGTGGGGATAATCATTTAGTGATTGACAACATTAGAGTATTTCATAACTTGGAGGTGAGATGGGTAAGATCACAAAATGGAAGGTAATTTGGGCAGGAATGACATTAATTTGGGTGTTTCATTTTTTGCTTATTCTTAATACAAGTATTATTTTAACCAAAATTTGGTTTTGGAATTTGTCTGCATATTTCACCCCGGTTTTCCTTATTTTTGAAATTTTTGTTTTATTATTATTACTCATTTTTAGAAGATATAGGTTATCATTAATACCTGTTTTTTTATTAGTCATTTCTTTTTCCATCATCAAGGATACATTGCAATTTCATGACCCCCTAGAAAGTAATAACCCTGCTAACAGCTTAAAAGTGTTAACTTACAATGTGGCATTAATTCCTTATGATGAGATAAATGTTGATTCCGCTTCTATTGACACAAATGCTAGTAATGAATTTTATCAGCTATTATTACGTGAAAAGCCAGATGTATTGTGTTTACAAGAGTTTCACCATGTAGATAGTGAACATATGGATGTACTTTACACATTGATTGATCAATATGGCTACCAATATTACGTAATGACCCCTGTTTTTTTAAAACATTATAAAGGATATAGTGGACCCATTATTTTATCTAAATATCCAATTATTCACGATTATAATCACAAATTTGAAAAAGGTGATAATGACTTAAATCACTTACTTGCAGTAGATATTGTACAAGGTATCGATACTGTTCGGGTGATTAACGTGCATTTAAAATCAATGTCGATTAGACCTTCAAAAGATGATAATTATCAACGGTTGAGAAACGGATTTTATATCCAAAACACTCAAATAGAAGAAGCCTATGAATATGTTAAAAATAGTCCATTCAAAGTGGTTTTTTGTGGTGACTTTAATTCCCTTCCTTATAGTTATACTTATCAATTTTTAAAAAAACATTTAAAAAATACCTTTGATAGGCGGGGAAATGGTTTTGGATATACCTTAAACCGATTTCCTTATTTCGTCCGAATTGATAATGTATTTACCTCTCCAGAAATTACAGTCAAATCGCATAAAGTATTGAGAGAATATAAACAATCCGATCATTTCCCTTTGTTGGTGGAGTTAGGGTTGAATAAATAATTAGGTTCTGAGTTGGGATACTGAACCCAAAATCGCGGTTCTTTACTCTAAAGACATTCAGTCTATCTTCTACCTCTTAGCACTTACCTTAAAAAGTTAATACCGATAAATCTCACCTTCATGGTGAATTTCTAACTGTTTAGCACCTTCTTGCACACGCCCTACTATTTGAGCAGGAATACCAAAGGACTCACTAATGGAGATGATTTCTTGAGCATATTGCTCATCCACATACAATTCCATGCGATGCCCCATATTGAAGACCTTAAACATCTCTTTCCAGTCGGTACCACTTTGTTCATGTATTAGTTTAAATAAAGGAGGTACAGGAAATAGGTTGTCTTTGATGACATGTACATCATTAACAAAGTGAAGTACTTTGGTTTGGCGCCCCCACTGCAATGTATGATTCCATTAATATTTGCGCGCATTTTATTTAAAATAGCTGTAATTACTGGTGCATATGTTCGTGTAGCTGAAAGCACTAATTTGCCTGCGTCTAACTCAGAGTCTGTTTTGTCTGTTAAATTTTTCTGACCTGAATACACTAAGTCATTCGGAATTGTGGAATCGTAGCTTTCGGGATATTTCTCTGCTAAAGTTTTGTTGAATACATCATGTCGAGCAGAAGTTAAGCCATTGCTTCCCATACCTCCGTTATATTCATTCTCGTAAGTCGCTTTTCCGTAGGAAGCCAGACCAACAATTATATTGCCTGGTTGAATCTTGGCATTGTCAATTACCTCACTTCGTTTCATGCGAGTAGTTACGGTGCTGTCTACAATAATTGTACGCACCAAGTCACCCACATCGGCAGTTTCCCCCCCAGTGCTATATATTTCGAGGCCGTTTTGGCGAAGCATTTCTAAAATTTCTTCCGTTCCGTTGATGATTTCAGCAATCACTTCACCAGGAATTAAATTTTTGTTTCTACCAATAGTTGATGAAAGTAAGATAGGATGGGTAGTTGCGCCCACACATAACAAATCATCTACATTCATGATAATCGCATCTTGAGCAATACCTTTCCATACAGAAATATCCCCAGTTTCTTTCCAATACATGTAGGCTAAAGAAGATTTTGTACCAGCACCATCTGCATGCATTATTGCACAGTAATCCTGATCCCCAGTTAATAAGTCTGGAATGATTTTGCAAAAAGCTTTAGGAAAAAGCCCTTTATCGATGTTTTTTATGGCATTGTGTACGTCTTCTTTTGAGGCAGAAACCCCGCGTTGCATGTATCTTTCGTTCATCAGAAGTGGTTTAGAATTACAAAAATAAAAAAAGGACTCAATAGGAGTCCTTTAATTCTAGTTAATTATAATCTTAGAAGAGATTGTATTAAACTTCTTCAGCTACTTTACTCAACAAATCATCCATCCAGCTATCGGGTAGATCATTGATTCCAATTTTTAGTTTTTCCGCCCAAGCAACTGCTATGAATTTGAGTTCTTCATAGGTAAATCGTTGTTCGATCATTTCAAAACTATCTTTTTTATAGATGATAATATCTAATGGATAGCCTACGTCACTAGCACTAACACGGGTAGAGTCAAAAGAAAGAAACCCAGTTTTTAAAGCAAACCGAAGTGAAGAATCGTAAGTTAAAGCGCGATTTAAAATGGGTTGACCATAACCCGTATTTCCGATAATAGAAAAAGGAGTTGCTTCACCGATTTCTATCCAGTTGCCTTCTGGATAAAGTAAAAACAGCTTATGATTGTCGTCATCTTCTAGCTGGCCGCCAACAATCGTATGGAGGTTGAAGAAAAGCCCCGAAGCCGTAATGGCTGGTTTGTCTTCTGTAGCTACACGCCTAAGCTGTTCTCCAAAAGCATTGACTGCCTTGTACATTTTTTTGTACTCAATTCCATTTTCTTTAATAGCTTCTTCAAAGTAAGTCACTGCCTTATCCCGAACAGACCGCAGACCGGAAGTCATCAGGAATAAACTATTATTTCCAACTTGGTGAGTTGTAATTTTTTTAGCTGTTGTTGTGTGGGAACCAGAAGTTATTCTAGTATCAGCCAATGCAACTAACCCGCTTTTAACTTTTATGCCTAAGCAATATGTCATTGTTCAAATTTTATGCAGACAAACTTAGAAAATAACGATGTATCATTACTGTTTATTTTCAAAAAATTCTTGGTGAATCAAGTCATTCAAAACCAGTAAATCTTTTAAAATCTTATTTAAGAAGTCTTCTAAAGTAGAATCGATTTCATCGTAATTGAGGTACTTGAGAAAAGCAGTCATCTTAGCAGATTGGTACTCCACTGACTCTCTATGAAAATGGGACCATGAAGAAGTATTTTTAATTTTCTGTATTAACGTATTGGCTTCAAATAGACTGTAGGCAATGGACCTAGGAAAGTCTAAATTGGTGATTAAAAACTCGCAGGCATTACTCTGTTGCACCGATGATTTAAATATTTTTCTAGACATATCCGTTGCCTCTAAAATATTTAAAGTAATCAACCATTGGTAGTTTTCAATTGCTTGACTCCGACTTTCTCCTTTGGTAGCATTTAGTTCAATGAGCGTATTGAGAAGTGTTTTTGTAATATGAATAGCTCGTTCAACACTAATACCTAATTTAATAAAAGCCCAAACTTCATCGTGCAAAAGCGTACTTTCAAGCTTTGAATGAAATGACGCAGAAGTTTCTTGAATACTATGAGTGAACTCATATAATCCTCTTGCTTTTAAATAATCACCATTAAAGCCATTTGCAAAGTGGTAATTCTTATTTACATTTTCCCAAACCTCGTTTGATATTAAATTACGAATACTTTTTGTGTTTACTCGAACAGCTTCTAAATTACTGAGTATGGATGAATTAGAGTTGGAATTAATGGCAACATCCCAAATGATTTCACTTTCTTCAGGAATCACTTCACCAGGAACATTTCCCGAGGACATAAACAAAATGGATCGAAGGGCTAAATCTCTATACTCAAGCATAGTTGAGTCCATCGTAGAGAAATATTTTACTTGTAGGTAACGAGCTAAATTTTCGGCTCTTTCTTGATACCTCCCAATCCAATAAAGGGAGCTTGCTTGTCTTGATAACATATTGTTTATATTAATCTTCTACTACCCAAGTGTCTTTAGACCCACCACCTTGAGAGGAATTTACTATTAAACTTCCTTTTTTTAATGCCACACGCGACAGTCCTCCCTTCAAGACATACTCATAATCTTTTCCCATAAGTGCGTAAGTTCGCAGATCGATATGCCTCGGGTTAAATGTTTTTTCAGCATCTATATAAGTAGAGTGCAGTGATAGACTCATAATAGGTTGAGCAATAAATTTACGCGGGTTAGCTCTTAACTTATCTTTTAATTCAGAAATTTCAGCTACAGTTAGCGTATTACCAACTACTACTCCATAACCTCCACTTTCGTCTACTGGTTTGATAACCAATTTATGAATGTTTTCTAAAACATAGGTGAAATCCGAAGGTTCTTCGCAGATGTACGTATGCACATTATTTAAAATAGGTTCTTCGCCTAAATAGTATTTAATGATTTTTGGTACATAATGATAGATGGCCTTATCGTCAGCTACACCAGTTCCTGGGGCATTTACAATTGTTACGTTTTTTGCAATATAAGCTCTCATAAGCCCTTTTACACCTAACATGGAGTCTTTGTTAAAAACTTCTGGATCTAAAAAATTGTCGTCAATTCTTCTGTAAATGACATCAATTCGAACAGCGCCTTCAGTTGTTTGCATGTACACGTGATTATCTTCTACAAATAAATCACGGCCCTCAACTAACTCAACGCCCATTTGTTGCGCCAAAAACATGTGTTCATAATAGGCGGAGTTATACATTCCTGGGGTTAATACCACACAGACGGGATCCTCAAAATCCTGAGGGCTTACGGTTTGCATCATATTTAATAACTCCATTGGATAATCCCAAACGGGTTTAATCGCATAACTATTAAAAAGATCGCTCAATGATTTTTTTAGTGCTTCTCGATTACTTAATACATAACTTACACCGGAAGGAGACCTTAAATTATCTTCCAACACATAGTTATTACCATCGCTATGTTTAATTAAATCAGTACCGTTGATATGACAATAAATTTTCCCTTTAGGAAGAAACCCAACCATCTCTTTGCAGTAGTGGGGCGAACTTAATATCATCTCTGAGGGCACTATCTTATCAGCGAAGATTTTTTGTTTAGTGTAAACATCTTTCAGAAAAAGATTCATCGCTTTTGAACGTTGAATAACTCCTTTTTCAATGGTATCCCATTCACTGTTTTGAATAATTCTTGGGAAAGGATCAAAAGGAAAGATGTGTTCTTTGGTATTTTTTTCAGAATAAACTTGATACGTAATTCCCTGATTGAAGAAAGAAAGTTTAATTAATTCATTTAGCTTATCAAATTGTGCTGGGCTCAATGAATTAAAAACACGTTCAATTGTCTGATAGGGGTCTTTAACTAGTCTTGTCTTAGAATCGAAAACTTCATCTAAACAGTTTTCGGGTATGTTGTATGTGTCAAAAATCCCCATAATTATACCTTTTAAAATAATTGATAATATGTTTTGGTCAAGCTAATAATAAGTTAACTTGGTGCAAACAATACTTAGAAAAATAAGTAGTGTCACTTACATATTCTGGTAATAGTTCAATTTAATATAAGTAAAATTACATGGCAGTTCACGCAGCAATTAAACATAGTACAAGTTATAAGTACGATAAGGCGATTAACCTGTCTCCACAAGTTATACGGTTGCGACCAGCTCCGCACACCCGAACACCAATTTTGGCTTATTCTTTAAAGATACTTCCTGAGAATCATTTCATTAATTGGCAACAAGATCCGTTTGGAAATTATTTGGCTCGTGTTGTTTTCCCAGAAAAAGTGACGGAGTTTAGTGTAGATGTTGAGGTCGTTGCAGAGATGAAAGTGATAAATCCTTTCGATTTTTTTGTTGAAGAATATGCAGACAATTTCCCATTTAAGTATACCGACAATTTAAAAAAAGAATTAGCACCTTACTTAGAAGTTACTGAGTCAGATAAGATATTACTTGACTGGGTGGAAGAAATCAAGAAATTTTTTGGACAAAACATTGTTGATTTCTTGGTTTCAGTCAATGCGAAACTCTATAACGATGTTAATTATACCATACGTCTTGAACCAGGTATTCAAACACCTCAAGAGACCTTGGAAAAAGCCTTAGGTTCATGTCGAGATTCCGCCTGGGTATTGGTTCAAGCATTGAGACATATTGGTTTAGCTGCTCGATTTGTCTCAGGGTATCTTGTTCAATTAAAGCCAGACAAAAAATCAATTGATGGCCCATCGGGTCCTGAAGAAGATTTTACGGACTTACATGCTTGGTGCGAAGTATATATTCCTGGAGCAGGTTGGATTGGCTTAGATGCCACATCAGGCTTGTTTGCAGGGGAAGGACACATACCCCTTTGTTGTACACCAAACCCTTCCAGTGCTTCCCCAATCACAGGTTTAGCAGACCCTGCAAAAGTTGAGTTTGGGTATTCCAATCAGGTATTTAGAATTCATGAAGACCCAAGGGTAACCAAGCCCTATTCTGATGAACAGTGGAATAAAATTGATAGTTTAGGAGAGTTAGTTGAAAGTCACCTACAACAAAATGATGTGCGACTGACCATGGGGGGTGAACCCACTTTTGTGTCAAAAAGTGACATGGAAAGCGATCAATGGAATACAGGAGCTGATGGAAAAGACAAACGTGAAAAAGCGTTTGAAATGACAGAGCATTTGAATCATGCATTTGCTGATGGGAATGCAATGGTGCACATTGGACAAGGTAAATGGTATCCAGGCGAGCCGGTTCCACGATGGCAAAATGGTATTTATTGGAGAAAAGATGGATTACCAATCATTAAAAACAAAGAAGTTTACGGAAACCCAAACAAAGATTATAAATATACTTTTAAGCAAGCGGAGGTATTGTTGAAAGAAATTTCTAACCAATTAAAACTACCAAGCTATAACCTTCAGCCAGCGTATGAGGATGTCTATTATTATTTATGGCAAGAAGATCAGTTGCCGGTTAATATTAATCCGCTACGTGTAGGACTTAATGATTCACTTGAAAGGAAAACCCTTTCAGAAGTTCTAAAAAACGGATTAAATAATCCAGTAGGGTTTGTTTTGCCTTTAGAATGGAATTTCGAAACTAACGGATGGTTAAGCTGTGCATGGGAGTTTCGACAAAAACACATGTTCTTAATTCCTGGTAACTCTCCAATGGGATTAAGATTACCCTTAAAGTCGTTACCACACATGGTTCCCGCTCAAAGACAGCATGAGGTAGAACGAAGTCCATTCGAATCGTTGGGTAGTTTACCTGACTACCACCAGCAAATACAGCAACAACAACAAAGTGATTCCAAAAACTTAGAAGATGTTCCAAAGGATTGGTTATACCCAAAAGAAGTAACTGACAATCAGGAGGAGAAAGAAGAAGGCTTTTTTGTGGTCAAAAAGAAAAAAGATACGAAAGACGAATTTGAACCAGAATTCAGAGCACATACCATTAAAACAGCCTTAGGTGTAGAAGCACGGGAAGGAAAATTGTATGTTTTCTTTCCTCCCTTTAAACATGTTGAGCAGTATTTAGAATTACTAGCAATTGTTGAAGCGGCAGCGCAAAAACTCGCATTAACAATATTGATAGAAGGTTACGAACCCCCTCGGGATAATCGGATAGAAAAGTTAGTCGTTACACCTGACCCTGGTGTGGTTGAAATTAATGTACACCCTGCGAAAAGCTGGAAAGAGGTACTGATGAACTACAATCACTTATTCAAATGTGCTGATAAGTCGGGGTTAGGTTCAGAGAAATTTATGTTAGACGGTCGGCATATTGGATCTGGTGGAGGCCATCACATTACCCTTGGTGGCACCACTCCGACTGATAGTCCACTGCTTCGAAGACCAGACGTATTAAAAAGTTTTATCACGTTTTGGCAAAATCACCCAGGGCTTTCTTATTTATTCTCAACGGCTTTTATTGGTCCAACCAGTCAAGCACCACGTGTGGATGAAGGAAAACCAGATAAACTATATGAACTTGAAATTGCGCTTAATCAGATAAAAAAAGGGGAAGAAACCCCATATTGGTTAACGGATCGGTTACTTCGAAATTTATTAACGGATCTTACGGGTAATACTCACCGTTCAGAGTTTTGTATTGATAAATTATATTCGCCAGATAGCTCCTCTGGAAGACTAGGTATCTTGGAACTAAGAGGATTTGAAATGCCACCAGATGAGCGTATGTGTGTTGTGCAGTTGTTGTTGGTACGTACGTTATTTGCTTGGTTTTGGAACAAGCCTTATGAAAATAAATTAATCCGTTGGGGTACCGAATTACATGATAAGTTTATGCTTCACCATTATGTGAAAGAAGATTTGTTAGATATTTGTGCTCAACTTCAAAAGGATGGATACTTCTTTGATGCAGATTGGTTAGAGCCATTTTTCGAGTTTAGATTTCCGCTCATTGGCACAATTCAACAAAAAGGAATTTCATTATCACTACGAACAGGTATTGAGCCTTGGCAAGTATTAGGAGAAGAGATGTCTAGTTCGGGTACCGCTCGCTTTGTGGACTCATCTATAGAAAGAATAGAAGTAAAAGTAAGTGGCATTAACGAAGAACGCTATGCCATTTTATGTAATCAACAACGTATTCCTTTGCGAAGCACAGAAACAAATGAAGAATTTGTGGCAGGTATTCGTTATAAAGCTTGGGCTCCACCTTCTGCACTACACCCTGTTTTGCCTGTTGATGTACCATTAGTGTTTGATATTTATGACCTTTGGAATCAAAAGTCTGTCGGTGGTTGCACCTATTATGTAGCACACCCAGGTGGAAGAAATTACGATACTTATCCTGTTAACTCTTATGAGGCAGAAGCCCGAAGAGAAAGCAGGTTCTTCAACTTTGGGCACACCCAAGGCGAGGTTGAAAATGTGGTAGAAACAGTAAGTCAAGAAACAACCGCAGGGTATCGTTATGTTGATCGGGCCTATAAATCAACCATTGTAAACGTTCCTTTAGTAAAGCCAGAAGTAGATAAAGAATTTCCTTATACATTTGATTTACGAAAGCGAAGAGCATAAAAAAGCGCGTGGTTTAACCACGCGCTTTTTTATATGATAGTTAAGTAAGGAATTAACTTTTTGTAACAGCATCTAATATAGAATCATCCACTTCATATTGAACTAACTCACGTTTTAAATATTCAACTGTGATGTTTTTGGTTGGTGCAGAATATTGCATGAACTCATTGATACCTTCTACCACGTCATGTGATACAAAACGTGTTTCAGACGCATCAATGATAATTTTAGAATCCATGGGGACATCATGTAAACTAAGAAGTAGTATGTTTTTGCTTAAGTAGGTAACCTCTTCATTCAAGGTAAAAAGTACGAGGTATTTATATGGTCCATCTTTTTTTCTTTGGACTTTCACATCAAACGGTTCCTTACTTCTATTGTCTTTAAGAATGTAGAAAATAGCAACGATTAATCCGATAATTATACCTATAAGCAAATCAGTTAATAGAATTGAAATGATTGTAATAAAAAACGGTAAATATTGCCTCATACCGAGGTTATACATTTCTTTAAAGAGTTTAGCACTAGCCAAATTATAACCAATCATGATAAGGATCCCTGCCATACAGGCAAGAGGGATTTTATTCAATAAACCAGGCACAAGGAGGACAAACAACAACAATAAAAACCCATGAAATATTGTTGAAACCCTTGTTTTTCCACCTGAATTAATATTGACGGAACTTCTTACGATAGCTTGAGTCATGGGTAAACCTCCGATTAACCCTACTACAAAATTACCTATCCCTTGAGCAATTAATTCTTTATTAGTTGGTGTGACCCTTTTTTTGGGATCTAGTTTGTCAGTTGCTTCGACAGAAAGTAAGGTCTCTAAACTAGCCACAACAGCTAAAGTAAACCCCATACTTATAATCAATTTGTATTGTTGGATAAGGGAGTCAAAAAAGAGGGGGTCATATTGCCAGAGGAGCGTAAAATCTGGTGTTTTCAGGCTTGTAAAAAAATCTCCAACGCTTTCATAAACGGGAATATTGACCAAATGTGTTTTTTCAAGAGCCAAGTAAGGGGAAAAAGCAATAAATAGTTGGTTTAAAGTGACTCCACAAATCACTACCAACAAAGGAGCAGGTATAGAGCGAAGGTATTTTGTGCTCTTTAAAGCCTTAGTCTGCCAGAGAATTACAATTGCCAGAGAAATCATTGTGATGATGACTGCACCCAAATGTGGGTCTGCTATGGCGTTTATTATTTCCGAAAAGGTGTTTTCACCATCTGCCTGGAAAAATTCGACATCACCTTCAGCGTCTTTATCATCCCCTAATCCGTGAGGTATTTGTTTTAAAATCAGTAAGATACCAATCGCTGCTAACATACCTTTTATGACACTTGATGGAAAATAATTCGCAAGAACCCCAGCTTTAATGTATCCAAAAATTATTTGGAAGATACCCGTAAGTACCACCCCTAATAAAAACATTTCATAAGTAACTCCAGTCAGCGTCAAGTAACTTAAAATGATTGCAGCTAATCCAGCTTCAGGTCCACTAACTCCCAACTTTGAACCACTAAAAAAGCCAACTACTATACCTCCAACAATTCCTGTAAGAATACCAGCAATTGGAGTTGCACCTGAAGCAATAGAGATTCCTAAACAAAGAGGTAGTGCCACTAAAAAAACAACTAACCCAGCAGGTAAATCATATTTAAGATTCCCTAAAAGAGATTGTTTTTCTTCTTTTATTTCTTCCATTCTATTATTTATTTGAATTTGAATATAGTCATTTTTTAACTTTAGCTATTAATCTTACTTATTTTAGGCATAAATCCTTATTATGAAATATGGCTAGCTTTAAAAACACGTACATCATTACTTATACTGGTAAAACCGAGGCGTTTCATTATGAGGATTTGGAGTTACAACTTGATACGCCTTATGATTGGAAACGGTTAAGTGACACACTCCCTTTTTTTGAGTTAATAAAAATGTCTATTCAAAAGGATTTCGAGAAGTATGAATTATTAAAAATTGAAAAGATTCAATAACAAAGTCTAATTTTTAAACTAAAAAAAACCTCTTGACATTATTGTCAAGAGGTTTTATTAGATGTGATTTGCTCCCCCGGTAGGA
>CAWKJU010000027.1:0-397708 GCA_963849955.1 uncultured Cytophagales bacterium | reverse complement strand
CCTAAGTAGTGGCGAGCGAACGGGAAATAGCCCAAACCTAATCGGTTACGGCCGATTAGGGGTTGTAGGACTGTAACGTGGACTATATAAGTAAAATGGAATGATTTGGAAAAGTCAATCATAGAGGGTGAAAATCCCGTACATGTAAGCTTATATTACCTAACAGTATCCTGAGTAGGGCGGAGCAGGTGAAACTCCGTCTGAATCTGCCGGCACCATCCGGTAAGGCTAAATACTCCTGAGAGACCGATAGTGAACAAGTACCGTGAGGGAAAGATGAAAAGTACCCTGAGTAAGGGAGTGAAATAGTACCTGAAACCATATACTTACAAGCGGTAGGAGCCTTTAGGGGTGACTGCGTGCCTTTTGCATAATGAGCCTACGAGTTACTCTTCACTGGCAAGGTTAAGTCACTAAGTGATGGAGCCGGAGCGAAAGCGAGTATGAATAGTGCGTACAGTCAGTGGAGGTAGACGCGAAACCTTGTGATCTACCCATGACCAGGTTGAAGTTCAGGTAACACTGGATGGAGGACCGAACCAGTTGACGTTGAAAAGTCTTTGGATGAGTTGTGGGTAGGGGTGAAAGGCCAATCAAACTGGGAGATAGCTCGTACTCCTCGAAATGCTTTTAGGAGCAGCGTTGTGGTTGAGTCTATTAGAGGTAGAGCTACCAATTGGACTAGGGGGAGTCAAATCCTACCAAATCCAGATGAACTCCGAATGCTAATAGATATACACAGCAGTGAGGGCATGGGTGCTAAGGTCCATGTCCGAAAGGGAAACAACCCAGACCAACAGCTAAGGTCCCCAAGTATAGATTAAGTTGAACTAAGGAGGTTCAGTTGCAGAGACAGCCAGGAGGTTAGCTTGGAAGCAGCTATTCCTTTAAAGAGTGCGTAACAGCTCACTGGTCGAGCGACAGAGCATCGATAATAATCGGGCATAAAATCTATCACCGAAGCTTTGGATTGTATAGCAATATACACTGGTAGAGGAGCATTCTAATTGCGCTGAAGGTGTGCCGTGAGACATGCTGGAGCGATTAGAAAAGCAAATGTAGGCATAAGTAACGATAATGCGGGTGAGAAACCCGCACACCGATAGACTAAGGATTCCCCGGCAATGCTAATCATCCGGGGGTTAGTCGGGACCTAACGCGAACCCGCAAGGGGTAGTGGATGGACAACTGGTTAATATTCCAGTACTAGCCTTATGAAGTGATGGGGTGACGGAGTAGTGAAAGATCCGCGAACTGACGGAATAGTTCGTTAAAGGGTGTAGGTATTAGAACAGTAGGCAAATCCGCTGATCTAGCTGAAACCCGATAGTACCACAAATCTTCGGATGCGTGGATAGTGATCCTAATCAGACTTCCAAGAAAAACCTCTAAGCGTTAATTGTAAGGCTACCCGTACCGTAAACCGACACAGGTAGTCAAGAAGAGAATTCTAAGGTGCTCGAGTGATTCATGGCTAAGGAACTAGGCAAAATCGCCCTGTAACTTCGGGAGAAGGGGCGCTCACCTCCGGGTGAGCCGCAGTGAAAAGATCCAGGCGACTGTTTATCAAAAACACATGGCTTTGCGAAATCGAAAGATGAAGTATAAGGCCTGACACCTGCCCGGTGCTGGAAGGTTAAGGGGGGATGTTAGTCGCAAGACGAAGCATTGAACTGAAGCCCCAGTAAACGGCGGCCGTAACTATAACGGTCCTAAGGTAGCGAAATTCCTTGTCGGGTAAGTTCCGACCTGCACGAATGGTGCAACGATCTGGATACTGTCTCGGCCATGAGCTCGGTGAAATTGTAGTAACGGTGAAGATGCCGTTTACCCGCAACGGGACGGAAAGACCCCGTGAACCTTTACTATAGCTTCGCATTGACTTTGGGTAAATGATGTGTAGGATAGGTGGGAGACACTGATCTGGCTTCGCTAGGAGTTAGTTAGTCGTCCTTGAAATACCACCCTTTATTTATCTGGAGTCTAATCCCGCAGGGAGACATTGCGTGGTGGGTAGTTTGACTGGGGTGGTCGCCTCCAAAAGAGTAACGGAGGCTTTCAAAGGTGCCCTCAGCATGTTTGGTAATCATGCGTAGAGTGTAATAGCATAAGGGTGCTTGACTGTGAGACCGACAAGTCGATCAGGTACGAAAGTAGGATATAGTGATCCGGTGGTTCCGCATGGAAGGGCCATCGCTCAAAGGATAAAAGGTACTCCGGGGATAACAGGCTGATCACTCCCAAGAGCTCATATCGACGGAGTGGTTTGGCACCTCGATGTCGGCTCGTCACATCCTGGGGCTGGAGAAGGTCCCAAGGGTTGGGCTGTTCGCCCATTAAAGTGGCACGCGAGCTGGGTTCAGAACGTCGTGAGACAGTTCGGTCCCTATCTGTTGTGGGCGTAGGAAATTTGAGAGGATCTGACTTTAGTACGAGAGGACCGAGTTGGACAAGCCGCTGGTGTATCTGTTGTGCCGCCAGGTGCAGTGCAGAGTAGCTATGCTTGGATCAGATAAGCGCTGAAAGCATCTAAGCGCGAAACTGACCTCAAGATGAGATTTCCCTTGAAGGTCGTTCTAGATGAGGACGTTGATAGGTCATAGGTGTAAAGACAGCGATGTCAAAGCCGAGTGATACTAATTACCTGAATGTCTTTCTTGGAAGCTCTTTAGTATCTTAGTTTTTCTTTCCACTTTATATGATGATCAATAATAATATTGTGTCAGAGTAGTAGGTAATGAGCTTAAGTTGGTATGGAATGGATATCAAACTACTTAAAACTCATAACTTAAAACTTACAACTCAAAAGACAATGGTGGTTATAGCGCGGGTGTTCACCTCTTCCCATTCCGAACAGAGAAGTTAAGCCCCGTAGCGCCAATGGTACTGCAATAATATGTGGGAGAGTAGGTAGCCGCCAACCTTATTTATAAATTAAATCTACCCTTTAGTATCCCTAAAGGGTTTTTTTATGTAGTTTTGGTTGATGGGAATTGAAAACTCAGGGTATATGTTGTTATTTTTCTTTCTGCTTATCCCTATTATTATTCATTTATTGAGTTTTGTAAAAACTAAAAAAGTTTTTTTTTCACGAACTGTTTTTTTACAACAAGTAATACACTCAAAAAATAAAGTCAATAAACTTAAATACTTAGCTGTTCTTGCTTCTAGAGTATTAGCTTTATTATTTCTCATTATAGCTGTTTTAAGTTATTTGGTATCAGCGAATAAAACATATTCTAACCAGAAGCATGGAGTTTATTTTATCGATAACTCTCTTAGTATAGATACTCACAATGATGGGATATTGGAAGCTGTAAAGAAGTATATACTAGCTGATCTTAGTACTTATGAATCAGCTTCGCTGAACGAGAATAACCTCGATAAAAAAGGACTTTATTTTTATACGAAGGATGCTTTTAAAGATCTCCTTGATGAGGTTGAAATAACAAATGCACCATTCAATTTATCAAAAGTTATTTCCCGTTATAATCATATTAATAGAATATCAACATTAACTGAAGGTGAAAGCGAAATGGTTTTGATTAGTGATTTTCAAAAACCGATATCAGTAAGTGATGAGGAAGATTTTACAAATTGGAAAATTGTTAGACTAAATAATGATTTTGAAAAATTCAATGTAATTATTGATTCTGTTTGGCTAGAATCCCCATTTGTGGAATTAGGTAAAGTTAGCCAATTGAGTGTGAACTATTCTTCAAGCGGTACTGGTGCTGCTAATGTGACGTGTAAACTTTTTATTAACGACATACAAGTAGCTACTTCTACAATAGAAAATAGTAAGGGATCACTTAGGTTTGATTTCACTATTGAAAAATCAGGAGATTATGCTTGCAGACTTGAAATTGATGACGAAGTTGTATTCGATAACACCTATTTTTTTACCATGTCAACTGGAAACAAAATTCATATAGCTGTATTAACAGAAAATGGAGGTTCTAATTTAATAAAAAAAGTATATGAAAATGAACCGACATTTGAGGTTTCTACCTATTCAAAAGGTAACTTATCCATAGATGAATTGTCTAAGTTTAATGTTATTATATTAGATCAGATAAAAGGAAATGAACTATTAGCGGGGTTGTTAAAAACTAAGTTAAAAACAAGTACCATTGTTTATATACCCCCAACAGATTTAATTGATCAAGATTTAATTCTTAATGAATTGAAAAATCATGTCGGAATAATCCGATTAGTTGAAGACACTACTTTTTACAGGTTAAGTTCAACTGTCAACGACAACTTTTTTGATGGTGTTTTTAGTGATAATAAAACAAAGTTTGATTTTACCACGAGTAAAAAGATGATGGCATTGTCGCAAAATCACAGTAATAGCATTGTTTCATTTTTAGACAAATCACCTTTGTTGGCAAAGAAAGATCAATTATATGTTTTTACAGTTCCCTTCAACAATGACTTTACGGGAATTCATACTCATGCATTGTTTGTTCCTATCATGTATAAAATAGCAATGTCTTCTACACATGTAAATACACAATTGAGTTATTTCATCGATGAAGAAGTAAAGTTAATAGGTGATTTTAGTGTGAATGATAAAATTAGTTTAAAGTCGAAGAATGATAATTTACTTATTGATTTCACATTAGGACCTAATTCTGAAATCGTATTTGATGCAGGTAAATATGCTATTCAGCCTGGGATATATAAGCTGGAAAAAAATGATTCAACTTTTGCTAAGATTGCTTTTAACTTAAATAAAAGTGAGTCAAAAATGGAGTTTTACTCGGAAGACGAAGTAAAGAACATGTTTCCTGAAGCTACTGTAGAGAATTTATCCATTAATAACTGGAATGAAAATTTAAGTAGTAGTCAAAAATCAGGTGTTTCAATCTGGAAATATTGCCTAACTTTATCACTTGTATTCCTTTTTATTGAGATTATATTGATTAATTATTTAAAATGAGTTTAGTTCTTAAAAATGCCGTAATAGTTGATTCATTAAGTAAGTATAATGGGCAAAATAAGGATGTTTTAATTGAGAAAGGAATAATTACTCAGATTGGTGATAAGCTGTCTGCAAAAAAAGAGTTTGATTGCGCTGGCTTAAAGATTTCTGTAGGTTGGCTTGATATGCGTGTTCAGTCGCTTGATCCTGGTTATGAGCACAGAGAAACTTTTGAGACCCTTTTAAATTCGGCAGCTCTTGGTGGTGTAACAGGTGTAGGTACATTGCCAAACGCAAAACCCACTGTAGACACGAAAGATGTCTTAGAATATATTAAAGCAAAAACTCAATCCAATATTGTTGATGTATACCCCTATGCATCAGTAACTAAATCAAACAAAGGAGAAGAATTAGTTGAAATGTTAGATTTGGATAACTCTGGAGCAGCAGCTTTTAGCGATGGCGAAAATAATATTTGGCATACAGGCATCTTGCTCAAGTCATTACAGTACCTTCAAAAAGTGGACAGTGTGATTATCAATAAAGTTTTTGATAAATACCTGGCAAAAGAAGGTGTAGTGAATGAAGGTATAAACAGCACTTTAAGTGGTTTGAAAGGCATACCTGCTTTAGCTGAGACTATTGCTATTCAAAAAGTATTGGAAGTACTGGCCTATGCAGGTGGCCGCTTTCATTTTTCATGTATCTCTGCGAAAGAATCTGTCGCCTTAATAAGGGAAGCAAAGAAAAGAGGATTAAATGTAACTTGTGATGTCGCTGCTCATCAACTCGCTTTTGACGATGCTGTGATTGCTGATTTTGATTCTAATTATAAAGTTAACCCTCCTTTCCGTACCAAAGAGGATATTAAGGCCCTACAAAAAGCATTAAAAGAAGGGGTAATTGACTGCATCGTCTCTGATCATACGCCTCATGATACCGAAGCAAAACAGTTAGAGTTTGACTTAGCAGATTTTGGTATTATTGGAGTTCAAACGCTGTTTGCTGTAGCGAACACATATGCTAAATTATCCATAAATGAGTTAGTTGATAAATTGACCATTGCCCCTCGAAGCATTTTGAAAATTGAGTATCCCAAAATTGAAGAAGGTAGTGTGGCTAACATTACTGTTTTTGATGATTCACAAGAATGGGTGTTTGAGGAGAAAATGATTGCATCAAAATCAAAAAACACCCCTTTTATAGGGAAGAAGTTAAATGGGAGAGCTATAGCTATTTTCAATAAAGGGCAGTTAAAAAAACTATAGGTTAATGAGGAATTTGTATATCCAGGTTGCTTTAAAACCAATTATAGTAAGCGGACTATTGTGTGTAGTTTATTTTCTTTCCTTGTACCTGTCGGGTGTTCCTCTATTTAGCAGGCTCATGGGCTTGGAAGCCTTTATACCGATTCCATTTTGTGGCATTACCTTATATTTTTTTAAAAAGTATTATAATAATGGCGAGTTGCGTTTTTGGCAAGGAATGATCTTGTCTGAAGGGGTGATAATTGGTTCGTTAGTCCTGTTTTCCTTTTTTTTAATGCTTCATTTTTATTGGTTTGACCCTAACTATTTGAATGAAAGTATTGTGATTAAGAATTCGGAATTGTTAAAAAACATGGATTTTTATATTGCTTCAGGAAGAACAAAAGAAGATATATATCAGCAAATTAATCAATTAAAGGAAACAACGGTTGGAAGTATTCTTTCAGATAAAATTTTACGATTTAGCTTATTTGGCTTTTTTTATGCTGTTTTTCTGTCAATTGTATTTAGAAAATAATGATGGTTGAAAAAAATATATCAGTTGTAATACCTTTGTTTAATGAAGAGGAATCATTGCCAGAACTCCATGAATGGATTGTTAAGGTAATGAATGAACATTCTTTTACATATGAAGTGATATTTGTAAATGATGGAAGTTCAGATTCGTCATGGAAGGTAATAGAAACCATAGCTGAAAAAGATGCGAATGTTAAAGGAATTTCTTTTCAACGGAATTATGGTAAATCAGCTGCATTGCACATGGGATTTCAAGAGTCGGTAGGTGAAGTGGTCATTACCATGGATGCTGATCTTCAAGACAGCCCTGATGAAATTCCTGGTTTATACAAAATGATTGTGGAAGATGGTTATGAGTTAGTCTCTGGCTGGAAAAAGAAAAGGTATGATCCCTTATCAAAGACAATTCCTACCAAGCTATTTAATGGAGCAACACGTTGGGTGTCCAAAGTAAAATTAAACGACTTTAACTGCGGTTTAAAGGCTTATCGTTCGGATGTGGTAAAAAGTATTCACGTCTATGGCGAAATGCATCGATACATCCCAGTGATTGCTAAGTGGGCAGGTTTTTATAAAATAGGAGAAAAGGTTGTAGAACACCGTGCGCGTAAATATGGTGAAACTAAGTTTGGGTTAGAGCGATTTGTGAATGGCCTGTTGGACTTAATGTCAATTACTTTTGTTTCGAAATTCCGAACTCGACCAATGCATTTTTTTGGCAGTATGGGCATGATCTCTTTTCTTTTGGGTGTAGGTACTGCTGCTTGGCTTATTATAGAAAAGTTAATAGGCTTAAGTAATAAAATTGCCGTAAGGGAAGTCACTGATCAACCCTTGTTTTACCTTTCTTTAGTGGCTTTAATTTGCGGTGTTCAGTTATTTTTAGCTGGATTTATTGGAGAAATGGTGCACTTAAATTCCAGGAAAGGTGATTATTTAGTACGAAATACTGTGAATATTAATTAATTACTAGTGTTTGTTCTATTTTCTCACGTTGTTTTCTATGGTGTTGAAAATGTTGTTCAACATCTTCATACCATTCTTTAGCATTAAGGAAACCTAAAATAGGATGCTCAATTTTATATTTTAAATCTTCTTTAAACACGGAGTTGAGCTCATGGCTTAGTTTTTCCATTTCTTTTAATAGTTTGATGAGTCGATCTTTAGAAATAGAAATACTCTCGGGTTGCTGAGGAGGAAAGTCTTGATTGATTTGTGGATTGTATTTTCCAGAAGGATATGAACCTAGCGTTTTTGCGAGAAAACCTTTAAATGTTCTGCTACCACCTGATTTACCATTCTGTTTCAAGATACAATCTCTACAGTTTTTAATATGAAAATGTAATGTCGCAACAAAAAGGTGCTGATAAAGCTCTCCCATCGACCATTCTTTATCAGATTTTTTTTTCTTAAATGGACCTTCGTTATAACTTTCTAAACGTTTAATCCAGTTAAGTGCCTCTTGTTCAAATTTCTTATAAAGTTCTTTTCCCATGTTATTGCAAAATGCGGTAACAAATATATAAGAAAAACGTAAGCCTGTTTGAATTTAAGTTTAAGAAACCTATCCACAATTAAAAAAAATGAATAATATATGATAACAAGTTCTTATAACCCAAGTAAACTAGAGTTAGAAATAGGTGAAGTAATTCAAAGTTTACAGAGTGAAATAAATGACCGATTGAAAGATAATACCGTTGAATCCATTACCATTGACAAAAACAAAGACAACCCTAACATCTTGATAAAGCTGGTGGATGCCGATGGTGATAAACACGAGTTAGTATTAAAGTTAATTCAGCGGTCAGACCTAATTGTGAACCAAGAATGAATGTTTGTGTCATAGGTGCTGGTACTATGGGTAACGGTATTGCTCATGTTTTTGCCTTAAGCGGGTTTGTTGTCCAGTTGTTGGACATTGATAAGACTGCTTTAGATAAAGGCTATGCGGCTATTCAAAACAACTTGAGCAGGCAATTATCAAAAGAGCAAATCACTGAAATCGAAATGTCTGATGCACTACAACGTATATCTTTAATTACGGCATCTACAGCTATTTTTCCGCAGTCAGCTTTAGTTGTTGAGGCGATAAGTGAAAATGTTATATTAAAAAGTAAAGTATTAAAGGAAGTTGCTGGTATAGTTTCCGATAAAACAATTATTGCTACCAATACATCTTCAATTTCAATCACAAAATTAGCGTCAGCAGTGATGTTACCAGGGCGCGTCATTGGCATGCATTTCATGAATCCCGTTCCAATAATGCAATTGGTGGAAGTGATTAATGGTTATCATACATCAGAAGCTTGTACTAATACTATTATTGGTATTTGTAAAAAAATAGGTAAGAAGGCGGTAGTAGTTAATGATTATCCTGGGTTTGTTGCCAACCGAATTTTGATGCCCATGATTAATGAAGCTATCCATACACTTCACGAAGGTATAGCAGGTGTAACTGAAATTGATGAAATCATGAAATTAGGCATGGCTCATCCGATGGGACCACTTCAACTGGCTGATTATATTGGTCTGGACATTTGCAAGAATATTTTAGAGGTTTTGCATGAAGGGTTTGGCGATGCTAAATTTGCTCCTAATATTTTATTGGTCAATATGGTAACTGCGGGAGAGCTGGGAGTTAAGTCAGGAAGAGGTTTTTATGATTGGACAAATGGAGGTAAAAACCCTTCAGTTTCTCCAAAGTTTTTGTGATTTTTTTTTCAGAAAGGTTCATAATTTTTTAAAATCTTACTTTGTAAGTATATTACAGTTGTAAAAAATCATTTTATGAAAAAAACATATTCATTAATCTTGTTTTTTAGTGTGATTTCTAGTCTGCTTATGCAGGCACAAACAGCCACTGAGTTGCAAGAAAAAGAAGAACTGGTTATAGTTGAAGATGCAGCTAAGTCAAAAATCAGGGAATCGCAAAAAGCATATAATGATGGTGTGAATGCTTTTCACAAAAAAGATTATACAAATGCCATATCTCATTATACTACTGCAATAAGTCTAGATCCAACATTTACTCAAGCATATTTAAATCGCGCAACAGCACGCTATGATTTGAATGATTTTAAAGGAGCTATAGAAGATTACACATTGGTAATAACACGGGATAAAGCCGGGACGATGGCCTATTTTGGGCGAGCTCGGGCTAAAGAAAAACTCAATGATGTAGAAGGTGCTTTAAGTGATTTAAATGAGCATCTCAAGTTAAACCCGACCCATGCCATGGGGCATTATCATCGAGGCCTGATAGAATATTTAAGAGCTTCTTATAAAGCAGCAGAGGAAGATTTTACTGCGGCAATCAACCATGACAAAACCTTGGTTAATGCTTATAATGATAGAGGAAGTGTACGAAGAGCTTTAGAAAATTACCAAGGAGCAGTTGCAGATTACAAAAAAGCCATCTCGATAAATCCAAACGCATCTTATATATATAATAATCTGGGAAGTGTGTTGAGACTCATGGGGAATAATGAAGAAGCCATTAAAAATTATAACAAAGCAATACAATTTAATGCAGAATATTACATTGCTTTTAATAATCGTGGCCGAAGTAAATTGGAGCTGGGTCAATATGAAGAAGCATTAAAAGACTTTGAAAAATCGATACGATTAAAAGATGACTATGCGCTAGCTTGGAACAACAAAGGAAACGTCAATTATAAATTAGCGAAATATGAAAATGCGATTAAAGATTATACAAAAGCCATTTCATTAAACCCCGATAATGGTGTCTTTTATCTCAATAGAGGTATTTCACGTGAAATGATTCGTGACTTTGACGGTGCTTGTAAGGATTGGAGCAAAGCAAAGGAAATGGGGCTGAAAAATGCAGAGAAATATTTACAGCAAAGTTGTAACTAATATGAAAATGCGATACATAGTATTATTTGTTTTGATCTCATTATCTGTAGTTGGGTTTTCTCAACAACAAGTTGATTTTGAAAAGAAAAATTTCCCCAACGATAAAGAGGGATTTAAAAAAGCAGTAGAGGAATATGAGACGGGTGAACATCTTTATCATCAAGGGGAATTTCAGCTAAAAAATGCTTTAAGACATTTGAAAAAAGCCTATGCTTTTAACCCAAACCACGCCAAACTTAATTACATGATTGGTATGTGTATTATTGAGACAATACACCGTGCAGAAGCAGTAGATTATTTTGAAAGAGCTTATAAACTCGATCCGTATGTTGCAGATGATATTGCTTTGGAGTTAGGGCGAGCGCATCACGAGCATGAGGATTGGAACGAAGCGATCAAGTGGTATCGTGTTTATGAACAACATTTAAAATCTGGAAATACGAGCAAAAACAAACGAGAAATTGAAGAACAAATTTTGGTGTATGAAAAGCACATCCGTGAATGTGATGCTGGTCGGAAATATTCAGCTAAGCCGGAACGCGTTTTTGTAGATAATATTGGAGGAGTTATTAATACCGAGTGGCATGAATATGGGCCAGTTATTACAGCCGATAATGCTACCATGTATTTTACTTCAAGACGCCCAGGTTCGTTGGGTTCACATGAATACACTGAAAAGGACGCTTTAAAAGACCGCAAAGAACAAGATTATTATGAAGACATCTATGTTACCCATCGTGAAGGCGATACATGGACAACACCAGTAAATCTGGGACATCCAATCAATACAGAAGGACAAGATGCCACTGTAGCATTAACACCTGATGGTTCACACATGATTTTTTATAATGCCACTACTTATGATGGTGTGTTGTATGAGGCAACGTTAAAAGGCGATAAATGGTCGAACCCTGAAAAAATGGATAAGCACATTAACACCCGTTATCATGAGTCATCAGCAGTGTATTCTTTAGATAAAAAAACAATCTACTTTGTAAGTAATAAACCAGATGATAACATGGGCATGCTTGACATTCTAGCGGAAGACGGAAGTTTTACACATGATATTTTCTATACGGAATGGGACGAAAAAAAGAAAAAGTGGAGTGATCCTAAAAATATTGGAAACGCTATCAATACGATTTATCATGAAAATGGGGTTTTCTTACATCCCGATGGTAAAACACTTTATTTTAGCTCTCAAGGACATGATTCCATGGGCGGTTATGATATTTTTAAAACCGTAAAACAAGAAGATGGTAGCTGGTCTAAACCTGAGAATTTAGGTTACCCGGTAAATGGGCCTGACGATGACGTGTTCTTTACAATTACTGCCGATGGCAGAAAAGGATTTTATGCTACTGAAAGCACGGATGGGTTCGGGAAACAAGACATCTATGAAGTAACTTTCCTGGGACCGGAAAAAGAAGTAATTGCTTTGTCTGAAGATAATTTGTTGTCTAACATCATTGCTCCCATTTCTGAGAAAGTGGTAGAACCTTTAATTGCAGTTACAGAAAATCAAACTACTATCCTTAAAGGTGTAGTTCTAGATGCCATCACATTGAAACCCGTTGAAGCGTCAATTGTCTTGATGGATAATGATAAAAACGAACAAGTGGCAACGTTCACGTCAAATTCTTCTACAGGTAAATTCCTTGTTTCTTTACCTTCAGGAAAAAATTATGGTATAGCTGTAGAAGCTGATGGTTATTTATTTCACTCAGAAAATTTTGACATTCCAGCTAGTGAGGGGTATAATGAAGTAAACAAAGAAGTCCTGTTGAAAAAAGTGGTGATTGGAAGCTCTATTGTCTTGAAAAACATTTTCTTTGACTTTGATAAGGCCACTTTACGCGATGTGTCCATTCCTGAATTAACGCGTTTAATTAATTTCTTAAATGAAGTACCTTCGTTAAGAATTGAAATCTCAGGTCATACCGATAGCAGAGGTTCTGACGAATACAATCAAAAACTTTCAGAAGACCGTGCAAAAGCTGTTGTTGCTTATTTGGTTGACAAAGGTATTTCTGCAAAGCGACTTGAATACAAAGGGTATGGAGAAACCAAACCAATAGCGACTAACGAAACAGACGAAGGTAGACAGCAAAACAGACGAACAGAGTTTAAGATTCTAAGTAAATAAATAAAGAGCCGTAAGGCTCTTTTTTAGTTCAATGGATATAACAACCTTAACCGAACTTTTAAAGCAACCTCTTCCTGGTGATTTGGCTCACAGAGAGCTGGCCCCCATCTCGAGCTCCGTAAGAATTAAAGCGTACAAAGAGAATCCCAATCCTAAGCAGAGTGCAGTATGTATTCTTTTGTATAAAAAACACAAAGAAATGTATTTTGTGTTAACCAAACGACATGTTTATGAAGGGTTTCATAGTGGACAAATTAGTTTTCCAGGAGGGAAGATGGAAAAAGAGGATGTCAATTTGGAACAAACCGCCTTGCGGGAGACTGAAGAGGAGATTGGAGTGCCGCGTGATGCCATACACGTGTTTGGTAGTTTGACGTCTGTATACATTCCTCCAAGCGGTTATATTGTGCATCCTTATGTATGCATGCTCCAAGAAGAGCCAATTTTTAAACCCGATACCTTTGAAGTGTATAAACTCCTAGAGGTTAGTATCGATCAACTCCTTAGTCCAGATAGTTTGGTGAAACGCGATTTAAAGATCAGTAGTGGCTCTATTAATGTCCCCTGTTTTGAGTTTAATGGGGAAATTGTGTGGGGCGCCACTGCGATGATGTTAAATGAGTTTCGACAGTTGCTTTTGAAGTTATAGTTTCTAGCTAGCAGTTGATTAAAAATTGCATACTAATCAATTCTTTATCAATTTCTCTGTAATGGTTGTTTGTCCATTCACAATTTTTAAAAGATAAAACCCGTTTGCTAAATCTTCTACCGAAAAAAATTCGGGTGATGTAAAGGTTGAGATTAATTGACCTTTCATGTCAGTAATGGAAAGGGTGAATTCCTTAAAATTAGTGGTAACACTAACCTTGTCTGAAGAAGGGTTTGGATAAATATGAACTAGATTTTCTGTAGAAACTTGCTCTTGCTTATCAAGGGAGGTGATTAATGGTGTTGTCCCTAACAAACGGAATTGAGGTGTTGTATCCTTATCTACTATTTTGATAGAAGCAAGAGAGGCATTCGTCCAGATAGCACCGTATTTATCAATGGATAATGAACTTGGTCGGTAGAAATCAAGTGCTGGTAGGAGGGTGTTTACCCCCTCAAGTATAATATTCACATTTCCTGTGATCACTTCAGAACCTAGTCCCTCTACTGAAATAATTTTTGCTGGATCATTTTGCAGGCAATAAAGCGTGCCCTTTTGGTCAAAAACAGCGGTTTGAACTTTGGCCAGATTAACTACACCACTATAAGGATATGTCTCAAAGTCGGTACCATTGTAAAAAATCAACCCTGTGGTACCTAAAAAAACGACCGTACCAGCTGGGCCAGTAACTACTTCTAGTGGGGTGCCAACACCAGCTTCATTAAAATCGGTAAAACTTTCCGTGTTTGGGTTAAATTTCCTTAAGGTTGACTCTGATCCTGTTGACTTAAAAAACCAGACTACCCCGCTTGAATCGAGACCTATCTTATAAAAAGTATTGAAGCTATTGTCTAAGGCGTATTCTTTCGCCAATACATTTTCCTTTATTACATATAGTTTCTTACGGTCGCCACTGTGAATCCAAACTTGATCTTTGTAAGGTGTAATCGTAGAAGCTGAAGAAATTTTTGGTTCAATAAGCGTGACACCACTGGTATCAATTAACGAAAGGCCGTTGGGAGAAATAGAAGTGGTCATTAAAGGTTTTTCGTTGGTGCCTAGCGCAGAAGAAAATAATCCATAGTTCACAGTTACTAAATACTCTTTTTCCTTGTTAGACCGATAAAGCACCAAGTTATCGGATGGATTAAACCACCAAATACCTCCTAACGTGTCTGGGATACTAAATTCAAACCGTCTGTTCATTTCAAATGATCGGTTGCCTTTTTGGCCATCGCTTCTTCCAGACCATAAGTTGGTTTCATTATCATGGATTAATACTTCATAATTTTTATCTACTCCGGAAGAGTAGGAGATTGAGGTGAAATAAAACTTTTCGTTCAAGAAAAATACGTTGTTCGGTGCATAAGAGTAAGGTAAACCAAGCGTGACGATTTCGCTTTTAGGGATTTCGGTGAGCGTTAAACTGGTTGGATTAGCATTAAAGGAAAGCAATCCATCAAAATTTGAAGCGACTAACCATCCTTTGTCATTGTTTACGGCTAGTTTTTGAAACTTATAATTAACCTGATTATTTGCAACGGTAGGAATGGTATAATTGTAAATGGAATCCTTCAACAAATCAAATTTACTTATTGCTCCATTATTTGCGTCTGTATTAATAACCCAAACATTTTTCGTGACTGTATCAAGGGTGATGTTGAAAGCATTATTGTAGGTCAATGAAGGTGTTGAGGAAGCATTAATTAGTTTAAAAACTCTAGTGGTGACGTCCAAAACAGCTAGCCCTTGTGGTGTGCCGATATAAATTTTACCATTGTAGTAAAATGAATCGCGTCTATTTGAATAGGCTATGTTGAATGAAGATTGAATTTCTTCAGTGGAGATAACTACGCCATTTTTATAAATAGAGAGGTGTTTAGTGCTTCCCATATAAGATAGGATATAGGTTAAGTCAGCTGCTTCGTTGTATATAAATTCTGCTGGAGCACTTATCTTATTCAATGATACACTGGAAATTGATTTAGTATCAAAATCATAGATGTACACGTTTGAATTAGATGTGCTTGTACTTTGTGCACCAAAAAGCAATTTGCCGTTCGGTAGTCGAACGCCACCCTGCAGTTGAGTAGCATCAGTTACTAAGTCGCCATTTGATCTACGGATTGGTATGGCGATTTTGGGAATGTTTTCCCATTCACCGTTTTCTTTTCTTATTGATATACCAGATGGAGTAAAGTAAATTTCATCTTCGTTATAATGGTTTTGAATCATAAAGTTTACACTTCTATCATTCAATCCTGTACTGTTTTCAACATACCCCAGATTTCCTGCAGCATCGCAAAAATGTAGTTTGCCTTGAGTTTCAGGTAAATTTTGGCCGCAACTATTCATAATGAAATTGACTTTTGTTCCAATTTGAAAAACTTCGATTTTGTTGGTTTGGCCGTAAGTACTTATAAATAAAAATGCGAGTATAGCTGTAAAAGGGAAGTAAATATTTTTCATATCAAAAGCGACTGAGGTTCATTTTTGCTTGTAAAGTTAAATCTCGTTGCGAATAGTGTGTTGGTAAAAAAAAGACAAAATCACTCGTTCCAAATCTTTTTTGTTGAATCGGTTCTTGATTCCAATAGTTGATAAGGGGTAAGGTTGGTATGCACTTGAAAGTCTTTAATCAAATGTTGGATGTCGTAATAATTTAATGAACTAGCTAACCCTTGTAGGGTAATGTTGTGCTGTGAAGTCAATTGAGAAAAGGCTATTTTAAACCGATGTATATTGATGTAGTTTTTAGGAGTGGTGCCCATTTCTTCTTTAAATTTTCTAATAAACGTTTTTTCTCCCAGACAAAATTCATCGGCTAATTTTTTGACATCATATTGGATTAACTCTTTTGAAGGAATAGCATATAATTTTCTTGAAAAGTCATCCTCGTAAACCTTAGAATTGAAGTTGTTTTCCAAATAAGCAAGTAAAAAAATAATTTTCTGAGGAATGGTCGAATATGATTGAAGGGTCTGTATTAAGTTAACTTCATCAAAATTGATAAGGGTATTCATGTCTGCATAGTGATCATGAAGTAGAATGGGCGAACAACCAAATAACTTTTTGAAACCCAGTGAGGTTAACTCTATGCCAATACTTTCAACAACATCATTAAAATGGATAGTTGCCTTTTTTTTATTCATTACTCCATTAATACTGAAAATGGGGCTGGGCACGGGCTTGTTTGTGTCTATTTTAATCTGGACTTCTCCGCTTAATAAAACAGAAATAAACACCGATGATTTTGGGATGTAAATATTTTGTGAGTGCTTTTTAAAATCAATTTTAGAATACCATGCCTGAGAAAAATAAGCCAAGGATTTAACATCCAAGATATGATTATAGAAGTTCATTGCAAAACATTAACGTAATAAGAACAAAGTAAATAAAAAATCAGTTTGAAATGTTGTTTTGCTGAGTAGAAATTGATCCTTAAAAAATAATGTTAGATAATCTTCCCTACGTTAGAAATCAATGGTTTTAATTAAGATCTTGCATCAATCTAAATTTGTCACTGTTCCCCAAATACTTATAATCACCAACATAATAGTATTAATGAAGAATTAACAGCCTAGGCGGAATGGGCTTTTCAATGTGTTTTTTAGGGAAGGATAGAGCTATACTAAACACAATAAGTTGATTTATAGAATATTAAGAATAAAAGAATTTTATATAAATGATTTTTGTAGATTATAAATTAGTTCATAATTTATTCATCATAACTTTTAATTATTTCTTCATATTTTGATAAATAGTACTTGGCCTTTTCAACATTAACCTGAGTGTCAAATAAGCCATAATAATAGAGTTCAAAAAGAGCAAGTGGGCAAGACGAATCAAACCCTTCTTTAGTGCAGTTTAATAAGGTTTGAAATGCTTTTTGTTTTTTTTGAGTATAAAAAAGTGCTCGAGCTTTTTCAATACCATCGGGAAAATAACTAGCATATTCAGCTATTAATTCATAATTGGTTTCATCTACTGCTCCATAGTCATCAAAATCATAATAACCATTGTGAATTGGGGTGTACGATAGTGATGTGACCTCAAAATTCTCTGGGTTAATTTCTATAAATATTTCCTCGTAATTTATTGAGTTTTCTGATGTAGGACTAACTTCTGCTTCTGAATATACTTGACTATATTTTTTGTCATAACCAAGTTTATCTAAGTCTATAATGATCGTGGATGTATCGTTTTGGAGTTTAGATGATTGGTTACTTTGTCTTATAACATAGTTTTTCCCCGACCCTTTAAAAATCACTCTTCGATAGTTGTTGTTATGGCTAAAATCCATATTATCATTTATAACGGTTACTTTGTTGCCTTTTCCTTGAAATTCATATTCTGTATTAGAATTATTAAGATAATACTTTGAGTTTATCGATTTAAAAACAAGACTATTCGTGTCTTCTAATTCTTTGAGGAAATATTTGCTTACAAACGATTGAACGTTACCAATGGAGTCATTGTTGAGACTGTCATTATTATTTCTCCAATTGTTATTTTTGTAGGTTGATAATTGACTAATTACCGTTTTTTTATTTTTATCTGATTGTTTCTTTTTTAAACCAATTACAGCAAAGTCAATACCGAGAGTGCTAAACTTAATATCTCCAATGTTTTTCAACTCCAGTTTTAAATCATTGTTTTCATTCCAGATGACTACTTGATTATCGTATGTTGTAACTAAGTTGAAATCTCCTTTTGCTGATATATTTTTTATCTTAAGTGAATCCATGTAGTTTGGTAGATGAGTGGAATTAAGTTTTCCCCAACAGTATAGTTTTTCTTTGTTATCTAATACTAATACATGGTTGTTTCCACTTACAATTTGCTGAGGAATATTTTTAAAAGTTGGAATCTTATTCTTTTCGAATAAATCATCTCCCCACACAAACACCTTGTTTTTTATATTGATAAACGCAACATGTTTTTCTCCTATTGAAGCGGTTTTCACACCATATGTTTTTGGGGGAATACCTAGTTCTGAAATCAAACCTTCAGATCCCCATGTATACATTATGTTGTTTTGCTTTAATGCTAAAGACATATTTAAACCACATCTTATTTCTCTTATTTTTTTTAGTTTCCATGGGAAAAACATATTGATTTCATCGGTTGTCATAAATTGACTTATTGTACTATCGTCAAACAAAATTAGGGAGTGAATAGCGCCTGTTTGTATATCAATGATTTTGTCAGTGATATCAGGAAATGTTAATGCGTGGTTTGATGTGTCTTGGTATGAAACAACTGTATTGTTATCTAACACTAAATTGAAATGATCGTATCCCGCACTTACTTTTTTGTATTGTTGATTAGTGTTTTGAAAAGCTATGTTTGTTTTCCCTAAAGGGATAATTATTAATGTGTCTGCTATAAAATCATGTTGTGCGAATGTACTGGAGATATAAATAAAGATAATAAGGGAAAGGAATGTTTGTTTCATTTTTAATTGCTGTGAAGAAATTAGTAAACATATGGATTTGTTTTTAAATATAATTTCTTTCTAATTTAAATGTTCATATAAGTTGGGAGATATTCGAAGTATAGTATATAATCGATTTTTATTTTAAAAAAAACACAGCTACAAATTCTATTGTTTTTAGTTAAGAAATTAAAGCCAGCTCACAAATAGTCCCTATATACTCTTTACCTATTTAATAAAAACACTAAAAATGACACTTTCTTCTTCGGTGACTTGAACTAACTTTTTAAGGTATTCGGAAATTTTAGATGACATGATGTTGGTTTCAATAGATGTATTATAGTAGAAAATTATTGTCTCATAAAGGTGTCGATAACCTAAAAACATTATAACATAATCGGTTAAATATTACATGGATGTATAGGTTGTTTGTACTCGCTTATAAAAGATCTATTTACCAGCTCTGGTATGACTTTAAGAGACTTTTAATTTTAACTACTTAACTAGGTCTTAACGCCTGTCGAACCTTTCGAGAATTTGAACTAACAGATAAAGTAAGTTTATAAACCTTGTTTGTTGATGGTATGAGTGGTTTTATTGATAACTATGTTAGAGTATGCAGTTACTTTATTATGAGAGTTAGTATAAATTAATTATAATGTTTTTAGTATTTGTATCATCTTTAAATAAAACGGATTATTAATGAGGTTATTTGTTTTCTCTTCAGTAATTGTTTTCACTTTCTTTTTTTTTCAATCGTTTGTTTTAGCGTCAGGGCCTGGGGATCCAGATGGAAGTAGTCTTGGTCTAGGTACTTTCAGTAAGCCAGTTCATGTAGTTAAAACACAACCTGACGGGAAAATTCTTGTCGGGGGTGATTTTGCTTTTTACAGAACATTACCTGTGAATCGGCTTATTCGTTTGACTGCGGATGGCTTAGTAGACGAGACATTTGATACAGGGATAGGTGCTAATGGCAGGGTGAAGTCAATTGCACTACAGCCTGATGGGAAAATACTTGTAGGGGGCGAGTTTACAACTTTTAATGGGGTTTATAACAACCGTGTTGTACGTTTAAATTCAGACGGGTCGATTGATGAAACGTTTGACACAGGAACAGGGGCAAATGGTCATGTGAACTCAATTGTTGTACAGCCGGAAGGGGAAATACTTATTGGAGGCGAGTTTACCACATTTAATGGTGCATCCAAAAACCGTTTGGTGCGATTAACTACAAACGGTTCTATTGATGATTCATTTATAAGTACCGGGGCAAATGATGATGTGAATAGTATTGTTCTGAATTCGGATGGTAAAATACTGGTAGGAGGTGCTTTTGATACTTTTAACGGAGCGTCCCATATGCGATTAATTCGTTTGACTGCGAATGGTTCTATCGATAACTCATTTAATGTTGGGTCAGGTGCTAGTACTAGGGTAAATACTGTGGCTGTACAAGGAGATCAAAAGATATTAGTTGGCGGTTATTTTACTTCTTTTAATGGGGTTGCTAAAAAATGTTTAGTCCGTTTAAATTCAGACGGATCAATTGATGATTCTTTTGATATTGGTGCTGGAGCAAATATTGGAGACATCTATTCTATTGCTATTCACCAAGACAATAAAATTATAATTGGGGGGCAGTTTACCGCTTTTAACGGTATTGCTCTTAATAGTTTAGCTCGATTAAATGTAGATGGATCTATTGACCCTACTTTTAATATAGGCTCTGGTGCTACAGGGAGTGTTACGAGTACAGTAGTTCTAAATGAAGGTAAAATATTAGTTGGCGGTTGGTTTACCGGGTATAATAATAAGTTTTCAAATCGTATGGTACGACTTAATGTGGATGGGTCGTTAGATAATACGTTTCAAAACGAATCTTGGGGAGCAAATGGTACTGTGTTTCAAATAGTGGAACAGGAAGATCATAAGTTGATTGTAGGGGGAGATTTCACTTCTTTTAATGGTGTTGTTAAAAAATACTTAGTTCGATTGAATACTGATGGTTCGATTGATGAATCATTTAAGATTGGCTCGGGGCCTAATGGAGTAGTCAGAGCAATAGTATTACAGGCTGACGGAAAGATTCTGTTAGGAGGGAAGTTTACTGCCTTCAACGGTGTTACACAAAATCGATTAGCTCGTTTACATCAAGATGGTACTATTGACAACGATTTCGCTATCGGTACTGCTGCAAATAGTAATATTTATGCAATAGCGCTACAACCAGATAAAAAAATAGTGGTAGGCGGGGACTTTACTTCGTTTAATGGTGTTTCAAAAAGTGGTTTAGTTCGTTTATATGCGAATGGTGCGGTAGATCAAACTTTTAATACAGGAACAGGAGCTGGATCTAGTTCTGGAGGAAGTGCTCTGGTGCAAAAAATTACTCTTCAACCAGATGGTAAGATTTTGATAGGAGGTAATTTTAATGTCTATAATGGGAGTTCTTCACAACGATATTTTTTACGATTGAATGAAGATGCATCTGTGGATAATACCTTTGATATAGGAACTGGAGTAAATGGAACAGTGTCCTCCATCTTGGTCCTAAAAGATGGTAAAATAATCGTGGCGGGGGCGCTTAATAAATTAAATGGACAAAATATAAGTTCTTTGAGCCGACTGCATACCGATGGCTCAATAGACAATACGTTTGATGTGGGCACGGGTTCGAATGCACAAGCAGGTATTACTGATTTGGTGTTATTGCCAGATGACAAGTTATTAGTTGGTGGTTGGTTTACTTATTTTAACGGATCTTCTAAAAGTCACCTTGTTCGTTTGCATGAAGATGGGGAAGTTGATGAAACTTTTGAAGTGGGTTCTGGAGCGAATGCATGTGTTTTTGCTTTGAATCGTCAATCTGATGGGAAAATATTAATTGGCGGCTCTTTTACTAGTTATAACGGTATTTCAGCCAATCATATCGTTCGACTAAACGGTGATACTTCAGTTGTATCCGGGTTGGAAAGTCATACCGTTTCTACTGATTCTGATATCAATGTTTATCCGAATCCATCGGTTGGTGTATTTACAATTGAATCACTTAGTCCGAATACAAAACTTGAAATTATGACGATCGATGGTGTTTTAGAGAGAACGCTGCCGCTTGGTGGTTTCTTACAGCAAGAAATTAATTTGGAAGGAATCTCTTCTGGTGTGTATCTCTATATGATTTGGCAGGGTGAAAATCTTGTACATACAGGGAGGTTATTAATCGATTAGAACCAGTTAAATTTTTTTTTAGCTCATTAGCATTACATTATGATTGAAAAGATTAAAAAAATACGCACACACGGTCTAATACGAGGCACACGATTTGGGCAAGTAAACTACAAACGAGCTATAATTATATAAAATAGGTTAGGGATATTAAATGCATGCCCCTTCAGACACAGAATACTCTTCTTCTGTTAAAATATTGATTTCTCCAGCCTTAGTAATTTCCAGGTGGTACCTATTCGTTTGAACTGGGTTACAGTCTTTCACCAGCTTTGTTACTAATAGTTCATATCCTGCATCGGATACTTTTATAGCACCTGTCTCTTTGTCTTGAGTACTGAAATTGTAGTTAGCTGCAACAACTAACATGATTGCCTCCGACTTAGAATCAATTTCTCCAAAAAAGGTTTTTAATTCATCGGTATTAGTGAGCACATTAATTTCATTACCTCTTTGATATTTGAGGTATTTATAGCAATAATTGGGCAAGCAACCGGAAGAAAAACCTTCAGAAGGACTTTTTAATGAGTCAAATTGAACTTCACAATCCGTTGGGTTTGAAGCATCAGAACATTTAGATCCTGAACTAAATAATACTTCATCATCGCTACCATAGGAAATCAAGAGCTCAAAATAATTAACAGGTATTGTGGGTTTTATTTCTTCATAGGGATATTGTTCCGTTATTTCATCAAATTGGCTTAAATCTACCATGATTTTATTCTTGTCTTTTTTACAGGAAAAGGAGAGAAGTGATATTACGCAAAGGATTAAATATTTCATCAGCATTGGTTTTTTAAACTGTGGTAAAATAGGGACTATATATAAAGTAGCGATGACTTAATTATTAAATTTAATGTTGTCAGCGGGTCTCTTGAGTTGTGGTTTTGAAACTTTACAGGGTGCTTTGCCCATTTAGCTAATCTTTTGGGTTGGAGTACTAAAGTTTTTCAGGGCAAAAATTATTACCCAATTTACCCCCAATTGATCCAGACAGCGCCCGTAGTAAGAACCACAAAACTTGTCCGCGATAGTAAGTTTTATGTTCCCTCTTTTTGAAAGGGAAATGAATAGCATATCAGCTACTTTTTCAATTTCTGTAAACCAAAGCTTAAGAGTACTAGGTGCTAATCTTAGAAAACTTTAAACCTTGTCAATAGTGGGTTATTGGTCCTCTGCAGGCTTGTAGGTACCACAAAGACAGGGGAGATTAGTGCTTGAAGAGAAAATATCCTGTTCAACGGTGAAAAATCTTTGCAATGGACCGTTTTTATAATGCTCTTCATCATTAGTACTTTCTAACTTAAAGTCGAATGTTATTTTTCCCTGTATGGCTTTTGTAGATACACCACTAAGGCCATCTGATAGATTTGCAGCATTGTTGAGTCCTGAACCATTATAGCTAGCCCCTTTTGTCACAGACGAGGTAATAATCCAGAAAGGGACATCGTTATAGTTTTGATTATCAGAAAAGTTGCCTAAAGTTAATGCTTGTGTTATCTGATCCATTGTGAAAGCTCTCGCATATCGCTCATTCGGATAAGCATCCTTGCAGGCTTCATTTGCCCCTTGCCATCCCAATTTTTTATTATAGTAAAAACTAGCATTATCTGCATATGTGGAAGTTCCTAAAATATAAGGTTCTAAGAGTACTGGTTTAGTTACCGTAGCTGCCGTTTTAGCGTGTAGGGCATATGGAACACTCAACAACTGACTGGTGGTCATTAATTGATAATTCGTACCACCATCTGTATCGGTTTCCGTCTGAACAAAATAAGTATTATCTGACCAATCAATATTAGAAATAGCACCAGACAACACGGTGCCTCCACCAATTTCTAAACTGATTAATCCATTTTGGTTGGTAGTTGGTGTATGACTTTCTGAATAGACCACTTTACCGGAGGCACTACCTTGTAGAATGCTAATTCTCATACCTACAGCAGCATTAGTAACAAGTTCATTGGCAGCATTTCTTATGACTGCCTGATAACTCATCTTATTGGGTGTCTGAGCATACATATTCAGAGAACAAACGATTAAGCAAAGGGAGAAATATTTTTTCATGTTGTTACTTTCTAATTAATTTAAATGTCCTAATTGATTGAAAATCATTATTAATTTTCACTAAATAAATTGCATCAGAAAATGCACTCATATCAATCGGTGTTGCTTTATCAGTAAGTTTCTTTTCCAGAAGAACCTTCCCGCTTATATCCAAAACCGTAAGTTCTAAATTTTGAAAATTTTCAGTGGTTACAACAACTATATCGTTGGCTGGATTGGGATACAATGATATACCGATAGCTAACTCTTTGTCAACGTTTCCTAAAGGTTGTGATACCTCAAAGGGTTGTTGAACTCCTTCTATAATTGACCATTCTGAAATTGAACTAGTTTGATTATTAAGCTGTCCAAGAGAATAACTGAGTGAGCCTTCTGAAGTTGCAACAGTGCCTCCTGAACTAAGAAGTGTACTTTGACCAAAAGTAAATCCGGTAACAGATACCAGAAGAATTAAACACACAAGTTTAATAAGAACTTTCATTTGGTGAACTTTCATTAATTTTGAGATAATTTAATGAAAAAATTACATTGTTAAAAAAATCTTGTTTTAACGAAAACATTATTCATATCCCATAAAGTATTGATAGTCAATTTTATGCGGTTTTTATTTTATACAACTGTATTTTTTTGCATCTTCTGCAGTATGTTCCATAATGGAACTAACTGAATCTTCCTCTAACTCTCCAGATTCAAAGATATTTTTCAAATGCTTTGTTATAGCGGGTCTTTGAACACCAAATAACTCAGCAATTTTTTTTGAGTCATTTAAAAAGTCTCGTCTTGATAAATACCCTCAATTTTTATGTTTCCATTATCAGACTGGTAAAATATGATTTCTGATTCTTTTGCTATTTAAATTTTTGCCTCAAATATAAACATTTTCAGCTCTTCTCCGGGTTACACTGAGGTCTCTCAGTATGAATGTTAACAATTGAATATGCGACATATGTCCTTTATCCAACTAATATTTTACTGATAACAAGTTACTATAAAATCTTTATTCAACTCACGAATAACAGATTTTAATGCAAGTAATTACGCTTTACTGAGCTACGGAGAGTGAGGTGTGAGACCTGCCCGTCCAACTAGGCGAGGGCGCATCCCGACTAATTTAGTCGGGACCGTCTATTCGATTGTATGCTTTTATTCTTGTTGAATCCATTGATAAGATTCGTCATCGAAATAAATTATTCCACCTCCACAACTCTCGCTTGCATGAATGTATATTCCATCATTTGGTAGTTCTATTTTAAGTGAGTTTGGGATTTCTTCTGTTATGATTTCTCCATCATCATCTACATTACTCGCCTTTTTGCTACCCTTCGGTATAGTTTTAAAATCTCCAACCCAGTTAAATTCATCGAATCTTTGTCCTAACACTTTTTTTCCAGCCCCCAAAATAGTTAGATCATAAGGGTTGCTAAGCCCGTATCGTATTATTAGACCTTCTTTATTATTATCTATATCTTTTACGATGAAGGCTGTATCAAGAAAGTCATCGTTATTAAACATGCCTGTTATCTTATATGGGTCATGAGAATATGCTATTTCATATTTTTTTTCAAAGCCTACATTTGTCAATATCTTATAAATGCTCGAATCAAGAATTTCAAGCTCAGGTACACCTAGCACAAGTTCATTGTTTGCTTGAATTTCACGTTCAACATCTGGCAGTTTAGAATTTGTCTTAGGTCTTACAGGTTCGGTTACTTCTAGTTCTGCATTGATTTGTTTATTACTATTTTGATTATCTGAGCATGCAATCAGAAAGCTAAAAGTTATCAATGCGATGATTTTAAAAGTGTTTGTCATTAGTTAATTGAGTTGCACACAACTACTGAATAAACCACCTATGTGTCATATCCAGTAGTTGTTTTGTTGTTTCTCTAAAGTAACACAAAATCTTAATTTTAAAGCTGATAGCACACTTTATTATAAAGCTGTTTAAAAAAATACCCCATGATTATACGTAGAATCATCGGATAATAACTGTTTGAAATCATGAAGTATCAAAACAACCTGATTCAAAATAGCAATCAAACTCATAGTAGTCCGCTTTTTGCTGCTGCAACGTGGGCTATTATGGTGGCTAAGGTAGGGGAATTGAGATGTATAGAAAGGTTCAATAAGTAGTGCTGGAGACAAGAAAACCTTAATAGTCCTCAATATGATAGTTTATACTATTTATTTTCCCAAATACATTAACTCCTTGTTCATTTTCTACCTGATAGAAATCGAAATCTATTGTGTATTTTCCTTTGCTATCTTTTTTTACATTGAGTTCACCACTTTGCATGTAATCAGAAATACTAGAAGAATTCCATTGATAGGAAAAATAAACTTTCGCAGTATGGATAATAAATGCTTTGTTCGCATTTAGTTCGAAAGTATACGTCCCTTCGTCTAGCTCTCCAGCCTGTGAAGAATACATCTCCAACAAAATATTAGGACCAGAACCATAAGGCTTCTCATCTTTAAATCCAATCATTGAAGAAGGAGCGAAAAGTACTTGGTTGAGGTATAAACCGCTTTGTGTTTTTCCGGAGTTTCGTATATAAATACTTTGCAAGGCAAAAATCTTTTCGAAATAAGTGTCTTGAAAATAGTTGTTGTAGTAATATATATTGGCTCTTCTTACGGCCTCAGGATTATCGAAATACCCATTATATCTACGGTCATTATCGTCTATAAAAGAGAAGCTAATCTTGGGTGAGGAAGACGAATAATACATGTTTGTGATGGTTAGTGTACCTTCTTTAAAATTATTCGCATCATTAGAAAAAGAGGCTTTTTCAATTGAAAATTCATTACTTTCCCCCAGGGTGTACTCTCCATTGATAAGGCCGTCAACACGGTTTGAAACTATAGTAGCGTTTATCCATTGAGTTTGTTTATTCTGATCTTGATAATAGAGTTTTAGTTCATATCTATTCAGTTTATCAAACGGGTTTATTCCTTGTCCAACTAAACTTAAACTATCGATAGTGGCTATTTCGCTATCAACGTAAATCACATTTTCATCGTCAATTAAAGTGTATTCCAGGAAGGAGAAATAGAACAAATAAGACTGTGTTTTCTTGCTGATTACAATCTCACCAGAATATAATTCTCCATCATTTCCTATAACAGAATAGCTTATTAATGCGGTCTTCAGATCGACTAATGTACCATCATTAAAGTCGGTGTGATAAGACAAATTCGTCATTGTAATTGTTCCAGAATTGGCGATGACCTCTTTTTCATTGGGAAGCACTATTTTTAAATGTGCCTTCGTTGGATTTATGTTTTTGGGATTAGTAGTAATCTGCAACGAATTACTCGTTTTTAAAGGCGTATCTTCAATATATGATATCAATACAGCGGTACTTTTTACATAGTCTGAAATTTGATATTCAGGACAATAATTTACACCATCTGCATAGTTACTTGACTCGATAAAAATCTGCTTTGAAAGACCTAGTTTATTAACCATGGCGCGACTTGTAGAAAAATAGAGTGGAGTTATGTCATCAGCAAAGGTTAGAAAACTGTTTGAGGTAGAGTCACAATCCAAGCTTTGATCATTTATACTTGGGGTTTCTTTGACAGTTGGTTTCACCTCGTCTTTATCCTTTTTACAACCAACTAGAACTAGGATAAACGAAAGAACGAATACAATCTGTTTCATAAATACAATTAATTAATAATACACTCAAGCTTTCTTTATGAAGATCGCTTAGTGACTGAAAACATGTTTAAAACTCCATTTGAATCCAATATGAAGCTCACCTTGTGTTAATCCCTCCAATCTGAAATGAATGACAAACCTTTGTTATAACTCGGGTAAATAATCCGCTTATTGACTTTATCTATAGCCATAAAATTCGATTTTTGAATGCAACATCCACTATTAAAATCCAAAGAGTAATCAAATTGATATTCCTTTAAGCTCTCTGGTTCGAAACAGGAAAGACTCCCATGTTCTAACCATAAATAACCTTTGCGATCCACATAGAGTGATTGAGAGGAAACGAAATTTTTCCCTAAATCTATTTCTTTAACACCGCTTTCTGAGAATCGATACATCTTTCCTCGTCCAGTTATTGCCCAAACCTCATTATTTATACCCAGGGTGAGCTCCTTAAACCAATCGTCTTCATCCATACTTGTAAGGGTATGATCAAAAACGGTCCAATTTTTCCCATCATACCATAAGACCAGATTATCCTTCGATATCCAAATATTACCATTTTCTGTTACTTGTATATCGTCAGTAGAGAATCTTAAAGACGGTTCATCTGGAAATTCTAAATAAGTTTCGTGCTTGCCTTCCAGGTCATCTATGTGTCTTTTTATAATACCCGTAACATGGTCTAGTGCTACGTACACCGTGTCTTGAAACACGGTAAAATCAGATGTTTCCTCGTCAATACTTAATACTGACCACTGACTTCCATTGTATTTATAGATTTTACTAGAGTTGGCCAACCAAAGATTATCGCGATCATCCACATACAAGCCATAAAACCATTTTACATGATGGCTGGCCATAAAATCGCTAAAGTCTTCTACCACATTCTCAGTAATTCTAAATAAGTCATAGCCATTTAATGCCCAGACCACTCCCTTAGAATCGACTACTATTTCAATAAAACCATATGAATTTGGATGTTGATCTTTTATGGGAAAATCAATTACCGTATCAACGCATATTTCATCACATGCATGATATGTTTTATCGTTACATAAATCAATTATTGTATGGTCAGTAGAATAACAAGGGGATGTTTCAGGACCGGCAGGATCATGTTTATCATTACAAGATAAAATTAAAAAAAGTATGCCAAGAGAAACGAAGTGTTCTGCTTTCCTTCGATTTACTAAATAATGTAGCACCATGGCTAAAAGAAATGTAATGATACGGACTGTAATGGCTAAATGTACAACATAGCGTTTCATAAAACAACGTTATGATCAACTGCTTCTCTTCAAAAGAGTCGGTTTGAACTTAGATCTATCTATTTTCTTCATTATGCTATGGTGCTAGAACAAATCGATAAGTGACACATGCCTTTTATCCAACTTATATTTTACTAATAACAAGTTACTATAAAATCTTTATTCAACTCACGAATAATAGATTTAATGCGGGTAATTAAGCTTTACTGAGCTACGGAGAGTGAGGTGTGAGACCTGCTTGTCCAACTAGGAGGGGGGGGGGCGCATTCTGGCTAATTTAGTCGGGACCGTCTATTCGATTGTATGCTTTTTTCATATCTCTCATTTAAATGAGCTTCTTTATCAAAGCTACCATTATTTATTTGCTCAATGAATTCGGATAGGCTAATCTTCATTTTTGTAGACATTGGACTCGCATTATGAACTAAGGAAAAAACTTCTTACTTTTTATTAATGGCAATGCAATTTCCGTCTTCCAGATCAAAAATTTGAAAAAATGTTCGCCCGCTTAATTCAATTTCTTGAAAGTAATTTTCTTGAAGTGATTCCTTTATATTGGTTGATAATTGATCCCACAATATGTCTGATTCGTCTGGTTCAAATTCAAATGAGGTTGAATTAATATTTTCCCGTTTGATTCTATCTGAATTTAAATCAAATAATTTAAAATCATTATTGCCAATTTTTAATCCTACAGGCGTATTATCTTTTATTAATAGTTCAATAGGCTCAAATTTGTCTGTTTTTACATTGAAAATACTTATTCCCTGAATTTTATAATTCTTTCCCTTTTTTTTAAATTGACTGTAACTTTCTCCAGGAAAAACCATGCTTAAAAAAAGAAAATCTGGGTAAAGTACCCAAGGAGCTAGAGAACTAAATCTTAATGAATCTGATTGATTTTTTAATTCCTCAAATTCTGAAGGAAGTATTTTCATTATTGACAAGTACAATTTCTGTCCCATTTTCCTCTCTTGTGAAAATCTATATGGAGGAAATATTTTACCTAAAAGCTGTTGTCCAAAGTTCATGGTACATTTTTCTCTTTATTGCAGGTAACAGTTGGATATGCACACTGGTGTGCATATACAGCTTCCCACCGCTCAGAGTCACTCGATAGAGGACTCTGACTTTTAAAACCACTGCCTATAATCGTAAATTTGCACATCATTTTCAATGCCTAATTCATAAAACGCTGCACTCGAATAGGGGTAAGTAACAAAGTCTTCTACCAACTGCCATCTTCCACTTACTGGGTTATGATGAATATAATCTAACACGTTTAATATGGCTTCTTGACTTTCTAACAATTTACCATCAAATGATAACTTAAATACTTGATGCTTCTTACCTTTTTCCTTCTCTTTTATCGGTACTCCTTCGGCTAATATTGTTAGTAACTCATGTTTACTTTGTAGTTTTAATCTTTTTACAATTTCATAAGCCATAAACCTTTTTCCTTCACCTATTTCATGGTTTAGTCCTTTACTATTTTCTTCTACATAAAACACAGAATGTAAATGATTAGGCATGGCTACATACCCATTAACTTTTATTCCTTTTTTACTTAGATAATTAAACCAACTTGGCAAATAGTTATACAACTTTGATTCTTCTAAGAGTGGGAGCCAGTTATGACACGTAAAAGTAGTGAAATAAAATGCTCCTTTCTGTTCATGAATGCTATGTGTTGGCATATCTAAAAATGTTTGCTTTTTTTAAAAATACTGACTTTTCTGTAAATTCTAAGTTGGTTATTACAAGATGCCTAGCTGCTCAGAGTCCTCTGGCGAGTGACTCTAAGCGGAGGAAACAGTTTAATATGTGGACATGTCCTTATATCCGGCATATATATAGACTTCCCCTAAAGTAACACAAAATCTTTATTGACAACCGATGATGGGTTAATTTAGTAGGGGAGAGTTTAGGGTTTGGAAAAAGGGTTGATGATGATAGAGTTGATTATTGAAGTCACTGACTTCTGATTATTGTGAGGCATAAGTTACGCTGGAAAAGCTAAATTTAAGGCAGTTAGGTTTTTTTGTATCGATATAACTTTCACTTAGCTATTTTACTTGTACTTCCGTCACTATATTGATAGATAAACACCCCGTTAATTGCTTGATCTGGCTCAATGAATTGTCCTAAAGAATTTACAATCCTCACTAAAGTTTTTGCTGTTGATGGCATAGTTTCCTCTTTTATTCCTGTTACTACGCCACAAGTAGTATTCCATTGTGCGGTGTCATCTTTTCTCCAAGATCTTGTATCTCCTAATTTTTCAAACTGTTTTTTATTAATACATATTTGTGAAAGAAGTGGATTCCCTTCGCTATTTAGGTAAGTTAAAACAGTGTCCATGCTTACGTCTAAGGTTTCTATAAGATTGTTCTGACAATGTATATAGTTTAATAATAGATTGTATCTCACATTCAATTCAATAAGGTAATTGTTATTACAGGACAACCCTGTCAGCAAGGTATTATTGCTAATATTAAGTTCTGTAAGTTGATTCATTGAACAATTTAGACTTGTCAGCTTTGTGTTATTATTTAGTTTCAATTGAGTGATTTGATTGAAGGAACATTCCAAAGTAGTTAATTCTGTGTTATTGGTAAGGTTTAAGCTTTTTAATCGATTACTTGGGCACCATAACGTTTTTAAATTAAAGTTTTGAGTAATGTCAATGCTGTCAAGTATGTTGTTGTCGCAGATAAGTCCTGTCAATTTTGAGTTTTTCCTGAGATTTAATGTGCTAATTAATGCACCACTGCAATCCAAACTTAGTAAGTTTGAAAAAGCTTCAATTCCAGTCAAATCTTTAACCTTAGGATTTGTTATTAATAAATTCGTTACTGCCTTGGCCTCGTCAATTTGTATCTGTCCATCTTTATTTGTATCCCAACCCCAACTTATAAGATTTTCTAGGAAATTCGTATCTGGAATAGAAACAATCTGCGATTTTGCACTTAAGTTTAAGAAAACGATTGAGGTGATTATAATTAATTTTTTCATTAACCTAAAGTGAATTATTTAGTTGACAAATTACTGTTTGATGAAGTTTATATTAATTAGTATGTTTTCTAACAGTTGAATATCTAGACATGCCTACATATCCAACTTATAATTTTCCTCTAAAGTAACACAAAATCTTTATTTACAACTGATCATGGATGAATTTAGTAGGGGAGAGTATTGTTATTAAAGATGGTCTCCTTGCTAGGAGTTAGATACACTGAAAAAGAAATAAATCAATTCTATGTGCTATGCTACCGTAAATCCTACCTATTTAAGTTCTATCTTTTAAAGAAACGAGTAAGTCGCAAACATCTACTTTTAAGATTTCCGCAATTTTATATAGTTCCTTTAAATGAGGTTGTGATTTATTGATACACCAGTTAGAAATGGTGTGTTCGTTTTTTTCAAGTTGGGCTGCCAAATCTTTTTGACTAACACCTTGCCTTACCAAAACCTCTTTAATTCTGTTGAGCTTGTTATCCATCGCTTCGAATGTACAAAATGTAACGCATTTATGCACTTATGAAAAATTGGTTTTCATTAATGATAATCATAAATGCATTTTTATTTTACATTAATGTAATTATGTTTTACATTTTACTTGTTCTTTTATCCATCAAAACTTTAGAATAATGAGTAGAAAATATACCAAAGCCGATTTAGAAGAAATAGTCTACAAACAATTAGAAAATTTGAATGCAATGCATGATTTATTGGGAATCATGAAGTACCAAAACGATTTGATTCAAAATATTAATCAAACACTCAAAGAAGAAATTGGTCAATTCAAGGAGCAACAAGTCATGTACCCGACCAGAAGAAAGTCGAAAGCATAAAGCTTCTGAGCGGTGGGGCAGCGCGCTGAGCTTTGGTATTATTAAAAAATGAGGTTGTTGGTTGTTATGAATGATACTAAAAGCTGGGTTTACAGTTGCATGCGTTTTGCTGGCGTAACACGCTAAAGGGGGTAATTCCACTCAGATTGGACTACTTGATTAGCCACTTTTTCAAATCTTTTTTTGAGTTTTAGAAGTCTTTTCAATTTCTGATTTACAGAGTTGAATTAAGTTGTCGAAAGAGTCTACATTACAAATAATTATTTCTTTAAAAAAATCTGTACCAAAACCGTTAGCCAAAGAAGACATTAACAAATTTGGTTGGCTTGGTATTTCACTGATTTTTTCTTCAATGCTGCGAGTGTCATTTTTGTCAGATAATGAAGATAAAACATTACTCCTTAGTTTCTTGTAATGTGAATATCGGTTTGAGTATGTTTTGTGTAAATCTGAAAATAGGTTCTTGCAATGAGTGTTGAAACTTTCAGGAAGAGTATTGTAAAAACTTAAATATGGTACATTATAACCTATCTCTTCAATTTTATCCGCTGATTTTACTTTGTTAATATCTAATGACTTATGAGCAACATATAGATTGGCATTAGTCACTAAAATGGGGCAAATAAAGTGAGGATAGACTTCATTAAGATTACTTGATAACCCATCTGTTATTGCGTTTTTAAGGGAAATAGGTAAACCATATAAAAGTTGATTAATACCATGTACTATTCCTTTGTCATGTACATCTCCTGTAGAATTATTTATTTCTACTCCCTTTAGACATAGGTCCATTTCGATATTTGGTTTGTACTCAGAATGAGATTCAGTGAATTCATCAAGATATTTTAAAGTGCCACGTGTAGAAAATTCAGCAAAATCATCTGAGTTGATATCGGGCAGAAATAACCAATTAATATTTTCATTTCTGTATTTACATTCAACGAGGAAGTGACCGTTGGTTTCAATGTGATCAGCATTAAAAGGATAATAAGCAAGAGATGAAATATCTATAGAAAAATCTTTTTGTAAGCTATCATCTAGTCTTTGATATGTATAATCAAAGCTTACAGAAAATTTTTGCTTAGCAAGTATTTTAGCAACCTCAAATTCAAGAGGTAAACTGGATGAAAGCAATTTATCTTTCCATTTGTTACTCATGTTTCTTAAAAATTAGTTTGTGGCTAACAATTAAATATGTGAACATGTCCACATATCCTGATGATATGATTTTTCTCTAAAGTAACACAAAATCTTAATTTAAAAGCTGATACAACACTTTATTATAGAGCAGTAAAAAAGTTATCTGTTGATTATACGTGTAATCATCAGGTAATAACTGTTTGAAATTATGAAATTTCAAAACGACCTAATTCAAAACATCAATCAGACACTCAGAGAAGAAATTGGTCAATTTAAGGAGCAACAAGTCATTTATCCGACCAATAGGAAGTCAAAAGCATAAAGCTTGAGAGCGGTGGGGCAGCGCGATGAGCTTTGGTGTGATTAAAAATGATGTAGTGGTTTTTTTGAGTTATGCTGGAAAAGCTAGGCTTACAGTTGCACTCGTTTTGCTGGCGCAGCGAGCGCAATTAGAAGGTTGAAAACACACAGCAGTGGCAATGCGGCTCAGTGCAACACTGAGGATAAAATCATGGGAGCGCTTCCGTTTAAAACCGGAACAGGCTCTGCGCCTATAGATTTTGGATCCTAATTGTTTGGCTTAGTTTTTATTTATCCAATTTTCAAATTTCATAGCATTAAATTCATTATTCTTCATACCAATATCATGAGTTATGAGGTCAAAAATTATATCATCAATATCTATGGTGTAGATTCCTAATTTATCTGACAACAAAATAGAGTCCGCAGAAAAATAGCTTGTTGTTATAAATAGATAGAGAAAAGGATCTGCCAATCTGATTTCATTTAGAACTGAAGTTTCACCTAGCCAGGCTGATACTTTGCCAGGATTTAATGCTTCCTGTAGAATCTTAACACTTCCTAGAAACTCTCGTATTTCTTTGGTTCCAATTTTATTTTTTTTGGAATATCTTTTTGATTGACCGATTACCCGAAAAAGGAATTCCTTGGATTTTAATTTTAATTCTTCTCCCTTTAAATTAAGAAGCTTTTGAAAGTTTCCTTTTCCCATAAAATCAATACCTCCATCAGCTGAAGCTCTGGATACAATGGAAAAATCACACATAAGAAGTTCTACATATTTTGCGGAAAACTTTTCAAATAATAAATTGTCAAGGGATATTAACTTATAGTAGAAGTCAGTATATGCATTAAATCTTTTATCACGCTTTACTATGCTGACCAATGAGAATTCATCCGTTTTTGAAAACTCAAACTTGCAAATCGATTTCTTTGACTCTCTATACTTTATATACGTATTCAACTTTCTTTTAACAAGTCTTGCAATTTTAGGATAGTTAGCTTCCCCAAAGAACTCGTTTTCGACAGATTCATATTTTTCAATTTGATCGAATATATCTAACCTATCATAGTTTGGTGTTGAGAGAATTATTTTTTCAGAAATGACGCTAGAAGCAATCTTAAATTTTGATTCTGTCATACTGGGCTAATCTTTTCTCAATAATTTCTCTAAGATCCATTAGGCTAATTCTATCTTCAGATTGAAAATTTTCTAGCTCATCCATTGGTAATTTGGTAAGAACTTCCTTGGCTTGTTTTACCTCTTTCCTCCAATCGAATGATTGATATTTCATAACAATTGCTAGTGCACTTTCTAGGGAAGTTGTTTCCTGCTTAAATGCATCTAAGGCATCATCACTAGATATGATCTTTGTAAGATCCCGAACATTTGAGGAGCTTGGTATTTTTTGGACATTCCCATTTTCTGGGTCTTCTATTATCCATTTGTAAAAATTTTGGTATTCGTCTTCATTTTCAAATACCATTGTTTGGTCATTATATCCAAAATAATTTCGAAGTGGTACCCGACCAACTAATTCATAGAAGAAAGTGATTTTATTGGTTTCAGCAAATTCCCCATAGTCAGGATCTTCAGACATTTGTTCCCAAAGCTTATAGGCTTTGTAAACTCTGTTTACTTCTTGAGTTCTACTTCCAATTGCATTGGCAACATCTTGTGCATCCAAGGATTCATTTTCAATCATTGTCTTTATTAAGACTGCTTTTTGATATGTTCCCCAAGGGCGTATTTCCGATATATGCCTAATTCCTTGAATTTTTAAGCGATTGACTTCATTATCACTTTCGGGATCTATAACGCTGACTTTAATTGTCGAGAAAGAGCTTAAAAGAGATTTATCAACAATACCTTCGTCTATCATCTCTTTTACCCATTTTAATGCAGCTAATCTTCTATTCCCTTCAATAACTACATAGTCCTTATCATTTATGGCAGCTACCACTATTCGATCGACTGGTAAAAAGCCAACTTCAAGAATGGAGTCTCTTAAACTCCGAATTTGAAACTCGCTGCTTTTTAACTTTTCAAAGCTTGATTCTTGAACGGCTTTGTCAGTAATTTTTTCTTTTGGAGTTTTTTTTGCCCCAAATTCAAAATGAGCAAAACGGAGATTATTCGGATCTAAATAAAGGTTATCAAAAGATATTTCTTTATCAATAAATTTTATTTGATTTTCCATGTTTTTCTATTTGCAATTAAATTGAGCCCAACGCTGAGTATATAAATCGTAGTGTTGCTAAAAGTAAAGAAGTTTCGGTTTACCACCAAGCCAATCCGTAGGATTGGCTCGTAATTTCTTCAACCCCTACGAACCAATCCGCAGGATTGGCGCGAAACCATGAAACACCCGACTCATCCAACCAATGAACCACGCTATGATTTTATGTACCTTGTTGCCAACCGTAATTCATTCACAATATTGGTTTGTTCAGCAGTTAATCATTTATTTCATTAGTTATCCAAAAAACCAGCATAAATACTACGGTTTTGAAACCATTTATCAACTTTATTTTTAAAAAAATGAGGGCATTAAATATTTTCCCAATATTCAGATGATTGTTGATCCATATCCAGGTTGTCATTGTAGAATGTATTGTTATTATCACCTGAATAATTACTAGACTGAAAATTATGTTCTGATTCCGCAGCTCTGTCATTTGCCCTATTTTCTTCTTGTTCTTTTTCCATTTCTTTATACATTTCTAAATAATATTCTGTCATTGGATATTGAAAAGTATTTTTGTTTATGTTAAGATGACGTAAAAATGTATCGTATAAGACATCTAAAGTTGAAAAAGTATCTACGTCTGGAAATTCTGAATTTAGTGAGAAATAAATTTGTTCAAAACCTTCTAAACTCACATATTTTACTGCAATGTGTCCCGTGAATTCTAAATAAATCAACAACCTTTCAATTTTATCATTTTCATTTTGAAACACTTCAGATTCGTATGTTCTTTTGGTATATACTGAGTCTCCAATCTCAAAATATTTATGCTCTTCAAGATTATATATAGTGCTGTTTTTATAAACAACACTAACTTTTTTTTCCTCCAAATGGAAAGAATGTTTATTTATAAATCCAATTGGCTCATTTTCAAAATATTTAATATTTTCTGAATTCCATATCATAGAGACAAATGTGTTATTAAAATTCATTTTAGTTTCAGTTAAATTAAAAACTAAAAATTTAAAGATTGAGTTTTTTTAAGTTAAAATTTAGAATTAAAAGTTTAGTATTTAATGGTTGGCAATAATTACCTATAACACATGTGTCATATCCAGTATATGTTTTATTGTTCTTCTAAAGTAACACAAAATCTTAATTTAAAACCTACTAGTACGGTTTATTATAAAGCAGTAAAAAATAATATACGATTATTAAGCGCTTAATAAACGGTTATTCATCGGATAAGAAATGCTCGAAACTAGAAAGATGAATTAAAAAACCTCAGTAACCTTCAAAAAAATTGGGGACCTGAAGGCACTGAGGAGAACACAAACTATTCAACGCCCACATACACTATCCCGCCCTCTACTTTTACGGGATAGGTTTTAATCGTGCCACACGAGGGGTCGTCAAGGCACTCACCGGAGGTTAAGGAAAATTGTCTTTTATGAAACGGACACGCCACTTTAGGTTCACCTGCTTTGTCGCCAATGATGCCTCGTGCTAAGATCATCTCTTTTTTATGCGGACATAAGTTTTGGCAGGCAAACCACTCGCCACGGCTGGCAAAGTTGAAAACGGCAATTTCATCGTTACCATATTTTACAGCTTCGCCACCGTCAAACGACCATTGGTCCGAGGGTGCTACTTTAAACCATTTGGTTACTTTGTCTGGAGCGATGATGTGTTGTGTGGTCATTGTTTTTGAGTTGTAGGTTGTAAGTTGTAAGTTTTGAGTTCAAAGTGTTAAGTTTCTTAAACATTGAACTTCTACGCAGTCCATGGCGCGGGTACTTTTTGTCCTCTTTCCGCGACCCATTCGAGGGTGCTTTCGCTGGAGTCGTCATTGACATACTTCTTGAATTTTGCTCTTTTTTCAGGGTTGTCGACCACATCTTTCCACTCGCAGAAATAGGTGTCTACATGGTGCTGGATAAAGGCATCCAGCTCGGCACAAATTCCTAAGCTGTCGTTGATGACCACGTCCTGAAGGTACTTTAAGCCACCCTCTAATTTGTTGAACCACGTAGCTGTCCTCACTAATGGATCAGCCGTTTGAATGTAAAAGGCCAACACTCGATCCGTATATTTAATGCACGTCTCTTTGTCGATGTCGGTTGCAAATAAGACTGCGTGTTGTGGTTTGGTCCCGCCATTTCCGCAGACGTACATCGCCCAACCTTTATCCGTAGCAATTACTCCAATATCTTTTGATTGTGCTTCCGCACACTCCCTAGTGCAACCAGAAACCGCAAACTTTAACTTGTGCGGAGACCGAAGTCCCTTGTAGCGTTCTTCAATTTCCACGGCAAAACCCACCGAGTCTTGCACTCCGAAGCGGCACCAGGTAGAACCCACACAGCTTTTAACCGTCCGCACCGATTTACCATACGCCTGACCTGTTTCAAAACCTGCGTCAATTAACTCCGACCAAATGTCGGGTAAGTCGTTGAGTTTGGCGCCCAATAAGTCAATGCGTTGCCCGCCTGTGATTTTACAGTAGAGGTCATATTTTTTAGCCACTTCACCCAGTACAATCAATTTCTCTGGTGTGATTTCACCACCCGCGACCCGAGGGACAACCGAATAAGTACCACCCCGTTGAATGTTGGCTAAAAAGCGGTCGTTGGTATCCAGTGTGGTATCTTGTTCAACCACCTTCAGGTTATAAAGCCCTGCAATGATGTTGTTGACTGCAGGCTTACAGACTTCACATCCACAGCCGGTGCCGTATTCCTTTAAGATTTCTTTATAGGTTTGAAGGTTCTTTACCTTAATCAGATGAAATAATTCCTGACGGCTATACGCAAAGTGTTCGCAAATCACGTTTTTCACTTCAACACCCATTTCCGTAAGGGTATAGTTCACGAGGTCTTTCACCATTGGCATACAGCCCCCACAACCCGTACCTGCTTTCGTGCACGCCTTAATTTGAGCGATGTCTGTTTTTCCGTCTTTCACCGTATTACAGATGGCCGCTTTTGAGACATTTTCACAAGAACAAATCATGGCCGTGTCAGGCAATGACTCAACACCCATGGAAACACCTTCACCGCTGGTGGAGATAATCAGTGCTTCCGCATCCTCCGGCACTTTCATTTTGTTGAGCGTCATTTGGAGTAACATGTTGTACTCCTCCGCATCGCCCACTAAAATGCCACCCAATAAATATTTCCCGTCTTTGGTAATGTTGATGCGCTTGTACACCCCTTTTTTCTTGTTTTGATACACGATGGAGTCGTGCTCCGTATTCTCACAAAAAGGATCACCAAAACTAGCCACGTCAATGCCAATTAACTTTAATTTGGTAGACATGTCATACGGTGAAAATGAGCGGGATTGCTCGATGATGTTGTTGACCACCACATCAGCCATTTCATACCCAGGCGCTACCAGGCCGTAAATCATGCCTTGGTATAAAGCACATTCCCCGATTGCGTACACATCAGGAGCAGAGGTTTCCAAGTTGTCGTTCACCACAATACCGCCTCGTGTACCCGTTTCCAGACCAGCAGCTTTGGCTACTTCATCCCGAGGTTTGATACCCGCAGAAATAACCACCATGTCAACAGGTAATTCGGAACCATCCACAAAGTGCATGGCCCGAACCTTCCCTTCACCAACAAACTCGCGTGTGTTTTTATTCAAATGAATGCCGACACCCAATGCTTCAATTTTAGCCTGTAAAAAATCCGAACCATCCGCATCCAGCTGTCTCGGCATCAGACGGGGCGCAAATTCGACTACGTGTGCTTCTAGTTTTAAATCCAATAATGCTTTTGCAGCTTCCAGACCTAACAGACCACCACCTATAACAGCAGCAGTTTTGGCATTTTTAGCGTAGGAGATGATCGCATCTAAATCTTCAATGGTGCGGTAAACAAAAATACCGTCTTTTTCTACTCCTTCAATCGGAGGAACAAAAGCCCCAGAACCCGATGCAAAAATAAGTTTGTCGTAGTTGATGGTTAACCCTTTGTGGGAAGTGATGGTTTTTGCTTCGGTGTTAATATCGATCACCGGATCCGAAGAATATAGCGTGATGTTGTTTTCTTCGTACCAGTTTTTTGGAGCCATTTGCAACGCTTCAAAATCAGAGTCAGCAAAGTACTCCGACAAGTGTACGCGGTCGTAAGCTACGTAGGGTTCTTCACCAAAGGCAATAACGTTGTACACTTCGTGTAAACCTTTGGCTACAAGCTTCTCTAAAAATTTGTAGCCAACCATTCCATTACCGATGACAACGATGTTTGATTTGTTTGTTGATGTATCCATTGTGTGTGCTTTGTCGATTTGTTAAGCAAAAATACGTAACAAAATATAAAAAGCAAGTATAAATACGTAAAAATAACAATAAAAATACGTAGTTTTTATTTCAGGTTTTCCCAGTGTTGCAGCGCTGTTTTGCTCGATAAAGTAGCTTCTAACAGTTTTTTGGCTGATTCAAAGGAGATTTCTTTTAAATAATGTAACAGCGTAGCCCCTTGAAAAATCAGGAAGTTTCTTTCAGGGAGATCTTTATCATGAAGTATTTCCAAACCCAGTGAAAGGCACAGTTCAGGGGTGATGTTGTCGTAACGTCCTAACGAATCGGGGAATCCCAGTTCAGCCCCATAGATAGTGATTTCTTTCATGTCTTCAGCAATAAGAACACATTCAGCCGGTATTTTAGGATTAATCATACACGTGCCTTCAATTCCTTTCACATGGATAGCTTTATCAAAAGAACAGAAATCATGGAGCAGTCGGGCAACCTCCAATTTGTAGTGTTTGTGTGTGTATTGGGAGACTACGTAATTTCGTTCCGCCACAATCGGCTGCAACATTTTTTCAAACGTAGCCAGGAACGGACGTTTCACCATTTCCTTACGTACTTTTTTTAAGCCATACAGTTGGGGGTGATAGATTTGTTGATCAAGGTGGGTCCAGCCAATTTTCTCCGACTCTAAATCAGCAATCGCTTCAGAAGTCTGCTTTAAAGGGTTTTTACCTGCCGCTTTTAGGATTTGATGATGTGTTACCCCTTCCTTAGGAGCCACTTCATCCACACTATGCACAATGGTCGGGTGACCAGCAGCAGCCAACAAACACGCTAAAAATAAATTGAGCGAAGGCGTGCGGTTGCAACCATCGTAGCTGTCGCCCAGATCAATTAAGGTTTTGATATTCGCTTTTTGAGAAGGTACATGGCTTTTCAGTACTTTAAAGAAGGCGCTATTTTCTTCGTAAGTTTCTCTTTTCAGGCGTTCAGCTTCTAAAAAAGCACCTTTTAAATATTCAGGCGACTTGTCAAACAGGTGGTGTGCCCCTGTTTCAGCAGCATCAAATGTCAGGTGTTGGTGTTTAATTACCTCATTAATAGTTGATTGATAGCTGTTGGTGTCGCCCGTGATAAAAGGCAAAAGTTCCTGCGGTAAAAAGTCCGTGGGGTTAGAGCGAATTTCAGCGATAAAGTCGGCTTCTATGGCGGTAGGTGCTAACTTCAGTAAAGCGGTAAGCACCGTAGCTTTCGTAGTTAAACTGGTGTCATCGGTTAAAAAGAGGTTTTTCAGTTGGTCGATGTCTTCAGCTAACAGGCTTTTGCTGCTTTCTGGTCCGATGCCCTTTTTTTTAAGGATTTGTGCTAATTGCTCTTGATTTGTCATACTTCTACGTAAAATTCCTATAAATTTACGCACTTGTACTTAAACCAAAAATGAAAAACGTACTTAAAAGTAAGTTTGTTTTTTCCGATCGCTCCGATCGTAGAACGTTTAGATATTTTAACGTCATGTATGCTATTGCCCTTACGGCAGTGGCAGTGGTTACGGTATCGAGTTACGTATTGGTACAACGCATTATTTCACAGCAAAAAAACGATTCCAATGTTGTGAACGTAGCGGGCAGGCAAAGGATGCTCAGTCAGAAGATCAGTAAAATGGCGTTGAAGATGACTGATGTAGCCTCGGGTAAAGTGAATGAGGATGAGTTTTCTAAGACCTTAGCTACATGGATTAAATTCCATAACGGATTAAAAAATGGTGATCAGGAATTGGATGTACCACCCACCAACAGTGCCCGAATCAATAAATTGTTCATTGAAATCGAGCCGCATTACCAAAAAATTAAAACAGGTTCAGAGGGGTTAGTGGCAGCAGTAAAAGCCAATGATTTTTCTCAAGTGCCACAATATAAACGGCTTATTTTAGAGAATGAAGCTGCTTTCTTACAGGCTATGGATGCCATCGTCTCGCAATATGCTGAGGAAGCTAAAGACAAGTTAGAGAAACTCAAGCAGTTAGAAACCCTCTTACTTTCCATAGTAATTTTCACCTTGTTCCTGGAAGTCATTTTTATCTTCAATCCGGTAGGTAAAAAAATCAAGTCAGTCATTTCAGACCTGGTCGAGTCCGAGTCCAAATCGAAAGCGTTGGCCAATGAATTGCGGGACGCCAATGTCTCGCTAATGCGGTTTAATAAAGACCTGCGAGACATCAATTTTGCCTTAAACGAAGCCACCATTTTAATTCGAACCGATAGCAAGGGCCAGATTACCTATGCCAATAAAAAATACTGTGACATCACTCGTTACTCGCTGGATCAGTTACTAGGTAAAATGCTGTTTGAGAATAATTTAGGGGCTGAAGAAAGTATCGTCTATGAACACATACGTAACCCCGACCGCTGTAGAGAAGTGTGGCAAGGAGAAATTTATGATCATGCGAAGGACCACACCTTCTTTTGGTTGGACGTCACCATTATTCCGATTGTTTCGATAGAAGGTCAGCTGTATCAGTATTTGGTCATTTGTTCGGACATCACCAAAAGAAAAGAAACCGAACTGGAGCTTCAAAAGATGAATGAAGCAAAACTGTTGAAGCAGCAGTATGAACAAAAAATCCGTTCGAGTTCCATCATCACAGGGCAGGAGCGGGAGCGGAAACGCATGTCGCAAGAAATTCATGATGGCATTGGGCAAATGCTTACCGCCTTAAAGTTTGGGTTAGAGTCGTTTTCTTCCACCGAAGAGAAAGAAATGAAACGACTAGCGGACTTTAAATCCTTGCTGCAAACGACTATTCGTGAAGTAAGGCGGATCTCTTCGGATTTATTACCTACCGTTTTACAAGACTATGGTTTGTCCGCAGCCATGCGTGAGCTGGTGACCGTGTCACAAAATGCCACGACTATACCTATAGAGTTTAGTGATAAGTCCACCATAGACAAACGATTCAATAAAAACATCGAAATTTCACTTTACCGCATATGTCAGGAGAGTATTAACAATGCCATTAAATATTCCAACGCATCAATTATTAAGGTGAAATTGACCAACGATGTGGAATTTGTTAATTTGATTATCGAGGATGATGGTCAAGGCTTTAATTTATCAGAAATTGAGAAGCTGAATCGTACTCGAGAATCCGGGAATGGATTGAATAACATTAGAGAGCGTGCCGATTTAATTAATGCACGCTTGTATATTAATTCGGTTCCTACCAAAGGGACCACAATATTTGTAGAATTAGCTTTAGAGGAAGATATATTTAATCAAAGTTATGAATAAGGAACAACAGAAAATAACAGTAGTGCTTGCCGATGACCACGAAATTGTGCGTACAGGAATTAAGCAAATGATAGAATCAGAGGATTACATAGAAGTAGTGGCTGAAGCATCCAATGGTAGAGAAGCCATCCAAAAGGTAATTGAATATAATCCTGATGTGCTTATTACGGACATCAGTATGCCAGACATGACTGGGATAGAAGCCGCAAGAGAATTAGTGAATCAAAAGACGAAGACTCGCATTTTAATGCTGTCGATGTTTGATCGTGAAGAATATGTGTTGAATGCAGTGAATTTAGGAGCACACGGTTATATCCTCAAAGACACGGATAAAATAAAGTTTATAAAAGCGATTAATAAAGTCGCTGCGGGAGAAAAATACTTTAGCAGTGAGATTTCCAGTATTATCGTCAACCAATACTTAACTACCGTAGGTGGAGCACCTAGCCAGGTCAGAACGCCAGAAACAGGAGCAACTTCCATGGTTGATTTGTCGATGTATGACATTACTAAACGGGAAAAACAAATTCTATCCAAAGTCGTGAACGGAGCAAGCAATAAGGTCATTGCGGAAGAGTTGGGCATCAGTGTACGGACGATAGAAACCCACCGGTTGAATATCATGAAAAAGTTAGGGGTGAATAATGCTGCAGATTTAGTGCGCGTAGCGTTACAGAATAATTTGATTAATTAGAATGGAAGGGGGGGAGTTAAACTCTCCAAGCGTCATTCCGCACTTCGATGCGGAATCTACCAATCGTAAGCCAAGCATTCGTTTCCATGATAGGTAGATTCCGGACAAGCTACGTTCTACTTCGCTTTCCGGATTTCTATGGTTTAAGCAAGTGAATGAGTATAAGATTTTTCATATTTTCTATTTTGTGAGATACAAGAAAAGACTCGCTGAGTTAACTTATTCCTGATGTTGTTTAATACAAGCATTTTGTTTTTTCCTTCTTTTACTTTCCGATTATAATAATCGTTTAATTCCCCCTTCATTATCGTTGCAGATAAGGCTGAGAGGTGTAATAATTCTTTCATTCGTTTATTAGCCAAATGACTTACTCTTGGTTTTGAAGAAATACTACTTCCTGAACTATGTTCAAAAGGAACAACTCCACTATAACAAGCAAACTGTCTTGCATTCTTAAAGTCTTTAAATTCATTTGTCGCAGCAATCATTTGCCAAGCAGTTACTCTACCTACACCATCTACAGATGTTATGATTTCTTCTAATCTATTTAAGTGCTGGTCGGATTTAATTAACAAATCGATTTCTTGTTCCAATTCATTGATTTGAAGGTCGAGTTTTTTGATGATTGGCAGAGTCAACCGTTTAACATCATTAAAAGATAAAGCCTTAACATCGTCACTTTCAATTAGAGGTGCATTAAGCAGTTTTTTTGTTTTTATTAATCTAAATCTCAACGAAATAAGTCTTTTCAGCTTATTTATTTCTTCCCTGGCAGGTTGCCACAACACACTTTGGTCTTGAAATCGATAAGCATATTCTGCTATTCTCATTGAATCTACCTTGTCATTTTTCCCTCTACGAAGTCCTAAAGATCTTTTAATACTCAAGGCGTGTTCTAACCAAATGTTTGCATATTTACTACTTAGCATGTCTAGTAATAAATGGGTGTAAATACCTGTATGCTCTAAACATATTAAACCAGTCTTAACAAACACCTTATTGATTTTAAGGTACTTTAGGAACTCGTTTATTCCTTTTTTATTATTTGAATATTTGGTGTGAACATAAGCTTCAGACCCTTTCTTAAATGCGACATCAAACGTCTGTTTACTTACATCTATACCTACAAACCAGTTAAATTCCATACCTTTATTGTTTAAGTAAATAATGGAGTATTATTCAATTCCTTTGATAATGGGTCTTTCCCAAATTTCTATTTGAATCTTGCTCCTAATAAAACTGACAGGGACTTAATCCGGAAATAGTTCTACGAAAACTAGGAATGACGATAGTTCACCCTGTCAGCTTTCTATTTACTTCAAGATAATCTTCTCCCTTGAAATAATACAATATGGTAAACCTAAAGGAATGACGGTAATGGATTGAGAGATTCCGTACAAATGCTCGTTCCTCACATTATACGGAAAGACGGTTTAGTTTACCCCGTCATTCCGCACCCCGATGCGTAATCCACTTATCGTAAGCCTAGCATTCGATGGGAATCCATTTTCTTAAATCAACTTTTATTGTTTTTAATAAGTAAAATTACTTACTTTTGTTGCAAACGAAACTAAGTATGGCTATTTCATCAACCCCTTGCTCTGACTGTTCCAATAACTCCTGCTTGATAAAAAAAACTTGTCTAACCCCAGCAGGAGAGACTTTTTTAGCACAAAGAAACACGCTGATTAGCAAAAAGGGAAGGCAATTTATCGTTGAAGGAGCGCCCGTTCAGGGGTTGTTCTTTATCTATAAAGGAAAATGCAAGGTCGCACAAACCGGCATCAACGGTCGTGAACAAATTGTTCGCTTTTGTCAGGATGGCGAGATAGTAGGCCATCGTGGCTTTGCTGTGGGGGAGCAATACCACATATCTGCCGAAGCCATAGAAGACACAGTGGTGTGTAATTTTTCCAATAAAGTGATGTTAGAGATGTTAAAAGCAATTCCAGCACTTACTTATGAATTAATGCTTTTTTATGCCTCAGAATTAAATAAAAGTGAAACTAAAGTACGTAAGCTGGCGCAGATGACAGTGAGGGAACGGGTGATTGATACCTTATTGTACTTGGAACGCAAATTTGGTCAGACAAATAACTTATTAAATCAACAGCTCAGTAGAAAAGAGATCGCAGATTTTTCTGGAACGACCGAAGAACAGGTTATTCGGATGCTTTCATCACTAAAAAAAGAAGGTGTTGTACGTAATTTAGGAAAGAAAATAGGAATAGAGAATGCTGATATTCTCCGAAACGAAATTTCAGAGCATAATTTTTATCTCGCCAGCTAATTAGTTAAGTCATTATTTATTAATGAATTAAAGTTTAAACCTGCGAAAGAGCAGGTTTTTTTATGGAGTAAAAACTTGTCATATCCTGTGGTTTTCCATGGTTTAGTTAGATTTTGATTACGTAGGTTTGTACGTATAAATACTTAAACAAAAAATAAGTATTACACACGGCCTTAAAAACTAACTTAACTAAAACGGATATGAAAAAAAGACTACTACCAATTTTACTACTAGGAGGTGTGCTATTGGTACAAAACGCATCGGCACAGTTCAGCTTGTCAGGAGAGGTTACTCCACGTACTGAATTGAGAAATGGGTTTAAAAAACCTAGAATTGAAGGTCAGGATGTAGCTTTATTTACAGAGCAACGAACTCGAGTTAATTTTGGATATGCAACTCCTGATTATGAGTTAAAAATATCATTACAAGATGTTCGCATATGGGGAGCAGTAGATCAAATTTATAAATCCGATCCAAGTTTATCCAATGTGTTTGAAGCCTATGGAAAGTATAATTTCGGAGCTTCATCCATCAAAGTTGGTCGAATGGCTCTTGATTATGATAGAGCACGTTTCTTAGGAAACTTAGGCTGGGCAATGCAGGCTCGTTCACATGATCTAGCACTTTATCAATACAAAAGTGACTCATCAGGTATTTCAGTTGATGTTGGTCTTGCTTTTAATCAAGATGCAAACACTCCTGAATTTAGAAAGTTAGTTTCTAATTATTACTCAGGAGTTGCCAACTATAAATCAATGCAGTTTATTTGGTTTAATAAGAAGATAAGCTCTGGTAACTTCTCCTTATTAGCACATAATAATACTACTCAAGTACTGGATACTTCGCTAACTGACCCCACAACTGTTGCCAACATGCAAACATTAGGTGGTTTTATTGAAACGAAAGCAGGAGCGTCTGTTTCATTAGTTGGAGAAGCATATTATCAAACTAATTTTTTGGGAGGAGGCGATGTGTCCGCACTTTTCTTAAGTGCTGAAGCAGGTTTTAAATTAGGAAAGGCAACGTTAACTATTGGAGGTGAATACATGTCTGGTGAAGACGGTACAGGAACATCCGCAAATGCCTTTAATCCATTATATGGCACAAACCACAAGTTTAATGGATACATGGATTATTTCTTCGTTGGAAATGGACACGGGAATGTTGGTTTGATCAACCCTTATATCAAGTTAAAAACAAAAGTGTCTGAAAAATCCACATTGATGGCTGATTTGCATGGCTTCATGTCTGCAGTAGAGGTTTCAACAGGTAACTTCTTAGGTACTGAATTAGATGTAGTGTTTGTGAGTAAGTTATCAGACGGAGTTACTTTCAAATTGGGACAATCAGTATTAGGTGCAACGGAAAGTATGAAAGTGTTGAAAGCCGGTGCAGACGTGGGTGAAACAATCAACACGTGGTCATGGGCACAAATCATTTTCACGCCTAAATTCTTATAAATCAAATCAATCAATACTATAAAAGAAGGTTCTCTCGGGAATCTTCTTTTTACAAAAGCTCTATAGGAGCATTAATCAAATCAAAATCAATCTTATCATGAAAAAAATCAATCACATTTTTAAGTTGTCAGTACTTGGTTTACTGGTCGCTTTTATGAATAGCTGCGGTGGTGGTGCAGAAACAACCACTACGGAAGAGACGGCAGATAGTACTAAAAAAACAACCCTTGAAATTGAAAAACCGCAGTTGACTTTTGGGTTTATCAAGTTGACTGACATGGCTCCACTGGCAATCGCTAAAGAGTTAGGTTATTTTGAAGAAGAAGGTCTTTTTGTAACTATTGAAGCACAATCCAACTGGAAAAACGTGTTAGACCGCGTTATTGATGGTGAGTTAGATGGTTCACACATGTTGGCAGGTCAGCCGATTGCTGCTGGTGCAGGATTTGGTCGTCAAGCCGAGTTGGTCACCCCTTTTTCAATGGATTTAAATGGTAATGCAATCACGGTATCCAACGATGTGTGGTCAGCCATGAAACCAAACGTGCCGATGAAAGACGGTAAACCCGTTCACCCAATTACAGCAGATGCTTTAAAGCCAGTTGTAGCTTCATACAAAAAACAAAACAAACCTTTTAAAATGGGGATGGTGTTTCCAGTATCGACCCACAATTACGAAATCAGGTATTGGTTAGCTGCTGCGGGTATTCATCCCGGATTATATACTTCTGAAAACGTGGAAGGTCAAGTGGATGCTGAAGTGTTGTTATCCGTTACACCTCCACCACAAATGCCAGCAACACTGGAAGCAGGAACAATCTACGGGTATTGTGTCGGTGAGCCTTGGAATCAACAAGCAGTATTCAAACAAATTGGTGTTCCAGTAGTAACCAACTACGAAATCTGGAAAAACAACCCGGAAAAAGTATTTGTAATGACGAAGAAGTTTGTGGAGGAAAATCCGAATACAGCAATCGCTGTAACCAAAGCATTAATTAAAGCAGGAAAGTGGTTGGATGATCCTAAAAACAGACCAACAGCGGTGGGCATTTTATCCATGCCTGATTATGTAGGAGCAGATTCGGTAGTAATTGCGAATTCCATGACAGGAACGTTTGAATTTGAAAAAGGCGATAAAAGAGAGTTGCCAGATTTCAATGTGTTCTTCAAATACAACGCTACATACCCCTTCTATTCTGATGCTGTATGGTTCTTAACTCAAATGAGACGGTGGGGTCAAATTACAGAAGAAAAAGAAGCAGCCTGGTACGATGAAACAGCCAAGAATATTTACCGACCTGACATCTGGATGAAAGCTGCAAAGCTATTGGTTGAAGAAGGAGCGTTATCTGAAAGTGATATTCCAAGTACTGATGGATATAAGCCAGCAACAGCAGACTTTATCGATGGTACCGAGTACGATGGTACTAAGCCGCTTGAATATTTGGAAAAGTTTAAAATCGGAAATAAAAAGTAAAAAAAGATAAAATCAGCCAAGCACACTGAGTTTTAATTAGAGCAAATAATTTTCTCATGGTCTTTGTTTGGTTGATTGGTTGGAGCACGCATCCGGGGGTTGTGTCCCGGATGCTCCAACCTTTTAAATGAATTAATTTTCTACACAACACACAAACACACACACCAAACAACAAATAGTATGAAAACGAAGATAATTAAATCATTGAACTGGATAGGTCTTGGTTTTTTTGAGCCATTAATTCGGTTGGTTAGCGGGGAAGAACCTAAAAAAAACACCACTCTTGTATTTAAAAGAATCTTATTCCCTATTGGAGCGATGCTCCTCACACTTTTAATTTGGAGTCAAGGCGCTCGTTCACTTTATAACATGGAAGCCGAGCGAAAAATAGAAAAGGCACGTATCGACCAGGGAGAGGCTGCTGCTCAAGAAATGAAAGCATGCATTGAATCGGGTGCAAAAAAATGTCAGCCCAACTCGTTACCTTCTCCAACACAAGTATACGATGCGTACTTATCGCTTTTAGCAGATCATAAACTGATTTCAAAAGATAAAAAAGCATTTGCTGAGAAAACGGCTAAGATTAATGCACAACGAGCCGAACAAGGTAAAAGCCCAATACGATACACTGGTCGTCCATCGTTTGTAGATCAGGTGATGACGAGTATAAAAACGGTATTCGCAGGCGTATTTTTGGCCATGATTATAGCTGTTCCCATTGGAATTGTTTTAGGGTTGAGTGATACCTTGAGAAGTTCGCTTACCTGGTTAATTCAAATCTTAAAACCGGTATCACCAGTCGTGTGGTTGTTGCTGGTATTTATGATTGTAAAAACGTTGATGACCGACTCTGACATGGATAAGTCGTTTCTGATTTCGTTCATCAGTGTGGGGTTGTGTTCGATGTGGGCAACCTTGGTCAATACCAGCGTGGGGGTCTCTACCGTTGATAAGGACTTTATTAACGTCTCCAAAGTCTTACGTCTTGGCGTAGGCAAAAACATCTTCAAAATCATTCTTCCTGCTTCTTTTCCTATGATTTTTACCGGTATTCGTATTACAGTGTCGGTAGCATGGATGGTGTTAATCGCGATTGAGTTGTTAGCTCAAAGTCCAGGTTTAGGTTCATTTGTATGGGAACAGTTTCAAAACGGAGCCAACGATTCCAACGCAAAAATCTTAGTAGCCATGTTTGCTATTGGTGGCATTGGATTTTTACTTGATAAAATCATGATGTCCTTGCAGAAATTATTAACGTTTTAAATTAGATATGAGAAGTTAGATTGTTAGATGTCAGAAAGAAAAATCAAGACTTCTTAATTAAACATCTAATACCTAAAAATCTAGCATCTATAATCTAAAAAGTAGAAGGTAGGAAGAATCAAATACTTAGAATCGAGACTCAAGATGCAAGAACCAAGAGTCAAGATTAATGTGAATTGAGAAACATGAAACGCTATAATCTGAATACTCAATACTCTGTACTCAATACTCAATATGAATATCTAACAATCAAACATCTATAATTATGAGACAAATAGAATCAAAATTCAAGAGTCAAGAACCAAGACTTAGAATGAGTAAGCTTGATGGACAAAAGAAACAGGCCAAATTACTTCAGCCTTGGGCGGAAAGGTATCTCATGTCTCACTACTCACTATTTACTACCCAGTACGCTGTACTAGCTACTCAAATAGAATCAAAATGTAAGAGTCAGGAAAAAAGGCGCAGAGAGAGTCAGGTAGCAAGACCAAAGAGCTTTGCCAAATCGCAACATTCTTGGGCAGAAAGGTATCTCATGTCGCACTACTCACTATTGTCGACACAATACACCTTACTTGCAACGCAATTAGAATCAAAAAGTAAGAGTCAGGGGAAAAGACAAAAGTAGAAAGATGAAATCAGAAAGTAGAAGGTAGAAGAGTAAAGTAGAAGGATAGGGTTAGAAACAGAATCAAGATGCAAGAACCAAGACTCAAGACTTGTTATATCAAAAATCCAACATCTAATTTCTAACATCTAATAATCTAAAAGTCTAATATCTAATTACTCATTACTAACTCTACGCCTTGGTTTGTGTCTTCACGAACCAACCTCTCCGGATCAAGGCCGTGGAGACACAGCCTCGGGCGTATTCTACTATCTTAAGTCTTACATCTAACAATCTCATATCTAACAATCTAACCAATGGCACTATTAGAATTAAAAAATGTAAGTAAATGGTATGGCGATGGAGCCAACCGCACTGAAGTTTTAAAAAATATAAACCTCACCATAGAAGAAGGTGAATTTAATGCAATCGTAGGCTTTACTGGAAGTGGCAAAACAACATTAATCAGCCTGATTGCAGGGCTTATTGAACCCGATGAAGGCGAAGTTTTATTGAATGGTCAAAAGATTACTGGCCCAGGTCCCGATCGCGGGGTGGTTTTTCAAAACTACTCCTTATTGCCGTGGCTCTCCGTGTTGGATAATGTGTTGTTATCCATCACAACCGTTTTCCCAGACCTGTCAAAAAAAGAAAGCGTAGCCTTAGCTAAAAAATATGTGGAGATGGTAAACCTGGCTCCAGCATTAAATAAAAAACCATCCGAACTATCTGGAGGAATGCGTCAGCGGGTATCAGTAGCTCGAGCCTTAGCGATGGATCCTAAAATATTATTGTTAGATGAGCCTTTAAGTGCTTTAGATGCCTTAACGCGAGGTTCATTGCAAGACCAGATTAGTGATATCTGGGAAAAAGATAAAAAAACGGTGTTGCTTATCACCAACGATGTGGATGAAGGACTGTATTTAGCTGATCGGATTATTCCGTTAAAACCCGGTCCCAATGCAACACTAGGACCCATCTTTCAGGTTGATTTGGAACGACCACGTGACCGTAAGGCTTTTAATCACGACCCGAAGTTTAAAGAACTAAGAAATTCAGTCAATAAATATTTAATGGATGTTGGAGCCGAAGCCAAACGAACGGCAGGTTCCATCGAATACAAACTTCCAGATGCACAACCGGAAGATTTATTAGCACCACGTTCATTAGCTTACCCCGTTAAGAAGTGGCGTAAAAATTATCTATTGGAAAGACAGGCACGGAAAATAAGAAGAGAGACTAGAGTATAGAGTACTGAGTAAAATGAATTATGAATTATGAATTATGAATTATGAATTATGAATTTGGTTTTTCTAAGCGCCAATTTTTATAAAACATCATTTCTAGCTCAAAACTCACTATTTAAGACTTATAACTTACCACTCACCACCTAAAACTCCCTACTTAAAACTTAGAACTTAAAACACACACAATGACACAAGAAACCAAACATACAGAAACATTACACGAAGTACTTTCCAGTTCAGGCATCAAAACTTCAGCAGATCCCATTGCTCCTGCTGATGTGATGTTAGACATTAAAAACTTGAAAAAAGTATATCCTACACCCAAAGGAGACTTCACGGTATTGGAAGATTTCAACTTACAGGTGAAAAAAGAGGAATTTATTTCTATTATCGGACATTCAGGATGTGGTAAATCGACCATCTTATCCATGATAGCGGGTTTGAATGAAGTTACTTCGGGCGACATCTTTTTAAACGGGCGACAAATTAAAGAAGCCGGACCCGATCGGGGAGTCATATTCCAGTCACCAAGCTTAATGCCCTGGATGACCGCATTGGAAAATGTGATGCTGGGAGTTAATCAGGTTTTTTCGAACATTCCTAAAAGCCAGCGTTTAGAAATAGCGAAGTACTATTTAGCTAAAGTCGGTTTAGATGGCTCTTTCAATAAAAAGGCCAATGAGCTTTCGCAAGGGATGAAGCAGCGAGTAGGCATTGCCCGAGCTTTTGCTTTAAAACCCAAAATGTTATTGTTAGACGAACCCTTTGGGATGTTGGATTCACTGACCCGTGGTGAGTTGCAGGATGTGTTGGTAGACGTCTGGACGAAAGAAAAAATTACAGCAATAATGGTCACACACGATGTGGATGAAGCGATATTGCTTTCAGACCGTGTAGTAATGATGACAAGCGGTCCTTATGCAAAAGTAGGAGATGTGATGGCGGTAAATATGGAACGCCCTCGAAACCGAAGAATATTAATTGATCACCCTGATTTTTATGATTATAGGGGCTATTTGATCGATTTTCTTGAGCATTAATTTTGGTGTGTTTATCTTAGTAAAACCATCTCAGTTTTTGAGGTGGTTTTTTTTAGTTAATATGAAAAAAACACTAACTGAATTTTTTAAATACGTATAAAAAGTAAGTATATTTACGTAAATACGTATTGGTTATGGAAATAAAATGTCTCTCTTTCAATTTTAAAAATGCAGAAGTAAAAATCAAGGAAAGATTTGCGTTGCATAAAGAAGAAATTCAACGAATAGCAACTGCTTTAAAGGAGATTATTGAGGTAGACGAGTTGATGATTTTATCTACCTGCAACCGTACCGAGTTTTATTTTTCCTCAGAAAAATATTCCGTGATTGACTTAAAAAGATGTGTTGTTCTCGTCATGGGAGTGCAAGCAACTCCGTCAGGAGTGATGGTGACAGAAATTAATGATGAATCAGAGACGGTCAGGCATTTATTCGAAGTTGCAATCGGAATGCATTCACAAGTATGTGGTGACATACAAGTAATACACCAAGTGAAGGAGGCTTACCTATTTGCTTCAGAATCCAACACCATAGGCGTGCTTTTTCATCATCTATTACATCAGGTATTTCATCTGAACAAACGTATTGTTAATGAAACCGAGTTTAAAGCGGGTGCCTCTTCCATCGCCTCCGCAGCAGTTCAGTTGGTGGATGAACTTACGGTAAAAAACAAAAAAGCTCCCATATTATTAATAGGAGCTGGTAAAAATGGTGAAGATACCTTGAAAAACTTGTTGACCATGGGGTATCAAAACATCACTATTTGTAATCGTACTAAGGCTAAAGCTGACTTGCTGGTAGAGAAATATGGGGTCTTTTTAATTGATTTTGATGTATTACCACAGAAGATTCAAAACTATAAAGTGGTGTTAACTTCCATCCACACGCGAAATACCCTAATTAATTCAGCCTTTCTTGATTTAAACCAGGTAGGGTTGGATTATACTTACTTCTTGGATTTATCCGTACCAGCAGCTGTTGATGTAGCCATAGAAAGTAATCCATCTTTTTTAGTTTACAGTATTGACTATATGGAAGAGCGCAACGAACAAACCCAAAAAGCTCGTCTTACTCAGCTGGACTCCGTACATGCCATTGTGGATGAGGAAGTGAATTTCTTTGATCATTGGAAAGCCGTTAAAACGATGACCAATGCCTTTGAAAAGTATAAGGAGCAATTAATCCAATTGCGAAAAGAAGATTTACAACAGTTTGTGTTTGATGCTGCCCAAAAAGAAGGAGTGAAGGTGGATGATTTTAATGATGAGACTACCTCTCAAATAATTAACCAATCCATCGTAAGTTGGCAGTTTGTCTGTAAAAAAGATGTAGTAGGTTATGAACAGTTTAAAACCCTATTTAGTGAAGTTTTTGATATTGAAGCACAGGGTGTGAAGAGTAGTAGGTGATTTATGCAAATTTGTTAGACAATTCTCCTATTCGAGATTTATAATCCCTTTCCCGCCTCTGTTGGTCTTGTGACCAAACAGGGTTCAAGAGGTTTTTCTTGTGTCTTTTCCCTTATATAGAAGTGTTAGAGTTGTTGGAAACAATTCCAACAACGGCATGAATTTGCTTTTTTTGCGTTTCATAGGGCGATTTGGGAATGTGAAATGAGTAAAAAATGTGCGTCCTAAAGTAGTTAACACTAGTCGACCTAATCGCCTAGATTTTTGTTTCCTTTTTATCAATGAAAAAGGAAAAGCCTAGGCGGCTTGAGCCGAAAGCATCTAAAAGCTATTAATCAATTATTTAAGTCAAAGTGTATCCAGCTTTCAAATTATTTCCACTCTTGTTGTTCTTGTGACCAAAAAGGCATCCATGACTTATGTTAAAGTTGTTGGAAACAATTCCAACAACGGCAAGAAAATTCGCAAAAAATGGAACACCAAAACTACATTGAAGAATCTTCAGCTCCTCTTGAGATGTGGTACTTTGATTTCTAATTTCATGCTAAAAAACATGTTTATAAATGCGTTTTGTTAGTTGCTGAAAATCAGTATTTTAAATTGTTTTCAGCTTTTTTGAACACTACTAAGAATGAATTGGATCTAATAAAGAATCTTACTTAAATACGTAATTTTTATATGCGTAATTATACGTAGTAAAATTACTTTTTTCTACATTGACCTCAGTAATAATCTTTTAATCAATTCATCAAAAAACAGAAATATGGATGCTAATCAAGTTGCTTTAGTTCAAGATTCGTTTGCCAAAGTTGCACCTATTGCAGACCAGGCAGCAGAAATCTTTTATAGTAAGCTTTTCGAAAAAGATCCTTCGCTATCTCACCTCTTTAAAGGAGATATGAAAGAACAAGGGAAAAAATTAATGGGTATGATTGGCGTGGCGGTGAATGGTCTAAGTAATCTTGAAGCAATTGTTCCAGCGGTGCAAGACTTAGGTAAGCGACATGTCATGTACGGGGTTACTGATTCCATGTACGACACGGTTGGCGCTGCTTTAATAGAAACCTTGGAAGCAGGCTTAGGTGATGCATTTACAGAGGAAGTGAAAGCCGCCTGGGTAGAAGTGTATACCGTATTAGCCACAACAATGAAAGCAGCAGCAGCTGAAGTTGAAAATGAGGCTGGTCTAACACCTTATAAGGTAAAGCTGGTACAAGATTCATTTGCTCTGGTTGTTCCTATTAAAGAAAAAGCAGCTGAAATCTTTTATAGCAAGCTTTTCGAAAAAGATCCTTCTTTAAGAGCGCTGTTCAAAGGCGATATGAAAGAGCAAGGCGCCAAACTAATGGCGATGATTGCCACAGCAGTAAATGGATTGACCAATCTTGGGGCTATTGTTCCTGCTGTTCAGGATTTGGGAAAACGACATGCAGCTTATGGGGTAACCGATCAAATGTATGACACAGTAGGCTCAGCATTACTAGAAACACTGGAAGCTGGCTTAGGTGGAGCTTTTACCTCTAAAGTTAAAGAAGCCTGGACAGAAGTTTATACTGTGTTAGCTACCACCATGAAAGAAGCGGCTGCTACAGCGCCTACACCTGAACCACCAAAGAAGTGGTATGAGTTCTGGAAATAATAAATGATAATGACAAAACATGAGATTGAATTAGTACAAGCAATTTTTTCAAAGTTAGAGCCACGGATGTTAGAGGCTTCTGAACTCTTCTATGAAAATTTGTTTCGCTATCACCCCAATCTCCGACCTTTATTTAAAGGCAATAAAGAGGCACAACACCAGAAATTTGCTCAGGTACTTACTGTTTTAATTCAAGGGCTTCACAATCAGGAAGCTGTAAAATGGGAGTTAGCACAACTGGGTAAAAAACATGTCAGCTACGGTGTTCAGAATATTCATTATGACACGGTAGGGGCAATATTACTATCAACCATCAAAGAACTCTTAAAAGAAGAGTACACCGAGGATGTAGATGCGGCTTTTATATCGCTCTATAACTTCATCTCTACCAGCATGGTAGGGCATTGATTTGTAAAACTTTAAAATAATTAAGACAATGAAAAAAGGTAAAATGAAACAATTGATGGTAAGTATGGGGCTTGGGTCCATGCTATTCTTAAGCTCATGTGGTGGCGAAGCATTGCCTGATTCACCGACTTCTGACGGTACATCGACTACAAGTGAAGCGGCTATTTTCCCTGTTGATAAAGTGCTGGCAATTGTTGCTAAGGAAAATGATGTAGCGAGAACACTATACACAAAGGGAATTGTGGGGCCTGGAAAAAAACAAGGAATTAAATTCGATGAAAACTGGCGAAAAGATGACGTGGAGGCAGGTCCACTTCCAGCATTATTTCTCAGAGGGATTTCATCTGACATTCAAAAGGGAACCGTCCCGTTAGGCTTATTCTTAGGTTCTGATTTCCCGATCAATGCAGCGAACAAATTTGAAGGAAAACAAGCTAGTCTATTTGCTGAAATACGATCCGACTCAATGCCTAAGTTCTTTTACGATGAGGAAGCTTCTTTACATACCGCAATGTTTCCTGACTTTGCATCGGCAATGCCTTGCGTAACTTGTCACAATGAACATGGTGAAACGACCAAAACAGATTGGAAGTTAGGCGACATCATGGGGGCAACAACATGGACCTACCCTAAAGAGATGTTAACCTTTACTGAAGTGCAAGAGATTCTTACGGCTTATAGAACAGGTATAGTCAATACGTTAGGTCAATATGTGACGGAGATCGAAGGGTTTAAAAACTCACCTAAACCTGAGGTAGGAGACAAGTGGCCTAGTGAAGGACTTTATATCCCTTCTCCTGAAGTGTTTTTAGATAGTGTGAAAGTGTTAGCCTCAACCGAAACACTTGAAGGTTTATTAACTTCAAAATAGATTTTAGATTCCTATGTCGGTAAACAAGGTAGTTAATTATGTAACAATTGGTTACACACTGCTTGGTCTATACCTTTTACAAGAGCTATTCGACCTTCGCTGGAGTTATTTAGATGAACTCCAGCAGGGCGAATATTTCAAACGGTGGTCAGGTTTTGTGTTGGGTGGGTTTATGCTTTTTCAGTGGTCTTTAACTTTAGTTAAAGTTGTGAAAAAGTGGAGTCAACATGCCTATTTATTTACAAACATCCATAAGTGGATGGGGGCATTGTCACCGCTCGTGTTTTATGCTCACGCTATGCGGTTTGGATTTGCTTATTTGTTCTTTTTAAGTCTTTCTTTTTATTCAAATGTGCTACTTGGCTTGTTGAATACGGAAGAGATTAAGTTAAAAGCGGACTGGTATTTTCAAGGCTGGATGATTGTGCATGTTTCGGTCTCCATGTTACTTACTACCCTCATGTTTTACCATGGTTTCATAGCTTTTTACTATAAATAAACAAATCAACTCATGGGCAATAGCACAAAATTAAAAGTAGTAAAACGGGTTAATGAAACAGCTGATGCTGTAAGCTTATATTTTAAGCAACCTTTTTTCAGTAAAATAAAATATCAATCAGGGCAGTTTTTGACTTTGGTGTTTACCATCAATGGTGAAGAGTACCGCAGGGCTTATTCTTTAAACAGTGCACCGGGTATTGATAAGGAGCTTTCTGTAACAGTAAAAAAAGTAAATGGAGGAGTGGTTTCCAACTATGTGTTCGACACTATAAAAGCGGGAGATGCTATTGAAGTGATCAAACCCCGAGGTACTTTTTCATTATTACCCAAAGCGGTCACTCAGCGTCATGTAGTGCTATTTGGAGGTGGGAGCGGGATTACCCCTTTAATCTCCATTGCTAAATCAGTATTGAATAAAGAACCCAAAAGTTTTGTGACCTTGGTTTATTGCAATCAAAATGAAGAAACCATGATTTTCAGAAGTGTCATCACTGAAATGGAGCGAGTACATGTTGGGAAGTTTCGTGCGGTGCATATTTTGGAAAAACCATTAAGACATTGGAATGGTCTGACAGGCCGAATTTCCAGTGATCGGATCACTGAAATACTTAAATCCATTAGCAAAGTGGTGTCAATCAAATCAGAATATTATATCTGCGGTCCAGGTGGGATGATGGATGCTGTAAAAACAGGCTTGAAATTAAATGAAGTGCCCGAAGAACAAATTTTTATGGAAAGCTTTACTGGCAGTCCTGAAGGGATAAAGCCCGAAAGTCAAAACCTGAACTTCGAGGCACGCACAATGAAATTGATTATCAATAAGCAGGAGTACGGCTTACATGTGCCTGCAAACACCACCATTTTGGATGCCGCGATGCAGAACAAATTAAAGATTCCTTTTTCATGTTGCAGCGGCTCGTGTGCTACCTGTATGTGTAAGGTGAAATATGGAGAAGTAAAAATGGTGGGCAAAAATTGCCTTACGGAAAAAGATATCAGCAAAGGATATGTGTTAGCCTGTATGTCGTATCCGGTCACTGAAGAACTAGTATTACAAGTCGAATGATAGCAAGTGTAGGTCAAATATTAATATATGCTGCATTTCTCCTAGTGTTAATCACTTGGGGCTTCGTAATAAAGCGGTCAAATTTATCTGAGCGCTTTACTAAAGCTTTCGCCTTATCACATTTGGTCAGTGTAATTGGGGTGTTGTGTAGTTTGTATTATTTGATTTTTACGAATCAGTTTCAGTACCATTATGTGTGGCAACATACTTCATTAAGCACACCGTTTTGGTTTAAAGTTTCTTGTTTATGGGAAGGGCAAGAGGGCAGTTTTTTGCTTTGGAATTTTTGGAATGCTTTAATCATAGTGGTGTTGAGTTTCAGCAAAAATAAAGTTGTCAAAAAAGGTCTCTTGTTTTTGATTCCCGTGCAATTAGTGTTGTTGACAATGGTGATGGGAATTAAATTTCCATCCAGTAGCTTGTCCATTGGAAGCTCTCCTTTTTCACTGTTAAAAGCCCATATTCAAAGCGAGGTATATGCACTAAACCCCGATTTTATACCCACAGATGGCACCGGGATGAATGCTTTACTGCAAAACTACTGGATGGTCATTCATCCACCGATTATCTTTTTAGGTTTTGCAGTTTCTTCAGTACCATTTGCAATCTGTTTAGGTGCATTACTGAAAAAAGAAACCATAGCCGACTGGGTAAAACCGACCATGCCGTGGATGTTGGCAGCTGTTTTTTTTATCGGGTTAGGGATGATAATGGGTGCTTATTGGGCTTATGAGACATTGAATTTTGGAGGGTACTGGAACTGGGATCCCGTTGAAAATGCAATCTACATTCCTTGGCTTATTTTGCTGGCAGCACTTCACCTTATGGTGGTTTACACTAAAAAACAAAAAGCATTAAAACCCTTAGTACTGTTGACGATAGCCGGTTTTCTTTTAGTGATTTATTCTACTTTCCTTACCCGGAGTGGTATTTTAGGAGATTCTTCGGTTCATTCCTTTACGGATCTGGGGCTTTCAGGACAGCTTTTATTTTTCTTATTGGGCTTTCTTCTTTTAAGTGTGGTGGTTTATATCCGTAGCTTACGGTTTTTTCCAGTTGTAGAAACAGCACAACCTAGAGTTAACAACTTTGAATTTTGGTTATTAGTTGGCGCATTGGTTCTGGCTTTATCTGCTTTTCAAGTATTGATACCCACCTCCTTTCCAGTGATTAATGCGTTGGGTCAATCCTTAGGGTTTCAGCTTAAACTAGCCCCACCAGCCGATCAGGTGAGTTACTACACGGATATACAACTGTGGTTTTCACTTCTGTTAATGCTATTAACAGTGGTAGCTCAACTCCTTTACCGTAAGAAACAATTTTTGAGTGACACCCTAGACACCTTTTTCACTCCTATTATCATAACCACCCTCTTAGTTTCGACTTCTTTGGTGTGGTTTGGTTTTAAAAATGCAGAGTATACTTTACTGTTGCTTGTGGGTGTTTTTTCAGCGGTTATGAATATAAAAATCTTTATGAAGCAGCGTGAGTTTGTTCAAAAGTCAGGTGGAGCCTTAGCCCATGTTGGTTTTGTTATACTTGTATTGGGGGTACTGTTTTCTCAAGGATATAAAAAGGTATTAACCGAAACCACTCAGTTTGAAAATGAAATGAATCGAGCAGGGAATGTTTTACTGGTCAAAGACAAACCGATTAAAATCAATGACTATGAGGTCGTTTATGAACAAGCCTTTTTTAAAACAGCATCAGGCAGTAGAATTGAAAAAACAGCGGTAGCACCCACATTTCAACCAGGGGTACTTCAAGTTAAACAGCCTTTATTTGTTGATGGGAAACATTACGAAAAAGATGATGCATTAACGCTTGATGTTGAAAATTCATATTACCGGGTATCTTTTATTTCAGAAAAAGCCAATTTTAGTATCGAGCCTCGCATCCAGTATAACTCACAAATGGGGGTGGTGGCTTCGCCAGATATTAGCACAGGGTTGTATTCAGATATTTATACCCATGTGTCTAACTTTCCTGACCCTAACCAACTACCTGACTGGTCCAAAGCGCATCAACTCACTTTAAGTATGGGCGATTCTGTCGTGATAGGTGCTAAGTCATTAGTATTGCAATCCGTAAATAAGCTGAATTATGATGACAAAAGTACGGTAGCTTTAAAAGCACATGTAATTCTAAAAACGGCAGATACTTCGTATCGAATGCAACCCGTTTTGTTACGAAAAGAAGGAGTAACCCAAGTGGTAGCCGGTGAAATTCCAGAAGATGGTAGTCAACTGGTTTTTCATGGTTTTAACCCTGAAAACGAAACCTATCACTTTTCTTATTTATCCTCACCACTCGACTGGATAACCATAAAATCGATTCGCTTCCCGCTCATAAATCTCGTGTGGTTGGGAGCCATGTTAATGCTTATTGGCATTAGTTTGTCTTTTGTCTATCGACTCCAGACAGTACAGATAAAGTACCTGTTTGTAAAACCTATTTCAATAAAGACCTACGCTTTGGGAAGGTCGTTAGTCCAGTTTATCAAAAGTTAGTATATGTATATCAGTCCAAAAAGAAAACGGCAAGTAATTGGGATGTGTGCAGGAGTTTTACTCTCTGTAGTAGGTTATGTGGTGCTTTTGATGCCCTCTAACGAAGACTTGGTGAGCTTAGGTCCTATGAATACTGGACACGAGGATTTGGAGTGTGTCGACTGCCATACCAAAGCTCCAGGTACGGCACTTCAACAAATTCAAGCGAATTTCATGCATTTAATTGGTGCAAGAAATAACGAGGTAGAGTTTGGACATTTAGATGTAGACACCAAAAAATGTCAAGGGTGCCACGATCGGCCCAATGATCGCCATCCAGTGCATCGATTTAAGGAAACTCGTTTTGCTGATGCACGGAAAAATATTGAAATAACGGAGTGTGAAACCTGTCACCTTGAACACAACGATGTGCGGTTGACGATAAAAATTAATGAAGCAACCTATTGTAAAAATTGTCATGAGGATTTAGAAATGAAAAACGATCCTTTGGATGTGTCGCATGCGCAGTTGATAAAAGAGCAACAATGGTCGACTTGTTTACAATGTCATGATTTTCACGGGAATCATTTTATGAAAACCGCGGAGCAAATTAAAGATACCATTCCAATAGAAGATATAGTCGCTTATTTTGAAGGTGGTCAATCACCCTATAGCGATCGGAAAAAATACATTGCCAAGAAAAAACCAGAAGATGAACTGATTGAAAATAAAAAAGCGGGTAAGGAAAAGGGAGCTGAATATAGCGAGGAAAAGCAGAAATATTAAATGAATGAATAATGAATAATGAATAATGAATAATGAATAATGAATAATGAATAATGAATAATGAATAATGAATAATGAATAATGAATAATGAATAATGAATATTTAAACACTAAAAATAAACGCCATGAAAACTATCTATTTTGCATTATTTGTCACGATTACATTACTTAGTTCTTGTGGGGGAGAGTCTGGTTCAACTACTACTGAAACAAACACAGCAGACTGTTCAACAGAAGAAATGTCATTTAAAGCCGACATTTGGCCTATAATAGAATCGAACTGCTTACCCTGTCATAATAGCGAAGACTATGCGCGCAAAGCAGATGGTAATTTATTTGCTGGATATGCCGATATCAAAGCGAAGTTAGACGAGGGGCTATTGATAGGCAATATTGAGCACTTACCTGGTTTTATTAATATGCCTTATAAGAAAAAGAAGATTGGTGATTGCGAAATTGCAAAGATTAAAGCTTGGGTAGCTGATGGGGCGATAGATAACTAGTCGATTTATGGCTAAATTTAAGCTTTGAGATGGGAGAAATAATTGCTAAAATTTCAAATCTTTATAATAAAACGGTTTGTCTGCATCCGTAATTTTTCTGTAAACTTTACAAGGGTTTCCTAATGCAATCGCGTTGCTTGGAATATCTTTCGTGACGACACTTCCCGAGCCAATCAGCGAATTATTACCAATGGTAACACCTGGGTTGATAACGACATTACCTCCAATCCACACATTGTTGCCAATAGTAATTGGAAAAGCGTATTCAAATTCCTCATTGCGCTTTTCGAAATGGACTGGATGACCTGCAGTGTATAATCCTACATTTGGACCGATTAATACATTGTTACCGATCGTTACTTTCGCACAGTCTAAAATAATTAAGTTGTAGTTGGAGTAAAAGTTATTACCTAGCTCAATGTTGTATCCGTAATCACATCGGAAAGGTGGTTCAATAAAGAAATTTTGTTGTGTTTTCCCGAGAAGTTGTTTCAATATTTCATTGCGTTTCTTCACTTCAGAAGGGCGGAGGTGGTTAAAGTCAAACACCAATTCCTTAGCATGCTGTCGTTCATTTAAGAGCTCTTCTCCAAAGGCTTTGTAAGGTAACCCTGCAAGCATTTTTTCTTTTTCGCTTTTCATAGAATTGTATTAGAGTAATTTAAAAAATTACTAAGAATAAGAAACTCCTGCCTTCCTAAAGATATCCTGAATGCTTTGTTCAATTTTGAAAGATTTCAGCGGAGGTACATTGGCACCCCCTGGGTTTCCAACAGGAATTTTACCGACAAACGATTTTATCCCTCCAACCAGTAACCTTGGTAATTGACCTATCACTTCTTTTGTGCTTTTGATGCTGATGCCAAATTGCAGCATTTCCCAGTGTACAGCGGTGTGAGCAAGAGGATATCGTTGACCTATAATATGTGCCCGTTCCAAATGATGCCATGCATTTTTCAAATCACCTTTGGCAAATTCAATTTGATAGTTTGTTAGTTCTTTTTGAAAAAAAGGTTTTAGTGAAGGAGGTATTGAAGTGTAAAATTTCATTGGATAATCGTGGGTGGTTATAATGAAAGTCAATAGTGACTGAATATAAGTTAACTTATCCAATCTTTCAAAAAACTTATTCGGTTCATTTCTATAGTATAAATTTTTTTTAAATAGTTAACCTTGTTCAATAATGATAGTTTAGGTCTACTGAAATCCTTCCGCTCAAGCAGCCTTGGCTTTTGCATGGATAAAAAGGAAACAAAATCTTCCGCCTTGGTTTGTGTCCTCACAAACCAATTAATCCAATGACAGCTCGATTTTGCAAAGTCGAACAGACCTGAATTTTTGCTAAAAAAAATGTCTCACAAATAAAATCCAATGAAAGATTTTTCTGCGAGACATTTTACAATATTTAAAAGGAATAGCTTTAAGCTACTTTATCGATAGTGCCATCTACAATGCCGTAGTTCACAGATTCCTCAGCAGACATCCAGTAGTCGCGGTTGAAGTCTTTCATGACTTTCTCAAAAGTTTGACCACAGTTTTCAGCTAAAATTTGGGCACTTAATTTTTTAGTTTTTATAATTTCATCCATTTGTATTTCAATGTCTGAAGCTTGTCCTCTAGCACCACCACTTGGTTGGTGAATCATCACGCGGGCGTTAGGTAAAATGAAACGTCTTCCTTTTGTACCAGCCGATAATATAATAGAGCCCATAGAAGCAGCATAACCTGTACAGATGGTTGATACAGGGCTAGAGATCGCTTTGATGGTATCATAAACGGTAAAACCAGAAGTGACATAACCACCAGGGCTATTTACAAATAATTGAATTTCTTTTCCTGGAGCAATCATTTCCAAATACATCAAGCGGTCTACTACGTGCTTGGCAGAATCATCATCTACCTGTCCCCACAGAAACACCTTTCTTTCTTCTAACAGTTTTGCATCTATTTGATCTTGAAGTCTTATGCTGTCGCTCATTTATATATAGTTTGAATTATAAGAATAATACCGAACTCCAATATATTACTAAAAAACAAGTTGGGTTAGAAAATTCATAAAAAAAGTACGGATTATCTTTCCTTGTCTACGTGTTATGATAAGAGAAGGAATCAAAATAATAATACCTAAAGCATGTCATTAGTCATTACGAGTTACTTCACTCTGCAATTTTAATACGGTGGTTCCATCAGTTTGCTTTATTACTAATGCCTTATTATTTTTTTCTCCTTTACGTTTAATTACACTTCCTTTTATTGTTTTGGAAATAGGTTTATCATGAATTTCTTCTACTTTGCCTGTCGCGTAGCTAGTTCCCCATTTCCATTTTACGTGAGTTCCTTTTCGTATCATTTTAATAATTTTTTACTTCTTTAAGTAGAAAACCTCAAAAAACAGACCTCTTATTAACAGTTGAAAAACCTGGTGTTTACATCACTTCAATATTAAAACGTGGTGAAATATTCATCTTGAATGTCGCAACCATTCTACAGTGAATATTAATTATAAAATCAAAATCCATCACACAAGCCTTCAAACTGAATAGCTAGAACAAGGCATTATTTTTCGTCTACTATAATCAGAATTTCAATTAGAAAATTGGGAGTAAACATTAAAATTTAAATAAGAAAATTATGTCCATGTATATTAAAACAAATGAAGATGTGAATTTATATCACAAAGTTTGGGGAGAAGGCAGACCAGTAATTCTAATACATGGTTGGCCATTGTCTGCTGACAGCTGGGATGATATGGCAATGAGAATAGCTAGTTCAGGTTATAAGGTTATCGCTTACGATAGGCGAGGTTTTGGACGATCGGAACAACCATGGAGCGGGTATGATTATGATACCCTCACCGATGATCTAAAATCTGTAATGGATGCATATTCAGTACAAGATGCCACCTTAGTAGGTTTTTCAATGGGTGGAGGAGAAGTAGCCAGATATATGTCGCGATATAGTGGAGAAGGAGTATCACAAGCAATACTTATTTCCTCGGTTGTTCCCTACATGTTAAAAACGGAGGATAACCCGGACGGTGTTCCTAAAAAAGTATTTGATGAAATGGCGGCAGGATTGAAAAAAGATAGAGCAGCGTTTTATCCAGATTTTTTTGATGATTTCTATGGGAACGATCTTATTTCATCGAAAGTAAGTAAAGAAGTAAAACACTGGTCGTGTAAAGTTTCTATGGACGCGAGTTTAAAAGCTACGTTGGCTTGTGCTCAATCATTCGCCACTACTGATTTTAGACCTGATTTAGCTTCTTTTAAAGTTCCTACGTTAATTATTCATGGCAAAAAAGATAAAACGGTTCCTTTTGAAACAAGTGCCGATCAAGCCCATAAAAGCATAGCAAATTCTCAGCTATTAGTTTATGAAGATGGTGCTCATGGTTTATTTGCAAGTCACAAAGAACAGTTGATAAAAGATGTGTTGGACTTCTTAGATTAATGAGGTTAAGTGTTCTTTGTTAAGGAAATAAATGATGAGGCTGTCTTAAAGTATTGATTGTCTGATAAATCATCATGTTAAGCTATCGAACATCGCTGTATTCAGAGTATGGCACCATTCGGTTCTTCAAGCTGATATTATGAGAGGTTGTTGAGGCAACCTCATTATTTGTTATAATGGTAAAAAATACCCTTATCCGCTGGCGTCCACAGACAGGCTTTTTGATTGCATGCTTTTAATCCATTGTTAGCCCAAGTGTTGCAGGTATGAAATAAACTGTATTTTCCAACTCCCTCATAAAAGGCGTCATGTGCGCCATAGTTTGAATTAGAGTTAATCAAAAGCACTTCACCCGATGCCGACTTTTGAAAACTTGAAGTAATATAGTCGACCAGCAGCTGATATTCCGAATGACTAAGAGAAATGCTTTTACAGTGTTCACTTGCATTCATCTTTTTATAAAACGTGGTATGCATAGCTGAATTGCCTAAGCCAAAAGCAGCATTAAATGCAACACTAAACTTTAAATCAGCCCAAGTCGGGGTTTCTAAATAAAATCCTTTATCGCCCCATCCAAATGCGATAAAGTTCATCAAAGAGTCTTTGCTGGTGGTGTTGTTAAAGGCAATAGACTGGCTCCAATCAATGGTATTAGATTTTATAGGTAGTACAATGTCCGTATGTACACCATTCGTTACGATATAAACGGTAATCTCCTCTTTGGGAACTACTTTACTGTTAACAGCTATGCGTGATAGTATAAAAGCAGCACTTAAGTAGAGAATAATTAGACCTAAGCAGGAAAGGATAAATAATGTGGTTATTTTAAGGAGTTTTTTAAGCATCTGGACGTTACATTCTTCAATAAATTCAATAAAGATGGCTTTTTTTTTTATTGTTTCAGAAAATTAAAAATCTAGTTTTTTGTAAATGCTACACTTTCGTTTCATTTTCTGATTAGCCTTAACTTTCTAACTAAGCTTAGTTTTTACAATTTTGCGTTTCATGTGACGATTTGGGTAGGTGAAAAGCATAGAAACTGTGCGTCCCAATTCCGTTAACACTAGTCGACCGAATCGTCTAGATTTTTGTTTCCTTTTTATCAATTAAAAAGGAAAAGTGCAGGCGGCTAGAGCCGAAAGCTTCTTAAAGATATAAGCTCACACTATTGTACAATGTTAACTATTTTTTAATAAAATATTTTGCTATAAAAATAATGTCAATGAGATTTTATTTTACTTTTGTTAATTACAGAAAGTAGTTAATCTATACTTGCTCTCTTACAATATTCTATAGAGAGTGACATGATTTGAAAATTTTTCTACGTAGTTTTTGAAAATTAATTAAGTAAAATTACTTAGTTACGTAATTTTTATTTTACTTTGTAAGTAGTAGTTCGCTACTAACACAGACAATCAACTCAAACAAAAAAACACAAACAATGGCAGCACTTGCACAAAAGGCTACAAAAATTGATTTGTTTAGCTTAAAAACGGTTCAAATGCGAACCTTCCACCTTACCTGGATGGCTTTTTTCTTATGTTTCTTTGGCTGGTTTGCGCATGCACCGTTGATGAAATCAACCATAGGACCGGACTTAAATCTAACTCAAGCACAAATTCTCACGGCTTTTATTGCTTCAGTGGCAGTAACTATTTTTGCTAGACTAGGTATTGGTTCCTTATGTGATAAAATCGGTCCACGCAAGAGTTATATTTATCTCCTTGCGTTTGGAGCGGTTATCGTAGCGCTTTCTTCTTTTGTAACTACGTGGGAACAATACCTCATTTCTCGCTTATTTATTGGAGTCATTGGTGCCTCCTTTGTCATTACACAATATCACACTTCAGTGATGTTTGCACCTAATGTGGTTGGTATGGCCAATGCAACTACCGCTGGTTGGGGTAACTTAGGTGGGGGAGTCACTCAGGCAGTAATGCCTATGATAGCATCTGGAATGTTAGCATTCGGATTTGCTGAATCCGAATTATCCAAATGGCGTCCAGCGATGTTTGTTCCAGCAGCTCTCATGCTGGTTGTCGCTTATTTGTATTGGAAATATACCACCGATTGCCCATCGGGTAATTATGAGGACATGCCTGAGGAGCGACCGCAAGCCAAAAAAGGTGAAAAAGGTTTGTTTATGAGTGCTGTTTCAGACAAAAGGGTATGGATATTATTTGCCATTTACGGTGGCTGTTTTGGGATGGAGCTGTTTGTCAATGGAAGAGCTGCTACGTATTACCAAGAGCGATTTGGATTAGTGGAAACCTCTGCAGGTATTATTGCTTCGCTATTTGGATTAATGAATTTATTTGCCCGTTCCATGGGTGGTTGGCTAGGTGATAAGTTTTCCAAAACCGCTGGTTTACAAGGGAGAGTGCGTTGGTTGGTAGTTGTAATGATTGTGGAGGGCTTTGCTCTTGTTTTATTCTCTCGAATGGGATATTTGCCAGTGGCTATAGTTACTATGATTATTTTTAGTCTTTTTGTACAAATGGCTGAGGGCGCTACCTATTCAGTGGTACCTTTCATCAACAAAAAAAGTTTAGGTGCAGTGGCAGGTATCGTTGGTGCTGGTGGTAATGTGGGGGCTGTAGTCTATGCACAATACATGATGCGAACGGGTACTTCATTGGAAGACTGTTTTATGTTTTACGGAGTAGCTGTTGCTGTAATTGGTTTACTTGGTTTTGCAATTCGTTTCTCCGAAGCCGATGAACAGGCAGCAGTAGAGGAGCAGGAGCGATTAGAGCAATTGAATGAACTATTAGAAATGAAGAGTAGTCCACAGAAAACTGTTCTAATTGAAGAAAATGAAGAAGAGGAAGCCATACTAGCATAATTACCTAGTATATGAAGAGTGAGTGAACATCTTTAAAGCTAACAACATGGCTAAAACAACGACAAAAACATACCATTCAACCTGTTCTTACTGTGGAGTAGGTTGTGGTGTAGTGATTAAGAAAGATGCTTACAACAAGATCAGTTTAGAGGGAGACGAAAGTCACCCGGTAAACCGTGGCATGTTGTGCTCGAAAGGTCGTACGTTGCATTACACGGTGATGGATAAATCTGACCGACTGACTCACCCAATGATGCGTTGGAACCGAGGTGGACAGCTGATTCGTACAAACTGGGACACAGCCATTGACCGTGCAGCAAAAGTGTTTAAGTCGATTATTGATAAACATGGTCCTGATAGCGTAGGCTTCTACGTGTCCGGCCAGTTATTAACGGAAGAATATTACATCATCAATAAACTGGTCAAAGGGTTTGTTGGAACAAATAACATGGATACCAATTCACGCTTGTGCATGAGTTCAGCAGTAGTTGGTTATAAAAAAGTGCTGGGAGAGGATGCTGTACCTGTTAGTTATGCCGATATAGAGTTAGCTGATACTTTCTTTATTGCAGGTGCGAATCCCGCCTGGTGTCATCCTATTTTATTTAGAAGATTAGAACAACATAAAGAAGCCAACCCGAACATCAAAGTGGTCGTGGTAGATCCTCGTAAAACACAATCGTGTTCGTTAGCCGATTTACATATTCAACTCAAGCCAGGAACTGATAACTATTTATTCAAAGCGATTGGACGCATTCTTATTGAAGAAGGAAAAATAGATGCCTCATTTATAGCAAACCATGTTGATGGATTCGAGGACTACAAAACCAGTGTTTTAGAAGATTCAATCGAAGAAGCTGCAGCAATTTGCGATGTGCCTGTAGAACAAATACGATTAGCTGCGGAGTACATTGGTGATGCCAAAGGATTTATTTCAATGTGGACGATGGGCTTGAACCAAAGTTCTATCGGTGTCAATAAAAACTTAAATCTATTAGCACTGTCTTTAATTACAGGACAGATTGGAAAACCCGGGGCAGGTCCTTTATCCTTAACTGGGCAACCCAACGCCATGGGTGGTCGTGAGGTCGGAGGTTTGAGTAACATGTTGGCTGCGCACCGTGATTATGCTAATCCTCAACACCGTCAAGAAGTAGCAGAATTTTGGGGCGTGCCCTCAGTCCCCGATCGGGTTGGATTGACTGCAACCAAAATGATGGAAAAACTCAATTCAGGGGAGCTTAAAGCCATATGGATTATTTGTACCAATCCTTTAGTCAGTTGGCCGAATGCTCGAGCAGCTGACCGTGCCTTAAAAAATGCCAAGTTTGTAGTCGTTCAGGATATTTCTAATAATTCCGATACCGTAAAATATGCCGACTTAGTATTACCTGCTGCTGGCTTTATGGAAAAAGAAGGTACGATGACAAACTCCGAACGTAGAGTAACTTACCTACCAAAAATACTAGAAGCGCCTGGAGAAGCATTACCAGATATTGAAATTATCCAGCGGTTTGCTCAAGCTCTAGGCCATAAAAAAGGCTTCAGCTATAAAAATGCAGAAGAAATATACTTGGAGCATGGTCGATTGACGGCAGGTACTAATCTGGATGTATCTGGTGTAACCTATGACTTATTGAACGCTAAAAAATCTATTCAATGGCCTTATCCGGCTGGTGCGACTAAGGGAACTTCGCGGTTATTTTCAGACTATCAGTTTTACACAGATAACAAAAGAGCCAAACTCTACGCAACATCAAGTGCGCATGAGTCCGAGGCACTGAGTGAAGATTTGCCGTTGGTGTTAACCACCGGTCGAATTCGTGACCATTGGCACACCATGACCCGAACGGGGAAAGTAGAAAAACTGAATCAACATATCGCTAAACCTTATTTAGAAATTCACCCTGATGATGCACAAGCGCGGGGGATAAAAGATGGCGATATAGCAATTATTAAGAACAGCAGGGGTGAGGTACAAGTACCAGCTAAAGTCACAGAAGACATTAAAAAAGGAGTGGTTTTTTTACCCATGCATTGGGGTAAAGTGTTGAATAAAGACTTGAATAGGGCTAATAATTTAACCAGTACCATTGTAGACGAATACTCCAAGCAGCCGGATTTTAAGTATGCTGCTGTAGAAGTTCAGAAGTTTGTGAAGCCTAAACAAAAAATTTGCATCGTTGGCGCTGGAGCTGCGGCATTCCAGTTTATCAAGTCGTACAGAGAACGCAACCATGAAGATGAAATAACAGTGTTCAGCAAAGAACCTGTTCCTTTTTATAACCGTGTGTTATTACCTGAATATATAAGTGGCGAGAAGGATTGGAGGAAATTATTAAAGTTTGATGAAGAGGCAGGGGATGTATTGGATAGTGAAATTATCACAGGCGTTTCCATTGATAAAATCGATAGAAAGAACAAAGAAATAACCGATTCTAACGGGGTTAACCATCAGTATGATACCCTGATCATGGCTACAGGTAGTGGCGCATTCATGCCGCCAAATATTCCTAAAGCAATGGATGGTATTTTCACTTTACGTAGTCGACCAGATGCAGAACGTATTCGGGGAAAATCAGCAGAAAAAAGCAATGTGGTCATTGTGGGGGGCGGTATTTTAGGAATAGAGCTAGCTGATTCACTCAATAAAATTGGGGTGCACGTCACCGTAGTGCAGCGTTCAAACCGTTTAATGGAACGCCAGTTAGATGAATTGGGAAGCCAGTTGCTCGATTTAGAATTGAAAGATCGCAGCATTCAAATTATTTATAATGACGAAGTACGAGAGTTTATAGGTGAATCTTCGTTGCAAGCCATTCGATTAAAGAGTGGTCGAACGGTGGAGTGTAGTGCTTTGGTGTTTGCCATTGGTACCAAACCACGAGTGGAAATTGCGCGTGAAGCAGATATAGATTGTGGTAGAGGAATTGTGGTGAACGACTATTTTCAAAGTAGCGACCCCAGTATTTATGCCATCGGTGAAATTGCAGAGTTTAAAAAACAGCTTTTTGGTATCACTGCTGCAGCAGAAGAACAAGCGGGATTGTTGTCGCAATACCTACTGGGTGACACGTCTAATCCATACACAGGTTCGCTATTGATGAACATCTTAAAAGTGGAAGGCTTTGATTGTTGTTCCGTAGGCATGACTGAAGTACCAAAAGATGACAAAGATTATGAACAAGTAGTCTTTACCGATCTGGCTCAGCGGAAATATAAAAAATGTATTATCTATAAAGATAAGCTGGTAGGCTGTGTACTGATTGGCAGTAAAAGTGAGTTTGTGGAATTCAAAGAACTCATTAAAAACCGGGTAGAATTAGGCGACAAACGCATGGAATTGTTACAAGGTACTGGTGTTTCAAAAGAAGTAAAAGGAAAGCTGGTATGTTCTTGTAACTCTGTGGGAGAAGGCAACATTCTAGAAGAAATTAAAAAAGGCTGTGATAACCTCGCAGAATTATGCGCATGCACAGGAGCAGGAACAGGCTGTGGTAGTTGTAAACCAGAAGTGAAAGCGATTCTTGAGGGAAGCTTAAAGCTTGAAGCTATTAGCTGTTAGCTTAGCTCATTACTTAAAACTTATTACTCATACATAACTCAATACTCCAAAATGCTACACAAAAAAATAAAGCTGTTTGTACCTGGTGGTCGTTTGGCAACAGACGATTTCGCCCATTTAATTGAGTTGTGTAAGTTGGTTGGAGTAAACCATTTTCAATTCGGGCGGAGGCAAGAAATCATCATTCGGTTAGCGCGTGAGCGTGTTTCTCATTTTGAGCGATCCATCAAAGGTTTTGCCTACGAAATAGAAGGAGAAGAAGGGTATCAACAACACAATGTCGTTAGTTCATTTTTAACCGAGGGAATCAGTCCATCTACCTATTGGATGCGCGGTGGTATCATTCTGGACATTCTTGATCACATCAACTGGATCCCTTCAATTCGAGTAAACATTACTGATTTAAAGCAGGATTTAGTCTTTAGTTTTTATGGCGATGTCAACTGTATCCCTTCCGATCAGGTCAACTTTTGGCATGTCTATTTACGCAATAGAAAAGGAGGTGATTTATTCTACTTTCCTTACCTGATTCATTCAGACGACATTCATCGTTTAGTGGCAGATTATGAAGTAGTTCATAAAGATACTTCGTTGTCAATCAAAGAAAAAACCCGCATTTTACATCAGCGACTGCATGGTAGGTTAACCCCAACAACGCTGGCACCTCAAAATCAGGTATCTGAATTTCATACGTATGAAGGGCTTCACCCATATGGTGGAGAAAACTACTGGCTAGGCATCTATAAACGAGAAACGAAGTTTCAATTTAGTGAACTTGAAGCTATTGTAAGTTTGTGTAAACAACACATGATAGGGTCTGTGAATATTACCCCTTGGAAATCATTATTGATTAAAGGGATCACGAATGAGAATTTAACAGATTGGAAGTTTTTACTTGCACAGAACGGCATAAATGTAGGACACTCTCAGGCAGAGCTCAACTGGCAAATTAATGATTTTGATGACGATGCTCATGAATTAAAAGCCTACATCCGAAAAGAGTTTGCTGCAAATGATATCGCATCAACGGGCGCCATTATTGGTATCAACAACGATAAACAATATTCGTTTTCACATATCATTATAGAAAAAACTCCTCTACTGAAATTTTTAGGTTCAAATGAAATTAGCACTTATACGATTTATGTCAGAAAGGAATTTAATCCTACCTATAACGAGTTTGAAGTCTTTAAAAAATGGGTTACTCGCAATGGTTTGGTAGCCGTATTGCAAAAGGCATTTAAGTTATATCACGAGAAGGCATATAAGGAATTTGCAACCTTCACTGCAAAGCCCTTGTTGGTCGAAAAAGAACGAGTGATGAATACCAGAGTGATTAATGATGTGGTGCACCAATGTGCTTCTTGCGGGACTGTTTATTTTTCAGAAATCGGTGATTTAGATCAAGAGATAATTCCAGGAACAAGTTTCAAAGAGTTGCCAGAAAGTTATTGTTGTAGTGTTTGTGAATCTCCTAAAAAATCTTTCCTTGCAATTAATAGAAATGAGTTATTAATAGCGACTAGTTAGACTTATTTATGAGTTATGAATTATGAATTATGAATTATGAATTATGAATTATGAATTATGAATTATTTTTTCTTTTAGGCCGAAATTTTAATCTTAATTCAATCTAACAGCTAAAAACTCATATCTCTTACTGCTTAATACTCAAAACATGAAAACCAACTTATTAGGCGTAGTTCTTTGTGGCGGATTGAGTACCCGAATGGGAGAAGACAAAGGCATGATTAAAGTCCGTGAAGAAGAACGTTGGGCCGAAAAAATGTTTGCGCTTCTTTCAAGTGTTGCGCCCACGGTAATTTCCATAAACGAAACGCAAGAAGGGATTTATAATCGTTTTTTTGATCATCATCAGTTGGTGGTAGATTTACCTATTGCTAGTATTAATGGTCCATTGCGAGGGATGTTGTCGGTCTATGAAAGGTTTCCCCAGCACGATTTGATTATACTGCCCTGTGATCTGATTGATTTTGATGAGAAGGCATTGAGTAAAATTTCTGAAGCTTATGAAAGCGACAAAAAACATGAGGTGATAGCACCGCTCTCCCAGAATTATCTGCAACCCTTAGCGGCTACAATTTATAGAGTCCATGGGCTTGATCGGATTAAAGCCTGGGTAGAAGATGAATCTCTTAAAAACCGTAGTATGATGCACGTATTAAGGCGGTTAAACACGCATGGGGTGCTATTTGACCCATCGTTTGATTATGCTTTCCAAAATTTTAATCACCCTTCAGATTTAGGTCATAAACAAGTTTAAGCAGATAACATCGTATCACCGACTATATCTTCAAAATGATCAAACTCATCGGAATCAGAGAGGTTGGAGTAAATCGAGTACTGTAAAGTATATTCAAGTGCTACTCGAACAGCTTCTTTTATTGGTAACGTTTCATGGCTCAGTGAAGGCAAAATAGTTTTTAATCGATCGTAGTAAGTGTTTGTATATTCAAAATTATTATCCTGAAAGGCACTTTCAGCTGCTTTCACTTCTTTTGGATGCTGCTCTTTTAATAAGGAACAAGTAATCAGTCGTGGTTGACCATTTTTGTCTCGTTGAGCACCAGCACCAAACACACGACAAATCAGGCCTCGATTGAAATAATCTGAACAAGATCCTGATAAGTTAGGCGTGTAAATAGGGCATAGGTCACTTTCACTATTTAAGAGGTCATCTAAAAACGGAATAAGCTGATTTTTACGAAGTAATGAAATCGCAAACGGTAGAAACTCAATAGGAAAAGCCGCAACTTGAGGGTTTTGGCAACACTTACCACAGCCAGTAATACATTGTAAGTTCGATTGGTTTTGAATAGCTTGGTTCTGTTCTGTTACCTCCTGAAAAATCTGCTGCACTTGAACAACTTTTGAAAGTAGAGACATGTCTAATTATATTTTTGCAATAGTAGACATAAATGTGACACGTAAAGAGGTTGCACTAAAAAATATTTTAAATTTGAAATATGATTTCAATTGTTACTACCGATTTAAAGTCTCATCAACATCAGGCTGATTTTTTAGCCTTACTAAATGTTTACGCAACAGATATTATGGGAGGAGGTAAGGCCATTGATAGCAGTTTACATCAGCAGTTAATCGATGGATTAATTAATACGCCTCATAAATTGATTTTATTAGCTTATGAAAACGAAAAACCTATTGCAATTGCCAATTGTTTTTTCGGGTTTTCTACCTTCAAAGCTAAACCCTTGTTAAATATTCACGATTTTGCAGTGGTTCCTGAAGCACGAGGCAAAGGGGTTGCAAAAATCCTATTAGAAAAAATAGAAGACGAGGCAAAAGCAAAAGACTGTTGTAAAATTACCTTGGAAGTATTGGAAGGAAATAAAAGAGCACAAAAAATATATAAAGACTTTGGCTTTGACAGCTATGAGCTAGATCCAGCAGCTGGGAAGGCATTGTTTTTTGATAAAGAACTTAAATAAAACACAATGGATATTTTATACATTTTAATAGTAGGTGCGTTAGCAGGTTGGTTAGGAAGTTTGATTTACCAAGGAGCAGGATTGGGTTGCATTGGTAATATAGTTATCGGGTTGATAGGGAGTTTTGTAGGCTACTGGTTGTTAGGGAAATTAGACATTTCCGCAGGTTCAGGTACCCTAGGCACTATTCTGACAGGCGCAATAGGCGCAATAGTAATTCTCTTCTTTATTAATTTGATTTCAGGTAGGAGGTAAGAAGCAGGGTTGCGTAAGTAACGTTCTAAAAGTTAATATGGAAAGTATAATAAATGACTTTTAGCAATCATGAAGCTGATAGAATTATTTCCCGCAACAGATTAAAATACTTTATATAAAACCCGGTGGGGTAAGCATCCGCTTGTGATAACCAAAGACAAGTGGATGCTTACACAATCAGAGAAAGAAAAAAATTATTGATTAATTTCTTCCTTCATTTCATCGAACATTTCATTCACTCGTTGACGTATTTCTTCTCTATCTTCGGGGTTTTCGACCTTTGATAGTGCTTCCTTAAAATTTTTCATAGCATCTTCCATATTCACTGCGGCATGACGGATGTCTTTAGATGCACCTTTCAAATCATCGGATTGATCTTCAAGTTTTTCTTCAATTTGATTTAGCCTTGTTTTTTCTTCTTTGCAGGAAGATAAACTTACAGATACTAAAACCACAAATACAATTCCTGAAATTAATTTTTTCATACTCTTCATATTTAATAAATAATGCGAATAAATTCTACGATTGCGAAGTATTCACTTGTTACTAATGATTACAAGCGCATTTTAAACAATTAACAGCAACATGCTAAGCTGCTTTCGCTTTCTTTTGCTCTTTTTTCATTGCTCGTTGCATTTGCTTCACGGTTTGTGAGGCATCACCAGGAGCCCAGCCAGGTTCTCCAAAAGTATACATAAAAGCTTCGTACAGGTTTTTGGAATTCTTGACATCATTCCAAATGTCTTTGTATTCGTGTGATAGAATCACGATGGGATTATAGGAATTGGGCTCATGTACAACACCAAACTCAATTTCAATATCTTCATCGTACTCTTTCCAGCTGCCAAATACTTTGTCAAACAAATTCAAATAACCTCCATGGTTTTTATCAAGATATTCTAAGTTTCTTGCGTGGTGTACTTGGTGTTGTGTGTGCGTGTTGAGGAACTTGTCTAAAAATCCTAGTTTTGGAACATATTTCGTATGTAACTGAAATTGCCATAGCGTTTCAATTCCTAAGCACACTAACACCATCTCTGGGTGAAATCCAATAGCGGGTAACCACATATAAAACAGTGGTTTGTAGAGTAGCGTGATCCAGCCATTTCGAATCCCCGTTCCAAAATTAAAGTTACTGGATGAATGATGAACAATGTGTGCAGCCCATAAAAAACGGACAGTGTGATTTAAACGATGAAACCAATAGTAAGTGAAATCATCTAAAAACTGGCAAATAATCCAAACATACCATGCCCATCCAAAAGACTCGTACCCTAAGATATTTGTTCGAACGCCATTCACTTCAGGATTAAAAAGTTCATAAGTACCAAAGAAGATTGCTCCCGTAAATAAAATTTTAACAATAGGACCTAAAATTGCCGCACCAACGCCCATGCCAGTGCTAGCGAACAAATCTTTCCATTGGTATAGATCTTCATTACCGTGTGTTCTACTATATAAGATTTCAATAACAATGAGAGCGATAAAAAAAGGTACTCCCCAAACAACAGGATTAGTCAGTTCCATTTATTTCGATACTAGAGTTTTGAGCAATAATTTCAGTATTATATCCAGACGCAAATCTTTTGAGATTCCAATTTAAAGAAAAAACACTTATAAGTCAGGAGGGTTTCTTTGTTTTTTGGCAAATTAAATTCACTCAATAGAATCATATAAAAAGAAAGCAAGTGATCGAAAAATAAGTGTAATTTCGAAAAAAAAATTGAGCATGTTAAGTGGGTATGAACAGTTTCATGTTCCTTCGGTAGAAGGGAAAACAAGAGTAGTAATAGTTGGTGGTGGCTTTGCAGGTATGCGACTCACCAAAGTATTATTAAAAAACAAAAATATACAGGTGGTGATGTTAGATCGGCATAATCACCATCTTTTTCAACCTTTATTATATCAGGTAGCTACCTTAGGTTTAGATCCTGATTCAATTGCTGAGCCTATTCGCAAGCATTATGGCAATAATGCTAACTTTTTCTTCCGTTTGGCAATCGTGGAGAAAATTGACTTTAAAACCAATTTGATTAACACCAATTTAGGAAGCATTGAATACGATTATTTAGTCATCGCCAACGGCTCAAAAACGAACTATTTTGGTAATGAAGCTAATTTTAAAAAGGCTTTCCCACTCAAACAGCTTTATCACGCACTTAGTCTTCGAAATCAAATCATTACAGCTCTCGAGGAGGCTGTGACTAGTAACTCAGTAGAAAAAGTAAAGGCGTGTTTGACCTTTATCGTAGTTGGAGGTGGAGCAACGGGAATAGAAGTTTCAGGAGCGCTAGCCGAATTACGAAAACATATATTACCGAATGACTATCCCGATTTAGATTACAACTTGATGCGTATTGTCCTGGTGGAAGGAGGGGGTAAAGTTTTAGGTGGCTTGTCTCCCCAATTGGGTGAAAAAGCCTTAGAAAACTTACGTGATTTGAATGTTGAAGTGCTTTTAAATACCACGTTAAAATCATATGATGGGGAAACCGCTACTTTAGGAGATGGAAGTACGCTTGCTGCTAAAACGCTTATTTGGGGGGCTGGTGTGCAAGGTAATATCATTGATGGGATTCCTGCAGAGCTCATCGAACATTCGAGAATAATTGTTGACCGGTTTAGTAAAGTTAACTCCACGGACAATGTTTTTGCGATTGGCGATGTGGCACTCATGAAAACGGAGAAATATCCAAAAGGGCATCCAATGGTGGCGCAAACAGCTATTCAAATGGGTAAGTTGTTAGGTAAAAACTTGTTGAATATAATTAATAATAAGCCTTTAGTTCCATTTGAATATAATGATAAAGGTTCAATGGCAACTATTGGAAGGAATAAAGCAGTAGTGGATTTACCACATAAAATAAAATTTGCAGGTCGAGCCGCCTGGTTTGTCTGGATGTTTGTTCACCTGCTCTCCATAGCGGGATTTCGAAACAAATTAATGGTTTCATTAAACTGGTTCTGGAGATACCTTACTTATGATCGGGGGAATCGGGTTTTGATTAGAAATCCGAAAAACATATCCCGTAATGATTATTACAACAACAAGTGAAGCTAGAAAAATTGTTAGTTGGTGGTTGTATTGCTAGTTTTGGCGTAAGCTCGTTTCAAAATAAACATCAGCAGAACCATGGATAAACCGATAAGGATAAGTAAGGAAATGGTTTCAAAGTTAATGGTCCACTCCCGAGTCTGAAGGTTATAAATGGAAGAAGCTTGTTTTCCAGCCCAGATAGCTAGCAAGGTTCTCGGAAGCATACCCAATGTACCATAAATGATAAACGTGCTGAAGTGTGTCTTGATGGCGGCAAGCAGCACGTTGGTAAATGCAAAAGGGAGCACAGGAGAGAGTCGGCAGGTGAAAACAAGTTGCTTTTCTGACTTTTGGATGTTTTCGAAAAACGCTTTACCCTTCGGAAATAGAGCCAGAAGTCGTTCTACTTTTCCATGATCTAAAAATTTTCCGATGAAAAAACCAATAACTGAAGCGAGGAGGTAAGAAATCACTACAAATGGAATGGCTTTCCATCCCAAAATAAAACCACTTAATAACGCTACAAACGTTGTGGGTGAAAGCATTAATCCCATCACCAGTGATGCTACAACAGTATACACCATTACCTCCAACCACGTGAGCTGAAGAAAAATTTCTTTGTGATTAATCACCCACCCAATAAAAAAACTACTGAACGTCAACGGCAACAATCCAGAAATGAGGAAAGGAAGTATAGAATAAAATGTTTCTTTAGCTTTGAGCATCGTTCGATTTGGTAAATTTAGTTAGAAAGTCGTAAGTTTTAGGTTATAAGTTCACCTAAAATTTAAATCAAACGTAAGGTTAGTGAGAAACAAGACAAAGTATAAATGTGAAATCAGCAATATGATCATCTAAATACTTTGTACTTAATACTAAAACCTCGGTACTCAATCTCATTACTCTGTACTAACTAACTACTCAATACTCAATACTCTACCATGAAATTCGCCACTAAAGCCATACATGCAGGTAATCAACCCGATGAGACAACAGGAGCTGTTGTTCCTCCAATTTACCAAACCAGTACGTACGTCCAAATCACCCCAACAGAAAACAAAGGTTATCATTATGCCAGAGGTGAAAACCCTACTCGTGCAGCCTTAGAAGAAAATTTAGCTGCATTGGAAAATGGAAAACATGGAATTTGTTTTGGGAGCGGAATGGCTGCAATAGATGCTGTACTAAAACTTTTAAAACCAGGTGATGAAGTAATCGCTACGCATGACTTGTATGGTGGAACCTACCGAATTTTCATGCAGGTATTTCAACAGTTTGGAATCAAGTTTCACTATGTCAACTTGACCAATGCTGAAAGCATAGAAGCATATTTCAATGCGAACACCAAGCTGGTTTGGTTAGAAACGCCCACCAACCCGTTGTTAAATATTATTGACATCCAAGCTGTTGCTGGTTTTGTAAAGCAGAGAAAAGAGGTGTTATTAGCTGTGGACAACACCTTTGCTACCCCTTATTTGCAAAATCCGTTGGATCTTGGAGCAGACATTGTAGTACATTCCGTCACGAAATATTTAGGTGGGCACTCTGATGTTATTATGGGTGCGTTGGTAGTAAATGACTTAGAATTACACAAAAAGTTAGCCTTCATTCAAAATGCGTGTGGCGCTGTACCTGGTCCTATGGATTGCTTTTTAGTTTCCAGGGGAATAAAAACATTGCACTTGCGCATGGATCGGCACTGTAAAAACGCTGAAGCAGTAGCGCAGTATTTGAACAATCATCCCAAAGTGATGCATGTTTATTACCCGGGTTTAATGACCCACCACGGTCATACCATTGCCTTTAAACAAATGAGAAATTTTGGAGGGATGGTGTCTTTTGAACTAAAAGGTGATTCCGTAGAGGAGGCAGTGAAGGTAATGAAGCGGTTTAAGATTTTTACTTTAGCGGTGTCTTTAGGTGGTGTTGAGTCACTTAGTGCTCACCCCGCCACCATGACCCATGCGAGTATTCCTAAGGAAGAGAGAATGAAATCAGGTATGAAAGATAGTTTGATTCGTTTAAGTGTAGGGGTAGAAGATCTTGAGGATTTATTAGAAGATTTGAAGCAGGCTATTGGTTAGGACCCCGTTGTCATTCAGAGCGGAGCGAAGAATCTATTTAGATATCAGAGTTTTTATTGACGGATCCTTCGCTCCGCTCTGGATGACATTTTACTTTATCATTCAAACATAATAATCACCGGGTACTGCATGTGTGAACGTACCGCTTGTCCTTGGTTTTTTCCAGGGTTGTAATCGGCAACTTTGGTAAATTCAGCTTTCACAATTTGATCCACTTTGGGATCAATTCCTTGCATGACTTCAACATTTGCTAGTTGACCATTTTCCAATACAATAAACTTTAACATAACCACACCTGGGTTCACATCATCAAGGTAACTTCCTAAAGCTTGTAATTTAGGGAAAACAGCTCCCATGAGTTTATTGTTGAAAACCATCATACCTTCCTTAGGTTCAGCACGAATTTCTGTGGATTGAAATACTGTAGGTGCTTTAACCACTTCTTCTTTTGGAATCTCTACCTCCATATCAGGGTCATAAAAGTCATCATCTAAATCTTCTTCCTCTTCTGGCTCATCTACTTCTTCTATCAATTCATCATCTTCGACTACTTCCAACACAATTGATTTTTTAGCAGGAGGTGGGGGCGGTGGTTCAATGTTAGTGATTTGAATATCTTCGATTTCGTCTTCTACGATGCTTACATCTGCTTTTTTCTCTATCACCACTTTGTCATAGGCTTTATATTCCAAGGCTAAGTAAGTAAAGGTCATGGTGATGAATAACCCTGCAACTAAGGCATAAGGACGGTTTCTATAGATGTCAGCATCAGTATAACGCTTCAGCATTTTTAAGTCAACAGCATCCATGGAAGCCGTTTCAGTAGTGCTGACTGATGAAGCGGAATAATATTTATTGAAAAGCACCACTGCCAGCACGGGCAAAACAAGTAGGGCGATAAATGCGAGTATGATTAACATGTTTTTTGAGTATTGAGATTTGAGTACAGAGTAGTGAGTACAGAGATGTTATATTTTTGAGGTTAGGTATTAGTACAGAGTATTGAGTGCAGTGTCCAAAGATTTTAGATTTTTCATGTTTTGAATTTTAGGTTTTATCTTTCCCATTTCCAATTTTCGTTTTGTCTCGATACTTTGTATTCTGTACTCAATACTCCTTTTTTATTCCCAGTTTCCTTTTAGTGTAGCTGCTGCTTTCGAACCTATTCGCAGTGGTTTTAAATCGCCTTTTTCTTGTCGTCTTGGGTTAATAGGGGCAGGATCACTTACCTCTACCACATAGAACCCCTGAAGTTTATTGGCGTACAAGTCAAAGAGGGTATCCGATAGCGGTACGACAGCGATGGTTTCAATATCTGTGGCTTTGAAGGCTGCTGTTTCTTCCATGACATCGATGGCTGGACGTATACTTAGTGTGTCTGTGATAAACTCAACTTCTTCCTGCCCATTTACCATCGTGATTTTTTCTTTTACCTGAGTAATAGCTACCTGTCCGGTTTTTAAGAAATGCTGCAAGTCGCTCCAATCTCTCGCATACATTTTATTGACATCAAAATAGAGTTTTTGCGCTTCACGGATTTTCTTTAATTTTTGAATCACTAAGTCGTCAGCCATTTTTATTTGTGCTATTTCATGGTCTTTTGCCATGATCGAACCATATATTTTGAAACTGAGAACGATGCTGATGATTCCGAGAATAGCCGTAGCGGCAATGCGTATGGTAGCTTTGTTTTTCATTAGATAACCTCGTCTTTCTTTTTAGTAGAAGTGAAGTGTATATTTCGTACACTCGATTTTCTTAACTCCTGTTTGAAGTCAATGACAATACCCATGTTCGCTTCTTCATGTACACGAACATTGACCACGATGTTGTTTTTACTTTGACGCTGAATTGGCATTTTAGCCAATGTTTGAGCAATCACTTGATGGATATCCTCTGGTTGGATAAATTTTTCGTTGACTTGAATCACCTCTTCTGTTCCAAATGTTTCCGCATCCTTCGGGAAACCGATGTAAACATCCAACGCTTCTTTTGTTTCGTCCAAATCCTGCAATTGTGTGATTTGAGGAATTTTGATTTCCACCTTTGGATCTGTTTTTCTCATCTTGGTCGTGACCATGAAAAAGAACAGCAGAATGAATATGATATCGGGTAGGGCAGAGGTCGGAATTTCCTGCGTTACGTTCGATTTTTTCTTGAATTTTGCCATTTTATTAGAATCAAGAATCAAGACATAAGAATCAAGACCTCTTGTGTCTTGGTTCTTGCATCTTGGTTCTAATTAGTTAAAATCATTCGGTTCAGCCTCAGACAAAGTCAAAGGATATTCATCTTTAGCGTTCAGTAACAAGGCATTTTGCTCCGCATCTTCCGGGTCAAGTGCTAAGTATTCTTTTACTGTCATGTTTAAATATTCTGCTCGTAGCTCGTAATAAGCACCGACCAACTCATCCACCACAGCGATGTAGGTTTTATAGTTAGTGCCTCTGTCCGATTTGTAAGAGACAATGGCATCCAGTGGTGACTCTGACAAGTCAGCACGTTTTCCTCGGTTATCGATGAATTTTTTTGCTTCCTCACGGAGTTTTGGAATTTCGATGATTCCACCTTTCACCAACACTTGGTTGTTGGAGTTAATGATGACCTCAAAGATGTTGCGTTTCTTCATCTGTTCGGTTTCCGTTTCAGCTTCTTTTTTTTCAGGCAAGATCAACCGTAAACCTTTTTCACTAGCGATAGTCGTTGTCACCAAAAAGAAAATTAGAAGCAAGAACGCAATGTCAGCCATTGAGCTGGAGTTGACCTCCACTTTATCTCTTTTTTTAATTCTAACCATAGCTATTTTAGTTCATTAGTTTCTTTACTTCACCAACTATCAGCGCACCGATACTTAGAAATAATAAGGCATACAATGTTTTCACCATCGCACCCACAAACTTCAATTCACCACCAGTGAAAGGAATGCTTGCAGAAATGCTGGTTACATCCTCAGAAGAGGAAGCATAGGAAATCAGAAAACACACACCAAGCAAAACGATTCCAATGCCGAAACGAATAAGCATGGTCTTGTTTTGGACGATTTTGTAAATGGAAAATCCTATAGTTAAGATCCCAGCAATCCAGATGAGTGGCATCACAAAGCTAACCCCCATACCAGCGGTATTGTCACTTATAGCTGCTTCCAAAGCAGGATCCTGCGCTGCAGTCATTTTACCAATGTTGATGACAATCAAAAGAGAAAGTAAACCACCTAAGAGGTAAAACGCAGTTGTATAATGTTTTTTTATTAGTTCCATTTTGGAGTATTTAGTATTGAGTACAGAGTAGTGAGATTGGAGTATAGAGACTAGAGTACAGAGTATTAAGTACTAAGACTTGCTATTTACTTTTAACTACTCACTATTCACTATTTTTTCACTTTCCCACTTGCCACTAACAAGTCAATAAACTCATTCGAAGCATCTTCCATTTTACCAGCAATAGAGTCAATTGTGCTAGACAAGTAGTTGTAAAACACTTGAAGAATAACTGCTACAATTAAACCTGCTACAGTGGTTAGTAGGGCGACTTTAATACCTCCAGCCACCTGGTCAATTTTAATGTCTTCCGCTTGTTCGATCACGTCAAAAGCGTCAATCATACCAATTACAGTACCCATGAAACCAAACATAGGAGCTAATGAGATGAAAAGAGATACCCATGTCATTCCTTTTTCCAGTTTATTCATTTCAGAAGAGCCGTAAGACTCGACAGATTTTTCCACTGCAGCAATACCTTCATCGCTACGCACAAAACCTTGCGCGAAGATGGCAGCAACTGGTCCTTTCGTGCGAGCACACAAATCTTTCGCAGCGTCTATACCTTCGTTCATGAGTTTGTACTTAACATCAGCCAACAGTTTTTTATAATTCATATTAGCCAAGTTTAAGGTGATCACACGCTCTATCGCGATAGCTAAACCAAGAATCAAGCAGATCAACACAATACTCATAAAACCGGTACCACCCTCGATGATTTTTCCTTTAATGACTTCTGTGAATGTTGGTTCTGCGGCTTCTTGAATTGGTGCTTCTTCAGCGGGAGTAGGAGTGGTTGCTTCAGCTACAGCGGTGTCGGTTTCAGACATGACTGAATCAGAGGTAGCCATAGCGGAATCGCTAGTAGTAACATTTGTTTCAGCAGTTGCTTCTTGTGCAAATGAGGCAAATGAAGTAAAGCCTACAAAGAGTCCAATAGATAAGAATTTGATAAATGTACGTTTCATTTTATATGTGATTTATTGCGTTTTTTCGTTGTTGATTTTTAGAAAGTGTAAGAAGCTGTTATCCCAAATTGTCTACCCTTTTTATAGGATTGGAATACGTATTCATGGTCATTAAACTTGTCGTATGCAGGGTCATTTCCAGCAAACTTGAACAAGAATTTATAATCAGGATTTAAGATGTTTTTTATTCTCACCGTAACACTTAATCGTTCACCAAATTTCTTAGAAAGGTTTAAGTTTAGTTCTCCTCTACTTTTTTCATAGATGTTAGGTGTACCACCAGGAACAATGATCGCTATTCTATCACCGAATATGTTATATGACACATTAGCTGAAAAATTTGAGCTATCATGAGAATATTGTAAGAATGCATTGACGATGTAAGGAGATTGACCAAAGAAAGGACGCGTATCTTTATGGTATGGATCTTGTAAACGAATTTGTTCTAATTCATCAGGATTGATTTTGTCAATGGATTTAGTGATAGCTGTATTAACCCCAACATCTATCATTGTCCAGTTTTCTTTTAAGAAAGCTAAATCTCGTTTAAACTCAAGTTCAATACCATATAGCTTGGCCTGATCGGTATTTTTCCATTGTAACTCGGTGTTACCTGCCGTAGGATTGATGATAAGCGCAATAGGGCTATGGAAGTGTTTGTAAAAAGCGGCAACACTCATTACTTGGCCTGAATTAGGGTAAAACTCTAACCGAAGATCATAATTATCTACGGTTGTTCTTTCTAAGTTTGGATTACCAATTAATGTCCAGTCAAGAATATAATCAAGAGTAGCAAAAGGAGCAATTTCTCTAAAGCTTGGTCGAGCAAGCGTTTTGTTATAAGAAGCTCTTAATTTTAAATCTTGTTTTTTGAAATCAGAGGAATCTTCGTTGTATTTAAATCTGTTTTTAAAAAAGGAGTAGATTAATGAGACAGACGGAAGAACATCATTGTTTAGTAATTGACCTGTTGGTATTTGAACTTCTTGACTCGTAACAGTCATGTCAGTTCTTTCATATCTCGCACCTGTTATGAGGTCTAGTTTTCTATGTAGAGGTAACTCACCCATTAAATAAGTGCCGTATACCTTCATTTTCCCATCGTAGTTATTTCGATCAAATGTTTGGTCTATGATGCCTATTCCCGGTGCTTTTGAACCGTCCTCTAGGGTGATCTCTCCTAAGTTTTTATCTTGTAAATATTCAGTTATGTCTCCATTATAATCAACGTATTGACTTGAAATTAAATCGACTCGTGATTCTCTAAATTCTCTATTTTTGTAAACAGACGAAAAGCCACTCTTAAGTTTTAATTCCGTAGTATCAGTCAATGCTATAGGAAGAGTGAAATGAACTTTGAAATCATTGTTTTTCTGATTCATAGTTCGGCTATATCGACCTGGTTTGTTGTATATTTGAGTTGAGAATTGATAAACTTCTTCACCGTTATTATTAACATAGAAGTCATCGGTGAAAAACCTTAAGTCTGGTTGTTCTTGTTTAGACAATGTATAAGCGTCAAACCATTCTATTTTTAAAGGAGCTTTGAAGATGGCGCTGTCAATTTCATGTTCTCCATAAAGTTGACCTGAATTAATGGATCGTTGGAGGTATGAAAGTTGTCTAACACGAACAGTCAATTCCGAATTATCAGAACGTGTACCTTCAGCATAAGATGCCTCAGTTGTTCCACTATGATTGTGTAAGTAGGTAAAACCTATTTTATTGTCACTATTAAAGCGATAAGTTGCATTTCCTACAGCACCAATTAAAACGTTATCAGTACCATTTCTTACAGTAAATTCTTTTTTAGGATTAAAGGAGCTGATTTCATCAACAGTACCTCCTAGTTCGTAATCTCCCGCAAATCCATTTTCGTAATATTCATACTCTCTTCTGTAGTTTACACCAGCAAAATATCCAAAACTTCTACCGACATCTATAGAGTCTTTTCTAAGTATTTTTTTACGATTACCTACAACTAAACCCATATTGTGGTTTAAGAAATTTGATTGCTTAGTAGGTTCAAATTCTTTGTTAAAAGACTTCACAGATTGGTCGTAAGTATTAGGGAAAAAGTAATATCCTTTTTGTATTTCACCGTTTTCTAATCCTTTTTTTACTTCTTCAGGAAAATCCCTTTGACCGTTGTCGTAGCCTAGCCAATCAGTTGAAGATCGTTTAGATAATAGGTAATTATCATTAAACGTGACTTGAGGATTAAAACTTGAACCTACTGATAACTTAACAGTAAATGAGTCTAACATGTCATTGGTACGAATATCAATTAAACCTCCTGTAAAATCGGCAGGTAGGTCAGGAGAGTAGGTTTTAATGACCTTCATACTCTGTACAAATGAAGTAGGGAAGAGGTCTAGTTGAACGGCATTTCTATTAGGATCAAGACCTGGTATTTCGGACCCATTGAGTAGTGTTTTAGTGTATCTATCTGATAATCCTCTAACGTAAGCATATTTACCGTCAACAACACTTACCCCTGAAATGCGCTTAGCTGCATCGGCTACTTTATTATCACCTCTTTTTTGAATTTCTTCAGCAGCTAATACTTCAACAACTTTAGTTTCATTTTTAACTTCATTAGTAGCAGTTGTTGCAGAGGCTTCGTTTCTTGAAAGAATGATTTTAATCCCTGCTTCTTTTCCCACTGACTCACCCATTGCCAGGTTAGCAACTGAGTTTTGACTAGCTTCAACTTTGACTCCTTCTATTGTTTGGTTTCCTATTAATACATAAGAAACAGTGATGTCATATTTTCCAGGTGTAACGTTTGTGAGGGTATATTCGCCATTCATCCCTGTAAAAGCCCCATAGGTAGTTCCAGGAATAAAAACTTGAGCTCCGAAAATTGGCTTGTTAGTAGTGTCTCTTCCATCTGTAATTACACCACTGATAGAGCCCGTTTGTGCTTTGATGACTAATGAGGTAAAAACTAATGCTATTATGCAAATTGTTTTTGTGAAATTCATATCCTTCTTCTTCCGTCTATTTTTAACACTGCAAAAATGTTAGTCTATTGTTACTACTCCCTCATTGAAATATTAAATAAATGTTAAATCAGTAAATACTTTTAAACATTTAATACATAAAAAAACCCCAAGCAATGCTTGAGGTTTTTAAGTAATAGTTGATTAAACTTAATTATTTTGTTGGGAAAGTTTTTGTCCAACCAGCAGCCCAGTTACTTCCGCTAAATGCACCTTTGTAAGGAGCAGCAGTAAACCAGCTATCAGTTGCAGCAGTTGCAGCTAGTTCTGTTGCAGGAACAGGAGCGGTTGCAGTTACACCTGTAGTTGCTACAGTATTGCCACTAACGTTTGTTGCACTTAATAAGTCACCTATTACAGTTGCAGCATCTTTATCTACCTCTAATACTAACTTTGTCAAGTCATTACCAGCCACACCGTCAAATACATTGTTCATTATTTTTAAGTCACCATCTTCCAATCTTTTTCTTGATTGTTGCTCAGAACCTGTGTTTTCAATATCAATACCTTTTGACCAGTTTGCAAATATTGAGTTATGGTACTCACCACCAGCATTATCTCTAAAAGTGATTAATCTTTTTGATCCATTACCAATATAAGTAGCATTATAAATAACTGGTTTAGCAATTGGCATACAAGTCTCACAATCAGATGGACCTCCATCGTGCTCACCACCTCTATCAGAATCTGAACTTTGTAATGTTACCCAAAATTGACCTTTACCATGGTAACCTTCATCATAGTCAAATGAGTCATCTTTACTGTAAGATACTAAAGCATGTTTAACACCTACGCTACCACCGAAGAATTCAATTCCATCATCGTTATTAGCATAAATTTCAACATAGTCGATAGTAGTTCCTGAACCAACACCACCAAGTGTTAAACCGTTGATTTCATTACCAGCACCAATTTCAGTTCCACCATGGCGAATAGAAACATATTTAATCACACCAGAGTTATCAGCATCATTGCTACCTCCGTACAAACCTCTAACTTCAGTAGTAGGTATACCTTCAACAGCAGTTTCACCATTGTTTGTAATAGTTGCATTTCCTAGTACGATTAAACCACCCCAAAGACCCTTGGTACCAGCGTTTAATTTATCGCCACCTTCTAAAGTCCCATCAGAATATCTGACGATGTCATCAGCAGCAGTGGTCATGATAATTGGCATATCAGCAGTACCTTCTGCCATTATTTTACCACCTCTAGCTACAACTAGAGCAGATGCTTCAGCACCCTGACCTGCAGTACCCTTGATAATGGTACCTTCTTCGATTGTCAATGTTTGACCTTCGTTAACAAATACTTTTCCTTCAAGAATATAAACTTTTTTGTTTGACAGTGTGATTGTACCTGTTCCTTTTCCGAAATCTTCGATTGTAACAGTTGTTAATGTTTTTCCTTCTACATCAGAATCAACTTCTGACATTGTCGTTTCCTTTTCTGTTTCTATTGGACAGTCAGTACAGTCTTCTGGTTTTTTTTCATCTTCACCACATGATGTCATTAATAACCCCATTGACATTACTAATGTCATACTTAGGAATAACTTTTTCATAATTGTTGTTTTTAGTTAAGTATTAAAGTTTGTTTCACTTCTTTTTAGATGCCACAAACTTAGGGGCTTAGTGTTAAGGGAATCTTAACAATGACTTATGTTTTCAATAAGTTTTAGAAGGGTAGGTTAAGGGTTTGTTAGTTAGATTCCGCACAAAAAAATAAATAGGAAAAAATTACAATTATTGATTAAACCTTTTACTTCTAGCCAAGTCAGAGCTCCTTAATCATTTTAACCAAAAATTTAAATTTTATGAAAAAGTATCTTTTAGGAGCCGTTGCGCTATGTTTTTTAATGCAAGCGAAAGCTCAAGACACCGAAGAAACGGTAAAAACAAAAGTCAGAGAGGTAGGTCTAACCGCTTCTAGTTTAACGAACGGCTTCGGGTTGACCTACCGTGTCGGTAATGAAAAAATGGTTTGGCGTTTTAATGCTCTGTCAGGTCAGTATAATCAGGGCGGTAATGTCCAAGATGATTATTACCAGAATACAACCATTAAAAGTTTGAATCTATCAACAAGTTTTGGGGTCGAATTTAGAAAAACTATTACCGAGAAGCTCACGTGGAGAACAGGTGTTGATTTAGGGTTTTCAATGTCTAGTTATTCTAGACAAGAAAATAATGATTCAACAATTTATAGATCCGCTTACTCTAGAGATTTGTCTGACAAAAGGTTTATGCCTACAGTTAAACTCGTTTTAGGGGTGAACTATCAGGTTGCTGAAAATATTATTTTGGGAGCAGAAGTCTTACCATTCATAGGAATGGAATTTATGAAGTATAAGAGAAGTGAAACGTATGCAGATGTAGCACAACCTGACCAGTTGATTGACAACGAATCAACTGGTTTTAGGATAGGGCTTGATAGTAGCCCTGTATTGTTAAGTGCTGTAGTTCGATTCTAAATTTCATAGGATATCAAAAACAAAAGGGTTAAAACGTAGTTTTAACCCTTTATAATAGCAAGCCAAAATCCTTGCACCCGCTATATAAGTTTTTAATCTCTTTTTTGTAGTGTCACAGTCTCACCAACCCAACAACCAGTAGTCATAGTGTCGCCTACTTTTTGGTTTCTAACGAAAATATCTTCCACACTTGGGAATTGAGCTTTGGCTGTAGCCATCTTTGAAGAATTTCCAGCCTTCTTATACTCATTATAAGCAGCGATATAAATTAATCGATCACCCAGTGCATCGCCTTTAGCACATTCACTACCACTCGTCATATATAAATCTCCAATTGTCTGGTGACCTTCGGCTGAAAGACTTGGGTTTTTTTCAATAGCCTTGTAGATGTTGCTTCTCGCAGTGCTTTTTCGTCCTTTTTGTATATCAATGGATGCTAACTTCATATATAATTCACCTTTAACAGTGTCACTTTGAGCTAACTCTAAGGACTTAGAATAACTTTCATATGCTTCATCTGCTTTACCCTGGTTTTGGTAGATGTTACCCAGTGTTTTTAAATTTTTATAAGTAGGACCTTCCTGTTCTATTAAATAGTTGGTAGCAGAAATGTAAAGTTCGTTACTGATACATTTATTTTTCTCAAGCAAGTTTTGAACTTTATTTGCTAACTCCACCGTAGGAGTGGAAGTGAATTTTGGTCCGTAGTTGTTTTGTACAAAATCGCAATCTACTGTTATGTGCGCATTTAACTCTTGGTCAAGCTTTTCTTTATAGTGGTCAGCAGATTTACCACCTCTTGCCTCTAAGTCAGCTATAAGTGTGTTATACAAATCCAAAATTTCTGTTTCCGTCATTTTTTTTGCATCTAGCTCACGGGTTGCTGCTGCGAAATAGAATAATAAGTTGATTTCATAAGTTTCTTTTCCGTTAAGGGTGTATATTTTTTTGTATAGATCATACATCTCATCACGCTTGGTTTTATCTTTATAGTAGTGAGGCCAAGCGATTAAGCCTTTGAGGTTTAAAACGTATTCTTCGTTCCCGTACAGCGCCATTCGTTTATTGTAAATAGCGATAAGCGAGTCGGTTAAAATTTCCTTTTTGTCCCGATCTTTTTCATCTCGTAACTTGTTTTGATACACGGTTCCAGCCAATTGATACAATGCTAAGTCGAGGTTTGGAGCGTTAATCAACAACCAGTTGGCCGGAACTGCTGCTTCAGCATACCTTTCAGCATCAACTAATGTCTTTAAATACATGTAATTCCCTTTTGCTTCTTTGGGATTATCGCCCCAGTTCCAAGTGTCTTGTGCTTGTGTTAGTGAAAAAATAAAACTTGTTAATACTATTAATAAGGTGTTTGTCTTCATTATACTTTAATTCTTATGCTTCTATTTTGTAACCTAACCCTTTTACTGTTCTAATGTAGCTATCACCTATTTTCTCTCGCAGTTTACGAATGTGAACATCGATGGTGCGATCACCAATAGCCGTGTCTACCCCCCACACTTTATTAAAGATTTCATCACGGGTAAATAGTTTACCAGGTTTTGAGGACAATAATAATAAAAGTTCAAATTCTTTTTTAGCTAAAGCTAATGCATCACCATTTTTCTTAACTTCAAAACGTTCGATGTTGATGCTAATTTCTCCAAAAGTAAACTCATCACTTTTAGAAGAACCATATTCAGAGCTTATTTTTCTTTTTAAGATAGCCTTTAACCGACTAGCAAGTACTTTTGGTTTGATAGGTTTTACAATATAATCATCACCACCATTTTCATAACACGCAATTTGAGTAAAGTCCTCTGTTCGAGCAGTTAAGAAAACAATTAATGTATTTTCAAAGGTAGAGTCAGCTCGTAATTTTTCACACACTTCAACTCCGTCCAATTTAGGCATCATAATGTCTAAGATAATTAAGTCGGGAATTTCTTCTTTGGCAACCCTGATAGCTTCTTCGCCATCTTTTGCAGTAAAAATCACATACCCTTCTCTTTTAAGATTATATTCTAATAATTCTAAAATAGATATATCATCATCTGCAATAAGTATCTTTGTCATAACGTATTATTTTCTATGCCACAATAATATTATAGTAATGTTTACAGGGCGTGAAACGCGTGTTAAGTTTCTGTTAAGTTTTTTGAGTACTGAGTATATAGTACAAAGTATTAAGTACTAAAATGGACTTTGATCAGGGATGTAAGGTACAATGGTAGGCTTTGGTCAGCACCGCAGGTCAGACCAAAGAATAGGGATGAAACCTTGAAACCTTGAAACCTTGAAACCTTGAAACCTTGAAACCTTGAAACCTTGAAACCTTGAAACCTTGAAACCTTGAAACCTTGAAACCAATTTTTTCATCGAGGAAAGAATAAAGTAGAAGGTATAAAAATGTAAGCACTAAGTATTAGGTTATAAGTTTTAAGTAGGGTAATTCTAAGACCTTCTTACGCCTTTGGTTTGTGTCTTCACAAACCAACCCATAAATTTAGCGAGGCAGTGCAGACACAGCCTCAGGAATATTCTAATATCTAAAAGTCTCACATCTAATATCTCCAATCTAACAGTCTAAGATCTTACTGATAAAAATCTAACCTCAAATTCAAAACTTTAAAACTCGAAACCTTCCAACTTTATAACTTCTTTTTATATTTGCACGCCTATCACAAACAATGCGCACGTGGTGGAATTGGTAGACACGCCAGCTTGAGGGGCTGGTGGGCTTTAGCCTGTGGAAGTTCGAATCTTCTCGTGCGCACTTTTTGATGTAATTTTTGGAGTGATAATTAAAAAAAAAATAATGGCGTTTTTTTATTTAATGCTTGCTATTAACACTTTCTCAACCAAGATTCTTCAAAAAAATCATGATAATTGTTGACTTTCAAACAAAAAACACAACTGTTCGTATAACTCCCCTGATTACAAAAGATTACTGAGTTCTTCTCGAACCTATAGTTGTTTGTTTAGACAAAATCAAAATAAAACGAAGGGTTAGTTTATTTAGTATAAATGATGTAATTTTAAAATCGGTTTTACTATAATCAGCCAGCTGCATGATTAAACGAATACTTTATAGTCTATTAATTTTCTTAATATTTGGTCTAACTAGTGTTGTCGCTCAAATTACAAGTTGTAACCCCGATGATGTTAGAGATGAATTGACAGATAACTTAATCACTGATCCAGATTTTGATTCTGGAGGGTTTAGTAATTTCAACTATGATGCAACGCTTTATACCGAGGGGTTTGATGGAAATACCCACTCTGATCCTGGGGAAATTTTTATAACATCAGATGCTTCAACACTAAATGGTGCTTTTTTACCATGGAAAGGTTATGGAGGATCAGGTAATTTTTACATGATTGACGGTGCAACAACTTTGCCTAATATGTTTTGGGAACAGGACGTATATATTGAGAACAATCACTGGTATATTTTTGAGATTTATGTAATGACGGTATTTGACAATACTCCGAGTGACACTTCAGATTTAGCAAATTTCCAGTTCGTGGTTGATGATGGTGTTACAACCTTTACTTTCCCAAATGAATTTAAGACTCCTACAACTGTTGGTGAATGGCAAGTGTATGTTGATTCAGTGTATTATACAGGTAGTACTGGTACATTCCCTTTACAGATTTGGAATACTGAGGGAGGAAATTTTTTGAATGGTAATGATTTTGCGATTGATCATATGCAGTTTCGTCAAGGGTGTGCATTTGCAATAGATGAAACTCCCGTACCCACGCTTCAAGATGAAATTACTTTATGTGGTACTACTGGGGTAGTGTCAATACAAGATTTTGGTTTAGATTGTTTTGATAGCAATTTAGAATTTTTGTGGTCAAATGGATCTACTACTTGCGCTACAACAGTTTCTGTAGGACAGACATTAGCATTGTGTGTACAAAAAAATGGTGGTTGTATAAAATCAGACTTAGCATTAGTAGTGACGGATTACGAGGTTGATCTTGGACCTGATTTATTACTTTGTGACCCATTGGAAACTGACTTAGTTGCAAGATTAAGTGGTGATCATACAGGTGAATTCGTTACCTATCGTTGGTTTAAAGATGGAGGTGAAATAGGTGGCGAGACTGATTCTATTTTAACAGTTAATACTCCAGGTGAGTATGTAGTGGAAACATTTGATAGTATTTGTGACGTAAAAAGAGATACAGTTATTGTTGAATCTACTTTAGGTACGCCCGTTAATGATACTATTTGTACAGATACAGAATCAACGGCTTCAATTTCTGTTTTAGGCTATGATGATCCAACTCAAGTAAACTGGTATACAACAGCAACAGGCGGAAGTTTGATTGCGTCTAATACTAGTGTTTATAACCCTACGGGGATTACTTCAGACACTGTATTTTATGCTGAATATATAGGCAGGATAGAGAAAGAGCTGGGTCCTCGTTTATCTAACCCCACCACATCACATAGTGGAAGTAGTGGTTCTGGCGGTGCTGGAATAGCTTTTACAACTACCGTACCTAATATGAGGATTGATTCGGTGACAGTATATGCCTATAACGCGTGGCAATCTCCACTAAATTTAACTGTTGATGTATATGATATTGTATCTGGAACAGTAATAGGGACAACACCAATCAGGAGTCTTGTTGGTACTACAAATGTTACAAAACATAGAATCCCTATTAAAATTACTATCCCTAACGCTGGATCCTATGCACTGAGAGTAGCATCTTCTAATGGTAATTTGTTACAATGGGATACTTTTAATTTTCCGTACTCAGAGGGAACGGGAGCAATTACATTAGATTTTTCACGAAAAAATGATGGTACGGCAGATAATGGAAGGTATAATTTTTTCTATGATTGGTATGTTTCTTATCCTAATAATTGTGCAAGAGTACCGGTTTATGTTGTGGATCAATGCCCGTGTATAGGGGAGCCGACTACTGTTTCTGTTTCACCTGCTAACCCATCTGTTTGTATTGATGATTCCGTTAAATTTACGGCAACATCTGACCAGACTGGAGCTGGGTATGTGTGGCAATGGTATAAAAACGGTATAGCATTAAACTATTGGGATTCAGGACTTGATTCTATTTATGCAACTTCAGCAGGAGTTTACACAGCTCGCCATGCTATAAGGGGTGAATATAATTGCTCTGCTGAGGGTAATGGTACGGTTTCAGTCCCTCCTTTATCCATTGATTTGGGAGATGATGTGGAATTATGTACCCCAGCTTCAATAACATTAAATGCTGGGGCTGGCTTTACCACTTATACATGGTATAAGGATAATGTGGTATATCCCTATTCAGATTCTTATCAACTTTTTGTTAATGAAGCTGGCACGTATCATGTGGTTGTAAGTTCGGTGTGTGACACACTATCAGATACAATTGATGTTACTTTAAACTCATCAGCTCTTGTGCCAGGGAACATTACTGTTTGCCCTCTAAGTGATGGAAATAATGATACATTAACAGTTAGCGGTAGTACCGCATATGAATGGTATACCGATTCTATCGGTGGGGTTCCAATTACTCAAGCGGTAGATAATATGTATATAACTGATATTATATCAGATCCAACCGTATATTGGGTTGAAGATATTTCTTCAACTACAGTTACCACTGGACCTACTCCCACAGCTTTAGAAAATTATTATTCAGGAAATATAAACAACTTTCATCGTTCTTTTGAGGCTTTAACTAATTTTACATTAAATAGTGTTTTTATAGTGCCTGTTGCTAATTCTGGAGGGCCTTGCGGAGGATCTGGTACTGCAAGTAATAGGACAATTACTGTAACCTTGTATAAAAACAATGTTGCTACTGCTCAGACAGCAAGTCAATTATTAACTTGTGGTACTGGAAGTACAATGAACTTAAATTTTAATATTACAACAGGTACAGGCTACGAATTAAGGATTGATGCAGGGTCTATTGCTTTTAATTGGTACCATGTTAATAGTTCAAATGGAGCAATAACAGTACCTGGTGTTATTAATATTTTAGCTAATCCTGGTAAGTCTGGGTCTTTTTTTAATTGGAATATTACTGCATCGAGTGCATGCGGAAGAACCCCTGTTGTAGCAGTAGAAAGTTGCCCTTGTACCCCTCCCACAACAGCCACTTTAACTAACGGAACAGTTTGTTCACCTGATTCAGTGAAGTTTAAAGTGACTACAGATGCTCCAGCGGATTATGTGTATACCTGGTTTACTGGTGCGTCAGTTATCACTGGTCCAACGATAAACCTTGACAGTATTTATAGAAGTACTAATACAAGTGATATTAAAGTACGTATCGCAGACCCTTTAGATCCAACAAATCCAAACTGTTATTTAGAATCTAACTTGGTTAGTGCTACTATCATCGCAGCCCCAACGGTAGAAGCAGGCAGCATCGGTGATGCCTGTGAGAACGGCAGTGCTATCATCAGCGGAGCAAGTGTAAGCAACAATGCAAGTTATACATGGAGTCATGATGGCTCAGGTTCCCTAACGAATACAAATACCCTGACCCCAACCTATACACCAGTAGCAGGCGATGCAGGCAATACGGTAACAATTACTTTAGAGTCAGTAGGCAATGCGCCATGTGCGAATGTAGAAGACGATGCGACTTTAGATATTATCGCAGCGCCAACAGTAGAAGCAGGCAGTATCGGCAATGCGTGTGAGAATGGTAGTGCTATCATCAGCGGAGCAAGTGTAAGCAACAATGCAAGTTATACATGGAGTCATAATGGATCAGGCTCATTAAGCAACGGCAATACACTGACCCCAACTTATACTCCGGTAGCCGCAGATGCAGGCAACACGGTAACAATTACTTTAGAGTCGGTAGGCAATACACCATGTAGTAATGTGACAGATGATGCGACTCTGGATATCATCGCAGCCCCAACGGTAGAAGCAGGCAGCATCGGTGATGCATGTGAGAACGGCAGTGCCACCATCAGCGGAGCAAGCGTAAGCAACAATGCAAGTTATACTTGGAGTCATGATGGATCAGGTTCACTAAGTAATGACAATACACTCACCCCAACCTATACACCAGTAGCCGCAGATGCAGGCAATACGGTAACAATTACTTTAGAGTCGGTAGGCAATACACCATGTAATAATGTGACAGACGATGCGACTCTGGATATCATCGCAGCCCCAACGGTAGAAGCAGGCAGTCTAGCAGATGCCTGTGAGAACGGCAGTGCCACCATCAGCGGAGCAAGTGTAAGCAACAATGCCAGCTATACATGGAGTCATGATGGATCAGGTTCATTAAGCAACGGCAATACACTGACCCCAACTTATACACCAGTAGCCGCAGATGCAGGCAACACCGTAACAATTACTTTAGAGTCGGTAGGCAATACACCATGTAGTAATGTGACAGATGATGCGACTCTGGATATCATTGCAGCACCAACGGTAGAAGCAGGCAGCATCGGTGATGCCTGTGAGAACGGCAGTGCTATCATCAGCGGAGCAAGTGTAAGCAACAACGCGAGTTACACTTGGAGTCATGATGGATCAGGTTCATTAAGCAACGACAATACACTCACCCCAACCTATACACCAGTAGCCGCAGATGCAGGCAATACGGTAACAATTACTTTAGAGTCAGTAGGCAATACACCATGTAGTAATGTGACAGACGATGCCACCCTGGACATCATTGCAGCACCAACGGTAGAAGCAGGCAGCATCGGTGATGCCTGTGAGAACGGCAGTGCTATCATCAGCGGAGCAAGTGTAAGCAACAACGCGAGTTACACTTGGAGTCATGATGGATCAGGTTCATTAAGCAACGACAATACACTCACCCCAACCTATACACCAGTAGCCGCAGATGCAGGCAATACGGTAACAATTACTTTAGAGTCAGTAGGCAATACACCATGTAGTAATGTGACAGACGATGCCACCCTGGACATCATCGCAGCCCCAACGGTAGAAGCAGGCAGCATCGGTGATGCCTGTGAGAACGGCAGTGCTATCATCAGCGGAGCAAGTGTAAGCAACAATGCCAGCTATACATGGAGTCATAATGGATCAGGCTCATTAAGCAACGGCAATACACTGACCCCAACTTATACACCGGTAGCCGCAGATGCAGGCAACACCGTAACAATTACTTTAGAGTCGGTAGGCAATACACCATGTAGTAATGTGACAGACGATGCGACTCTGGATATCATCGCAGCCCCAACGGTAGAAGCAGGCAGTCTAGCAGATGCCTGTGAGAACGGCAGTGCCACCATCAGCGGAGCAAGTGTAAGCAACAATGCCAGCTATACATGGAGTCATGATGGATCAGGTTCATTAAGCAACGGCAATACACTGACCCCAACTTATACACCAGTAGCCGCAGATGCAGGCAACACCGTAACAATTACTTTAGAGTCGGTAGGCAATACACCATGTAGTAATGTGACAGATGATGCGACTCTGGATATCATTGCAGCACCAACGGTAGAAGCAGGCAGCATCGGTGATGCCTGTGAGAACGGCAGTGCTATCATCAGCGGAGCAAGTGTAAGCAACAACGCGAGTTACACTTGGAGTCATGATGGATCAGGTTCATTAAGCAACGACAATACACTCACCCCAACCTATACACCAGTAGCCGCAGATGCAGGCAATACGGTAACAATTACTTTAGAGTCAGTAGGCAATACACCATGTAGTAATGTGACAGACGATGCCACCCTGGACATCATTGCAGCACCAACGGTAGAAGCAGGCAGCATCGGTGATGCCTGTGAGAACGGCAGTGCTATCATCAGCGGAGCAAGTGTAAGCAACAACGCGAGTTACACTTGGAGTCATGATGGATCAGGTTCACTAAGTAATGACAATACACTCACCCCAACCTATACACCAGTAGCCGCAGATGCAGGCAATACGGTAACAATTACTTTAGAATCAGTAGGCAATACACCATGTAGTAATGTGACAGACGATGCGACTTTGGACATCATCGCAGCCCCAACGGTAGAAGCAGGCAGCATCGGTGATGCCTGTGAGAACGGCAGTGCTATCATCAGCGGAGCAAGTGTAAGCAACAATGCCAGCTATACATGGAGTCATAATGGATCAGGCTCATTAAGCAACGATAATACCTTAACCCCAACTTATACACCAGTAGCCGCAGATGCAGGCAATACGGTAACAATTACTTTAGAATCAGTAGGCAATACACCATGTAGTAATGTGACAGACGATGCGACTTTGGACATCATCGCAGCCCCAACGGTAGAGGCAGGCAGTCTAGCAGATGCATGTGAGAACGGCAGTGCTATCATCAGCGGAGCAAGTGTAAGCAACAATGCAAGTTATACGTGGAGTCATGACGGAGCAGGCTCACTGAGCAATGATAATACCTTAACCCCAACCTATACACCAGTAGCCGCAGATGCAGGCAATACGGTAACAATTACTTTAGAGTCGGTAGGTAATACACCATGTAGTAATGTGACAGATGATGCGACTCTGGATATCATCGCAGCCCCAACGGTAGAAGCAGGCAGCATCGGTGATGCCTGTGAGAACGGCAGTGCTATCATCAGCGGAGCAAGTGTAAGCAACAATGCCAGCTATACATGGAGTCATAATGGATCAGGCTCATTAAGCAACGATAATACCTTAACCCCAACTTATACACCAGTAGCCGCAGATGCAGGCAATACGGTAACAATTACTTTAGAATCAGTAGGCAATACACCATGTAGTAATGTGACAGATGATGCGACTCTGGATATCATCGCAGCCCCAACGGTAGAAGCAGGCAGCATCGGTGATGCCTGTGAGAACGGCAGTGCTATCATCAGCGGAGCAAGTGTAAGCAACAATGCCAGCTATACATGGAGTCATAATGGATCAGGCTCATTAAGCAACGATAATACCTTAACCCCAACTTATACACCAGTAGCCGCAGATGCAGGCAATACGGTAACAATTACTTTAGAATCAGTAGGCAATACACCATGTAGTAATGTGACAGACGATGCGACTTTGGACATCATCGCAGCCCCAACGGTAGAAGCAGGCAGCATCGGTGATGCCTGTGAGAACGGCAGTGCTATCATCAGCGGAGCAAGTGTAAGCAACAATGCCAGCTATACATGGAGTCATAATGGATCAGGTTCACTAAGCAATGATAATACCTTAACCCCAACCTATACACCAGTAGCCGCAGATGCAGGCAACACGATAACAATTACTTTAGAGTCGGTAGGCAATACACCATGTAGTAATGTGACAGACGATGCCACACTGGATATCATTGCAACAGTAACCAACACGGTAGACACGACCGTATGTTTTGGAGCTACTTATGATACCCCACAAGGTACCACTATAGACCCAAGTGGCGGCTTTGCGACCCTGGATGAAACGGTAACCACAGTAGCAGGCTGTGATAGCATCATTACTTATAATGTAACCGAAGCGCCAGCAATCACCAACACGGTAGCCGAGACGGTGTGTTACAACGGCAGCTTCACGTATGCCGATGGAACCGTATCGACCAATGTGGTAGCAGACGAAAGCCATGTATCGACCTTAACGGCAGCCAATGGTTGTGACAGTGTAGTAACCCAAAACGTTACGGTAGATCCAGTGATCACAAACACGGTGAATGTATCGATCTGTACAGGAGCAAGTTTTACTACTCCGGAAGGAACGCTACAAAACGGAGCAGGCAGTGTAGTAGAAACAGTATCGACAACCTCAGGATGTGATAGTGTGATTACCTATAATGTAACAGAAACCCCAGCGATCACGCACACGGTAGACACGACCGTATGTTTTGGAGCTACATACGATACCCCACAAGGCACCACGATAGACCCAAGTGGCGGCTTTGCGACCTTGGATGAAACGGTAACCACAGTAGCAGGCTGTGATAGCATCATTACTTATAATGTAACCGAAGCGCCAGCAATCACCAACACGGTAGCCGAGACGGTGTGTTACAACGGCAGCTTCACGTATGCCGATGGAACCGTATCGACCAATGTGGTAGCAGACGAAAGCCATGTATCGACCTTAACGGCAGCCAATGGTTGTGACAGTGTAGTAACCCAAAACGTTACGGTAGATCCAGTAATCACCCACACGGTGAATGTATCGATCTGTACAGGAGCAAGTTTTACTACTCCGGAAGGAACGCTACAAAACGGAGCAGGCAGTGTAGTAGAAACAGTATCGACAGCCTCAGGATGTGATAGTGTGATTACCTATAATGTAACAGAAACCCCAGCGATCACGCACACGGTAGACACGACTGTATGTTTTGGAGCTACTTATGATACCCCACAAGGTACCACGATAGACCCAAGTGGCGGCTTTGCGACCTTGGATGAAACGGTAACCACAGTAGCAGGCTGTGATAGCATCATTACTTATAATGTAACCGAAGCGCCAGCAATCACCAACACGGTAGCCGAGACGGTGTGTTACAACGGCAGCTTCACGTATGCCGATGGAACCGTATCGACCAATGTTGTAGCAGACGAAAGCCATGTATCGACCTTAACGGCAGCCAATGGTTGTGACAGTGTAGTAACCCAAAACGTTACGGTAGATCCAGTAATCACAAACACGGTGAATGTATCGATCTGTACAGGAGCAAGTTTTACTACTCCGGAAGGAACGCTACAAAACGGAGCAGGCAGTGTAGTAGAAACAGTATCGACAACCTCAGGGTGTGATAGTGTGATTACCTATAATGTAACAGAAACCCCAGCGATCACGCACACGGTAGACACGACTGTATGTTTTGGAGCAACTTATGATACCCCACAGGGAACCACGATAGACCCAAGTGGCGGCTTTGCGACCCTGGATGAAACGGTAACGACAGTAGCAGGCTGTGATAGCATCATTACTTATAATGTAACCGAAGCGCCAGCAATCACCAACACGGTAGCCGAGACGGTGTGTTACAACGGCAGCTTCACGTATGCCGATGGAACCGTATCGACCAATGTGGTAGCAGACGAAAGCCATGTATCGACCTTAACGGCAGCCAATGGTTGTGACAGTGTAGTAACCCAAAACGTTACGGTAGATCCAGTAATCACAAACACGGTGAATGTATCGATCTGTACAGGAGCAAGTTTTACTACTCCGGAAGGAACGCTACAAAACGGAGCAGGCAGTGTAGTAGAAACAGTGTCGACAACCTCAGGATGTGATAGTGTGATTACCTATAATGTAACAGAAACCCCAGCGATCACGCACACGGTAGACACGACCGTATGTTTTGGAGCTACTTATGATACCCCACAAGGCACCACGATAGACCCAAGTGGCGGCTTTGCGACCTTGGATGAAACGGTAACCACAGTAGCAGGCTGTGATAGCATCATTACTTATAATGTAACCGAAGCGCCAGCAATCACCAACACGGTAGCCGAGACGGTGTGTTACAACGGCAGCTTCACGTATGCCGATGGAACCGTATCGACCAATGTTGTAGCAGACGAAAGCCATGTATCGACCTTAACGGCAGCCAATGGTTGTGACAGTGTAGTAACCCAAAACGTTACGGTAGATCCAGTAATCACAAACACGGTGAATGTATCGATCTGTACAGGAGCAAGTTTTACTACTCCGGAAGGAACGCTACAAAACGGAGCAGGCAGTGTAGTAGAAACAGTATCGACAGCCTCAGGGTGTGATAGTGTGATTACCTACAACGTCACAGAAACCCCAGCGATCACGCACACGGTAGACACGACCGTATGTTTTGGAGCTACTTATGATACCCCACAAGGTACCACGATAGACCCAAGTGGCGGCTTTGCGACCTTGGATGAAACGGTAACCACAGTAGCAGGCTGTGATAGCATCATTACTTATAATGTAACCGAAGCGCCAGCAATCACCAACACGGTAGCCGAGACGGTGTGTTACAACGGCAGCTTCACGTATGCCGATGGAACCGTATCGACCAATGTTGTAGCAGACGAAAGCCATGTATCGACCTTAACGGCAGCCAATGGTTGTGACAGTGTAGTAACCCAAAACGTTACGGTAGATCCAGTAATCACAAACACGGTGAATGTATCGATCTGTACAGGAGCAAGTTTTACTACTCCGGAAGGAACGCTACAAAACGGAGCAGGCAGTGTAGTAGAAACAGTATCGACAGCCTCAGGGTGTGATAGTGTGATTACCTATAATGTAACAGAAACCCCAGCGATTACGCACACGGTAGACACGACCGTATGTTTTGGAGCTACATACGATACCCCACAAGGCACCACGATAGACCCAAGTGGCGGCTTTGCGACCCTGGATGAAACGGTAACGACAGTAGCAGGCTGTGATAGCATCATTACTTATAATGTAACCGAAGCGCCAGCGATTACCAACACGGTAGCCGAGACGGTGTGTTACAACGGTAGCTTCACCTATGCCGATGGAACCGTATCGACCAATGTGGTAGCAGACGAAAGCCATGTATCGACCTTAACGGCAGCCAATGGTTGTGACAGTGTAGTAACCCAAAACGTTACGGTAGATCCAGTAATCACAAACACGGTGAATGTATCGATCTGTACAGGAGCAAGTTTTACTACTCCGGAAGGAACGCTACAAAACGGAGCAGGCAGTGTAGTAGAAACAGTGTCGACAACCTCAGGATGTGATAGTGTGATTACCTATAATGTAACAGAAACCCCAGCGATTACGCACACGGTAGACACGACCGTATGTTTTGGAGCTACATACGATACCCCACAAGGCACCACGATAGACCCAAGTGGCGGCTTTGCGACCTTGGATGAAACGGTAACGACAGTAGCAGGCTGTGATAGCATCATTACTTATAATGTAACCGAAGCGCCAGCGATTACCAACACGGTAGCCGAGACGGTGTGTTACAACGGTAGCTTCACGTATGCCGATGGAACCGTATCGACCAATGTGGTAGCAGACGAAAGCCATGTATCGACCTTAACGGCAGCCAATGGTTGTGACAGTGTAGTAACCCAAAACGTTACGGTAGATCCAGTAATCACGCACACGGTGAATGTATCGATCTGTACAGGAGCAAGTTTTACTACTCCGGAAGGAACGCTACAAAACGGAGCAGGCAGTGTAGTAGAAACAGTGTCGACAACCTCAGGATGTGATAGTGTGATTACCTATAATGTAACAGAAACCCCAGCGATTACGCACACGGTAGACACGACCGTATGTTTTGGAGCTACTTATGATACCCCACAAGGTACCACGATAGACCCAAGTGGCGGCTTTGCGACCCTGGATGAAACGGTAACCACAGTAGCAGGCTGTGATAGCATCATTACTTATAATGTAACCGAAGCGCCAGCGATTACCAACACGGTAGCCGAGACGGTGTGTTACAACGGTAGCTTCACGTATGCCGATGGAACCGTATCGACCAATGTGGTAGCAGACGAAAGCCATGTATCGACCTTAACGGCAGCCAATGGTTGTGACAGTGTAGTAACCCAAAACGTTACGGTAGATCCAGTAATCACAAACACGGTGAATGTATCGATCTGTACAGGAGCAAGTTTTACTACTCCGGAAGGAACGCTACAAAACGGAGCAGGCAGTGTAGTAGAAACAGTGTCGACAACCTCAGGATGTGATAGTGTGATTACCTACAACGTCACAGAAACCCCAGCGATTACGCACACGGTAGACACGACCGTATGTTTTGGAGCTACATACGATACCCCACAAGGCACCACGATAGACCCAAGTGGCGGCTTTGCGACCCTGGATGAAACGGTAACGACAGTAGCAGGCTGTGATAGCATCATTACTTATAATGTAACCGAAGCGCCAGCGATTACCAACACGGTAGCCGAGACGGTGTGTTACAACGGTAGCTTCACGTATGCCGATGGAACCGTATCGACCAATGTGGTAGCAGACGAAAGCCATGTATCGACCTTAACGGCAGCCAATGGTTGTGACAGTGTAGTAACCCAAAACGTTACGGTAGATCCAGTAATCACGCACACGGTGAATGTATCGATCTGTACAGGAGCAAGTTTTACTACTCCGGAAGGAACGCTACAAAACGGAGCAGGCAGTGTAGTAGAAACAGTGTCGACAACCTCAGGGTGTGATAGTGTGATTACCTACAACGTCACAGAAACCCCAGCGATTACGCACACGGTAGACACGACCGTATGTTTTGGAGCTACTTATGATACCCCACAAGGCACCACGATAGACCCAAGTGGCGGCTTTGCGACCTTGGATGAAACGGTAACGACAGTAGCAGGCTGTGATAGCATCATTACTTATAATGTAACCGAAGCGCCAGCGATTACCAACACGGTAGCCGAGACGGTGTGTTACAACGGTAGCTTCACGTATGCCGATGGAACCGTATCGACCAATGTGGTAGCAGACGAAAGCCATGTATCGACCTTAACGGCAGCCAATGGTTGTGACAGTGTAGTAACCCAAAACGTTACGGTAGATCCAGTAATCACAAACACGGTGAATGTATCGATCTGTACAGGAGCAAGTTTTACTACTCCGGAAGGAACGCTACAAAACGGAGCAGGCAGTGTAGTAGAAACAGTGTCGACAGCCTCAGGATGTGATAGTGTGATTACCTATAATGTAACAGAAACCCCAGCGATCACGCACACGGTAGACACGACCGTATGTTTTGGAGCTACTTATGATACCCCACAAGGTACCACTATAGACCCAAGTGGCGGCTTTGCGACCCTGGATGAAACGGTAACGACAGTAGCAGGCTGTGATAGCATCATTACTTATAATGTAACCGAAGCCCCAGCGATTACCAACACGGTGAACATTTCAATATGTTCAGGTGGCAGTTTTACTACTCCAGAAGGTACGGTACAAAATGGAGCTGGAAATGTGGTAGAAACGGTAGCTAGAGTAGGAGGCTGTGATAGTGTAATTACTTATGTAGTAACAGAAATCCCAACTCCTGTGATCACTTCATTGGTTGATCAAGTAGGGTGTGTGAGTTACACGTTACCAGCAATAACTGGAGCTGATATAACAGCTGGAGCAGACTACTATTTTGATCCATCGGGTATGAACCCAGTAGTAGGAGCGATAACAACTACAGATACCATTTATGTCTATGATCAAACAGGTACAACACCAAATTGTGTGGATGAAGACACTGTTATCATCACTATAGACCCACAACCAGTGGCCAACACAGTAAATGGTGGTTCAATATGTCCTGGAGATAGCATCAAGATAGGGCTAACTTTTACAGGAGATACTATTAGATGGGAAAGCTCACCAACAGGAACTAATATTTGGACAAGCTTATCGACAACAAATACAGACTCCATATATGTATCACCACTTGTGGATAGCGACTATAGAGCCATAGTAGCCTACAGTGCAAGTAGCTGTCAGGAAGATACCTCAATTCTGGGAACTGTAACGATTAATCCAGATGCAGTAGGAGGCAATGTAGTAGGTATTGATACCTTATGTACAGGAGATACAACAATTATAAGTTTATCTAATTCAGTAGGAATTATTCAATGGCAGGATTCCATAGTAGGAGGAACATGGGTAAACATAGGAGTAGCTTCAGTAGATACATTTGTACAAATATCACCAGATACTTCTAATCCAAACCATTTCTACCGTGCAATTGTGGGTAATGGTTCGTGCATAGATACCTCAGATATTCATCCATTGTTTGTAAAAAATTGTTGTACCAAGCCTACAATTGCAGACATTTCACCAGATTCGGTGATTATTTGTGGGCTAGCTAATGATACCTTAGTAACAGTGACTACTGATGCACCAGTAGGTTATCTTTATACTTGGTTTAGTGTAAGTGATACCAACAATGCACTAGCAGGTCCTGCAGTAGATTTAACAAGTTACCGAGTAACAGTAACAGATACCGTATTTGTGAAAATTCAAATGCCAGGGGTTCCTGGTTGTGATCTCAAATCAGATAGTTCTATAGTAGATATTCGTCCAGATGTGGTAGCGGGAATAGTGACTGTATCACCAACACCTGTGTGTGATGGAGAAAGCACAACAATAACGTTAGCGGGTCATACAGGAACATTTGCTTGGCAGTTGAATGATGGAACAGGTTGGAGAGATACTTCTATAGCAACAGTAAGTTGGTCGCATTTACCGCGATTACCAATAGACACAGTGAGCTACAGAGCGATTGTAACTAACAGTGGAATCTGTGTAGATACCACGGATAGCGATACGCTAACAATAGTATCCCAACCAATCGCGGGAGTAGTAAGTGTTGAAGATTCTATTTGTGAAAATGAGTCAGTAACGGTATCCACAATAGGTTCATTTGGAGGAGTGATTTGGGAAGATAGTATTGCAGGGTCAGGTACATGGAATAGAACACCATTGAGAACTGGAATAACTGAAACCTACCCAACATCGGGAACAACTACGAGGTACTTCCGAGTAATTGCGGGTTCAGGACAATGTGCGGATACTTCAAATATAGATAGCTTAATTATCAATCCACGTAGTGAAGGCGGGATGGCGGTAGTAACCAATCCAGTATGTCATGGTGATTCAGCGAATTTGACATTGTCAGGTTACACAGCAAGTACTATCCAATGGCAAGACAGCAGCAGAGCGACTGCAGGTCTATGGACAGATATCGCATACACAGCAGATGATGTTTGGGTAAGCTATCCTGATTCCTTGTCACCAGTTTCATTTAGAGCGATAGTTACAAATAACCCAGGTGGTTGTTTAGATACCTCATCAATCACCACCTTACAAATAGACAGCTTGGCGATAGGAGGAGTAGTTAGTATTGATGATTCAATCTGTTCTGGAGAAGGAGCAACAGTAAGCATCGCTGGACACCGAGGAGCAATCCAGTGGCAAGTAAGTAGTGCCTCTAATCAGGTATGGAGAGATACCTTAACCGGACAAGTTTCAGAAAACATCTTACCAACAGAAGCCTCGGACACTTTATTTTATAGAGCAATTTTGAACTACCAAGGCAATGGCTGTTTAGATACTTCAAGTATTGATACTTTGATTGTACATCCGGCAGCGATTCCGGGAACGCCAATGGTTGATGATCCAGCTATTTGTGAGGGTGAATCGACTGTGGTGCGTCTACAAGGTTATGACGGTATAAAAATTCAATGGCAAGATTCTACAGCTACAGACGGTTGGAAAAACATAGTCGGAGAAACAGCAGACACCTTAGTGGTATCACCTACATTAGCAATCTCTCCACAACGAGTAAGAGCTTTGGTAACTAATAGAGGGGAATGTTTAGATAGTTCAACAGTAGCTGAGATTAGTAGTTCATCTCAAGCTGTAGCAGGAGAACTAACCTCTGTTCCAGACTCGATATGCGAAGGCTCAACTGGGCTATTAATTACTACGGGTCATGAAGGATTAGTTCAGTGGCAAGAAGAAACTAGCCCGGGTACATTTACAGATGCAACAGTTCCTGAATATGGAGTAGTTAATAATGATACATTGATAATTCCTAATACAAAACTGGAGGGAATATATAATTACCGAGTGGTATATGGGGTAGGTGAATGTAAAGACACAAGTGATGTAGAAGACATTAAAGTAGTTGAAGATGCGTTGGCTGGAACTGCTGAGGTTGATCCATTAATTATCTGTGAAGGTGAAACAGCAGAAGTTATATTGACTGGTTATTTAGGCAACATTGTATGGGAAGATTCTTCTGCAACAAAATCTTGGTCAGTTTCTACTAATGTAGATGTGAACAATGATACGATGACAGTTCAACCAACTGCTAATGAATCACCATTGTTCTATAGAGCAGTAGTTACAAACAGCAATATTTGTTCATACACTTCTGCACCTACTCGTCTTGAGGTAGTTCCTCATGTGATTGGTGGTGTTGCAGATGCCGTCAATGATACCATATGTAATGGAAGTAGTGATGAAATTTTGTTGACTGGTTCGTATGGAACGATTACCTGGGAAACTTCAGCGGATGGTTTAGTATGGGATACAATCATACCAATTGAAACAGACACTAATATGACAGTGAGTCCAGGTACAGGAGTAGGTCAAGTTTCCAATAAATTCTATAGAGCAATATTAGATAATGGCGTTTGTACGGACACATCTACCATTGCTGATGTAACTACCTATCCGGATGTAGACTTGATGGTATCATTAACAGGCCCAACACGTATTTGTCAAAATGATGAAGCCGTATTCAATGTGAAAGATTCATTAGGAGGTGGGCAAAACCCTACTTTTAAGTGGTACGTTCAAAATGTTGAAGTGAACTCCATAAAAGTTACTAATGCAGGCACGCGATTTAGTGATACAACTTTGACAAATAACGCAGTAATAAAAGTGGAAATGTACTCTGATTCCTTATGTGCTGTAAACCCAGTAGATAGTACTTTAATCATACAAGTTGATCCATTATTGATCCCTGAAATCTATATTTCAGTGGATGATAGTATTAAGTGTCAGGATGAACTATTTACATTTACGATTGATTCAACTAAAAACCTGGGTTTAAACCCTACGTATCAATGGTACTTGAACAATCAGCCAATTCCTACAGCGACTAATCCATTAGCTTATGAATCATCAACATTAGTTCTTGATGATATTATTAAAGTACAGGTAACTCAATCACCAGAAGTATGTACTCAAAACCCTATCGGGTATTCGAATCCAATTAAATTGGATGTTCATGAGAAACCAATGGTGGGTAATTTGTTAAGAAACAAAAAAGTATGTTACGGTGGAGTTGCTGATATCGAACTATCTTCTTATAAAGGGGTAATCGAATGGCAATATGCTTTAGAAGGAGATCCAGCAGATGTTTGGACCACTTTAAAAGTAAAAGCCACAAGTAATGAAGCCACAGAATCAGTAGCTCCTCATTTGCTATACTCTACAGACTCTATCTTAGAGTTGCGTTCTACGAAATTTAGAGCAGTGGTTTATGAAGATGATTATGAGTCTCATGAGTGTGACTCGATTCCTTCCAATGAAGTGATGATTCATGAAATACCATTACCTTATGGTGAAATTATAGCGATAGACACCACTTGTGCAAACTATATAGCATTGATAGAACCAAGGGTCTATAATAATACTTACACAGGGTTCACAGGGTGGTACCAATCATTTGACGGTAAAAACTACCGTTCATATAATAGTCAGTTTGTTGAGGCGAATGATAATATCTTATTAACAGATACGAATGTAAAAGCGCAATTCTTTATTGCTGAGTTCAAAACAGATGCACCAGGGTGCGTATTGAGAGATACTATCGCGATTAGAGATTGTGCTCCACCAAAAATAGACATCCCGAATGCAATGACTCCAAATGGTGATAACACCAACAACACCTTCTGGATTCGTAACATTTGGTTCTACCCTGAAAACACCTTACGCATCTACAACCGTTGGGGTAGTTTAGTATTCGAAGCAGATGGCTATAATAATGAATGGTATGGTCAACGTGATGGAAAAGACATGCCAGCAGCCGTATATTATTATGTGTTGGAATTAAACGATAAAGACGGTAATTACCCGGATCCTTTTACTGGAACAGTAACCATATTCAGATAGAATGAAGAGATTTTTATATATCGCCTTGTGTATAGTTACATTGACTCAAGTTCACGGTCAGCAGCGTGAGCAGTATAGTCAATATATCATGAATAACTACTTAATTAATCCGGCAGTAAGTGGAAGTTATACCTTCTGGAATGCGCGCATGGGTTATAGAAAGCAATGGGTAGGTTTTGAGGATAATGCGAATGGTAGCCCGTCAAATGTAGGGCCCCGCACAATGTTCCTAACATTTCATGGGCCTGTTAAACACCCAGACAATCAAAAGGGACGTAGGAAAAAGTCATTTCATCACGGATTAGGTGGGTATATTTATACCGATAAAACGGGGCCAATTGCTTATAATGGATTATTTGGTACGTATGCTTTTCACCAAAAAATCAATAGAAAAACTACCATTTCCGCTGGTGTTAGCGGTGGGTTAAAAGAATTTAGGATTTATGGTGATGAGTTGCATTTTGTTCAAAATACGGTAGACGAATTAATTGGAGACAATACGCAAGTCAAATTAATTCCAGACATGAATATTGGTGGTTGGATTCACAATGACCATTTTTTTGGTGGCCTTTCTGTGAATCAATTATTAAGGAATAAGTTGACAATAGACAATCCAAATGAGGTCACCAATGAGGCGTTATTAAAATATCACTATTTTTTAACTGCTGGTTGGATTTTCCAAGTGAATAGGCTTTGGTATGTTTCCCCTTCTGCTATGGTGAAATATGTTAGTCCAGCACCTATTCAGTTTGACTTCAACTTACGTTTAATGTATTCCGACTTTGTATGGGCAGGAATAAGTTATAGAAACAAAGATGCCATTGCATTAGTAGTGGAATATTTATTCGATAACACCTTTGAAATTGGTTATGCCTTCGATTATACCATTTCTGAAATCAAAAATTATAGCAGTAACTCCCATGAAATTATTGTTGGAGTACGTTTTGGAGACAAAAAACGTCAAGTAATTTGTCCCGCTAAGTTTTGGTAATAATAAGTAAGTAAGAAATATTTTATTCAAAAGTTGTTTAAGTGCTTTTTTTCACCAAAATTTACGCCTTAGTTAACCAAAATTATTTAACCAAAATTAATTGCAATGAAAAAATTATTACTTAGTGCAGTAGCACTTATGGCGTTAGTATCATCTTATGCTGGTGGAAATGGCGTTGTTGGTCATGATGAACCAGTTCAAGGTGGATTTTTCTTAAACATTCCATTTGCCTATTATGGCGGTAACTTTATGTCCCCAACAGATGTAAAAACTTCAGACATTCCTGACGAATCAAAAATATCAATGATTGGTTACGGTTTAGAAATTGGTAACATGTTTCAGTTGACTGACTTAGGTTCAGGTGGTGACATGGGATTAGGTATCCGTGCAATGTGGTTTGGTTTTGGACTTGCTTCAGGTTCTAACGATTTCGGTAAGCAGTCATTTGTTAATTTTCAACTATTATCTCCTGGTATTTATTTCTCTAAAGCAATTGGAGATAACGCGATAGATACATATATCAACTATGTACCTACTTTAGCAGGTTCAACATATACAGATAAAGAAAGTGGTGAAGCATATTCAGCTTCTTTAGCATTTGGATCACCACTAGAGTTTGGTGTTGCTTTTAGAACTGGTGTTTTCATGGCTGGTTTAGAATATAACTTCGGTAAAGTTGCTCAAGGCGAATTTGAAGTTGACGGAGATGAAGAAATCGAAGCTGAGGATTTAGCTAGTTATGGCCGATGGGGTCACTTAAGACTTCAAATAGGTTTTAAATTCTAAGACTCTTCAAGTCTACATATAAAAAAGCCCCGATTTATCGGGGCTTTTTTATGCTTTATTTTTAGATCGAAATCACTTATGACTATTTCTACATAAGCGAATTTCAGCGGTTTCAATACTCGCACTATACAAATACAGTGGTTGCTAACCTTACCTATTTATTAGACCAATAAGTGCTTAAAATTGGTCTATTACGTGTAAAAAATTCTTTAATAATAATTGGTTAAGAGTTTTTTTTAATGAATATTCGAAGTAGTTAACCAAAATCATTTTAACAAAAATTAAAAAACAATGAAAAAATTATTCTTAGTAGCTGCATTAGCTGTGTCTTCTTTCTTTGCTGCAAATGCGCAATTAAATGTAGGTCTGAATCTGGGCATGAATAAAGTAGGTGGAGGCGACTATTATTTCGATGGTACTTCTCCCTTTGATATAGGAGTGAGAGTAGGGGGTCTCGTGAACGAAAAATTGTCATGGAATGTAGGCTTAGGTTATGGTTTGCCTGCAGGTTTGAATTCTGGTGGTGAAAAAATGGAGGGAGTAACATATAGCCATATAATTTTACAAGGACATGTGAATTACTTCTTAGTTGGATATGCTGATGAAGCATTTGGTTTATATATTCCTTTTGGTGCCTCAGTTAATATTGGTAAATTCAATTTTGACGAGGAACTTCCAGAAGATAGTGAAGTTGATAATCCATTAACACCTACAATCGATTTCGGTATCGGTGGAAATTTTTTAACTGACCAAGGTATTGGTATATATGGAGAATTTGTATTTGGTTTACCAGCAAACTTTCAATCAGGTGGTGATAATATCGAGTCAGGTGCTAAATTAGGAAGCTTTTTAGGAGTTCATTTTGGTGTCTATAAGCAATTTTAATTTTTTATAGAAAAATCAGAAAATAAAAAAAGTCCGAATCATGATTCGGACTTTTTTTATTTTTAAGAATTTGTGTAGTTTATAGCTGGTTAAATTTAAACTAATATGAAAAAAATACTACTTGTTTTATCTTTTGCGTTGGCAACACTCTTTAGTGCTCAAGCACAACTCAGTGGTAATCTTCTCTACACACGTGCGTCAAGCACGAATATAGTAGGGGCTAACTTCATCTATTTATTCGGTCAGGAGGCGCTCAAAATCGGTCCGATGATAGGGGTTTCCAAACCTTTAGTAAGTGGTTCATCTTTATCGATAGATTATGGCGCTCAAATGCGTTATTATTTAACTGGAGATAGTGATGACGGAGGCTTTTATCCAGAACTAGACTTGTTAGGGGGGAGAGTTAATAGTTCAAATCAATATGCTGTAGGTTTTGGTGCTGGTTTCACCTCAGGTTCAGGTGCCGATTTTGGTGTACGATGGGAAACAGGTATCAAGCCTAGTGGAGGAAAAGCAATTACCGTACGTTTAGGGGTATTCTTTTAGTATAAACCTCCGAGGTTTTTAAAACCTCGGAGGTTTTCTAATAAGTAATTTTTAGCTTTGCGGTAAAATAAATAACGCATGACTACTATACCCAATCCATGTTACGTAATTGAAGAAAAACTTCTAGAAAAAAATCTACAGCTGATGAATCGTGTGAAGCGAGAGTCAGGCATAACATTATTGGGTGCATTAAAAGCATTTTCTAACTACAAGACTTTTCCTTTAGTTTTAACCTATTTAGATGGATTTACAGCCAGTTCGTTAAGTGAAGCGAGGTTATGTTTTGAAGAAGGTGGTAAAAAAGCACATTTGTGTTGTCCGGTTTATTTGAAAGAAGAGTTGGAACACATGATTCCCATTAGTTCACACATTACTTTTAACACGCTTTCTCAATATGAGCGATATAAAAATGAAGTGAGCACATTGAAAATTGGTGTACGGTTAAACCCCGAATATTCTGAAGTAGGCACTGCAATGTATAATCCATGTGCCTATGATTCGCGATTGGGAGTTACCGTTGACATGCTTCCGGAAGTATTACCCTCAGACATTTCTGGTTTACACTTTCATATGTTATGTGAAAATAACAGTTTTACTTTTGAACGTTGCTTAAAAACCATTGAGGAGAAATTTGCTTCGCATTTAAATAAAGTCAGTTGGGTGAACTTTGGCGGAGGACATTTGATGACCCATCAAGACTATGACACCAATCACATGATTGAGGTGTTAAAAGGATTTAGAAGTCGTTACCCTAACTTAGAAGTTATTCTTGAACCAGGTAGTGCCATGGCTTGGCAAACAGGCTATTTGCTAACGCGAATAGAAGATGTGATTGTAAAAGGTAATCAACGTATACTGATGATTAATGCATCCATCGCTAATCATATGCCTGACTGTTTAGAGATGCCTTACCGTCCAATGATTCGTGGCTCCAGAGAACCCAATGAATCCGATGAAATGAGGTATAAAATAGGAGGGATGACTTGTCTCGCAGGAGACTTTATTGGCGATTATGTTTTTGATAAAGACATAAAAGTCGGTGATGAATTGATATTTGAAGATATGATTCATTACACCACAGTGAAAACAAACACGTTTAATGGCGTAAATATTCCCTCAATAGGCATGCTAAAGAAAAGTGGAGAATTTGAACTGTTTCGTTCTTTTGGGTACGAAGATTTTAAAAATAAACTTTAAATCAATACACCTACGAGATTTTAAAATCTCGTAGGTGTATTGATCTTATTCCAAATACGTATATCCGTATAGTCCTGAGCGGTAATTCGATAAGAACTCTTTTCCTTCTTCTAATGAAATTTTTCCTTGTTTAACTGAGGTAGTTACCCAACCTTCAACAGCTCTTACTAATTTTTTAGAATCATATTGCACATAAGCTAATACTTCAGCAACGGTTTCCCCATCAATGATTTGATCAATTTTGTAAGTGTCTTTATGGACAGAAACGTGAACTGCGTTGGTGTCGCCAAATAAGTTGTGTAAATCACCGAGGATCTCTTGATAAGCACCCACTAAGAATACACCAATGTAATAGGCTTCTTTTGATTTCACCGGGTGTACAGGCAGGTAATGTGAAAAGTTTTTGGTAGAAATAAAGTTGGATATTTTACCATCAGAATCACATGTGATGTCTTGTAATGTAGCATTTCGGCTAGGTTTTTCATCTAACCGGTGGATAGGAATAATGGGGAAAATCTGGTCGATTGCCCACGAATCAGGTAATGATTGGAAAAGCGAAAAGTTACAGAAGTACTTATCCGCAAGTAATTTGGCTAACATGCGCAATTCATCAGGTGCATGCTTCAACTTTTCAGTCATGCCGTGGAGTTCTTTGGCTACTGACCAAAATAACTTTTCGACTTGAGCTCTCGTTTTTAAATCAATAATACCTAAACTAAACCGATCTAAAGCTTCTTCACGAATTTGTTGTGCATCGTGCCATGTTTCCAACATTTTAGTTTGGTTCAGGGAATCCCACAGGGTATAAAGTTCTTTAACTAACTCATGGTCATCCTCTTGAATAGTATCAACATCATCATTCCATTCTGGCAATTCGGCAGACTCCAACACTTCAAACACTAATACGGAATGGTGTGCTGTAAGTGATCGCCCCGATTCAGTAATGATATTGGGATGAGGAATGTCGTTTTTATTACTCACATCAACCATAGTGGAAATAGCATCATTCACGTATTCTTGAATGCTGTAATTCACTGAACTTTCGCTGTTGGATGAGCGAGTACCATCATAGTCCACTCCTAAACCGCCACCAATATCAACAAAGTCAACACTAAAGCCCATTCGATATAACTGAACATAAAATTGAGAAGCTTCACGTAATGCAATTTTAATTCTTCGGATTTTGTTCACCTGACTTCCGATATGGAAATGTACCAAACGAAGACAGTCCTTCATGTTGTTTTCTTCTAAAAAATCGAGTGCTTCTAAAAGCTCACTAGAGGTCAGTCCAAATTTACTGCCGTCACCCCCAGAGTCTTCCCATTTGCCACTACCAGTGCTTGCTAGTTTAATGCGGATTCCAATATTTGGTTTTACTTTTAGTCGTTTTGCAATTTTTGCAATTAGTTTTAACTCATTAAGTTTTTCTACAACCAAGAAAATATTTCGCCCCATTTTTTGGGCTAATAGGGCTAACTCAACATAGTCTTCGTCTTTGTATCCATTACAAATGATAAGAGAGTCATTATCTGTGTTGATAGCAATGACTGCATGCAGCTCAGGCTTTGATCCTGCTTCTAGTCCAATATTAAACTTTTTACCATGGCTCACAATCTCTTCAACCACAGGTCGCATTTGGTTTACCTTTATCGGGTAAACGATAAAGTTCTGACCTTTATATTCATAATTGTCGGAAGCAATCTTAAAACAGCTTGCCATTTTTTCAATACGACTATCTAAAATATCAGGGAAACGAATTAACGTTGGTGTAGAAACGTCCCTTAATTGCAACTCATCAATTAACTCTTTAAGGTCTATTGAAACACCGTTTTTCTTTGGTGTCACCTGTACATTGCCTTTGTCATTTATGTTAAAAAAGTTTATGCCCCAGCCGTTGATGTTATACAATTCTTCTGAGTCTTCAATTCGCCATTTTCTCATTTCCTATTCCTCGATAATTAAATGTGAGTTAGTTATATTTATTTATCCAATACAAAAATAGATTATCTATCATGGTTATCAAGCTATTTTTTCCTTGATTAAATGGGTGGTGTAGATGATTGGAAAATTCGCGGTTAAAAAACCGATTCAAATGTTTATATTTATAATATTCAACTATCTCATAATATGAAAAAGAACTACCTATTGATGGCCTTATTGGCATTCACTGCGTTATTATCCTCATGTAAAAAAGACAATGATGATAAAATTGAAGATGATAAGCCCAATACTACACCAGAATTCCAATCAACCGAAGATAATAATAGACACCAAAGAGAATTTGACGACCTTCTGTCGATGTCTTTTACAGCAATGACGGAAAATAGCGATTCGGTTAACAAAGCCAGAGTGGCCTCTGATATATGTGCAGATGTTACTGTTAATACAACTAAAAAAGAATTAGTGGTCGATTTTGGTGAGGCTGGATGTGAGTATAATGGGATTATTCGAAAAGGAAAAGTGATTTTAAATTACACAAAACACTACCAAGATTCAGGCGCTATTGTGCAAATTTCACTGAATAATTACCGTGTTCAAAATTCTTTCTTTTCTCAAGAGTTTGTAAAAGTAGAAGGCGTGCAAACCATTACCAATAAAGGGGTGATGGCAGGGAAAAAGACGTGGGTAGTAAATGTAAGTGATGCTAAGTTAATTTTTGAAAATGGAGATGTCACAACCTGGGAATCGACAAGGACACGTATTTTAGCTGAAGAAGGAACGGCAAGCCCATTTGATGAGATTTATCATATTTATGGTAACGCATCAGGGGTTAATAGAAATGGATTAGCGTATACCGCAGCAATTACGAGTACCGATCCTGTTATCTTTGATTTACAATGTTGGATAACTAAAAGGATGTTCGTAGGAGGGGTAATCACAGTGAAACCAGCTGGTGAATTGATTCGATCAGTTGACTATGGTTACGAAAAAATACCTGGTGAGGCCTGTGACCGATCGGTTACCATTACTTATGGAACATTTTCTTTCAATTTAGATTTATAAAATAGACATAGCAACAACTAGGAAATTAATTGATAATCAATAACCTGAGTTGCTTCTATTCTTTTACTTATTAAAAAACCCTAGTAGCATGTGTTATTTTTTTTAGCAGGGGTTTTGTTGAAGTAAAAAAATATCTATCTTTGTCGCCTCGAAAGAATATGGTTTTACTGTATTGCTTTTTGAGATGAAAGTTTGGTCTATGGTGTAACTGGCAACACGTCTGTTTTTGGTACAGAAGAGTCTAGGTTCGAGCCCTAGTAGACCAACAAAATAAGATTCCTGAGTCATTCGCTCAGGAATTCTTGTCTAAACGGCTACCAAATGAATTCATCTGTAAAAATTTTCTCTGGGTCAGCATCAACTGTTCTTGCCGAAAAAATTGCAAAAGTATATGGAACTCCACTCGGTTCAGTGACCACTGAGCGTTTTAGCGATGGAGAGTTAAGTGTACACTTTAACGAATCCGTGAGAGGTTCTCATGTTTTTATTGTACAATCTACCTTCCCTCCAGCAGATAATTTGATGGAATTGTTGTTAATGGTAGATGCTGCAAGAAGAGCATCAGCCTACAAAGTAACAGTAGTAGTACCTTATTTCGGGTATGCTAGACAAGATAGAAAAGATAAGTCTCGTGTTGGAATTGGCGCAAAACTAGTAGCTAATATGCTTGAAGCTGCTGGAGCTGATCGATTAATGACTTGTGACTTGCATGCTGATCAAATTCAAGGGTTCTTTGATTTTCCGGTCGATCATTTCGATGGCGGATCATTATTTATCCCTTATATCCAGTCCTTGGGGTTAGAAAATTTAATTATGGCATCACCTGACGTGGGTGGTGTAAAAAGAGCAAGAGGATTTGCTAAAAAATTAGGGGTTGACTTGGTGGTGTGTGATAAACACAGAGAGCGTGCTAATCAAATTGCTTCGATGCAGTTGATTGGAGATGTGGAAGGTGCAAATGTTGTGCTCGTAGATGATTTAATTGACACGGGAGGAACACTTTCAAGAGCGGCTCAATTGATTATGGAAAAAGGAGCGTTAAGTGTACGAGCAATTTGTACACACCCAGTATTGTCTGGTAATGCTTATGAAAATATTGAAAACTCTGTATTTGAAGAGTTAGTAGTAACAGACACTATTCCTTTGAGTAGAGAGTCTAATAAAATAAAGGTTCTAAGCATGTGTGATTTGTTTGGAGCAGCAATTGGAAAAATTCAAAATCACGAATCAATAAGTTCATTATTTATATAACAAACAAACATGAAAACGACAGAAATAGTAGGCTTTAAAAGAGAAGAAGTTGGTACTAAGTATTCAAAACTTCTTCGTGCTGATGGTAATGTCCCATGTGTATTGTACGGAGGTAAAGAAAATATTCATTTTCATTCTCCAGCATACATATTCAAAGACTTACTTTACACAGGTGACGCACACATAGTACACCTTAATGTAGAAGGTGTTGAAAAGAAATGTGTATTGAAAGATGTACAATTTCACCCAGTGAGTGACATGTTACTTCATGTTGACTTATTAGAAATTTTTGACGATAAAGAGGTTGTTGTTGAAGTACCTGTTCGATTAGAAGGTGTTTCTCCAGGTATTCTTAAAGGTGGGCAAGTTTACTTAAAATCTAAAAAACTGAAAGTAAAAGCTATTCCAGCTAACTTGCCAGACTTCGTTGGAATTGATATTTCTTCTTTAGAATTAGGTAAGTCAATTAAAGTAAAAGAAGTAAAAACTAAAGATTTTAGTATTGTTACTCCAGAGCAAGTATCTATCGTTTCTATTATCATCCCAAGAGCATTAAGAAGTTCATTAACTGCTATTGTTGAAGGAGAAGAAGAAGTAGCTGCGGAAGAAGAAGCATAAATAACCTGTAATTTAGGATATGTTAAAAGGCTGTTCATTAATTTGAACAGCCTTTTTATATTTAGAGCATGAAATATTTAATAGTTGGTTTGGGCAATATTGGCGCTGAATATGCAGCCACTCGTCATAACATTGGGTTTATGATTGTTGATTATATTGCTGAAAAAGAAAGTGTAACATTTGGAACCGATAAATTGGGTTTTGTCACAAGCTATAAGTACAAAGGGAGAACAGTACATTTATTAAAGCCATCCACCTACATGAACTTGAGTGGTAAAGCAGTTCGATATTGGATGAATGAGCTGAAGTTAGCACCCGAAAATATTTTAATTATTACGGATGATATTTCTCTGCCTTATCACAAACAACGTCTTAGAAAAAAAGGCTCAGCTGGGGGACATAATGGATTAAAAAACGTAGAAGAATTGTTGCAAACCAATGAATACCCGCGCTTAAAAATTGGTGTAGGGGATGATTTTTCAAAAGGCAAACAAGTTGATTTTGTTTTGGGAGAATTTTCAAACAAAGAATCAGAAGAGCTGTCTATCGTGTTAGACAAGGCAAAAAAAACGGTCGAATCCTTTGTGACTATAGGAATCGACCGCACCATGAATTTTCATAACGATTAAGATTAAGCTATTAGCATTTAGCTTAAAGTTCTACACTAGAATAGATATTAAATATTAGATATAAATGTAATAACGAAGTTACATTTATTAGAAATTGACTTTTTTCTAACTTCTAATATCTAACAATCTAACTTCTATCTAACCAATCTTACAACCAGCGCTAATACCTTCAGAAGGGGAGACAAACTTTAATTGACCATCCGTTTCTTCGGCCATTAAAATCATCCCTTGCGATTCTATCCCTTTGATTTTTCGTGGTGCTAAATTAACCAATAGCGTAACTTGTTGTCCAATGATGTTTTCGGGAGAGTAAGAACCCGCAATACCGCTGACCACAGTTCGTTGCTCAAAACCTAAATCCACTTTAAGCTTTAGCAGTTTATCAGTTTTAGGTACTTTTTCAGCCTCAATGATTGTTGCTACACGTAAGTCAAGCTTGGTGAAGTCATCAAAAGAAATTTCCGGGCTGATTTCTGGTGTAGAGGTAATGTTTTCTGCTTGATTCATTGCTTTGGTGTTTTCTAATTTCTGTACTTGATGTTCTATTTCTGCGTCTTCAATTTTTTGAAAAAGCAGTTCTGCACTATTGATAATATGTCCACTTGGTATAAAATCAATGTTACCCGCAGTATTCCATCCTGTGTTTTCAATATTCAATAATTGTTGAAGTTTTTTAGAAGAAAAGGGGATAAAGGGTTCAAAGATAATGGCTAAGTTAGCAGCGATTTGAATGCTAATATTCATAATTGTTTCTACACGCTTCGCATCGGTTTTAACCAATTTCCATGGTTCAGTTTCAGCCAGGTATTTATTACCCACACGTGCTAATTCCATCGCGTTAGCAAGTGCTTCTCTAAAGCGGTAAGTTTCAATCGAGACACTCACTTTTTTGGGGATTGATTTTATTGCCTCTAAAACATCATGATCTATGTCGTATAATTCACCTTTCTGAGGTACTATGCCTTGATAATATTTATGAGTAAGCACCAAGGTTCGATTGACAAAGTTACCGAATATGGCTACTAATTCACTGTTGTTTCTGGTTTGAAAATCTTTCCATGTGAAGTCATTGTCTTTTGTTTCTGGGGCGTTAGCGCAAAGCGTATACCGCAACACATCTTGTTTATCTGGAAACTCTTCCAAATATTCATGCAACCACACGGCCCAATTGCGTGAAGTAGAAATTTTATCACCTTCTAAATTTAGAAATTCATTAGCAGGCACATTTTCTGGTAAAATAAATTCCCCATGTGCGGAAAGCATCGCGGGGAAAATAATGCAATGGAACACAATGTTATCTTTACCGATAAAGTGAATCAGCTTTGTGTCCTGGTCTTTCCAATAAGGTTCCCAGTCTTTTCCAGTTTTCGCAGCCCAATCTTTAGAGGCTGAGATATACCCAATGGGTGCATCAAACCAAACATACAAAACTTTTCCTTCTGCATTTTTTGCAGGCACAGGTACTCCCCAGTCCAAATCACGGGTAACTGCTCGCGGTTGAAGTCCTTGGTCAAGCCACGATTTGCATTGACCAACCACATTTGTTTTCCACTCTTTATGATCTTGCAAAATCCACTTGCGAAGCTTTCCTTCATATTGATCAAGGGGTAAATACCAATGTGAAGTTTCTTTCTTCACAGGAGTTTCACCCGTTAAGGCAGATTTTGGGTTTTTTAATTCATCAGAACTTAGCGTTGAGCCACACTTCTCGCATTGGTCTCCGTAGGCCTCAGGATTGCCACAATGTGGGCATGTGCCTTTAATATATCGGTCTGCTAAAAATTGATTGTTCTTTTCATCGTAAAACTGCAACGATTTTTTCTCGACAAATTTACCTTCTTCATTGAGCTTTTTAAAAAAATCAGAAGCGGTTTCCTTATGTGTTTCATTGGAAGTGCGGGAGAAAATATCAAACGAAATACCTAAACCTTCAAATGACTCCTTAATTTGGGTGTGATATTTATCGACTACTTGTTGCGGAGTAAGGCCTTCTTTTTGAGCACGAATGGTAATTGGAACACCATGCTCATCACTCCCACAAACAAACAATACATCTTCACCAGTTGAACGTAAATAACGGGCATAAATGTCTGCTGGTATATAAACACCAGCCAGGTGACCAATGTGTACAGGTCCGTTTGCATAAGGAAGAGCAGAAGTAATTGTATATCTTTGAGGCATTCTATTGTGTTTTTTCGAGGTGCAAAGTTAAAAAATTAACCCATTTAGTCTATTTTCAATTTATAAGAAAGAAATATATTTCACCATTGATACATTCAAGTTGTCGGATTGGAAAGAGTAAGTTGTCCTATGTAGTGTATGGACACGGTGAACAAGTGCTTGTCCTCTTTCATGGGTTTGGACAAAGTAAAGCTTTGTTTGAGAACATACCTGAGGCCATTCAGTTAAATCATAAACTGATAGCGATTGATTTGTTTGGACATGGTGATAGTACCTTTTATCATAAAAAAAACATTTCTTTAAATGATTGGCATACTTACATCGCTGAAATTCTAAAGATGGAAAAAGTAAATCGGTTTTCTATTCTAGGATTTAGCTTGGGTGCCCGGGTAGCCATTCACACAGCATTTTTATTTAAAGATCGGGTAATAGATTTAACTCTTTTAGCACCTGATGGCATAGTTCTGAGTACGGTTTATAAGTTAGCAACGACTAACTGGTTGTTTAAAAAGTTGTTTTACAGTTTTGTTTTCAATCCTGGTATTTATCGTGGATTAATAAAAACAGCAAAAAGACTTCGATTAATTGATAGTTATACCACCGAATTTTTTCTGAGGGTACTCAATCAAAAATCCAGGAGATATAAATTATATCGAGTTTGGAATATGTATGCTTTGATGACACTGCCTTTTCAGAAAGTAATGAAAAACGTACAACATAAACCTTTAATATTTTTAGCTAAGCGGGATTTATTAGTAAAAAATAAGCAAGTGAAAAAAGTTTGCGAAAAACTTGGGTTGACAGTAGTCACCATAGATACAAGTCATTTTGGTATAGTCGATAAGTTTTTTTCTAATCACAAAAATTATCAGTGGAATCAAGTTTAGCTTTTAAGTAAATAATCGACTCATTACAGTATTCCTCTATTTGTGAAATCAATTCCATAGCTTTTTCTTGGTTCTTATCCGAAGCATTTTCAAGTGCTTGAATTAATACTTTTGCTTTTTCAATGCCAATGATGGCCACAGAGGCTTTAAACTTGTGTGCAGCTTTTTTTAGTTCTTCGAAATCATTGTTTTTGGCATGCTTGTGAAAGCTTTCCAAATAAGCTGGGGTGTTTTTAATATACATCTCAATCATCATTCTTACATACTCTTCATCATTTAATGATGATTCTATGAGATAATCTAAATTGACAAGTTGGTCAGACATTGATCGTGATAATAAGTTGGTTTTCACTATGAAGATATGCTTTTATCCTTTGAATTTAAATTTTCTTGTGATTTTCATGAGATAAAAAACCGCGGAAACTTTTTTAGTGATTAAAGTTTTCTTAGTTTTGAATTATGGATGAAGAAGTCAAACAAAAAATCATTGCTGGAGCAGAAGAGCTATTTATGCGCTATGGTGTAAAAAGTGTCACAATGGATGATTTGGCTACCAATTTATCTGTTTCAAAAAAAACAATTTACCAGCATTTTAAAGATAAAGATGAGTTAGTCTTGTCTGTGGCTCAAATGCACATGGACATGGATGAAAAAGAAGTGTCTGAAATAGTCGCTAAAAGTGAAAATGCCATTCAAGAATTGTTTTTTATGGCGCAATTCATTCGCAATCTTGCTGCAAAAATGAACCAGTCAGTACTTTTTGACTTAAAAAAATATCATTCTAAAGCATGGGAAGCTTTCAATTCACATAAGGTTTGTTGTATTTATGAAACTGTAGTTAATAACTTGGAGCGAGGTAAAAAGGAAGGTTATTTCAGGGAAGAAATTAAATCAGAAATATTAGCAACAATGCGAATGCAAGAAGTAGAGATGGGGTATGATCCAATGATTTACTCACCTACCAAATACAATATGTTAGATGTTCAGATGGAGTTGTTTGAACACTTTGTAATGGGGTTAGTCACACCGAAAGGGTTGAAATTGTACAATAGTTATATCGTTGAAAACAAATAAAATGAAACATAAATTTTTGATGTTGTTTGCGCTGTCGTTGGGTAGTGCATTTGCGCAAACAGACACATCAGCAAACGCTTACTCGCTACAACAATGTATTGACTACGCCTTAGAAAATCACACTTCCATGAAAAATGCGAAGCTGGATTACCAAAGCTCCGAAGCGAAAGTTAGAGAAACAGTATCTATTGGACTACCTCAGGTGAATGGGAAAGTAGAGTTTGTTGATAACCTGAAAGTTCAGAGTCAGTTTTTGCCAGCGAATGCTTTTGAACCAACTGCGCCAGCGGGAATGGTTGTACCGGTTGCTTTCGGGGTAACTTACTCTTCTAGTGCAAGCGTTACTGCTACGCAAATGATTTTTGATGGATCTTATTTGGTAGGTGTTAAAGCTGCTAAAGTATATAAGGAATTGTATGAAAAGTCAATTACACAAACAAAAGTCGAGTTAGTTGAAAAAGTGAGTAAAGCCTATTATGCGGTTTTGGTGAATCAAGAACGACTAACGTTGATTCAAAAAAACCAGTCATTGATTGATAAGCTCTTTAACGACACAAAAGCAATGAGAGATGCAGGATTCGCTGATAATGTTGCCCTTCAAAGAATAGAAGTTCGAAAAAATAACCTTGATGTAGAAATATCAAAAATGGAAAGTATGGTAAAAATAAACCAAGCTTTGCTCAAATTTCAAATGGGACTTCCTCAGCAACAAAACATAACCTTGTCAGATGAGATAGAAGATATTATAGATGATGTTAATCCCTCAGAAGAAATCACTATAAACTATGAAGATAGAATTGAATACAAACAACTGGGAATTCAGAAACAATTGATGGATTTAGATGTAAAGAACTACAAAGCAAAAGCACTACCTTCTTTATCAGCTTTTGGAACTCTGGGAGCCAATATAGGTGCCTACAATTTCGGGGATGTACCTCAATTAAACAATTGGAGGGATTTCTCAATGGTAGGGTTGAGCTTAAACGTACCTATATTTAGCAGTTTCCAAAGAGGTCACCGAATAGAGCAAGCACAAATTAGTTCGGAGAAAGTGGCAAATAATATCGCGCAATTAGAACAATCTATACAGTTAGAACACATGCAGTCTAAGTTAACGATTGAAAATAGTATGAAAACTGTAAAGGCTCAGAAAAGTAATATGGCACTGGCAGAAGAGGTTTACCGAATCACGAAAATAAAATATGATGAAGGAATGGCTTCAAACTATGAGGTAATCGATGCTGAAACAGCATTAAAAGATGCTCAAACCAATTATTACAATGCCTTGTATGAGGCTGTAGTAGCAAAAATAGATTTACAAAAAGCAACAGGTACATTATACAATGAATAAGCATCTTAACAACCGAAAAAAATATACTACAAACATGAAAAATCTTTTTTACCTCGCAATTGGAGCATTCATAGTGGCTTGCTCTACAGATGCTGACCATTCAGAATTGGCTGCAAAAAAAGTGAAATTAGATTCTCTTAAAACAGTAGTAGCTGAGTTAGAAACAGAAATTGAAGAGCTTGACACCACTAAATTAACAGATGCCATTCCTAAAGTATTTACGAAAAAACTGGAGAATAAGACCTTTGAATCATTTGTAGAGGTGCATGGGGTGGTAGAAAGTGATCAAAATGTTGTGGTTATGCCTGAAACGGCAGGCATAATTCGATCTATTCGTGTGCAAGATGGTCAGTCAGTAAAAAAAGGTCAGACTCTGGCATTGTTAGATACCGATTTGATTCGTAAAAATATTGCTGAGGTAAAAAATTCATTAGCATTTGCTGAAGATGTATTTCAGAAACAAAAGAAACTTTACGATCAAAATGTGGGCACTGAGATGCAATTTCTTGAGGCAAAAAATAAAAAAGAATCACTTGAGCGTTCATTAAGTACACTAAGCACGCAACTTGATAAAGCCATTATTACTTCTCCTATTGACGGTAAAATTGATGAGATTTATCCTAAGACAGGTGAGATGGCAGGTCCACAATCACCCTTTGCACGCATCATAAATACCAAAGAAGTTTATATTAATGCGGATGTGTCAGAAGCTTTTTTTAACAAAATAAAAGTTGGAGATGATGTACAGGTGAGATTTCCATACCAAGAAGATACGATCAATGTAAAAGTGAATTATAAAGGGAACTATATTAACCCTAATAACAGGACGTTTAAAATCCATTGTAGTCTTTCTAAAGAGAAAAAAGTGCTCCCTCCCAATTTGTTAGCGGTTCTTCGCCTGAGAAATGAGTTGGTAGATAGCACAATAGTTATTCCTAATAATGTAATTCAAAATGATGGGAAAAACGATTTTGTATATGTTGTGAAAGACAATAAAGCTTATAAAAAAATAGTAAAAACAGGTCAGACTTACCAAGTACAAACGGTAATTAATTCAGGCCTTACACCAGGAGATATGCTCGTAACCCAAGGGTATAGAGCAATTTCAGATAAGTCAAAAGTTGAGGTAGTAAATTAATCTCAGTTTATTAAATAGACAGTTTATAAATTTCAATGATTTAACTGTGCTTTTCATTTTGAAGGCATCTCAAAAACATGAGTGAAGAAAAAAATAAAAATATAACCAGAGAGTTTGGTCTTACCACCTTTGCGGTTAACAATAGAACTTCGGTGTTTGTGCTTACAGCTATTATTTTATTTAGTGGAATAATGGCATATATGGGCATGCCCAAGGAATCTTTTCCTGAAATTAAGTTACCTACTATATATGTAGCTACTCCTTATCCAGGTAACTCCCCTGAAAATATTGAAAAATTAGTCACTCGTCCAATTGAAAAAGAATTGAATGAAATAAGTGGGGTAACAAAAATAACTTCTTCCTCACTTCAAGATTATTCTTCTATTGTAGTGGAGTTTAATACCGACATGGTTGTTGAAGAAGCTTTACAAGAGGTGAAAGATGCGATCGATCGATCAATGGCTGAACTACCAACAGATTTAGATCAAGATCCTCAAGCTAAAGAAATCAACTTTGGGGAATTTCCAATTATGTTTATTTACCTATCCGGTAATTACAGCAACAATGAGTTAAAGGAAATAGCAGAATATTACAAAGATGAAATAGAAGATTTGGATGAAATTTCCAGTGTCGCTATTCGAGGGGTAGAAGAGAAAGAGGTTAAAGTAGATTTGGATGTACATAAATTAACTTCTTTAAAGCTTAGTTTTCAAGATGTAGCCAATGCTATTTCGGGAAGAAATGTAACAATGACTGCGGGTAACGCTAAAACAAATGGTGTTATCACTTCTATCAAGATTGATGGCGAGTTTAAAGACGTGTCAGAGATAGAAGATATCATTGTCAAGCATGAGAACGAACAAGTGGTCTATTTACGGGAGTTATTAGCAGCGCCAGTAGTCCTTGAGTCGAAAGAAAAAGAAAGCTTTGCCCGTCTGGAAGGTAAAAACGTAATTATGTTAGATGTGATCAAGGACAGTGGTAAAAACCTACTTTCAGCCTCTGATAAAATCAACGACATAATACACCGTTCGCAACACGAAGAAAAGGCAGTTCCAGATGATTTAACTGTGACAATTTCTATTGACCAAAGTGATCAAACACGGTCGCAAGTAGCCAATTTGGAAAATAGCATTATTTCAGGAGTTATTTTGGTGGTTTTAGTGCTCTTATTTTTCTTAGGTACACGAAACTCCTTGTTTGTAGGTATTGCAATTCCTTTATCAATGCTTTTGTCGTTCTTAATATTAAGTGCGATGGGGGTGACTATCAACATGATGGTGTTGTTTGGATTAATCATGGCATTGGGGATGTTGGTTGATAATGGGATTGTAGTTGTTGAAAACGTCTACCGTTTGATGGATGAAGGTTATACACCAATGCAAGCAGCAAAAGAAGGGGTAGGGGAAATCGCCTGGCCGATTATTTCATCAACAGCAACAACGTTAGCTGCTTTTTTACCCTTGGCTATGTGGCCAGGTATTATGGGGCAATTTATGTACTTTTTACCCTTAACATTGATTGTTGTATTGAGTTCTTCGCTTTTTGTGGCATTGGTAATCAACCCTGTACTTGCCTCTGTATTTATGAAAGTAGAAAGTGAAGAATTTGATAAGAAGCGAATATTGATGTGGTGTGCAGGTTTAATCGTGCTTGGTTTATTATTTATTATTCCAAGTTTATCTATTGCAAACATTTTCTTTTTTAGTGCTTTACTACTTCTGTTGAATGTGTATGTATTAACACCTCTTTCAGAACGATTTCAAACCAACTTTCTACCTCGATTAGAAAATTGGTACGAAGGGGTGTTGTCAAAAGCCATGATTCACAGAAGACCGATCATCATCTTCTTTGGTTCATTTGGGTTATTGATTTTATCCTTTGTATTGTTCGGAATCTTTACACCCAAGGTGCTCTTTTTCCCAGAAAATGAACCTAATTATGTGAATGTTTTTGTGGAGATGCCCTTAGGAACAGACATAGATGTTACCAATGAAGTAACACTTGATTTAGAAAAACAAGTTAATGAAATTGTGAAACCGTATCGCGGAGCGATAAAAATGGTCTCAGCCGCTGTAGGTTCCGGTACATCAGATCCAGGAGATCCGAATGCTGCTGCATCAAATAGCACATCAACTCCTCATAAAGCTCGAATTCAGATAGAGTTTGTGAAATATGAAGACCGGGACACCATCAACACGGCTAACGTAATGACCGCAATTCGTAAAGGAATTTCAAAAGATCATTTTCCGGATGCCACTATTATTGTTGATAAGGATGCCAATGGCCCGCCTACGGGTAAACCTATTAATATTGAAATCTCAGGTGAAGAATATGATGTGATTATTGCGGAAACTGAAAAAATACGTTCTATAATAAATCATTCTTCGATAAGAGGTATTGAGGAATTGAAAACCGATTTAGAACAAGGGAAACCGGAAAAAACAATTGTGATTGACAACGCTAAAGCAGAACGATTAAGCGTATCAACTTATGATGTTGCCTCAACTGTACGAGGGGCTTTATATGGTCGCGAGGTTTCTAAATTCAAAGATGGGGAGGATGATTATGATGTAATGGTGCGTTTAAAACAAGACGAAAGAAATGATTTTAATGCACTCATGAATCAGCCGATTACCTTTAGAGATCCCGCTTCAGGTAAAATCAAGCAAATTCCAATTAACTCAATCGCCCAAATGGAAAACAGTTATTCTTTGGGATCTATCCGCAGAAAAAATTTGGATCGGGTCGTGACCCTTTATAGTAATGTAGTTGATGGCTACAATGCTACTGAAATTAATATGCAGATTAAAGAATTACTGAAAGATCATCAAATGCCTCATGGATATTCCTTCAAGTTTACAGGAGAGCAAGAGGAACAAGCCAAAGAAATGAGTTTTCTTATGTCTGCATTAGCCATTGCGGTGTTTTTAATTCTAATGATTATTGTAGGTCAGTTCAACCGGGTAAGTGCCCCGATTGTAATTATGTTCTCTGTAATCTTTAGTACTATAGGTGTTTTCTTGGGTTTGGTTATTTTCCAAATGGACTTTATCATTATCATGACAATGATTGGTATCATCTCCCTGGCAGGTATTGTAGTGAATAATGCAATTGTGTTATTGGATTATACCATTTTATTAATGGATAGAAAAAAAGCCGATCTAAATACAGAAGAACGACTTGGGAAAGATGATTTAATTGAAAGCATTGTAAAATCTGGAAAGACCCGTTTACGTCCTGTATTGCTGACCGCAATTACCACTGTATTAGGACTAATACCTTTAGCAATAGGTTTTAATATTGACTTCTTTGGGTTGTTTAGTAGTTATAGTCCAGATATTTACATTGGGGGTGAAAATGTTTTGTTCTGGGGACCGATGTCGTGGACAATTATTTTCGGAATTACTTTCGCAACTTTCTTAACCCTAATAGTTGTACCAGTTATGTTCTTAGGTTTAGAAAGAATGAAGTTTTACTTCTATGAAAAAGGTTTTCTCTATACGATGAAAGCATTTGGTAGTTGGTTGTCATTTAGACGATACAAATTTAATGCATAGAGTTCCTGTATTCATTTTCATTTTATTCTTCTTGGCAGCCTTAGATTTCTATGGCTACCAAGGGATTAAGTACCTTACTAGAAGCCTGAGTTCTAATTTACAAACTACTCTTCGAATCTTATATTGGAGCTTAAGTGTTTTTGTATTAGTCTCTGTTGCAGGTTTATTCTTGGGTTTAATCGAAAGGGCAAATGTGGTTTGGCGTAGCTTAATTTTTGGAGCTTTTGTTCTTAACTATTTTCCAAAACTTATATTTTTTCTTTTTGTTGTTGTTGATGACCTGGTTCGTGGAGTGAAATGGGTGGTTTCTAAAATCCAATCATCACCCTCATTAGTTGAACCACAACAAGGAGAACAAATTACACGTTCCGATTTTATTTTAAAGGCTGGGGCAGTAGCAGCTGCTGTTCCCTTTGTAGCGACAGGATTTGGCATTATCAGTGGTGCTCATGATTACCGTATCAAACGAAAACGTATTGTGTTACCTAATTTACCAAAGGCCTTTGATGGTATTAAGGTAGCGCAGTTATCTGACATTCATAGTGGTAGTTTTTGGAATAAAACTGCCGTGAAAGGTGGGGTAGAAATGCTGATGAACGAAAAACCTGATGTCGTATTTTTTACTGGTGATTTAGTGAATGATAAGGCAGAAGAGGTGCGAGATTACGTTCCCATTTTCTCTAAAGTAAAAGCCGACCTGGGGGTGTTTTCAACGTTTGGAAACCATGATTATGGTGATTATGTACAATGGAGTAGTGCGGCAGCAAAAGCACAAAACCTGAAAGACTTAGCCCAAGCACATCAAATCATGGGGTGGGATTTGCTCCGAAATGAAAATAGAACCTTAACAATTGGTAATGAATCAATTGGGGTGATAGGGGTAGAGAACTGGGGTGCAAAAGGTAATTTTTCTCGTTATGGTGATTTGTCCAAAGCTTATCAAGGCATTGGAGAACAGCCAGTGAAACTGCTTTTGTCTCACGATCCAAGTCATTGGGACGCCCAGGTAAAAAATCAAACTGATATTGACATCATGTTTGCTGGCCATACTCATGGTATGCAGTTTGGTGTAGAAATAGGTGGTTTTCAATGGAGTCCTGTAAAATACATGTATAAACAATGGGCAGGACTGTACACAGAAAAAAATCAACATGTCTATGTCAATAGAGGGTATGGTTATATTGCTTTTCCAGGAAGAATAGGTATACCTCCTGAAATCTCTATTTTAGAATTAGTTAGAGGTTAATCAGGGATGCCTCCAAGACGAATGGTTTCAATATTCCAACCCTCACCTGGAGGTAAATAATTAGTTCTAAAATATTTTGTTATCCCACCAATTAAAAGCGGAGTGCCGATCAATGTTGAAGTTGCTCCTACTATTTTAGCTACTGTACCCCCCACAATTAATAACCCAATTCCGGAAGTAGTGGAAATTCCCCCCGCAATAATCAACATAATACTCGTAAGGTGGTTTTCACGTTTTTGCGCTTTACTTGCTAAATAGGTAAAGTCATTAATATTTATAGTTGTTCCATCAATAATTATCGAGTCTTTTTTAATGGCATCAATATTTCCTTTCAACTTTAACTCCGAATCAATTTTTAATCGGTAGATGACTGCCTCGTTTTCGTTAAAATACCTGATAACATTTTTGTTTTCATTCGAGACTTTAAGAATGTACGAAGCAGAAAAAAACACACTACTATCCGTTATTTCTCTTTGACCAAAACAGATGAGATTTGATATAAAAAAAAGAAGGAACAAATGAGAGTATTTGTGTGTTACTAGCATTGTTTAGATAAGAAAATTATAATTCAAAGGTAGCGATATTAAGGTTACCAGAACACGATAACCGAGGTAAGTTGACATTTATCACATCATTGATTGAGTAATATTTGATGAATGATAAACCAAAATTTTGTAAGTTTGTAATCATTAAAATAAATAAATGGAGTTAGAATCAAGAAAAACGGGCGTCATTGGAGCAGGGTCTTTTGGCTTTATTTTCGTCCACCTTATACCTTTAGCTGCAATTTGGACTGGAGCTACTGCTTTTGACTGGATTGTTTGTATATCATTATATTTTATTAGAATGTTCTTTGTGACAGGTGTTTACCATAGATACTTCTCGCATAGAACCTATAAAACATCGCGTTGGTTTCAGTTTTTTTTAGCATTTATGGCTGAGACAACAGTCCAAAAAGGTGTGCTTTGGTGGGCTGCTCATCACAGGGTACATCACAGAACAAGTGATACGCCTGCAGATCCGCATTCAATGAAATTGTATGGGTTTTGGTATTCTCATTTAGGATGGATTTTAGGTCCTGATTATAAAGAGACTCACTTTAAGCTAATACAGGATTATGCTAAGTTTCCAGAATTAAGATGGTTAAATAAATACCACTTAGTACCAGTTATCGTCATGGCAACAGTAGTAGCGGCCATTGGTGGAATTGTAAATGGTGGTTCAATCAGTATGATAGTTAGTCCTGAAGGTGGTTTGTCCACCTTATTAATAGGCTTCTTTTTAAGTACGGTGTTTTTATACCATGGCACATTTTCGATTAACTCAATTATGCACAAATTTGGCAGACAACGATATAAGACTGGGGATGAATCGAGGAATAATTTGATATTAGCTTTACTAACTTTAGGTGAAGGATGGCACAATAATCATCATTATTACATGTCCTCCACGCGTCAAGGGTTTTACTGGTGGGAGATAGATATCACCTATTACATCTTGAAATTATTATCGTACGTTGGTTTAGTTTGGGATATTCAAGAAGTACCAGAAAAAGTTAGAAATTCCAATTTTCAAGTAGGAAGTAGAGAAGCAAAAAAAGCAGCCTAAGGCTGCTTTTTTTATGTTATAATAAAATTATATGATTCAACTAGGTGATTACAATGTACTAAGAGCAAACCGAGAGATGCCTCAAGGGATGTATTTAATGTCTTTAGAAGATGACGAAGAGGTATTACTACCCAGTCGATTTGTGAAAGAACATAACATCCAGTTAGACGAGGAGGTAACCGTGTTTGTTTATGCTGATTCGGAGGATCGATTAGTAGCTACAACACAAACTCCTTATGTAACATTAAATAAGTTTGCCTATTTAGAGGTTGTGGATACAAACCCATTTGGTGCTTTTTTAGACTGGGGTCTAGATAAACAACTTTTTGTGCCTTTCAGAAATCAAAAAATGAAAATGGAAATCGGAAAGAGCTATCTCATCTTTTTATATGAAGATGAAGAATCTGACCGATTAGTAGGTACGGCTAAGTATTCCAGTTTTTTATTACCAGCAGCTCCAGAGTTATCTGAACGTGATGAAGTTCAAATCATAGTTGATCATAAAACTGACCTCGGTGTGAATGTTATCGTGAATGACTTGTATTCTGGTTTAATTTATCAAAACGAAATTTTTAAACAAGTTCGTCAGGGAGATAAACTACCAGGTTTTGTAAAGAAAATTAGAGAAGACGGGAAGTTAGACATCAGTCTTGACCCCATAGGTTATATAGCCACTGAAGGACACACAGAGGCTTTGTTAAGTCATTTGAAAAAAAACAAAGGTGTAGTCTATTTATCTGATAAAAGTGATCCGGAAGCTATTAAAGAAGCTTTACAGATGAGTAAAAAGAATTTTAAAAAAGCTATAGGAAGTTTATATAAACAGCGACTAATTAATATCCTTGAAGATAGAATTGAATTAGTATAATCACATTGGGATTATCTTGATGCTTGAACACTTTCGTGAGGCAAGGTTGGTTTTGAAACGAGGTGTAATTTTCCTTTATTAGGGACAAGCGCATTGAATATATAGTCTAATTGACTGTCGGTACCCTCTATAAGATCTTTTAAGTTGAGTTCAACAGCATAATGTGGCATTACACCTTGTGCTTCCGGGTTATTTCCAAACTCAATATCGTGAACGATTCGTTCCGTAGGAATTACAACTTTAATTTTCGAGTAGGGCAGTTCATAATAAACTGTTCTTCCACCCATGTGGAAATAATAATTCCCCCCAGTTTCTTCTCCCACTAAATAAATGTTTTCTTCATTTTTTGCATTCATTGCAAATAGACTCGCACTACCCGTGTTTAAACCACTAGTTATCACATATATACTGCCGCCTTTAAATGAGTTGTGCTTTGGAGACATTAATTGTTTTTTTGAATCTTCTCTGGAGACTAAAGCACCACCAGTATAAATCTTCTCAAAATCCTCATCACTAAATGTGTTGATTAGGTGTTGTGGTTGGGGATAATCCGTAGTTTTAATACTTCTTGATTTAATTTGAGAAAATTCATTTTGTGTAAGATAAGAGAATAATTCAATCGAATTTTCTCTAAATCCACCTTCGTTATTTCTTATATCTACAATCAAATGTTTGTACACTTCATTATCCATTATATTAAAAAGACGAGATAACTCTTTTTTGAATTGGGTAGGTTCAATACCAAACGAGTTTACTGTTAGTTGTAACACCTCTGGATTGTCTGTATAGGACAAGTAAGGTAATTGTGTTTTTTCTTGCACTTTGTATGAATAAGAATGACGAATTTTATTTAAATTATTTAAAGCATCAAAGCCACAACCTTCTAAAGTCACTTCTATTTCATTTCCTTCAGGTGTCAAATAGGTTGACGTATATGTTTTTGAGCTACCGAATTCGTAATAATAGTAAAGGCTAAAATAAGCTTCTATTTTTCGTAGTTTTCTAGTTTCATTAAATCCATCAGAAGCAATGTATTTTTTGATAGCAGTCAAAATACTATCCGTGCTTATACCATTAATTGAAACGAGCTTTGACCCTACAGGAATATTTTGGTCCTCAATGTCAGCATATAAGGATTCACCAATTGGTTTAAACAAAATTGGGTAAAATGTATTATGATTATAGATGTTTCTGCCTGCATAGAGACGTGTATTGGCGTCTTGTAAACTAGATATAATTATTGAAAGTTTTTTATAGAACTCAAGGGGTGTTAATGATTTTTCAATTTCTTGTTTTGTTTCACTAATTAATAGGTTCAAATTTTCTTCAGTAGTATATTCATAAGCTCCAGGATGAACCTTAAGAAGACTCTCAAATAAAGCCATATCTTGCTTTAAAAAATATGGTGTAAGCTTGTGTTCTTGAGCTTTTACATTTAAAAACACAATCGAAGCTAGTAGTATTAAAAGATAATTTTTCATATAAAATATTAAGGTCTGGATACCTTGTTTAGCCGTGTTGACGAATCAAAGTTCTATTTAATCTGGGGTAAAAAAAAGAAAAAATTGTTTTATTTGAAAAATTAATGTATAATTAAGGTTGGTTTAAAAATTAATACATATCGCATATGGTATATAAAGAGTAATAAAAGTTAATTGTTTTAATCTTCTCTTACTCCTACAATTAATATATCGTCTATTTGTTCATGATTTCCCATCCAGTTTTTTAGAGTTTCATTCAGAATAGTTTTTTGTCGCTTCATTGGTTTAGAGAAATTTTCTTTAAAGAGCGCTTCTAAATTTGATAAGTAAAACTTACGGTCTTCTAATTCACCGAATTGGTCGGCATAACCATCTGAAAATAAGAAAAAAGAAATTGAACCCTTTTTATAAGATATGGTGTGCAATTCAAAATCTAGATTTTGTTTTTGATCATAACCACCAATCGATTTTCTGGTCGCTTTAATTCGGAACAACTCATTATTTATAATATATACAAACGGGTTTTTAGCTCCTGCATATTCAATGATTTTTTCTTTTCTTTTTACTCGACAGATCGCAACATCCATTCCGTCAGAGTTATTACTTTCTTTTTGATTGAGTACTAGTTGAATATTATTATGCAATTCAGTTAAAATGTGATTGGGTACATGGTGACCTTCTGAAACAATTCTATTTAAAAGATTCACGCCAATCATTGACATAAATGCTCCAGGGATACCATGGCCTGTACAGTCCGCAGCTACAATAAGATATTCGTCATTAGGTAGTTCGTAAGCCCAATAAAAATCACCACTGACGATGTCTCTTGGCAGGTATAGAACAAAATTATTTTTATTTATTTTGTTTAATGTGATTTCATTGGGTAGGGTAGCTGTTTGAATTGTTTTAGCATAACGAACACTAGCCATAATCTGATTGTTTTTCTCCTCTACCAGCTCTTTTTGTTGTTCTAACTCAACTGTCCTTCTTTTAACTTTCCCCTCCAATTGCTCGTTTATTTTTTCTTGAAAGGATAAGAGTTCAGCTTGTGCTTTATTCTTTTGTTTGTACGTTTCTTTTACCGACTCAGCAATACTGATTGATAAAAAGACAAACTGTAAAACAATTCCAATATTAAGAGAATAAACGGATAATACATTTGAATCGATTATTCCTATGTTTTCAAGAGTTGTAATTATAAAAGCAATATTTAATATAGTAAACGCTATTACAAACCATCGGGCAGATTTTACTTTGTCTCGGTATAGTTTGATGCCTACACCAAAAGCTAATTGAGCAAATAAGACATCAACAACTATCCATTGAAAATTGTAGTTTGAAAAAATCCCGTAAATAAAAAAAGCTGAACGTGCTACTACTGCAAAAAGTAATACCTGTCTTAGTCTCTTTTCTGTATGCTTTAAATCAAGAAAGAAAATAGTAAATAATAACATTGATATAGTACCCAAATAAAGGGTGATGTCATCCATGTATGGATTTAAAAAAGGCATGTTTGGCCATAAATATTGAAAGGCAGTGCCATTACGTATCATTAAGTAGATCAGCATGCATGATGCATATAATACATAATAAAGGTAGTGGTTTGCTCTTAAGATTATGAAGTATAGCAGATTATAGAAAATCATCAATAGAAGAAGGCCGCAGAAAATACCAATGAGAATATATTCTTTTAAACCATAGTCCAACGTAGTCTCATACGATTTTATAACGGGTTTAAAGAGGTTTTTTCTACTAGACTTAAACTTCATAAAGTACTGTCTAGTTTGATTTTCTGGTATAGAAATATTAAAACCTGGGTTTTTATGTTCAATTACCCGAGAGCTGAAAGGATAGCGATAACCTAATTTTTCGACTGTAATATTATTATCATCATTAATACTATAAAATTCAATTTCATCGATGTCAAAATCGTAAAGCTCTAACCTGAAAGACTGGGCTTTAGCTAATGATTTAATTTTAAAATGAATCCAATAATGTGATTCAGGTTTTTCGTTTACCAAATCTTTGTTGAGAAGATTATATTCTGAGGTGTCCGTGTCAATCACATCCTGAATCGTAAGGCTATTTGATTCATCAACTAAATAGTCCACATAATTTCTTGATACCCAGATTTCTTTGGTGTTATCTGTTAATTCAATTATTTGTGAACAATAAGCGGTTAAAAAATTAAGTAGTAAGATGACTATTAAGAGAGGTGATTTGTTCATTTAAATAGCGTACAGCTTTTTTAAATTTCCCTCAAAAGTATATTGTTAACGCTAAACTAAAAATAGTTTTTACTATTCATTTCAATTTCTTTTCAGATTCAACTTCTTATTTTAGCACATTAGGTTTAACAATAAATAAGTTATAATGAAGAAAATTTACTTAGTGTTGCTGTTAGTTTCAGCGTCCATTGCTTCTAAAGCTCAAAATGATTTTAAGGGAATTTATTTACATGCAAATGAAGACTCTTCACAGTACATAAAATTCACTTTTTTAAATCAGGTATGGTTACGTTATGGTGAGTACAATGCAGGGACCTTATCTCCCAATGGAGATTTACAAGATAAAGGATTTGATATAGGTTTAAGAAGAACCCGTATCCAATTATTCGGTAATGTTTATAAAAATACATTCATATATATGCAAATGGGGATAAATAATTTTTCTCCTAATGGTCAACGTAAACCAGGCATATTTTTTCATGACGCGTTAATTGAGCATGCAGTCATAGGAAAAAAATTATCCTTGGGAGCTGGTCTTACCGGGTGGAACGGGTTGAGTAGATACTCATCAGCAAGTATTGGGACAATTTTAAGTATGGATGCTCCTTTGTTTGCACAATCAACGAATGATAGAACTGACCAGTTTTTAAGAAAGTTAGGTGTGTATGCAAAAGGTCAAATTTCAAAATTGGACTACCGAATAAGTGTAACTACTCCGATGGCTATTCAACAATCAGGAAAAGCTCAACCCCTATCGCTACAATCAAATTATAATTTAGAAGCACCTAATCCTCAATTAGGAGGGTATTTTGGATGGGACTTTTTTGAGCAAGAATCAAATTTGACTCCCTATGCAACAGGATCATATTTAGGAACTAAAAAAGTGCTTAAAATTGGTGCAGGTTTTCAATTTCAAAAGGACGCAATGTGGAACCGTGAGCTTTCAGGAGACACAGTGAGACACAATATGGAAAATTTTGCGGCTGATGTATTCTTAGACTATCCCTTAGATTCAGACCGAAAAGATGCTGTCACATTTTATTTTGGTCAATACTGGTTTGGATTTGGTCCAAATTACATCCAAAACATAGGAGCAATGAATCCTGTTACGGGAAGTAATGGTTCTAGTTTGAATGGTGGAGGAACTGCGGCACCAATTTTAGGGACAGGAAACATGTCTTACACCCAATTAGGTTATTTGCTACCTGTAGGGCTTACTGGTGAAACAATAAGATTGCAACCTTATGGTGCATTAACACAAGCTAATTTCCAAGCGTTAGACGAGTCACTTTGGTTGTATGATATAGGTATTAACTTGTTTAAAAATGGACATAGTAACAAGATTACCTTTAATTATCAAAACAGACCCGTATATTCATATAATGTAGATGGAACTAATTTTGTTTCCGCTAGAAAAGGGCTATACACCCTTCAATTACAGGTTACGCTTTGATAACATCTTTAAAAAGAATTGGAACAAAAAAGCCCTTCACATTCGTGAAGGGCTTTTTTTGTTTTTATGTGAACAATATAATTAGTAAAAAGTAAATTCTCCTGTATTAATTTTTCGTGGTTTTTTATTTTCTTTTTCGGCTGCTTCAGCATTTGCTTTTTCTTGAGCATACCCCAATTCAGCTTCTTTCTTTTGAGCTTTTATTCTTTCCTTTTCAGCTTTCTCGCTTTCTTCAATTATTTCCTCCGCTTGATTTACGAAATACTCCTCAGAGTTCTTAGTTTTTTTTGGAGCTTTGGTTTTTTTAAATCCTGTAATCTTTGGTGAAGAATGTTTCCCAGGCTTACGCTGATTAGTTTTAGGAGTGCAAGCACAAGCCAAGTATAGCGATAAAATTAAGAGTCCGTATCGTGAAAACGTATTCATATATATAAAGTAACGAAAAAAACATATCAAAAGGTTACATTTGGGAAATGACTTATTTGTTTTGTTAAAATCATATTTCCAGAAAGAGTTAGTTGAAGCAGGTCTAGATGAGGCTGGGAGAGGTTGTTTGGCAGGCCCTGTGGTTGCTGCGGCAGTTGTTTTTCCTAGGGACTATGAAAACAAATTTTTAAATGATTCAAAACAACTATCAAAAAAGAACCGGGAAATTTTCTTTGATCAGATACAACAAGATGCGTTAGCGTTTGCTATTGCTGAAGTTTGGAATGAAGAAATTGATAAAATAAATATTCTAAATGCTTCTTTTCTAGCGATGCATAGAGCTTTAGATAAATTGAAAGTCAAGCCAGAATTATTGATTATTGATGGAAATAGATTTACCCCGTACCCGTTAATTCCACATGAATGTATCGTTAAAGGTGATAGTAAATATTTATCTATTGCAGCAGCAAGTATTCTAGCTAAAACACACCGCGATCGCATTATGGAAGATTTACATTTGAAACACCCTGAATATGGGTGGAATAAAAATGCAGGCTATCCCACAAAATATCATAGATTAGGAATAGAACTAAATGGGATTACGTCATATCATAGAAAATCATTTAATTTGCTGCCAAAACAACTCGGGTTTGGCTTTTAGACCCAATAAAACATGGAAAAACGAACTGCCTTATATCAGAAACACCAAGAGTTAGGAGCTAAAATAATTCCTTTTGCAGGTTACGAAATGCCTGTCAGGTATACGAGCGACCTCGATGAGCACCAATGTGTGCGAGAACGAGTCGGGGTTTTTGATGTGTCTCACATGGGGGAGTTTATGATAGAAGGCCAAGGAGCTTTAGACTTAATTCAATATGTGATTTCAAACGATGCATCTAAGTTAGTAGATGGTAAAATTCAGTATGCCTGTTTCCCCAACGGAAAAGGCGGCATAGTGGATGATTTGTTAGTTTACAAATTGGCAGATAACAGATATATGTTAGTCGTGAACGCTTCTAATATTGATAAAGATTGGGAATGGATTAATCAACACAATTCTTTTGGGGCAACGTTAAAAAATATTTCAGATAGTTATTCTCTTTTTGCTGTTCAAGGACCTAAAGCTGTTGCTACACTTCAAAAATTGACATCACATGATTTGTCTACAATGGCTTATTATACATTTGATACGTTAAATTTTGCAGGAAAAGAAGGTGTGATTGTTTCAGCAACAGGTTATACAGGTGCTGGAGGATTTGAAGTATATATACGCAATGAATTTGCTTTAGAAGTTTGGAATAAAATAATGGAAGCGGGCGAGGAGTACGGTATTCAACCAATAGGGCTTGGAGCACGTGATACATTGAGATTAGAAAAAGGCTATTGTCTTTATGGAAATGATATTGATGATACTACCTCACCCATAGAGGCGGGATTAGGTTGGGTTACCAAGTTCACAAAAGACTTTATTGATAAAGACGTGCTCTTAAAACAAAAAGAGTCAGGTGTAGATCGCAAGTTAGTAGGCTTAAAAATGATCGACAAAGGTATTCCCCGATCACATTATACTGTAGAGAATATGAAGGGGGAGAGTATTGGTGAAATTACCTCAGGAAGTATTTCACCAGTTTTAGGTGTTGGCATAGCTATGGGGTATTTAAAAATAGATTTTTCCGCTGCAGGAACGGAGGTAAATGTTGTGGTGAGAAATAGAAAATTAAAAGCCGAAGTGGTTAAGTTTCCTTTTGTTTGATAAGATTTGAAATAATATGAGAAATATTGAGGTTTGTTTGTCACCTGAGTTAGTTCATCTTTTTGATTTGAAGGGTAAAATCGCAGTAGTAGTTGATGTGTTACGAGCAACCTCTTGCATGGTAACTGCAATGGCTAATGGCGTAAAAGAAATTAAGCCGGTATGTGATTTAAATGTCTGTAAAGAGTTACAGTTGAAAGGGTTTATCGGAGCAGCAGAGCGCAATGGCGTAAAAGAAGAGGGTTTTAAATTTGGTAATTCACCTTTTAGCTATATCGATAATTGTGTTCAAAATGAGCGTTTAGCAATTACTACAACCAATGGAACAGTGGCTATTGAAAAATCAAAACTTGCAGAAGAAGTTGTGATTGGAGCTTTTTTAAATAAGTCTGCAATAGTTTCTTATATCCTGGAAAGAGATATGGATGTGGTAGTAGTTTGTGCTGGTTGGAAAGGGCAAGTCAACCTGGAGGATACGCTATTTGCGGGAGCATTGATTGAAGCTTTAGGTGAAAAGTACAATCATGATAGTGATGCAGCATTACTAGCACTGAATGCTTATGAAAAAGGGCGAGGGAACTTGTGTGAGTACTTAGCGAACTGTAATCATGTTCAACGTCTAAGCAAGATGAAAGATGTTGGTAAAGATATTGAGTTTTGTTTACAGGAAGATGTATATAAAGTTGTTCCAGTATTAAAAGGGGATACCATTGTTTCACACCATTGTGACAATAAGGTATTGGTTTAACTATTTGATTTAAAATAAGGTCTGGTCGTGTGATATCCATTAATTCAATAATAGATTTAATCATGAAATTCACATTAACCTCAAGCGATAAAAATTAATTATACTTATTCATCTCCAATCAAGACGGCTAGCTAATAAGAAGAATTAGCTGCTATAATTACTCTTCGAAATGTTAGGTTTATTCTTTTTTGGTTAACTTTTAAACTTTTTGGTAGTGCATGTTCCCATGCCTGTTGACAGTGATACATGAGCAACAAATCTCCATTATCTAATATCACATCAATTGTTTGCTTTGTTTGTTTATGTTTGAATTTGAATTTTCTCGTAGCACCACAGGAAAGTGAGGCTATCAATGAAGTATCAAGCTCACGTTCGTTATCACGATGATAGCCCATATAATCAGTGCCAGTTTTATAGAGGTTGGCTAACACGCTGTTAAATTCAAATTGAGTAAGGGCTTCAATTGAATTTTTTAAAGCTAAAATGGTGTTTGTGAATGGCGCTGCCTGGTGTGTAATACTTGAATACTGATAGTTAAAATCACCCTGATAAGCTACAAGTCGAGGAACAACTATATCTTTGCCATAAATTTTTATCGTTTCTGATTTAAAAGTGATTTCATCTTGTAATTGTTTAGTCAAATCCTCTTCGATGAAATTTTTCACTAATATCACTTTACCTTCGTGATCAAAAATTGTTTTAGAAGATCTCATTTTGTTTTTGTAAAATGGCTTTAGTCCAAATGTCGTAACCGGATTGATTCATATGTAAACCATCTTCAACAAATAACTCTGGCTTTACCGAACCATCGGGGTTTAACATGTTATAATGAATATCAATGTAGTGTTTGTTTGTCCATCGCTCTATTTCTTCCTGAATTAATCGATTAGATTCCTGAATATCCGTAATCATGTGTGCGCGTTCGATACTTGGTTTAATGGAGACAAAAGTAAAAGGGTAATCACTACCTAAATGGGTTTCTACTTTGCGTAAAAACTTAAAAAAATTTCTGTGAATAATTTGAGGTGTATCACCATTACCAATATCATTATCGCCACCATAGAAAACAATACTTTTGGGTTGGAAGGGCAGCACTAACGATTCGAAATAAAAATTAGCTGCTTCAAGGGTTGATCCTCCAAAACCTAAATTGATAATATCCTCACGACCTAGATTTTCGTTCATGTTGTGCCAAAGCCTGAATGAGGAGCTCCCATAGAAGACGGTTTTATGTGGGCAAGGTAGAAGTTTGAATTTGTTGGTTTTTAACTCTTCTACTTCTTCATTAAAATAATCGGTTAAATCACTCATGTGCTATTTTTTAGATAAATAGATGGCCTCTTTTACGTATGATTTATAAGTGGATTGATAACTGTTTACAAACTTAATAAGCTCCTCTTTCTTACTTTTATCTTTTATATAATCTGATAATTTGAAAGGAGGGTTTATCACTACTGAGAAAGTAGCTTTGTTGACTCTTTTATCAAAATTAGCAAACGCAATAGGAATTATATAGGGTTCTTTTTCAGCTGTAGCAGCCACTTGAAAAGCACCTAGTTTGAAGTCGCCAGGTGATTCTTCGGTGCTATAACTTGTTCCTTCGGGGCTAAGAATTAAGTTGACGCCCTGACATAAATAGTCATTTGCTTCTTTAAAAAAGAGATTTCTTCGCTCTTTTTTTTGTGCTTCACTTTCGTTTAAGGCTTCAGATTCTTTGGTGTAAACATTAATATAGTTGAGCCTATTGTAATAGTCCTGATGGCCGTATTCTATAGTTCTTGGAACTCTCACTACCCGCATTCCTGCATCTCCATAGTGTTTGTAACTGATCATTGAACTAATAAAATGTGCATCCAATGTGAGCTGAAAATGATTGGGTAAGGTGTAATAAGGGTGGTTTTTTAAATGGTTATAAATAAAAATGTTTCCGCTCTCATGGGGTAAATTTTCTAACCCTTCAATTTTAATCGGCAAGTGAGAAAAAGTCTTAATAAATCCTTTTGCGGAGATATCTCTTACCTCTTTTGAACTTAAATCCGATTCTGCTTCAATGACCGATTTATATACTTTTTTTAATCCTTGGAAAAAACGGTATTCTTTATGTGTTTGTCCAAGAATATCTAAGCAGTTGTTTGCTAAACTTATTTCTAATGAGTTTCCTTTTTTAAGTACTTTAGTCAAACATTTAAAGGCGTCTTTTATCGTTAAGTGACTATCTAATAAATGAGGGACTTTATGAAGGGGCGAGGTAACACTGAGCTGAGTGCAGTTTTGTTCTATTAAGTTTGTTATTGCTAAAATTTCTTGTTCAAATTGTTGTGAAATTAAACGGGTTCTAGCACTTCGTAGATGATTGCTTAAAAGCCACAAAAGACGTTTTGAGAATCGTAAAGCTAAACTTGGATGCTTTGTGAATAAAGCTTGAAGTTTCTTTTTAGGAAAAAATAAGACACTGGAGTACTGAGCCGCAATAGCACTCACATCATTATTTATAGAGTCCATTGCGCCTACCCAACCCGCAATCATTCCTCTACGCGAGATACTTCGCATTAAGGACTGTGTGTGGGTCTGATTTTTGGGTGAGTATTGTAGGAAAAGTTGACCAATATTTAAAATATAGAATCCATCACTTTTATGGCCTTGTTGATAGAGCATATCTTTTCTTCTATAATATTTTTCTTCACCAATAGCAGCAAGTAATGCTAATTCAGTTTCATCAAAAGGCTCAAAAAAGGGGGATTGTTTTAGCAGATCTTTAAAATCATGAGAAGGCTCCATGCTTCCTCTAAGTTGATTTTGCGTGAACTTGGGGGTAACGTTTTCCCATTCTTTTGCGGTAAAGCTGCTTAACTTCTCACGTATCCCCTCTGTCAAAACAAGACTCTTTTCAAGGGTGAAATTGAAAAAAACAGCTCCCAATTGAGGGTGTTTTTTAAAAAGCTTTTTTAATGTTTCATGTTCCCAGGAAATTAGTAGGCAAGTGTTATTGCAGGTTACGGTGGTTGCGTATCGATTGGGATAGCGAAAACCCGACCACCCAATGGGTGTCCATTTTAAATTACTTTTACCTAAATCGTAATTGTCTTTGTCATATTCAAGCTGTAAAGAAAAATTGACCTCGCCTTCAAGTAAAAAGTAGAATTTGTCACCAAAACCATACTGTTGAGTAATGATTTCCCCTTTATTTTTGGTGATTTTTTTTGATTTGGACAAAAGAAGAGACAGTTCCTGTTCTGGTAAAGAGGAAGTGAATGGTAGGTTTATTGAGTCAGTCATTAATTATTATTAACAGGAGACATCAAAGTAATAAATCTTTGATAGTTGCGCTATCCAAAAAGAAGAAACTTTACCTATTTTCTAAAAGGCTTAAAATGGGCTTTGTGTGCTAATGCTAACAGTTCTTTATCTCCACTACTATCACCATATGCTTCGATAAGGTCATACGATGCCAAATCATAAATTGCTTTTATTCGGCACTCTTTTTCGAAACCGTAACAATTATTGCCAGAAATTTTTCCGGTAATTTTGTTTTCTACTACCTCAAGTTTTGTACCTATTAATTGAACGTTTTGTTCTTTAGCCCAATCTTTTATCCATAACTCTGGTGAGGCAGATACAATACATATTTCGTAACCAGCTATTTGGTGTTTAGCTATTTCTTCCAAGGCTTTGGGTCTAATCAAACTTGGGAGCTTTTGACTATAAAACCTTTGACACATTTGGTCAAAATCTGAAGTTGTGGTTCCTTTAAAAAAATAGGTGATTACTAATTCTTTTGCTTTCCAATTTGGATAAAGTTTAAGTTTAAATGCAATGATAAATGGTGACAAAAGAAAAAAACCAATAGCAAAGCGCACAAATCCTTTGTTGAAACGAATAAATTCTACAAAAGTATCAGACGTGGTGATGGTACCATCAAAATCAAATAGTGCTAATTTTTTCATTATCACTAGAGGTTTAACTTTTTAAAAATAGACTCAGGAATTGATTTGATGATGTACATAATCAAACGCCATTTGGCAAATACATAAATGGTGTTTTTCTGTTTTTTAACTGCATTATCTATCGCTTGAGCAACCTGTTCTGGTTGGGCAGTTAATGGTTTTGGAAGTGGTAATCCTTCCGTCATTTTTGTGTTTACAAATCCTGGTTTTACGGTAAGTACATGCACCCCAGATTTGCAAAGGCGGTTTCTTAGCCCTGAAAGGTAAGCTGTAAAACCAGCTTTCGCACTTCCATAAAGATAGTTGCTTACACGACCACGTTCACCAGCAACAGAGCTAATACCGACAATTACCCCTGCTTTTCTATCTTCCATGTCATTGGCAATGATATTTAAAATAGAAACAGCGCCAGTATAATTACTTTGGATTATTTGTCTACTCTCATTCCAGTTAGCTATGGCTTTTCCTTGATCACCTAAATATCCAAACATGCATAAAGCGATATCTGGTTTTTTATCCAAAGAATCATAAAATCCTTCATGAGAGTTAAAGTCCATGGCATCGAAGATGTAGGTAGTGACTTTTGCTCCGAAACGAATTTCTAAATCACTTTTTATTGGTGCTAAGCTTTTGGGATTTCGTGCTGCTAATTGAAGATCGTCTCCTTTTTTTGCATACAATTCGGCAAGTGCTTGTGCCATATCAGAAGTAGCACCAAGTATTAATATCGTAGCCATTATTGTGTGATGTTTAATCGTTTAGATTGCCAAGATTCAAACTTAAAATCTGGGTTGTACTCTTTTATTCGTTGAATAAATGTTTCAGCATTGGGATAACCAGCTCGAAATGTTTCAGGGCTCATACGGGCATCTTTCGTTAAATAAAGCCTTCCACCTAGATCTAGAATTATTTTATCTACTTCATTAAGAAACTCGAATAACCCTTTTCTGATTGGAAAATCGAGCGCTAACGTGTATCCTTCCATAGGAAAAGAAATAAAATCGTTTTGTTTTCCAAAAAGCTTCAATACGATAAGGGGGGAAGACTGACCATATTCTCGTATTTTATCCAAGATAATATTAAGTCCTTTTACACTGGTTTCAAGTGGTAAGACAAATTGATATTGAAGAAATCCTTTTTTACCGTATACTTTATTCCATTCTAAAATTGCATCCAAGGGATAAAAAAATGGATCATAGTGACTGACAAATTCCTTTACTTTACTAGTTTGTTTATGATAATAAAGCGTGTTAAAGGCTTTTACAGTCAGTTTGTTAATAGAAAACGAAGGTAGGTCAATGGGAAAAGTAATACCTTTCGTTGGATGTGGAGATAGAGCTGTTTGTTGCTGCTTTTCACTCAATTCATCCAATTTAGCATGTTCTCCAAGGTTAAGTAGCCCTCTACCTTTTGCATTTCCGCCAGTTAAGCAATCAATCCACGAGACAGAGTAGGTTACGTGTTGGTTTTCATTGAAAAGATCAATCATCTCTTCAAGGTTTTTTACTTTAATGCTTCGTTGGGTGATGTAAGAAGATTCAATTTTCTTTAACTGAAAGGTGACCTCCAATACAATTCCTGTTAACCCCATTCCACCACAGGTGGTTTCAAAAAAAGTTTTGTTTTCAGTTGGAGAGCATGAGATAATTTCACCATCAGCTTTTAACACATTCATTGAAAGAATGTGTTGGCTAAAGGAACCTTCATAATGATGGTTTTTTCCATGTACATCAGAAGCAACAGCACCACCAATAGTTATGAACTTAGTACCTGGGGTTACTGGCATAAACCACCCTTTTGGTACTACAATTTGTAAAACTTGATCAAGGGTAATTCCTGATTGACAAGTGAAAACTCCTGTTTGGTTATCGAAAGCGAGGACTTTGTTAAAGCGGAGAGCGGATAATATGTTTTCGTTTAGTGAAGAATCACCATAACATCGGCCATTCCCTCTTACAATAAAGTTGGAATCGAAAGGTAGTTTTGAGGCATCATCAAATGCTTTGAAGTTAGCATCTACTACGGGGAACTTATTCCAGTTGTGAACTTTCATTTATACTAATTTATTCAAGTAGATAATTACAAAAAAGCTAACAATCCAACCCAGCAAAGTGATTATAATAAATTTATCTGAATAGAGCGTTTTAACAGGAGAACCACTTTTATTATCCATCAAGGCTAATTTTAAATATTGCATAATTCCCGCTATCACAAAAATTGTGGTGCCGTATAAGTACTGATTGTTAAATTGTTGAATTACCTCAGGCGATACACAGTAGGTGATGTAAGCTACAATGATCACTGCGCTAAGCATTGTTAAACACGAGTTGATGAAGTCTAAATTATAGTGGGTAATGGACTTTCTGGCAGCTGTACCCGTGGTGATGTACATCACTAAATCATCTCTTCTCTTAGCTAATATAAGGAACATGGCTAATAAGAAGACCATAATAATAATCCAGTGGGAGAGTGGTGTGTTTGAAGCAACAGAGCCTGCAATAATTCGGAGTAAAAAACCAGATGAAACAATAAATATTTCAAGAATAGGCGTGTTTTTTAAACCAAAAGAATAGCCAATATTGAGTAGAAAGTAAATAATAATGATTGTTAAAAAAATTGGAGAGATCCAAAAAGCTCCAACTAACCCCAGAATCAACATAACCGAAAATAAAACTAACGCTGTTCCTTTGCTAATTGTACCTGCTGCTAGTGGACGGCTTTTTTTTGTAGGGTGTAATTTATCAGCTTCGATATCCCGATAATCATTGATGACATAAACGGCACTTGAAATAAATGAAAACACAAAAAAAGCGGGTATTAGCTTTAGGTTTTCAGGATTTAAGATTTTCGCGCCAAAAAACGCAGGTGCAAAAAGAAACGTGTTTTTTATCCATTGATGGACACGCAAAAGTTTTAAGTATTCCATGGGTGTAATATTAGTCTTCAATTTCCACTTTATAAAGAAAACCAGGTACTTGTTTTGAATTACCAGGTATAGCTTGTATGTGAATTAATTTTAATTGTGGTGGTACTTTATTCGGTTCAGTTAAAATACGGAGTTGTGGTCTGTTGCTGTACTCAAAGTAACTGTAATAAATATATTTTACATTCTTTTCTTTAATTTGATTTAAAAAATCATCCCAAGACTTTACAACGGGGAACATCTGAAACTTTAAGCCTGTGAAATAAGCCACATGCGGTTTTCTCGCAAAAATACCATCTTCAGGATCAGGTTTTGGTTGATTTCTATCAAACCAACGCTGTATTTTGATCATTTCTTTTGGTCCACTATCAATGAGTTCTTTATTATACTTTTTTGCTTTGCTCAGGGAAGTGAAAAATAAAATAGCCCCTAGAATTAGAGGTGTGTATTTTAAGAAAGGTACTTTGGAATTGACTTTTTGGAGGATGAAAATTCGAAGAGCCATTGCAACATAAAATGGAATCAAAAACATAGAAAATCTAGGATTATAAAAGACTAAACCCAGTACTCCCCAAAAGATGAGGCTCAATATTACAAAGCTCAACTCTCTTCTGTCTCCTTTTGATGGAAAGTAGATAATGTAGCTCAACAAGCCAATAAAACTTAAAATACCTATCAACCAATTGATGAGTTGATTGAAATCTTCTTCGATATTGGTGAAAAGTGTAGAAGTGTATTTAGTTACAAAAGCCCCAAAATCATAGAAAATAACATCTCCAGTTCCATGAATGTTGTTTTCCGCACACCAGTCTTCATGCCAAAATTGATCCCAGGTAACTTTTCCTTCTGCTTGATAGGTCCATGCTACGTTTTTGTAGTTAGTGTTATATAAAAAGCTGTCTTTTTCACTGAGTGTATAGAAACCATAAGGTGCATAAATTGCGAGAAAAATAGTAGTAACTGCTAAGCTTAAAATTAACCTGGTTTTTAAATTTACCTGATAAATATTGATGATTGAATAACTCAATATGATTCCAATTAACATAAATAAACCATTAAATCGGGTTAAGAAAGCTAATCCCGCAAATAGACCAGTAAGACAAATGTTTTTCCAGTTAAATGTTTGTGAACGAAGTAAAAAGAAAATCATAGCACCAAGAAGGCCTAAGAAGAGCATGTCTGTGCCGCATGAGTAGGTGTTTTGAATGATGTGTTTATTAGTGGCTGTAATTAAAAAAGCAGCAAGGGCAACTTCTATGGTGAAAATTCTTCTAAAAACAAGCGTGATTGATAGTAAAAAGCAGCTTATTCCAAGACAGTTAATTAGTTGTCCGGCTTTCATATAATCTCCAATAATGCTTTTGAATACACCTAATACCATTGGATAAAGTGGACCCTGAAAACCATCTATAACTACAGTACCATTTAGAAAAGCTTCTGCATTTGGTACGTATCGCATGTAAAAATCTGTTTCGAGACCATAATCACCAACGGTGTGATAATTGAAGCTTACATATAACATAATAAAAAAATAAATGCCAGAAAGCAGATAAGGGAGGTATCGGTACTCTAAAAAAGATATGCCCGTCTTGGCGAAGCTTAGTTGTGGTTTCATTGGTGACTCATCTTTTGAGTGGCTAAATTAAGTTTTTTTGATAGAAACCTCATCGATTAAGAAAAGAATAACCTCATTTTGTAAAATGTATATTCATTCTGTTAATTTGTTGTAAGAAAACACAAATAGGATGTCAAAAAAAAATAACTCAAGAAAAGACCGTGAAGGAGTAGTTTACTCGACCAATCCTGACTTTAATTATGCTTTTGCAGATGCTTTTAAGGAAATAGATTCAGGAAAAAGTGTCCTAAAAGTCCAGCTGGATAAAAAATCGCGAGGGGGAAAACAGGTTACCTTAATTACGGGATTTTCAGGAAGTGAAGACGAATTAAAAGATTTGGGAAAGGTATTAAAAACTAAATGTGGTGTGGGTGGAAGTGCAAAAGATGGCGAAATCGTAATTCAAGGTGATTTTAGAGACAAAATAGTCGATTTGCTTCAATCCATGAATTATCAAGTTAAAAGAGTAGGAGGATGAATTAGTTACCTGTTGCCACTTCAAGAGGGGTTAATGTAATATTTACCTCTTTTTTATTGTATCCTTTTAATCCAGTAGTTTTAAATTCTTTTTTTTCAGATTGATACCCTTCAGCTTCGAATGTTACCGTGTAATCGATGCCTTCATTCATTACAAGTAAATACTTCCCTGTGATTGCATTGGAGTAAAAAATGTTTTCAACATCAGGTTGATTGCTTTTACGTACCTTGATAACTGCTTCTACAATTTTTCCATTTAAAGAATCTTTAACAAGTCCTTTTACGACCATGATGTCAGCCTCCTTTTTTGAGAATTTAGCATAATAGATATCCTTGTCACCAAAACTGTCGTGACGTTGATCTGTAAAATAAATAGTAGTACCATCCGTAGAAACAGTGAAATATAGATCATCACCAGCGGTGTTTAGGGGATAACCAATATTTTTTGGTTCAGACCAAACTCTATTGGTAACGTCTAGTTCGCTAACGAATATATCATACCCACCCATTCCTAAGTGTCCGTTGGAAGAAAAATAGAGAGTAAATTTATTAGGGTGTAAATAGGGTGAGTCTTCGTTCATGGGGGTGTTAATTTCTGGACCGAGATTTTCGGGCTCGGACCATGATCCATTCGGTAGTTTTCGCGATTTGTAAATGTCAGTACCGCCATAGCCTCCTTTTCGATCACTTGTAAAAAATATTTCATTGTCATTAGGGGAAAAACAAGCACTAGATTCCCAGTTTTTAGTATTAATAGGGTGAGGCAGATGTTCTGGAGTAGTCCAATCGCCATTTTTAAATTCACTGATGTATAAATCTCCAGAAGTATGAAGCAAGCTGTTATGACTATATCTGTAAAATAATAATTGATGCCCATCATGACTAAGTGCAACAGCTGCGTCATGATGCCAGGTATTGATTTTATTACTGATCGAAACAGGCTCACTCCATTGACCATTAATTTTATGAGAAATATAAATGTCTTCATAAAAAGTACCGTCAAGTTGATAAACATGGCCGCCTGTCGTGTTCGGTCTATCCGAAGTGAAAATGACAGTTTCACCATCAGCTGAAAAAATGGTTCCGTATTCAGGAAAAGCAGAGTTGATAGGCTTACCAAAATTCTTTATTACAATATTTAATGAGTCTTTATACAATTGTTTAGCATAAAGACAACTTGCAATTTCTCTTTCGATTTCCTGTTTAACTTCTTCATGCTTGTCTAAACCAGGGAATTCGATTAAGTATTTTTTATAATAATTTATTGCCGCATCAAAATGATGTTCAAGATGATATGTTTTAGCGAGGTAATAATTAAGTGAATTGGGTAGTCCATTATTTCCGAATTTCGCACATGCCTCTAAGTATGGTAAAGCTTTTTCACTATCATATAAATCTAGATAACAAACACCTATATAATACATATAATCAGGTGTGTTTGGATTATACCTATCTAATTTAAGATATGATTGTAGCGCTTTATAAAACTCAAAATTTTGAAAGTGCTCTTTCGCTTCGAGTTCTAGATTCATTACTTCTCTTTTCGTTTGTGCTTCAGAGAAAAAAGTCACTAATAAGAAAAGAATGATTAGAAGTGTGTGTTTAAAGTAAATAATCATATGTTACACCTTATGTAAAGCCAAATTCTATTAAAAGACCAAAACCATCTTTCGAAGGTTGCCACTATTATAATAACTCTAAGGTATGCACTAACGTAATAAGATTTATTATGTTTTGATGTAAATTACGCAATGTGCTTAGAAGAAAAAAATACTATATTTGATATATTATAAGAAAAGTGAGAAGGTTTTTAAAAATACAATTATTTAGTGTTCCGCTACTTTTGTTGGTAACGACAATAACCACAGTAGCTCAGGATATTCAATTTTCCCAGTTTTATCAGGCACTTCTATATCAAAACCCAGCATTTGCAGGTAGTGGGCATAAAAATCGGGTGATGGCACATCAACGACTGCAGTGGTTAGGGGTGGGAAACTCCACTTACGGTAATTCCAAATACATTACTTCTTTATTATCTTACGACACGTATTTTAAAAAATATTCAAGTGGCTTTGGTGCGCAGGTTTTTTACGACAGACAAGGCGATGGGCAAATATCGGCCGTAGATTTTTCAGCCATGTATTCCTACGAACTACATATTAACAGTCATTATAGTTTTCGATCGGGTATGCAAATGGGATGGAGCTCTCGAACCATTGATTATTCAATACTTACCTTTCCAAGACAATACAGCGATTCGGGGTTTGATAATGGAGTCGCAAATCCTTATTCCGATATACAATCTCGAAAATCATATGCAGACATTTCTGCAGGAGGTATTTTATATACGAATGAATATTGGGTTGGTATTTCAGCCCACCACTTAAATACGCCTAACCAATCATTTATTGGTTCTCAGTCAGAGTTACCTATGAAGTTAGCTTTAACGGGTGGATACCGGTTTGTTTTGAGTCGTGATGAGTCTGGATTAGCCAATGATCCTGCTACATCTGAGGTAAGTATTACTCCTACATTTCATTATAAATTTCAAGGAAAATCAGATCAATTTGACCTTGGAATTTATGGACATTATAAACACTATGTAATTGGGGGATGGTATCGCGGTATACCTTTTAAAAAATTTGATACAAAGTTACATAACAATGAATCTTTTGTTGTGCTAGGGGGATATAAAACTTATAATATGAGTTTTACATATAGTTATGACTATACTTTAAGCACCCTTAGGGTAATTGGTACGGGTGGTGCACATGAATTAAATATCACTTATATATTCGCTCAAAAACGATGGAATAAACCAACTAAACGAATGCCTTGTCCTAATTTTTACATCCATTAAAATTTTTGTTGTTGTTACCTTTGTTTCGTAAAAGGTATGTATGTTTACTTAAATAAGTTAAAAATAAAGGTTTTAGTTTGAGGAATTGTAGGGAGTATTTCTTGGATTACTATTTAACGGATGTCTTTAAAATTCACTGATAGTCAATCATTTATGATCTAGTAAGGTTGGGGTTTTTGAGAATTCAATAGTTACTAGGTGGTTTTTGTATTTAAATGCTTAAATTTGCAATCTGCTAGCTATCTACTGATAGACGAATTATGAAAAGGATTTTTCTCGTTGGGGTATTATTGTCAGTCAGTGCGCTGATTGGTTTTGGTCAAGGTCAAATAAAGACAAGTTTGGTACCATCAATTGTGAATGGAGCTTTTCATGTTGCCGTCATAATTGAAAATAATACTGGTGATACCCTTTCCCCAGGTGAGTGCCGCTTTGAAGCTAGCATTGATACCAACTTTGCTGATTTATCTTCCATTTCACTTTTTTACCAAAATAAAAAATGGAGTACAGCATTAAACGGATATAATCCAATGACAGCAATGAGAATGGCCTCTCCTGAAGATGACATTTTTGAATTACTCATTAACCCAGATATTACTCTTTTAAATACCACTCCTCCATCTACCAACTCCAGACTTCTTATGGGGGAGCGGGATACGGTAGCTATTGTAAGAATGAGTATAAAGGAACCATGTGATACAGCTACACCAGAATACCAATGGAATAAGGTTGTTTTTCATAAATGGGAAATGGGTTCAACCCCTCTTGAACGTGAAGTGAACACGGAACCCGACCCAAATTCTACCCAACAGTTTTCTTACACAGGTAAAACACCAGTCTCCACAATAATTCCATCATTTTACTTAGGAAATGATACCTTAATTTGTGCTGGTTCATTTGGTGTTGATCAATTAGAAGTTGACTCAACTTTGGGTGCCTATCAATGGTCATTCAAATCATTAAACAGCTCAATAATCACAGCAGCTGTTGCCGACACAAATCATAACATTACCATAGACTCTTCTGGGACATACTATTTAGCAGTGACATCACTTTTTGGTTGTACGTATGTAGATAGTATTTCTGTTTCTCAAAGGAATCCAGCTTTACTACAAATAGCTTCCACTTCAGGGGCTATAGGTGTAGATAGTGTTTGTTTTGATGAAAATACGACACTAACGGTTACTAACAATGAACCAACATTGTCTGGTTTTGCATCTATCTTATGGAGTATAGGAGAGGTAACGCAATCAATAACGGTAGATACATCGGGTCAATACATTGTCAATATTACTGATTCATTAGGTTGTACTGCCGCTGATACGTTTGATTTAGTAAAAAAAGTTCGACCTAATGTTATAATTGATGTGCTGCCAAATAATTTAACTGGAGTAAAAACATATACCGTTTGTCCAGACATTACCTCATTGTTGAATGGAGGCAGAAACAATGGCACGGCTTATCGATGGAGTGATAGTACATTGGCAGGAGGAATTTCACAGATATCTACGGATACATTATTGACAGTAGCATCTACGGGGAAGTTTTATTTAGAAGTTGACTTCGCGGATGGTTGCACGGGAACGGATAGTGTAATTATTGAAAATTATGCCGTACCAGTTATCAATCTTGATACGACTATACGGGTTATGGGGGGGCCAGAGGCAGTAACAATTTGTACTGAAGACTCTGTGTTATTGAAAGCAAACCCAGTAGATGTAGGGTATACTTACGAATGGAAAGACATCAATGGTTTTGTAGTGAGTAACACTGCTAATTTTAATGCTAAAGTAGCTGGATCTTATTTCCTAAAAATAACAACAAACAATGGTTGCGAACTATTCGATACCATTGCAATTAATAATTTTGTTGCCACAGTAAATTTAGGTAGCGATCAAACTATTTGTCAAGGTGATGTTTATACGTTTGATGCTGGGGCTCCTTATTATAGTTATCTGTGGTCTGATAATTCTAATGGACAAACGCTCACAGTTTCAGACTCTGGTATCTATGGGGTAACCGTAGTCACCAATGATGGTTGTCTAGCAACTGACTCTGTAGAATTAACAGTGTTGATTCCTGATTCAGTTGACGTTTTACCTGATACTCCCGTTACCATTTGTAATCTTGATTCTACATTATTGAGCACATCACTTACTGGTACAGCAACAGGTACATATTCTTGGACGGATGGAAGTGTTGGTGCTACAAACTATGTTTCAACAGCAGGTTATCAAGTAGTGACTTTCACTGATGGAATTACGGGTTGCACTAGTATAGATAGTACTTTAATAACAGTAATTACACGTCCAGCATTTGATACTTTAACCGTTGATTCTACCATTTGTAAAAGCGATACATTACCCTTGTATATTCGTTCAGCACTTGTCACGGATTCGGTTTTTATTTATGGGTTAAATACAACGACTAACATACGAACTTTAGTTGCATCGGATGTATATCAAACTACATTTGATGGTGTGGATACCTCTGATATAGGTACTTATGTATATGTTGCAGACAATGGGTTTTGTACAACCGAGTTTACTTCGAATATTAATGTAACAGACTTAACGACAACAATAATTCCCCGTTCGGATACCATTTGTTATGGAGAGTCATTATTAATAACACAAGTCTCAACAGGAGGGAAGACACCTTATTCCTATGCATGGAGTCAGCCTTTAAGTAATTTAGGAACGATATCTTCACCATCCTTACCTTCCTCTTATATTAATCCAGGAAATCAAGCTAATATTAACCGATATAGACTAAGAGTAAAAGATGCAGTAGGATGTTTTGCTTATGATACAGTTGGGTATTATTACAACAGTGAAATCAATATCGCTTTTTCAGATGGATTAAATACTAACACTGATACAATTATAGTATGTAGTGATGGGAGCACGGCACGGACTATTCCTCTTCAAGCTATTGTTACTGGAGGTAAGCAGTTAACTGGAGCTAGAAAGTATACTTATAAATGGTTTCAAGATCCATCAAAACCATCAACTACGGCTTTGTCAATTAGTACCCCAAATTCAGCTAATCCTGGCTTCATAGCCGTAGCTCCAATTCCAGAAACAATCAAAGTATATTTAGAAGTAAAAGATTTATTTGGTTGTACAAAACTTGATTCTGTGATGATAAGATTGAGAGTCTTTTCGATCAAACCTACGGCACAAAATCTGATTACATGTCCTAATAAGGTGGATACGTTAGATGTTTTATTTTCTAAACCTGGTTCTGGAGTGTATAGTTATCGATGGTTTAAAGATATTTCATCACCCGATATGATCAGTGAGGCCGACATAAAAAAACCATATATAAAACCTACTATAAGTCAGCGTGTTTTAGTTGAAGTCAAAGACTCTATTTTAGGATGTTCAGTTATTGATTCAGTGCGGATAACAGTAACACCGATTCTCGGAGTAGTTTCATTAATCAAAAACATAATCTGTGATGGTGATACAGCATTTCTAAATGCATCAGGGAGTACAGGAGCTGTACCATTTAAAAACTCATCTGTATGGCCCTATAGTCATGTTTATCAATGGTCAAAAGTTGCGGGGGCAGATCCAGCAAATTTCATTTATGGATATGATACCACAGAAACTGTTGGAATTACAAATGGTCTACCAGGCACCATTTCTCAATACCAATTAATTGTAGCAGATTCAATAGGTTGTATGGATACCGTTATAACGGATGTTATTTGGAATAACACAATTAATTCTCAAACTACAAAAGATACATTTTATGTGTGTAATGATGCTGTGAATAGCCTTTTTGCAGATACAGCATCGGGAGGGTGGACTAATACTGATTTTATCTATGACTGGAAGCGGTTAACAGGTAATGTTCAGTTACCCAATAATGGAGGAACAACAGCAAATAATCAGCAAAATCCTGATGTGTTTTTTAATATAGCACCAACTTCAGATACAGCAACAGTAAGATTGACTGTATCGGATTCTATTGGATGTTTTATAAGAGATACCGCAACGGTGATTAATAACAATTTAAAGTTCAACATCACCCCGAGGTTCAATCCTATTTGTGCTGATTTACCCAATAAACTCATAGTAGAGTTTTTAAGAGATTCCAATGCAACTGGTAATTATACATTTACCTGGAATGATCCAGCCGATGCGAACGAGTTGTATCAAGATTCATTAGGAACGACATTAAATACATCAATTCGCTCTCCTTTTGCGATAACAGATAACACGCAGTCTTATGAATTATTAATTACAGATAATGTTTCTGGTTGCTCTAATACTAGTGCTGCGAAAGTTACTATCTATAACCTTGATGCAGTAATCACCATTGACGTACAAGTGAAAGATACCTCTGTGGTATGTTTTTCAGATCAAATTGTGTTGAAATCTGATAGCTCAAAAGGAGGCACGTTGTTTAATAACCCTTTAGCGCCTTATAATTATAATTGGTATAGATCACCGATCTCTACGGATAATAGTAATGCAACTACAGTAAAAGATGACAGGGATGTTTCATTAGCAGCTTTTGGGAGTGAAGGTGAATACTCTACGTGGATATTAGAGTTAACAGATAGAGTTGGATGTAAAGGGTTTGATAGCACTACTATTTATTGGAATCCAGAACTTGAACCAGAATTAGTTGATGATACAGTATATGTATGTACTCCTGACACCGCTTTATTGTCAATTAACACGGCAACATCAGCTGGAGGTACATCTCCATATAGTTATGTTTGGACAAAAACAGCAGGTGGCGCAGGGTGGCTGTTAGACACAACGGGCACAGATGTACGAGTAACTTCTACAGATAATGATACCACAATTTTTACCGTCCAAATGACAGATGGAGTTAACTGTTCCGCAGCCAAAAATGTTGTGGTGATTGGAGTAGATTATCGCATTGATGCAAAAGCCTCTGATTATTCAGTATGCCAGAACATCAATGTGCAACTAGATGTTGATTTTTTAGAAGATAGTATCGGTAATTTTAGTTACTCATGGTCGCCTAATGTAGAAATGAATGACGCTACATTGAAATCACCTTCAATTATACCTACAGAAAGTCGAACATATACGGTGGAAGTTTATGACTCTGTTTTTAAATGTTCCGCAACGGATAGTGTTGAAGTTCAAGTGTTAAATTTAACGGCTGTAGCGAATGATAGAAATGGATTAGATTCCATCATCATGTGCGCAAATCAGGATTCATTGGTAATAAACGGCCGTGCAACCTTTGGTGGATCTCCGCCTTATAGTTTTAGTTGGAACACCTTTTCTAGTTCAGAAATTAATGTTATCGGTGGAACAAATGCGGATAGCATTGTACTTACTCGTGGAGTGGTAAATCCTATTGATACCACGCTTTTAGTATTAAGAGCAGAAGATCAGAATGGTTGTTTAGGCATAGATTCAGTTGCTATATATTGGAATAGCCCAGTGATAGCAAATATTTTACAGGACTCACTATTTATCTGTAGCAATACACGAGGCACGCTTAATGCAGTCATTCCAACGGGAGGTACAGGTGCTTACAAATACAATTGGTCTGTAGTGAGTGGTGGACTTCAGTTATTATCAAATGTTACTGCAAATTATGTTGATGTGACAACCTCAGATGCATCTTACGTACAATTAAGTGTTACTGATGGCTTAGGTTGTACAGATTTGGATACTGCAACAGTAGCGGGTATTAACTTCCAAATCACAGCAGTAGCTCAGTATGACAGTGTTTGCGCGGGTTTATCTGATTCACTATTTGTAACCAATATCGTTGATGGCATTGGGGGATATCAATATTCATGGTCTCCAACTACCACAATTGATGATATTACTTTAGCAACACCAGTTGTAAACCCAATAACAACTACAGAGTACACTGTGACAGTTACTGATTCAACTACGGGTTGTACTGCTCAAGATGCAGTGACGGTTTTTGTTTATGAATTCGATGCAGTGGCTGGTGCTGCTGGTTTGGATACGTTACTTCGTTGCTATGGAAATACTAACAATCTTAACCTTAATGCTTCATTAACTAATGGTGGAACAGCACCCTATAATTATTTATGGTCAACTACGGATGCAACTGTGAATTTTGTAAACAATGCTTCTAACCCGGGAGTGATTAACCGCACAGCCGCAGGTGATGGTAGTATTTCAACGATACAATTATTAGTGACAGATAATGTTGGTTGTACATCACATGATAGTATCAAAGTACTATGGAATTCGGAGATCGTGACTACTGTAACGCCAGATATTTCCAATGCATTTGCTGATATTGTAGCTGTATGTGTTGGAGTACCAAAAACAATAGATAATTTATCTACAAATGGAGGATCTGGTAATTATACTTACCAATGGGCTAATCCAATAAGTGCTAGTAATGTATTTTATACTAATGGTCAAAATACATTAACACCCACTGTCGGTGCAAACATAATAGGTGCACAAAGAACACTTAATATCACTATAACAGACACCCCAATTTCAAATGGTACTTGCTCTGTACAGGAGTCAATGGTAGTGAGAGCATTTGATATTAATGTTGATTTAAGTGTTGATGAAGATACAGTTTGTCCGAATACAGAGATACTGTTAACAGCTACTGCTCGTGACAGTGTGGGTTTTGTAGAGTATCAATGGAATAATGCTCCTGTTTACACTACTTCAAAAACCAACCTGTTTAGTGTAGGGGGGACGTCAACGGTAGCTAATGTATATGTAATAGATACATTAACTGGTTGTACAAATTCAGACAGCGTCAATATTGAAGTACGTGAGCTAGTAGCTAGTCAACCAATCAGATTCCCAGCTGGTGACATATGTTATGAACAAAAAACAGTGACTTTAACAGGTAATTCAACTGGTGGTAAACCAGGTGGATATACCTATGAGTGGAAAGAATTACCTTTAAGCGGAGTTTTAGGAACTAATGACACAATAGTTATTAGTCCACCTGCTGTGGGAACTAATGAGACAACTACATATAGACTAATTGTAACGGATTTACTTGGCTGTCAAGATTCTGTGGAAATACCTATAAGGCGATACGATTCAATATTGGTAGATGCAGGTATAGGAGACACAGTATGTGCAGAAGGTGAATCGGTTATAGTTGGAGGAAGTCCAACGGCAAGTTATGCTTCAACCACAGGTGCTACACTAAAGTATCTTTGGTCTGGAGGTAGCTTCAACAGTACTATCAGTCCATACCCTAGGTTGAATATCCCCCAGTTTCCTACTACGATAGAATTGCGTGTAGATGTGACTATTCCAAATACAAGCTGTTCCAATTTTGACATAGTGACTATTGAAGTTAAAGAAAGACCAATTGCTGATTTAAGTGATGAAGCTACATTTATATGTGCAGATAGTTCTTTAGTACTTCATGCCAATTCATCAGATATTAACTATGTGTACCCACCGAAAACAACATTTGAGTGGAGAAAACAGGGGGTATTTGGTCTCTTAAATACTGACCCTTATGCAGATGCTGTAGAAGTGACTTCCCGTGGAGTATATTCGGTACTGGTAACCAATGAATTTGGATGCGAAAGCTCTGATGCTATTTCAATAGATAGTGTTGTTGCACCTTTAATATGGGCTCGACCGATTGATACTTTAGAGTGTACAAATAGAGAGATAATTTTAACTATTGACAGTTTAAGACCCGCACGGTCAGGCGAGTTATTCGGTGATACCATTCTATGGGAAGTGATAGTAGGATTTGGTCAAATTGATGATGATAGGGAACAAACAACTTTCTATAAGCCCTTTATAACGGATGATTCTGTTCAAATAGAGGTGACCTATACGAATCTGTGTGGTACTGGTAGAGATACTGTGAGCGCCAGAGTAGCAGAAGCACCTGTAGCAATTATTGATTTAAATGATTCAACGATTAACATTACAGAAACTGCTACATTTGATGGTAGAAGCTCATTCACCAATACAGGTAATCAATTATTGTATAATTGGTCCTTTAATGCTCCTGGTATAGAAAACGAATTTTTTGCCGGTCCAATTGATAAAAGCTATAACCCAGAAGGTACATATCCAGCTGAACTTGTAGTAACGGATAAAGATACACGTTGTACTGATACAGCTCGTGTAAATATTTATGTTAACGGAACACACTTATTATATGTGCCCAATGTATTCTCACCAAACGCATCCAACCCAGAAAACAGAACCCTGAAAATGTATGGGTTTGGAGTAAGTGATGATGACTTCATTTTCACTGTATATAACCGTTGGGGTGAAAAGGTATATGAACAAACTAGTTTTAGTCAAGCAATTAGTATCGGTTGGGAAGGAACATATAAAAACTCAGGAGAAGCATTAGATATGGGTGTATATACCTACATCGTTCGAGCTAGATATATTGACGGTACACCAGTAGAAAAAGTAGGAACAATAACACTACTGAGATAATCATGAGGAGACTTAAACTATATACCGTACTTACTTTAGCATTGGTGAATACACTTTTTGTAGTCGCTCAGGATGCTGCTTTTTCTCAGTTTTATTCTTCAGAATTATACCTCAATCCAGCGATGGCTGGGGAGGAGCCTGATTTAACATTTAGCTCTAATTACCGAACACAGTGGAGTAGCATTATTGTGCCTTATAGAACAAGTCAGCTGAGTATGATTGTACCCGTTTACAAGAACGATGTAAGAGAGCATCATTTAGGTGGGGTCGGTGTGTCGCTTTACAACGATAGAGCAGGTGATGGTAATTTTAAAACACTAGGGGTTTATGGAACATTTGCATATAATTTAGCCTTGACAAAAGACAATTCTCAAGACATGGCTTTTGGTGGACAAGTCGGAATTATCCAAAAAAATATTGATTTTACAAACTTACAATGGGGCGAGCAATTTAATCCGTTAGTAGGTTTTAATGCTTCTTATACGCCTTCTGAGTCAGGGTTTGCGAATAGCACATTTTATCCAGACTTTAATTTTGGTGTGATGTATTATTATAATCCCAAAAAGGAATATGATGCGAAAAGAATTAGTGCTTTTGCTGGTGCAGCAGTTTATCATCTTAATCGACCTAATGAATCGTTTACTAAATCTTCGATAAGTAGACTTCCTATGCTTTATAAAGCACATGCTGGTATTGAATATGCAGTAACACCACGGGTTCATATTGCACCAAATGCAATTTTCTTTGTGCAAAATTTGGTTAATCAGGTAAATGCTGGAATGTATTTTACCTATAAAATGACCCAGACTAAACCAGGCTTCAAAGGATATACTTCGTATAAGAATAAGAATGTGAGCTTATTAGAAAATGCAGATGTGGTAGTTGGGGTGTGGCATCGTGTTGGTGATGCGTTTATTTTTTCTTTAGGGTTGCATACTGAAGCCTATACCATTGGCTTCAGTTACGATTTGAATACTTCTGGTCTTCGCTATTTAACTGGTGGGCGGGGTGCTTATGAGTTCTCATTGACTTTGCACCGAGTAAAATATCACTCGGTGAAACGAATCGCTACGCCAAGGATATAGGCTAGAAGATTGGTCGAACAATGGTATGGCTAAAAATATCGACCTCAAGTTCTATTTGAAATAATAAATAACCATCGTTAAGCGCGCGGCTGCCTCTTGGTGAACCTTCTGTCCAATGTGTTCCATCAGCGGTATTTGTAGGTGTAAAGCCTCCCTCTGAAGTACGGTCTGCTAAAGCGCCTCCAATGCTTGTTAAATCTTTATTGTCACGATAGCTGCCACTGACATCATCTAAATAATCGGAAAAAGAATAGGTATAACGTGCCTCAAGGTTAATGTTTGAACGAGGGGTGATTGCCAACCGTGTTCCTAAACCAATAGCAGCAATCCATGTAAATTTGCTGTAAGCTTCTCCTTCAGTTTCTAAACTTTGTAAATCATAAGTAGCACCATTATATGTAGCCTTAGGATTGAAAAATAGTCCCCCAACATTAATAAAGGAATAAGGTGATACTTTTTTTCTCAAATCCCAACGGGGTTCGAATTTGAAGAAATCGTAAACGATATTAATCGACCATTCAAAATTTGTTGAGTGAAATGCCAGATTCCGTATTTCATCACCTGTTTTAGCGTCATCACCTTTCAACTGAACAAGGGCAAATTGTGGTTTTACAGTCAGTTTGTTTCTAATGTAATACCTAAATCCTACAGAAAAATATACTCCTGGAGAAATGCTAGTTATGGAAGGGTTTAAATCACCATTGTAACTAGCTAGTCCTGTTCCAATACTTAATTTATGAGCGATTGGTTTTGCATCTTTTGTACTTTTTTTTGTTTTTGGAAATTGCCAATTCTCTTCTTCCTCATCTTGTGCTTGACAAAATAAAGAACTCATTAATAAAAGAATAAAGACGATTTTTTTCATGTTTACTTTTTAGGCGTGTAAAAATACACGATCAAAATTGGAATTAGAAGTAGGTCAGCGATAACTGCAACTACTAAGGTAATACTTACTAACAAACCAGTATAGAAGGTACCGTTAAAATTAGAGAATATTAACATCATAAAGCCACCGCTCAGCACAAAGGAAGTCTGTATTATGGCTTTCCCTGTAGAGATAAAGGTGCGCTTTAGTGCATAAAGTTTACTTTTTCCTTTTTCAAGTTCAATTTTTAATTTACTCATAAAATGGATTGTGTCATCCACAGCAATACCGAAGGCAATTGTAAAAATAATAGCTGTAGATATTTTTAAGCCAATCCCTGTAAAGCCTAATAGACCAGCAATAAATACTAGAGGAATTATATTTGGGATGAATGATATGATAATCACACGGATGGACTTATATAAAAAACCCATGATAATAGCTACAATAATGAATGCAATAGCTAAACCTTGAAGCATATTAGTAGATAAATTGTAGTTACTCTTATCAATCAACAGCGCGCTGCCCGTGGCTTTCAGTTCTAGGTGTTTATATTTTTTTTTATAAGATAGGAAGGCGTCCAGTTTTGTTTTAATGAGGTCACTACCAATATCACCCATTCGACCAAAAAGCCGACCTTCCTTTAAATCTTCTGTGATGTAAAAGGCTAGTTTATCAGATTTAGCAGCTTTTCTAAGTATGCGTTGTTGTTTCTTTAACTCTTGTTTGTTTGGTAATTTATAATAGGCAGGATTTCCACCGTTTATACTTCTATTTATTGCACAAACTATGGAGTAAGGCGAAATACTTGATTTAACTCCCACAGAATCTTCTAGGTAGTGATGCAAATCCTCTAATTCAATTAAGGTTTCGTAAGCGATAAGATTTTCTATACTATCTTTTACTTTGATGCTTAAATCAAACTGTCGTACACCAGAAAAATTTTCTTCAAAAAAAATAAAGTCGTCCTTTAAAGGGTCTCCTTCATTTAATTCATCGATCAATTTAACATCAATTTTAATAGTAGATATTCCGAATCCTGCAATAATTAGTAACATCAAGGTAGAGAAGGAAATGGGTTTTTTATTTTTCAGAACCCAGATAAAAAGTTGTTTTAGCCATGGTTCCCAGCTATTTTTTTTCTCAGTAAGAAGTTTATCGGTAGGGAATTTTTTTAGAATTAAGGGTAATAAACTAAGGGTGATAATGAATGCAAAGAAAACACCAATACCTGTAAATACGCCAAACTCTTGTACGGGTTTTATACCTGTGCTATAGAGCGTAAAAAAACCCACAGCCGTGGTAAGAGAAGTGAAAAAGGTAGCCATGCCAATTTCTTTAACGGTAGTTTTGATGGCTTCATCTTTGTTCTTTCCAGCTCGAAGTTCTTCAACATATTTCGAGATAATATGAATTACATCAGACATCCCGACAATAAACATGATTGTAGGGAGTAAGACCGTCATAATGTCAATTGGTTTATGGAAAATAGCCATGGTTCCAAGGCTCCAAATTACCGATAGCATAATTACAAAAAGTGGAATAATGATTCCTAAAAAGGAGCGATATGTCAGGTACAAAAACAGTACGATAAGCACCATTGAACATAGAATAAAGAATCCTAACTCAATTTGCATCCGATTCACGTACACGTGTTCTGCTTTAAAACGACCACTAAAATGGGTGTCAAGACCACTAGCTAGCAATAAACTATCAATACCACCTATAAGTAAATCGTTTTTCTCTTTCGTGTCAATGCTATCCACCCACACCATCATGCTGAGGTGTTGTGCATCACGAGAAATTAAATTATCAACTATTTCGGGGTAGTTGGCAATTAACGAAGAGTCTTTACTATATTTTTCAGGTTGATCAATATGAATAAAGGGTACACCATAAATTCCAGTAGGTGTGATTAAATCATTTTTTAATTCTGTCAACGAAACAACTTCTTCTACATGCTCAAGTTCTTTAATGGTGTGGGCAAGACGATCATATTTCTTGAGAAAATTCTGATCATAAATTGAAGGTTCATTTTTTGCCGAAACCAGAAGGAAGGTGTTGTCTTTGCCAAACTTCTCGCGATGTTTCATATAGTATTCTAGGTCAGGGTCTCCCTTTGGGAAAAAACTTTCAAAATCATAATTAAAAGTTAATCGGGTAGCAAAAAAGAGCATGGCACAAGAGATAAGCACCAAAAAAATAATTACAGGTCTAGAAAACTTTTTATTCACTTTTGCCGTTGTGGTTTTTAGTTCAATCACAAAGAAACAACTTCAAACACTAAATGTTCAATTCATGATTAAGTTAATTTCATCAATCACGTTAGCAGTTCTTTTAACCATAGGTTCAGCAAGTGCAACATCATTTTATTCTGATATGAATACAGAATTAGTTGCTAAGGAGAAAAAAGAAAAAAAGGAGAAGAAGAAAAAGTGTTGCAAGAAAAAAGAGTCTTGTTGCAAAAAAGGAGGGGCTGAAGAGAAATCAGCCGAGGACGAAAAATAAACTGAATAGTCATTAGAAAAGTTAAAGCGGGGTCTACGAGTAGATTCCGCTTTTTTTATTCATTTTGCCTATATTCACACAAAATAATATACTATGAAAACAGCAGTGCTTCTCATTTTCTTACCCTTTATACTTTTTGCACAGCAAGATTATGTTGAATACTATGATGGTACGGATCAAATAAAGATTAAAGCAACAATTAAAGATAGTTTGTGGCACGGAGCTTTTGTGGAGTACTATGATAACGGAATGATTTATCAAAAACTTAATTATAAAGCAGGATTGTTTGACGGAGATCAGCGCGTATTTTACCCTAACGGAGAGGTAGCCCAGACCATTACTTATAAGGAAGGAGTAGAAGATGGTTATTGGCTGGAATTTTATGCTAATACAGATATAAAAGTAGTGGGCTCATTTGTGGATGGTTTAGAGCAGGGTAATTGGAAAGAATTTTATCCCGGAGGAGTCCTAGCTGAAAGTGGAGACTATGTTAATGGAAAAAAAGAAGGGGTCTGGACAACTTTTTATGACAGTACACAAGTAGAATTTGAAATTCGTTATAGGAATGATTTGAAACAGGGACTAACGAAGAGTTTTTTTGAAAGTGGAAAAATAGAGACGGAATCAGAGTATGAGAATGATTTATTAAATGGTGTGTTTATTCAGTACAACGAGAAAGGTAAAGTCTTAACTTATGCAGAATATAAACATGGATTAGAACATGGTCAATATATAATTAACGATGAAAAAACTGGGGTTAAGATAGCTGAAGGCAATTATAAGTTTGGTTTAGAGATAGGCGTTTGGAAGTATAATTATGATAATGGTAGCGCAATACAAGAGCTTACCTTTGATAATGGAAAGCTAATAGCTATAAGTGATATTTTTGATAAGTCTGGTAAATTATTGGATAAAGGATCTTTTGAAAAAGGTGAAGGAATAAGAAAGTACTACTACCCAGAAGGACAGCTATCTGCTGAAATTCCTTATAAAGACGGTTATAAAAATGGTGTAGGAAAATCATATTATAAAACTGGTCAGCTGAAAAGTGAAGTGTTCTTTAAAGATGGCTATGAAGACCAATTAAGTAAAGAATACCATAAAAACGGCACTATAGCCGCAACAACTACTTACGATAAGGGAATTGCACATGGTGCCTTTGTTACTTTTTTTGAAACAGGTGACACCGCAAGCATTGGGTACTACAATCAAGGGGCTGAAGATAGTCTATGGACAACTTTTTATGAATCAGGTGCTAAATTGACTATTGGCTATTATCGGAACGGCCAACCAGAAGGCATGTGGATAGAATATTATGAGTCTGGTGATATAGCAGCAAAAGGAGCTTATTTAGATGGTAAACAACAAGGTGATTGGTTAGAGTTCTATGGTGATGGCTGGGTCAAAACGATGGGCTATTATTATGAAGGAAGTAAAGTTGGAGAGTGGACAAGTCTCTATGATTCGGCTGGAGTATATATGACAGGGCAATTTGCTGATGGTCTCGAAATAGATGAGTGGCAGTTTTTTTATGAAAGTGGGGAAATTAAAACAATCGGAAAATATAGTACGGGTAAAAAAACGGGTACATGGACCGATTTTTATAAAAATGGTCAAATAGAATCGGTTGGCCAGTACGTGAATGACAAAGTAGATGGTAAGTGGCATTCCTATCATGAGAATGGGAAAATAAAAACCATTGAACAATTTGACAAAGGGAAATTGAGTACAGTATTAGAAGTTAAAAATCAAGCAGGTGAAGATATGAACATTGGCTCATTTAAAAATGGGAATGGTTTACGGTATGGTTATTATTCTTCAGGGGAAAAATTGTCAGAAGGAAATTATCAGAACGGACTGCCTGATGGGGCATGGAAATATTATTATGAAAAGGGTGGTGTAGCAGCAGTTGGTACATTTTCTGCAGGTGAAAAAACAGGTGAATGGAACTATTACCATGAAAGTACAGGAAAGAAAAGCGCAGAAGGAATATATACTGAAGGTGAAATGGCTGGTACTTGGAAGTTTTATCATCCAACAGGTAAAATTAAAGAAATCAAAAATATGAGCGATGAAAATGCAGATGTTATCTACGACTATTAATTTTTTGTTTTTCTTTTTTTGCATTCAAATCTCATTAGCTCAGAACTTTATTTCCCTTTATTCTGATAGTACAGTTCGTGAAACAGGGGATACGCTAGATGGTGAAAAAATAGGAGAATGGAAGTTTTATTATCCCAATGGGACTTTGAATTTAGAGGAATATTTTAAAGCGGGGAAACTAAATGGCGTTAGTAAACAATATTATAAAAATGGAGACTTAAAGTCTATTGAAAATTATCAAAATGGAGCGCTTAATGGAACGGTAATTTATTATTTTGAGAATGGTAAGGTAGATAGGAAAGGGACCTATACAGATGATTTATATGAGGGTGAATGGTTTTTCTATCATGAAAATGAAGTCTTAAAACGAAAAGGGAATTATGAAAACGGAAACCCAAATGGTAAGTGGGTGTTCTATAATGAAAAAGGTGAAATAGAGTTTCAAGGAAATTATTTAAATGGCGAAAAAGAAGGAGAATGGTTGACTTTTTATGATAATGGAGAGCTGCAAGCCAAAGGAAAATATTTCGATGATTTGAAATCAGGCAGATGGGAATATTTTGATAATAAAGGACGTTTGATAGAATCGGGTTTTTATAAAAATGATAAAAAAACGGGGGAATGGTTGGTATATGATAAAAAAGGGAAGAAAATTGGAGTAGAGTTTTATTAAAAACATTTGTTTAAAAGCCTTATTAATTGCATTTTTTGGTATTATTACCCTAATAAATCTCTTTATTGTCACTTGGAGACATCTATTTAATATGAAAAAAAGGCTAATATTTATTCTATTCATTACGATTTTAACAATAAGCTTTTCTAGTGCTCAAGACAAAAAATCCGCTGCGGTAGCGTATGGAGATAAATACTTTGCTGTAGAAGAATATTATTCTGCTGCTGAATATTATAAAAAAGAGCTTGAAGCAAATCCTGAAAATGCCTACGCAGTATTTCAGCTAGCAGAATGTTTTCGTTATTTCTTTGATTATGATAAGGCAGAAATCTGGTATAAAAAAGCAGACGAATTAGCAGGTGATAAATACCCTTTAGCAGCGTATTACCATGCTTTGATGATGAAAATAAATGGGAAGTATCAGCCAGCAGTAGAAAAGTTTGAGTTTTTTATTGCTACTTACGCGCCACAAGGTAGCAATGATGAATTTTTAAAAACAGCTAATTTACATTATAATGGTGCAATTTTGGCACTAGATGCTTTAAAACGACCACAGCGTGATTATACCTTCCATAACCCAGGCGCTCCTGTGAATACTGAATTTTCCGAATTTTCTCCCATGATTTGGGAAAACGACACGTCCATTCAAATTGCTTCAGGAAGAGTGACAGAAGAGACAAAAGATGTCTACGGAAGAACTGGTGAGGCTTTTTTAGACCTCTATCGATTGAGATTAAAAGAAGGGAAAGTGTGGTCACTCGTACCTGACGAAAAAACGAATAATGATTTTAAAGTATTTAACTCGAAATTCAATGATACCCCAGGTTGTTTCTCCAAAGATACCTCCAAGCACTATTTTACGCGTTGTGATGTGAAAATTCAAGGCGACCAATTAGGTTGTGCTATATATGTATCACAACGAATCAATAAGGAGTGGCAAGAGCCTTCCAAACTTAATTCTAATGTGAATACAGGGGTATGGAACGCTCATCCTTCTTTATCAACTACTGATGACACCTTGTTTTTCTCTTCTAAACGTGAAGGAGGTATGGGAATGACAGATATTTGGTATACTGTTACTGAGGAATCGGGAGAAGATAAATGGCAGGAAGCTATAAATATGGGACCCGATGTTAACTCTGAATTGACCGATCAGTCACCTAATTTTTATTCTGATGGTAACGTTTTATTCTATTCTTCCAATGGAAAAGAAGGTTTTGGTGGGTTAGATATTTTTATGGCAAAGGGCGAAAATTTCTCAATCATAAGAAACATTGGACTTCCATTTAACTCAAACAGAGATGATTTTTATATGGTGTTGGGTCAGGAAAAAGGATACTTGTCATCGAATCGTGATGGTGGTTTAGGAAACGATGATATTTACATGTTTAATATCATGAGTAAAGAAGCATTAATTGCGGAAATAGAAACAGATACGATTGACGCTCAGTCCATCACTATTCGTGGACGGATTATAGACGAAAATCAAATACCAATCCCTGATGTGAAAGTCATGTTGGTAAACCAAGAAAATGACGAAGTATTAAAGACAACCTATACTGACCAAGATGGGGTTTTTGTTTTTTCGAACCTCGACCCTGCACTAGATTATCGTGTAGTGTTAGATGATGATGCAGCACGTAATTTAATAACTGAAATTAATTATCATGTTGATGATTTAGAGATAATTGCTAGCAATGAAAAACTAATAACGAATGTTGCACCTAAAAAGATTGAAAAAGAAGAAAAGGTAGTTGTAGATAAACCTGTTGAAGAGGAGCCAGTAGAGGAAAAACCGACCACAATAAAAGATTTAGATAAGTTAGTTGCGGCAGATAAACCCTTCAGAGTATTATTCGAAAACATCTATTTTGATTTTAACAAATATAACATTAGACCCGAAGGAAAAGCTGTTTTAAATGACTTGGCTAAATACGCCAAATCCAACAATAACATTAAAATTGAATTAACTGCTCACACCGATAATATAGGTTCTAACGATTATAACTATCAATTGGGTCAAAAAAGAGGAAAATCTGCTTATGACTATTTAATTAATAAAGGAGTAGCTAAGAGTTCAATAGTCATCAATTCAGCGGGAGAAAATAAACCACTAGCTCCGAATGCTAATGAAATTGGTCGTCAGTTAAACAGAAGAGTGGAGTTTCATGTTTCAGGTGGAAACACCTCACATGAATCTGAAGGAATGGTGTATGTTGTTCCAGAACGTACTTCTTTAGAAAAAGTAGCAGAACAATTTAACATGTCTGTAAGTGAATTAAAAGACATGAATAACCTTACCGCAAGTGAGTTGGCAGCATTTAAGCCAGTAAGAGTTAGAAGAACAATGAACGATGATATTATATCAGCTAAAACTTTAAGTCATTCTTCTGCTTCAGGTGTTTCTGCTAACCCCTATTTTAATCGCGAAGAAGCACTAGCCTCTAACCGCAAAACAATTGAAGTTGCTACGAGTGGTTATAATGCAGGAGTTAAGTATTTTGAATACGATGGAAGTGGTTATTATATCGTTCTTCCAAAAAACACCTTGTTTTCTATTGCTAAAATTACTGGAACAACCGTTGACCAGTTGATGGCTTTAAATAATATTCAAGGGGATAACATCTATCCTGGACAACGTCTAAGAGTTTCAAAGAATGCATCAGCATCTTCATCATTTTATAACACAAGTGGTGCTATGGTTGATGCTGGGGTGAGTTTGAGTGACCAGCAAGGTCAAATAGTTGACATTGGGGACGGTAAACGATATGTAGTTAAAGAAGGTGATAATTTCTATACCGTAGCAAAAGAGTTCGATATGTCCTTTGAAGAACTTCGAATTGTTAACGGACTACCAGATTATATCTTAAAGTTGGGAATGGTTCTTAAAGTAAAAGATGAAAATGCACTATCAAATGAAAATAATGATGAAGATAGTGAAGAAGCTGTAGAGGAACAGGAGGAAGAAGCCGATGATTTTTAATCGATCATACACATCAGTTGAAAAGCGCTTTAAAATTAATTTTAAAGCGCTTTTTTTATGCCTTTTTAGCTAAAGTGAAGTTGTGAATAAATTCGCAACCATTCTCATACATAATAACGTAAGTAGTGCTGTATGAATGAAAATAAAAATATAAAATGGAACTTGTTACTGAAGTTAGTATACCTGAATACTTCTTTGTTATTTTTTATACTTCAATTATATACATTTTTTAAAATGGGAATGGGGAAGGAACAGTTTACCGCTGGCCCTTTCGTTTTTTTAATCTTGTCGCCCATGTTAGGTTTTTTGATCGATGAAATAAATAGAAATAAGCGTTTTATGTTTTTACGATTCTATTCAATAATAATTAAATTCCTTTTCCTTATTTTATTTCTTTTTATCGTCACAGTTATTCTTTTTCCGCAACTGCATACCTTTGAAGTAATGGTTTTTGGAATTGTGTTTGCGATCATGCTGCTGAGTTTGTTTTATGTACCAATCAATGCATGTCTAGACTTTTTAGCTCACTCGAAACAATTCCCGTTGGTTATTGGAGTGCTTGCGTCCACTTCATATTCGGTATTCATGTTAAACAATGAATTGTTGAGTCGGTTTTATCCTCAGCTTGGTTTTTGGTATTTTCTATTGCTGGGAGCAATTGTTTTTCATGCAGGCGTTGTTTTTCGAAAGACGATAAAAGTTGAACAGTTGTTTCTTGTGTCTTCAGGCACTAAAAAAACAAGCTGGAACAGGATAATTTGGGTAGCGATAATGTTAGGTTTCGGACATGTTTCGTTGTTATATCTTTATCCAAAATTTTATTTGATGCTAAATGAACCTCATGGGGTTTCTAAGGTAGAAGCAAAGCTCTTTGGCGAGTTGATTTTTTATGTTTCTGTTGTGCTGTTACTGCCTTTTGGTTATTTAGTAAGTCGGCTAGGAGTGAGCCGAATCATTAGAATAAATAATACTGTTTTAATACTGTCATTATTGTCAGCAGTGTTTTTTCCAGATTACTTCTATATAGAAATTGTTGTTTCTATCATTTCGTTGAGCTTGGCTGTGGTTACTAATTTACCTGTCGTTTATGATCATTTATCGAACAAAAACAGAGGTGCTGGGGTAGGGTTGTTTTTTGGAATAGTAACCGCTATGGTTGCTTTTGGGAGTCTTTATCTTAGCTATTAATTACTTTATCCCTGATATCACAAGTGAAGTGAGTTGATAGGTTTTGCCTTGAAACTCAAATTCAGGGTCAAGTCTTTCATCATAGGAAACGGTCTTAAATCCTGCCTTTTTTAAAAGTGTCATAGCTTCTTCTTTCGAATAAAGCTGGAAGCCAAAGTTGACAAATGGTAAGTTTTTCATTTCTTCTTTTGGACGAATTCCAATAGCTACTTTACCGCCAGATTTTAACACGCGTTTCAATTCAAGGATGTCTTTAGCCGGATCATTCCAGAAATAGAGCGTATTTATAGTACAGATACAATCAAAATAATTATCCGTATGAGGAATTGCACTTAAATCAGCCGTCTCAAAAAACATTTTACCGCGTTCAACATCCTGTTGATTATGAAGCTTTGCTTCCTGAACCATTTCTTCAGAAAAGTCTATTCCATTGATAGTAATGTGAGGGTTGATGTTTAATAATTCAGGTACAAGTTTGCCATTCCCAAAACCAATTTCAAGGACTAGTTCATCTGTACTTAAGCCCAACTGCTTATAAGTGAATAAGGTAAGGTGTTTGTTCGTTTTGTTTAATTCATCTGCAAGCTGCTGACCAAATTCACCTTCAGGTTTTCGTAATTGTTGAGCTAATAATTGCGGGTCTATTGCTTCTGACATACTATTAAATTTAGTTACCTGATACTAATTCAATTTCAAAATTTTTGTTGATAGTTATTCTTCCATTAAGATCTTTAATCAATGCAGAACGTCCTTTTCTAATAATAGTTTCTAATTGGGAAGTAGTCAATTTTTTGTTTTGAAACTCAAACGGAATTATAAAGCGACATCCAGTATTGTATCGGTTACAACCATAGGCTCTATTACCTTTTACCATCATTCCCTCTTTACACTTCGGACATTGTAATGGTTGCTCTTCTTTAGTAATGAATTCAAGTTGAAAATCTTTATTCAACACTACGATCCCCTCACTTGTTTTTCCATCAAGCTCAAAACCTTTTATAGTTCCTGATTTACCTTTTCCAATGATGCTTTTAAGTTGCGAATCGGTTAATTTTTTTCCTTTAAAGTTAAACGGAACTATAAATGCACACCCAGCTTTATACTCATTACATCCGAAAGCATTTTTACCTTTGATGATAGTGCCTTTATTACATTTAGGACAGGTGATGTCTTTGTTTACACTTCTTTTAGTCGTTTTCTTTTTCTCTTCAATTTCAATTTTAGAAATCTCACGTGAGTATTTCACCTCTCGTACTAGATCTGAAACCATGGTACGCATTTCCATCATTAGCTGCCTCACGTCAAATTTCCCAAGCTCTATGTCACGGATTTTTTTCTCCCAAGCTCCCGTCAGTTCGACCGATTTTAACAATTCGTTTTGAATAGTGTCAATCAATTGTATCCCTGTGGTGGTGGCGACAATGTTTTTACGTTCCTTTCTTATGTATTGTCTTTTATAAAGTGTTTGAATGATGTTAGCGCGTGTAGATGGTCGGCCTATTCCATTTTCTTTCATCAGTTCGCGTAGCTCTTCATCATCCACCTGTTTCCCCGCAGTCTCCATGGCTCTAAGTAGGGTAGCTTCTGTATAAGGTTTTGGAGGCGATGTTTGTTTTTCTTCTAAAAATGGAAGGTGTGGTCCACTTTCACCTTCTTGGAAGTCGGGTAAAAGTTGGCTTGTTTCTTCATCACCATCTTTTTTATTATCGTCTTCATCTGGTTTCTCAGTACCGTAGACTACGCGCCAACCGGGAGCAAGTAATTGTTTCCCAGTCGCTTTAAATTCAATATCCACCGCTTTACCTATTACAGTTGTTTTCGAAACATCACAATGCGGATAAAAGTTAGCTATAAAGCGTTTGGCAATCGCATCGTACACCTGTTGTTCTTTTGGGGCTAAACTCTTAGCCGTAATGTTGGTAGGGATTATGGCATGGTGGTCTGTAATTTTTTTATCATCAAAAACAGCCTTAGATTTTCGAATCGGATTACCTAGTAGCGGTTTTACCAATTCATAATAACCCGTCATTGACTTTAAAACACCCTCTATGGTTGGGTAGATGTCGTCAGGTAAGAACTGGGTATCAACCCTAGGATAAGTGATGAATTTACGCTCGTACAGTGTTTGGGCAATTTTTAATGTTTCTTCAGCACCCAAACTTAGTTTCTTATTACAATCTACTTGTAAAGAGGTTAAATCAAACAGTTTAGGGGCAAACTCTTTCCCTTCTTTTTTTTCAAAAGAAATGATGGTGAAAGTAGAATCTTTAAGACTATCTGCGAATTGCTCGGCTTCTTCTAAGCTTTGAATTTTTCCTTTTTCTGATGCAAAAACCACCTCACGGTAAGTCGTTTTCAGCTCCCAAAATTTACTTGAAGTAAATGCTTCGATTTCTTTATGTCGGGAGACAATCATGGCCAAAGAAGGTGTTTGTACCCGACCAATAGAAAGTAATAACCCTTTTCCGCCATACTTTAAGGTGTATAATCGCGTAGCATTGATGCCTAATAGCCAATCACCAATTGCACGAGAACTTCCTGCCCAATATAACCGGTCATAATTTTCTGCAGGTTTTAAGTGTTGAAACCCACCTCTAATCGCTTCTTCAGTTAATGAAGAAATCCAAAGTCGTTTCATTGGTTTTTTGCAACCAGCATGTTGCAACACCCACCGTTGAATCAGTTCTCCTTCTTGCCCAGCATCACCACAGTTGATGACTTCTTCAGCCGCATTTACCAACTTTTTAATGGTGTTAAACTGTTCTTTTACCCCTTTGTTTTTAATAAGCTTTATCCCAAATTTTGGAGGAATAATGGGGAGCGTGTTAAGGTTCCAAAATTTTAAACCTTCATGGTAATCCTGGGGTTCTTTCAAGGTACACAGATGTCCGAAAGTCCAAGTGACCTGGTAACCATTGCCTTCAAAATAGCCGTCTTTTCGGGCTTTAGCTCCTAATACAGAGGCAATTTCTTTGGCTACGCTGGGTTTCTCTGCGATGCAGACTTTCAAAATTGGATACAGTTAAAATGAGATAACTTCTAATTAACTATATATTCTTATTGTTTCCACCTACTTCGCTCAAATGATATCCACAGTTATCGTTTTATAAAATCAGCTTTTTTCTATTTTTGTTTCGCAACAAAAATTTGGCTTGTATGATTGTATATGATGGAGATGCCAATTGGTTCAAAGACATCTTTCATTTTTGGAAAAGTAAAACACTTTCATTCCTCTTTGTAAGAGTAATGCTAATAGGTGTATTGTGTTGGATAGGTTGTTATCTTTTAATTAATCATGCCAGTGTAGAGGAGGTAATCTCTCCAGCTTTGTTTACTTGGATAGGTGCGGCATTGTCTGTTTTACTTGTGTTTAGAACGAATACGGCATATGATCGGTGGTGGGAAGGACGTAAACATTGGGGACACTTGGTCAACACCAGCCGGTCTTTAGCATTTTTAGTAGATAGCCGACTTTCAAAAGATGATGTAGGAAATAGATCGTTTTTTGCCCGTTACATTTCTAATTATGCTTTTGCTTTGAGTGCACATCTACGTGGGATTGATGTGGTAGACAAGATGATAGGCATGTCGGAGAAAGAATTAGAGACCCTTAAATCTTTTTATCACAAGCCCAACTTTATTGCGAAGATGTTACACAACCGTGTATTGGATTTAAGAAAACAAGGTAGGTTAGGGGAGTTTGAAGAGCTAAAATTATTAGATTTTTTAGGAGAGTTCAACAATGTGACGGGTGCTTGTGAGCGTATTAAAAATACACCTATACCTTTTTCATATAATACCTATTTGAAAATATTTATACTTATATATACCACATCTTTGCCTATAGCCTATGTCAATATCCTGGGATATTACACAATTCCTTTAGCCATGTTTGAATTCTTCTTCTTAATTGGGTTAGAAATGATGGCAGAAGAAATAGAAGACCCTTTTGATAATCGAGAGAATGATTTACCCACTCGAAGTATTGCTACAAATATTCAACATAATGTGCATGAAATATTAGATATAGCCGATAAAGTAGAGCGACCAGTAGCACCACAACTCTATGAGGCAATTTATTAAAGGATAATCCTTAAGAGATACTATGAAGCAAATGATTATCAACGGCATTGAAATACTGCCTGGCGAGGAAAAGAAGATAGATGTTAACATCGCAAAATTACCATCAGCTTCATCCATAGATACGTCTATAATTGTATCACGTTCTAAAAAAGAAGGGCCTGTATTGCTTTTAATGGGTGGTTTGCATGGTGATGAAATTAATGGCGTTGAAATCGTACGTAGAATTATTCACGAAAAGATAAACAAACCGATGATTGGTACAGTAATTTGTATTCCAATCCTTAATGTATACGGGTTTATACATTTTTCTCGGTACGTTCCCGATGGAAAAGATGTCAATCGCTCATTCCCAGGTAATAAAAATGGATCACTGGCAGCAAGAGTAGCACATTATTTATTAAAAGATATTATCCCTCAAATCGATTATGGTATTGATTTTCATACGGGAGGAGCAGATTTAGCTAACTACCCACAAGTTCGTTGTGTGTTTAAGGATGAAGAAAGTTTAGCGCTATCAAAAGCTTTTGCGGCACCGTTTTTAATCAACTCACCATTTCGGCCCAACTCATTGAGACAAGCGGCCTCTAAATTGGGTAAAAAAGTAATTGTTTATGAAGGGGGCGAATCTTCGCGTTTTGATCAATATGCGATAGACGAAGGCGTGAGAGGTGCAAAACGTGTGATGAAACATTTAAAAATGCACTCGAAAGCACAAGAGCCGACTCATGATACCGTTACAATTACGAGTTCTTCCTGGGTTCGTGCAAAACAGTCTGGTTTATTTCATTCACTCGTTCAGTATGGACAAGCGGTAGCTAAAAACCAACAGCTTGGGTATATTACAGACCCTTTTGGACAAGAAAAAAATGTTGTGAAAAGTGGTGCCAATGGTTATGTGGTAGGGTTAAATAACAATCCCTTAGTTCACCGCGGGGATGCGGTAGTGCATGTAGGTATTGAAATTGGGGAGGTCAAAGATTCTTTGGGTGAATAATCATTATTCACCCAAAGCGTATTTTTAGTCAATAACTAATCTTTTAGTGTAACTCTCACTTTTACCTGAGTTACTTATATCAGTAGTAATCATGTAAAGTCCAGAATCCAGATTACTGATATATTCAGAGATGCTGATTTTGTTTGTTCCAGCACTTAAAGTACCATTAAATGCTTTACTTATTTCTTGTCCAAGCAAATTATGAATAGTAACAGTCACATTTGAACTTGAATTTAGTATAACTTCTAAGTTGGCGTTCGATTTTGCAGGTTGTGGATACACTGAAATGTTTTTTCTAGAAGAGATGTCAGAAGAAATTCCTGTAGGTGTGCAATCCGTTACTTCTAGAGATAATTCAACTTTTTGATCTATTTGATTCCCAAGTCCATAAAGTCTAAATGTAAATATGACCGTGTAGTCGCCTAAAATAGTTGGAATTCCTGTTACATTCATGCAGTTGTGAGAGTAATCACCACCACTATTGATTATTTTACAATTTTCAGTTGGACAGGAATAAGTCAAACCATTCGGCATTCCAGAAACTGATATAATTTCGGAGGAATCAACATTTGCAGGAATAGTAAATCCTCCATATACAATTGTAGTATCATTAGTTACCGCTAATTGATAAACCTCATTATATAATTCGTTGACACAAAAAGGTACTTGATCGTCATAAAATATGCCGGTAGACTTTATTGATTCGTCTGGTATACATTGAGCTTTTACTGAGAACAACGAAGTTAATAACAGTATGAATATAGTTGCGTAGTGTTTTTTCATAGTATTTATATATATCCTATCAAATATACATTATTTAGAGCAATAAAGTCAATACTAACTCGTTACTAAGTACTTTTTTATTTATAAACACCTCATTTTTAGCAGGTAACTGTCATTTTTCACCCCGTTATGCAGCTTGTTTGTAATTTATAATCATTCTGAATTACTTATTTATTGCTTTCATTAAATATGTAAGAAGCTGAAAAACAGAGGTGTTGTATTAAACTTTCAGAAATTATTGAAAATGTTGATTTCTTCATATTTGAATAATGGGAAGCGCTAGTTAAATTCGTGGCGAATAAAAGCGATTGATTGCTCAGAAATATGAACATAAAAGCGATTTCGAGAATTCTTAAAAGTACTGTAGTAGGTACGGTGTTTTTTCTCTCATTAGTATTAGTACCTGTTTTAAGTAAGGCGCAAGACGAAACTGTTTACCCAACAGATGAGGCGACTGTAAAGGCAGGTGAAAAGTTGTTTAAACTCAACTGTAAGTCTTGTCATAATATCGATTCAGATATGACTGGTCCAGCCTTAAAAGGAGTAACTGATCGTCATAGCATAGATTGGATTAAGTCTTGGGTACGTGGACCGAAGACAATGATTGATAGTGGGGACCCTGAAGCTGTAGCTTTATATAATAAGTGGAAGGCTAGTGGCATAATGACAGCTTTTAACTTAAAAGATGAAGAGATTTTAAGTATAATGGGCTACATAGAAACCTGGGAGCCACCTGTTGTTGAAACTCCTGCTGGTGGAGCTGGAGATGTTGCTGTAGGTACTTCGACAATGAATGATGATACCATTACATTAGTATTAGGTGTTGTTTTAGTTGTTCTTGTATTAATAATAATAGTACTGGTGTTAATATCGGCTTTAGTAATGAAGTCGTTAAAAACTAAGGAGTTAACAGAAGAAGAAAACGAGTTTGTAGAACAAAAACACAGTTTGTTAGCTGTAGTTACTCACCCAGCATTTATTGGTATAGTAGTCCTAATAGCGGTTGTTGTTGGTTTGTTATTCGGTGTGAAGAGTGGTTTATATGGTATTGGAGTTCAACAGGCCTATGCGCCAACGCAGCCAATTCCTTTTTCACACAAAATTCACGCGGGCGATCATGAAATTGACTGTAATTACTGTCACACAGGAGTTAGAAAAGCAAAACATGCGAACATTCCTTCTCCAAATATTTGTATGAACTGCCACAATCAGATTAAAAAAGACTCACCATGGATTGCGAAAATATATGAAGCAATAGATTATGATCCTGCTACAGGAGAATATGGGGAGAACAGAAAGCCAATCGAATGGGTACGTGTTCATAACTTGCCGGATTTAGTTTATTTCAATCACCAACAACACGTGAAAGTGGGTGGGATTGAGTGTGAAACATGTCATGGTCCAATCAAAGAAATGGATGTAGTTTACCAATATTCGCCATTAACAATGGGATGGTGTATCGACTGTCATAGAAAAACTGATGTGAATACACAGGGTAACGAATACTACGATGCTTTACTTAAAGCACATGAAGAAAGTGGCAAGAAAGAGCCAATGAAAGTAGAAGACATAGGTGGTACGGAGTGTTCCAAATGTCACTATTAATTCAAAGAAATTAGTTTAGATTTAGCTGATACATACATAGATATGAAAGAAACTAAAAAATACTGGAAAGGCCTTGAAGAACTCAACCAAGAACCCGAGTTTCTTCAAAACAAAGACCGTGAATTTCCAGACTATTTACCTCTCAACGAGTCGAATGACAGTGAGGGTAGTTCTAGAAGAGATTTCCTTAAATTAATGGGGTTTGGAGTTGCAGCCGCTTCTTTAGCAGCTTGTGAAACGCCTGTTAAAAAAGTTATTCCTTATGTGAATAAGCCTGAGAGCATTGATCCGGGTAAAGCTTTATATTACGCATCTACATATTATGATGGTGATAACTTTGCCAATCTTTTAATCAAGACAAGAGAAGGTCGTCCTATTCATTTAGAAGGCAATCAGCTTTCTTCCATTACTGGTAAAGGGTTGAATGCACAAGTTTCAGCTTCTATTCTGAATTTGTATGATATCTCGAGATTACAAAAGTTTCATAAAGTCTCTAAAGAAGGTCAATTTGAACCAATTTCGAAATCAAATGCCGATTCAGAAATTAAAGCTGCTTTACAGTCGGCTAATAACATTAGAATAGTATCAAAAACAATATTATCCCCCTCAACAAAGGAGGTGATAAAAGATTTTAAAACTACTTATCCTTCTACGAAACTGGTTCAATATGATCCGATTTCTATGAGTGGATTAAGACAAGCTAATGGAGGAGTTATTCCTTCATTCCGATTTGATAAAGCAAAAGCAATTGTGAGTTTTAATGCTGATTTTCTTTCATCATGGTTATCTCCAATTGAATTTTCAAGTCAGTACGTTCAGAATAGAAAGTTGAAAAAAGGCGTGTCTGACATGTCTGTTCATTACCAATTTGAAACGACTCTTTCCTTAACTGGATCGAACGCTGATTATAGAACACCAATTAAAGCTTCTGAAGAAGCTGGTTATATTGTTTCGTTATATAATCTTTTAGCGAAAAAAGCGGGTGCTAGCACATATAACTCCACTTTAAAAGCAACAAAACCTGCTTTAGCAAAAGCTGCAGATGCACTTTGGGCAAATAGAGGAGCATCTTTAGTTGTATCTGGATCTAATGATGTTTCTGTGCAAACATTTGTTGCTGAAATTAACAAGTTACTAAATAATGAAGGTGCTACGCTAGATTTTTCAACTCCTTGTAATTTCAAACAAGGTAATGATGCAGCTCTAGCGAAACTTTTAGTAGAAGTTTCTAAAGGTGAGGTTGATGCAATAATCTTTTATGGAGCTAATCCAGTATACGACTCCGTAATTGGAAAACAACTAGAGGCTGCACTATCAAAAGTTAAAACGAAAATATCACTTAATGACAGAATAGATGAGACCTCAGCATTGGTTGATTATCTATGTTCTGATTTAAATATTTATGAATCCTGGGGAGATACAGAAGCTTACGCGGGTAAGTTTGGGTTAATTCAACCGACTATTTCTCCAATCTTTAAAGATTTACGTCCTGCTCAAGAGAGTTTATTGACCTGGAGTGGGAACTCAACTTCATATTATGATTATTTAAGATCTTTTTGGGAGTCGAAGTTATTTACCGTACAATCATCAGACTTATTATTTGGTAGTTTCTGGGATAAAACCCTTCAAAAAGGTGTTTTTGAAACGAAAAAAACAATTGCAGTTTCAAATGATGAGTTAACAGAAGATATAGAAGGAGAAGATAATGCTACAGCAACTAATTTGTCAGGTGCTGCTAGTTTAATAGCTAAGACCTTTAAACCTTCAGAAGGCTTAGAGTTAGTCTTGTATACCAATACAGCAATGGGGTCAGGTAACCAAGCAAACAACGTTTGGTTGCAAGAATTACCCGATCCAATATCTAAAGTTTGTTGGGATAACTACGTAGCTATTTCACAAGCAGACGCTACATCGCTTGGCTACAAACAAGGTGATGTTGTTAAAATTGTTGCGCCAGGGATTGCAAAAATTGAATTACCAGTATTAGTTCAACCAGGACAAGCTCAAGGAACAATGGCTATTGCTCTTGGTTATGGTAGAGAAAAAGCAGGTGTTGTAACAGAACGTTTAGTTGGTAAATCAGGCTCGTTTATACATAATCCAACAGGAATCAATGCAGAGGGTAAATTAGCAATTGGATCGAATGCATATCCTTTTGTTAACTTCCTCAATGGCACAGTAAATTATACAGCAACAGGAGTTACTATTACTTCAGTAGGTATAGTACATAAATTGGCACAAACACAAACGCAACACACCATTATGGGACGAGCGATTGTGCAAGAGGCTACCTTATCTGAATACAAAAAACATAATGACGCTGGTAGATACTATCCGATAGTTCATACTTCAAAAGGAGCGCAAAAGCCAGATGAAGTTGATATCTGGTCTGCACCTTTAGCGACAACAAAAGAGGAATATCAGACATTAGAAGAAAAGGGTGTTGATCAGGAGATTGTAAATCATGCTTATCCTAATCACCATTGGGGTCTTGTTATCGACTTAAACTCGTGTATTGGTTGTAGTGCATGTACTATTAGTTGTCATGTAGAAAACAACGTCCCAGTAGTAGGAAAAGACGAAGTACTTAGAAAGCGCGATATGCACTGGCTAAGAATTGACCGTTATTACGCTTCTCAAGCGGAATTAGATGCCTATACAACTGAAGAGGATCGCTTGGTTGCTAAAGACATTTCAAAAAATGGGGGCTACGATGCGTTAGAGACTCCTGCAGATAATCCTGAAGTAGTGTTCCAACCAATGATGTGTCAACACTGTAATCACGCTCCGTGTGAAACAGTATGTCCGGTTGCTGCAACAACACACAGTACAGAAGGATTAAACCAGATGACTTATAACAGATGTATTGGTACAAGATATTGTGCTAACAACTGTCCTTATAAAGTAAGAAGATTTAACTGGTTCAATTACTCCGATAACGCAGTAGATGAAAGAGAATTTAGTGCTGTTAACTACCCGGCAAATGATGACCTGGGTAAAATGGTTCTGAATCCTGACGTAACAGTTCGTGCAAGAGGTGTTATGGAAAAATGTTCTATGTGTGTTCAACGAATCCAAGCCGGTAAATTAGAAGCAAAATCGGAAGGTAGAAAACTTGAAGATGGCGAGATTGTTACAGCTTGTGCTTCAGTTTGTCCTACCGAAGCAATTGTATTCGGAGATATGAATGATCCAAAGAGTAGAATCAGTATAGCAATGAATGAAGAGAATAAGGATAGAAATTTCCAAGTTCTTGAAGAGATAAATGTGAAGCCAAATGTTTCATATTTGACTAAAATCAGAAATAAAGCTTAATCACAAAGAGATAGTTTAGATATGCAAGTTACTTCACACGTAAGACCGCCTTTAGTTACCGGAGGTAAATCTTATCATGACATTACACAAGATGTATGTCGTCAGGTAGAAGCTGCGCCAAATATGCGTTGGGCTTTGGCTTTAGGAGCCGCTTTGACTGCGTTAGCAATTGGTGGATACTGCCTTTTCAGACTGTTCTTCTACGGTATAGGAGAGTGGGGACTAGAAAAATCAGTTGGCTGGGCATGGGATATCACTAACTTCGTATGGTGGGTTGGTATCGGTCACGCGGGAACATTGATTTCTGCGGTGTTGTTATTGTTCCGTCAAAAGTGGAGAACAAGTATTAACCGTGCTGCAGAGGCAATGACTATCTTCGCAGTAATTTGTGCTTTGTTATTTCCAGTAATGCACATGGGGCGTCCTTGGTTAGGTTTTTATTGGGCTTTACCATTACCAAACGCGTTTGGTTCTTTATGGGTAAACTTTAACTCGCCATTACTTTGGGATGTATTTGCAATTAGTACTTACTTCACAGTATCCTTAGTTTTCTGGTACATCGGTTTAATCCCTGATTTTGCAACTGTAAGAGATCGAGCGAAAGATGGTTCAATTTCTCGAGTTATTTATGGTGCTTTAAGTTTTGGATGGGATGGAGCAGCAAGAACCTGGCAACGATATGAATCCCTTTCTTTAGTATTAGCTGGTTTATGTACTCCCTTAGTACTATCGGTACATACCATTGTATCCTTTGACTTTGCTACTTCAGTAATTCCAGGTTGGCATACCACCATTTTCCCTCCATATTTCGTGGCAGGAGCTATCTTCTCAGGTTTTGCGATGGTGTTAACCTTGATGTTGGTTACTCGTGTAACTTTTAAGTTGGAAGATTATATTACTATCAACCACATTGAATCCATGAACAAAGTAATTTGTACTACAGGTTCTATTGTTGGTATTGCTTACATCACCGAGTTCTTCATGGCGGCATATTCAGGAGTAGAGTACGAAGCCTATTGTTTCATTAATAGAGCTACTGGACCTTATGCTTGGGCATATTGGATTATGATGTCATGTAACGTGCTTTCACCACAATTCTTCTGGATTAAAAAGTTAAGAACAAATATTGCTTTCACTTTTGTGTTGTCAATAGTAGTAAATATCGGGATGTGGTTTGAGCGTTTTGTAATTATTGTAACTTCTTTACATAGAGATTATTTACCATCTTCTTGGTCTTACTTTACACCAACAATGGTAGATATGGGTACTTATTTATTCACCTTTGGTTTGTTTTTCACTCTATTCTTCTTGTTTGCTAAGTTTTTCCCAGTGATCAACATGGCTGAAGTAAAAAGTGTTTTAAAATCGTCTTCTGATAAAAAATAATATGGACGCAGGTAAAAATTTCATAGTTGGTGTATTTGACGATGATGATGTGCTCATGAAGGGAGTACCTCAAGTTAAAGCAACTGGTGTAAATATTCATGAGGTATATACACCATTTCCCGTACACGGTTTAGAGGATGTGTTGGGTTACAAGCGATCTCGATTGCCTATCGTAGCATTCTTATTTGCTATGACAGGAATGACGTTAGCAATAACGCTACAAGTGGGGATAATGGTGGTTGATTGGCCAATGATTATTGGTGGTAAACCATTCTTTGCATATCCTGACTTTGTACCGATTACATTTGAGCTTTCAGTTTTACTTTCTGCATTAGGTATGGTAGCAACGTTTTTAGTTATCAGTGACTTGAAACCTCATAAAATTGACCCTCCAGTTTTCGATAGAAGAAGTACGGATGATAAATTTATCATGGCTGTAGATTTGGCTATGAACACCAAAACAGTAGAAGAAATTTCTTCGATTTTAACGGCTGCAGGTGCAGTGGAGATTAACAAAAAGAATTTTGACGAATAATTCAGTAAAGATGTCAAGAAGCATAACATATATAGCCTTAGTCGCTTTTTCTGCAATATCACTCGTGTCGTGTTATGATCCAACACAGAAAGCGGACGTAGATAATCTGACTAAATCAACAGGGGTTGAATATGCACCTCAGATGTACCATTCTGAGCCATATGATCCGATGTCACAGGTTAAAGACCGATCCGCAGGTGAGGCTTATTTTCCTTGGATAAATGTAGGTGGTGGTATTAGTGATTATGACACCGTTGATGCTCATGGAGAGTTTTATAACTCGAATTATTACAATGAGTATGGAATGAACATGCGTACTCCAGCTAAAAACACTATTTCTAGAGGTGAACTTCCTTATCGATTAAAAAGCGACCAAATTGATTTAGCTGAAAATTTAGTTCCTGCATTAGATATGAACGGTAATGTGTATGCGGCTTCAAAAGGTGATTCAGCAACATCTCCAAATTTTGATTTGGCTGAAGGTGAAGTATTATACCAACGATATTGTTCCCATTGCCACGGCAATGGTGTGATGAATAAAGACGGTGATTTCCAACCAGGTAAAGTAGGTGAAAAGTTTGGTGGTGTTCCTGCCTATAATAGTCCTGCTAAAAAAGATATGACTATTGGACATGTGTTTCACGTAATTACTTACGGAAAAAACTCAATGGGGGCACACGCTTCTCAACTTACTCAGTTAGAGCGATGGAAGATTGCAACCTATGTTCAAACATTACAAAAAAAATAATTCTTTAGATAGATACTTATTAAGATGGCTGCTGCAAAGAATATAAATCTAGACGAAAAATTTGTGTTGACTTCGACTGCTCAACGTAGGTTGATTACAACCATTATAGTAGGCGTTGCCTTGCTAGCGTTTGGTGCTTTTGGATTAAGTCAAGGTTGGTTTGATCCAGCTCCCACAAGCGAACATGGTAGTGAACATCATGGAGCTGTGATTGATACCTCGAAGTTATTAGCTAGTGAAGGTTATACCGATGACGTTAACGAAGGACACTCAGAACATTTAGATGCTGATCATCACGGATATCACTGGTCTAAACGATTAGTAATTAATGCATGGCTTAATAATGTTTGGTTTTTAGGAATAGCAATTATTGGTATTTTCTTTTTAACAGTGAATTACATTGCTTGGGCAGGTTGGAATGCTGCTTTCAAAAGAGTTTTAGAGGCTTTTGGTTATTATATTCCTGTTGCAGGTGTCATAACTATCCTTATGTATGTTTTGTTTAAACATGACATCTTTCATTGGACTCATGAAGGTATTATGACCGAAGGTAGTGCTAATTATGATCATGTAATTGCAGGTAAAAGTTGGTGGTTAGGTCAAGGTTTTTTCCTTGCACGACTAATCTTTTATTTTGTAGCATGGTTTGGTGTCTTCTTTATGATAAGAAAAGCTTCTTTGTTAGAAGATGAAGTAGGAGGGGATGAGAACCACCAAAAAATGGTAACTTGGTCTGGTTTGTTTGTTTGGATATTCGGTATTACTACTTCAACTGGTGCTTGGGATTTAGTGATGTCAATAGATACACACTGGTTTAGTACTTTATTTGGATGGTATACATTTGCTAGCTGGCTGGTTTCAGGTATGTGTGTTATCACTCTCTTAGTAATTTATTTGAAGGAAGCTGGTTATTTATCGATTGTAAATGACGAACATTTACATGATTTAGGTACTTATGTATTTGGTTTTAGTATTTTCTGGACTTATTTATGGTTCTCACAGTTTATTCTTTACTGGTATGCCAACATTCCTGAAGAAAGTGTATGGTTTGTTGAACGATTCTTTAACAATAACGGTAACTATATGCCTTTGGTAGTATTGAATTTGATTATCAACTTCCTGTTTCCATTCTTGTATTTCATGACAAGAGAGGCTAAAAGAACTGCTACAATTCTGAAAGTAGGTTCATTTGTGATCTTGTTTGGACACTGGATTGATTTTTACTTAATGGTTACACCTGGTACTTTGGGAGTACATGGTGGACTAAACTTGGGGATGTTGTTTGTTGAACTGGGAACTACCTTAATCTTTGCAGGCATATTTCTTTATGTAGTATTACACTTCTTGTCTAAAGCACCATTGATTCCTAAGAATCACCCGATGTTACAAGAAAGTATAAACCATCACACGTAGTTGGTGGTTAACGGTTAATTGCAAGAGATTTAAACAAATTTAAATAGTAAGACAAAATGATTAACGCAATATTAGGAGTAGCAGCAGTATTGATTCTTGTTATTCTAATTCTGTTTTTCAGAATTCAAGGACTAGTAGGCATTTTGAGGGGATCTCAGGATAATAAGGATGGGTTGACAAACCGATTCAATGCATCGATGTTTGTCGTGTTTCTTGTTACGGGATTATTAGGCTTCTTTTACTTTTCATTTAAGTATTTTGAAGATTATAATTTACCTGAAGCGGTTTCTATTCATGGTAAGATCACCGATAATCTTTTTTGGATTACCACATGGATAATTGTATTTGTATTTGTTATAACACAGATATTGTTGTTTGGTTTTGCTTTTAAATACCGATACAATAAGGAAAGAAAGGCTGCATATTTCCCTGAAAATCATAACTTAGAATTTATTTGGACAATTATTCCTGCTATTGTGTTAACGCTTTTAGTTTTTCAAGGCTGGAAAGCATGGAGCAACATTACAGATGTTCCAGACAGAAAATATGATCCTTCAAGGGTAGAATTAGAAATAGTCGGACAGCAGTTTGCTTGGAGAGCTAGATATCCTGGACCCGATGGAAAACTTGGTTCGCATAATTTCAGAATGATTGATGATATCAATTATTTTGGATTTGATGTGACAGACGAAAATGTATGGGATGATTTTGCACCCCAAGAAATTCATGTTCCAGTAGGCAGAAATGTGTTGTTTAGAATCAGATCTAAAGATGTATTACATAGTGTTTACGCACCTCACTTTAGGTTAAAAATGGATGCTGTACCAGGCATGCCAACACAATTTTATTTTACTCCTACAAAAACTACAGAAGAAATGCGTAGTGAGTTATCAGCAAGCCCTAGATATCAAGAATTAGGTGATGATGGTGAGGCATTATGGAAAACTTTTGATTACGAAATCGCTTGTGCCGAAATGTGTGGTAAATCACACTTCAACATGCGGTATGTTATTGTCGTTGAAACAGAAGAGAACTACAAGAAGTGGTTGTCTCAACAAACAGCTTGGGTTGTAGATAACAAAGATTACGTGATAGAAACATTGGGAAGCGATAAAGTGGCTGTAAATAAGTTGTTAAATCGATACCCAAGTGAGGATAAAGCTGATGAAATGCAAGCAGATACATCAGTCTCTGATTCAACGATGTCAACGTCCACGGTTGTAATTACTGAAGATTCTTTAGCAGTACATTCGGATGGTGAGCATGTTATCTCTGAAGATGCGAATGGTGAGGATAAACCAGGTCATTCAGAAAAAAAATAATAATTAGTCATTAAGGATAATAAATTCTATATATAAATGTCAACATCTACAGTAGCACATCAAGTTGTGGAAGGTCACGATGATCATCATGAACATCATCACGATGATCAACAGAATTTAGGTTTTATTAAGCAATATATTTTCAGTTTTGATCATAAGATCATTGCTAAGCAGTTTTTAATTACTGGTTTATTATGGGCTTTTATCGGAGGAGGTATGTCTGTTTTATTCCGGATTCAATTAGGGTTTCCTGAAGCTGACTTATCATGGTTAAGACCGCTTCTTGGTGGTTGGATTCTTGAAAGTGGTAAGTTAGATCCAGGGTTTTATATGGCTCTAGTCACAATGCATGGTACCATTATGGTATTCTTTGTACTTACAGCTGGTTTAAGTGGTACTTTTAGTAACTTCTTAATTCCTCTTCAAATTGGAGCTCGTGATATGGCATCGGGGTTTATGAACATGTTGTCGTATTGGTTTTTCTTTGCAGCTGGTGTAATTATGTTCATTTCCATATTCAAAGAAACTGGTCCAGCTTCTGGTGGTTGGGTGGTTTATCCACCATTAAGTGCTTTACCACAAGCTATGCCTGGTTCAGGGGTAGGAATGACATTATGGTTAAGTGCAATGGCTTTGTTTATTGTCTCTTCATTATTAGGTGGGGTCAACTACATTGCGACCGTAATTAACTTACGAACAAAAGGAATGACATTTGGTCGTTTGCCTTTAACAATTTGGGCGTTCTTCTTAACGGCTATTATTGGGGTGCTATCATTCCCAGTATTATTTGCTGCAGCTTTATTGTTAATCTTCGATAGAAGCTTTGGCACTAGTTTTTACCTTTCAGATATTTATATCGGTGGTGAAGCATTAGATAGAGTAGGTGGTAGTCCAGTTTTATACCAACACTTATTCTGGTTCTTAGGTCACCCTGAAGTTTACATCGTTTTGTTACCAGCATTAGGTATTACTTCTGAAGTAATAGCAACGAATGCACGTAAGCCAATTTTTGGATACCGTGCGATGATTGGTTCAATGATCGGTATTGGATTCCTTTCATTTGTCGTTTGGGCTCACCACATGTTCGTGTCGGGTATGAATCCATTTTTGGGCTCAATCTTTATGTTTTTGACCTTGATTATCGCTGTGCCATCAGCAGTGAAAGCATTTAATTATATTACAACCCTCTGGAAAGGTAATATCGTATTCACTCCTGGGATGATGTTCTCGATCGGTTTGGTTTCTTTGTTCATTTCTGGTGGTGTGACTGGTATTATCTTAGGTAACTCATCCTTGGATATTCAATTACATGACACCTATTATGTTGTGGCTCACTTTCACCTCGTAATGGGTGCAGCGTCCTTCTTTGGTATGATGGCTGGAGTTTATCATTGGTTTCCAAAAATGTTTGGTAGAATGATGGATGCTCGATTAGGTACTATCCACTTCTGGTTAACATTCATTGGTGTTTATATGGTGTTTTTCCCTATGCATTACATTGGTATTGCAGGTTTCCCTAGAAGATATTATTCTTTCAGTGGTTTTGAAACGTTTAACATCTTAAGTGATATAAATGTCTTGATTTCTGTTGCTGCATTTGTAACGTTTTCAGCACAGCTAATCTTTGCTTTTAACTTCTTTTATAGCATGTTTAAAGGTCGAATTGCTCCTCAAAACCCATGGGGTTCAACTACATTAGAGTGGACTACACCACGCGTTCCTGGGCATGGTAACTGGCCTGGCGCAATACCTGAAGTTCACCGTTGGCCATATGATTTCAGTAAGCCGGGTGCTACAGCTGATTTCATTCCACAAAACATTCCTTTGTCTGAAACTCCTGAGTCAAATTTACCTCACGAGAAAGTTTAATTAAAACAGAAAGTTAAGTCGTGCTTACAAACACTGAAAATACTACCTTATCGTTGGATCTATCTCAAAAACTCAGAGCATATACTGAGTTGTTAAAGATGCGTCTATCGCTGTTGGTTACTTTTTCTGGCGGTATGGCATATTTGTTAGCTTCTCAACGAGTCAATTACCTTGACTTTGCTTTGTTTTTATTAGGTGGTTTCATGGTCACCGGTTCAGCAAACATCATTAATCAAATCAAAGAAGTTGATTATGATAAGATGATGAAACGAACTATGGGTAGACCTTTACCTACAGGAAGATTGTCTAATTCTGAAGCGGCTATCTTTTCGTTTGTGTTAGGTGTAATAGGTGTTTCGATTCATTTTATTCATTTCAATTTGTTGACAGCTTTACTGTCGCTCTTATCTTTAATATTATATGCATTTGTATATACCCCTTTAAAACGTGTAGGACCTATTGCTGTCTTTGTAGGAGCAATTCCAGGAGCACTTCCTCCAATGATTGGTTGGGTAGCTGTTTCTAATGGCATTACTACGGAAGCATTAATACTCTTTGGAATCCAATTTATTTGGCAATTCCCTCATTTCTGGGCAATTGCATGGGTAGCATTTGAAGATTACGCCAAAGCAGGATTTAAACTTTTACCTTCATCGAACGGAAGAGACTTGAATACCGCTTTTAATATTATGATTTACACCTTGTTTTTAATTCCGATTAGCTTATTACCAATGTACATTGGTTTAACAGGAATTACTTCAGGAATTATTGTGACTATTGCTGGCATTCTGTTCCTAATGCAAACTTTCTATCTCATGAAAAAATGTGATACCAAGGCTGCTAAATGGATGATGTTTGGCTCTTTTTTATATTTACCGATTGTGCAAATTGCATTTGTCCTTGATAAAATATAAATAAATGAATAACACTTCGCTACATATCGAAAATCATAAAGAACAAGGGTTTGCTGTTCACCCTAAAAAATTCATAGTATGGATTTTAATGGGTTCTATATTTATGATGTTTGGAGCATTATCAAGTGCTTACATTGTAAGAAAAGGTGAAGGCAATTGGTTAGAGTTTGAATTACCTTCCGTCTTTACAATAAGTACAGTCTTGATTGTATTGAGTAGTATAGCCTATCATCTGGGGTATTTAGCTTCAAAGAAAGACGACATAGTAAGAGTAAAAATGTATTTAGGGATAACACTTTCTTTGGGTGTTGCTTTTCTAGTTAGTCAATATTATTCATGGATTCAGTTGTATAACTACAAGTTTTTAAATGGATTTGGTGTTGTGTTTGGTGGAGAATACAGTAATCCTGCTGGGTCATTTCTGTATGTGTTGTCAGGCTTACACGGGTTTCATATCATAACAGGATTAGGTTTTCTGTTAGCAGTAGTGATTTTAACATTCAAAAATAAAATTAATTCCAAGAAGCAACTGTGGATTGAAGCCTGTGGTAATTACTGGCACTTTCTAGGTGCACTCTGGATTTATCTTTACCTATTTCTAATATTTAATCATTAATAACGTATGGCTCATTCTGCTGTAGTAGACGAAAAACAAGACTTATGGGGTGGTGGCGTTGCGCCAATGGGAGCAAGCTATGGAAAAATCATGATGTGGTTTTTCTTAGTCTCTGATGCTTTTACTTTCTCAGGGCTTTTGATTGCATATGGTTATGACCGTTTCAAACACCAGGCTAATGAAATAGTTGGTTATGTTCCTTCTTTTGATAAATGGCCTATTCCTGAAAAAGTATATAACGCATTTCCATTTATGGGACATGCTGATATGCCACTTGTTTTTGTGGGATTGATGACATTTATTTTGATTCTATCTTCTGTTACAATGGTGTTAGCAGTTGAGGCAGGGCAACGAATGGATAAAGCAGCTGTTGAAAAGTGGATGCTTTGGACTGTGCTAGGTGGTATCATGTTCTTAGGATGTCAAGCTTGGGAGTGGACACACTTTATCCATGGTACTTCTCATGGGATGGATATTAACGGAGATGGAGTTGGTGATATTTTTGGAGCTAACTTAGTTGTAAATGAGTATGGTCCTCCAGCATTTGCTGACTTCTTTTTCTTCATCACTGGTTTTCACGGAACACACGTTTTATCGGGCGTAATCATTAACATTATCATATTTTACAATGTTGCTACTGGCTTATATCAGCAGCGAGGTCATTATGAAATGGTTGAAAAAGTTGGTTTATACTGGCACTTTGTCGATTTAGTTTGGGTATTTGTATTTACCTTCTTCTACTTAGTCTAGTCTATTTCAATTAATTAGAATTTAAAAAATAGTTAATATGTCAGCACATAATAATCATACAACAGAAGTTGAAGTAATACCAGCAGACAGAAATAAGATTCTTAAAATCTGGAAAGTTGCAGGTATTCTAGCGTTTATTACAGCTATAGAATTTGCTTTTGCTTTTGGTTTGGATCATACATTTAAATACACTAAAATATTTATCTTCATTGCCTTAACAGTGGTTAAAGCTTTCTTTATTGTGAGTGAGTTTATGCACTTGGGTCATGAAAGAAAATCATTGGTATATTCAGTTATTTTACCTTTACTTTTCCTGGTTTGGGCAATAACGGCTTTTTTGATGGAGTCAGATGCAATATTTATGGCTATATCCGAATGGTATAAATAAGACAAATGCTAAAAAATAAATTTCAAACCGGTATTCTACTAATCATTTTAGTAGTACCGGTTTTTTTATACTTCTTTCTCACTACTCAATCTGAGAATTATTATGACTTACCAATTATGGGGCCTAAGTCATTGAATGAATCTGGAGATACCATATACCATAAGGTTAAGGCTTTTTCTTTTCCAGATGCAGAAGGGAATCCTGTTACCGACAAAGAATTTGATGGCTCTGTCTATGTTGCTGATTTTTTCTTTACCAAATGCACGAGTATATGTCCTAAAATGAGTACACAACTTACACGAATACAAGAATACTTTAAAGATAATGATCAGGTAAAAATATTATCTCACTCGGTAGATCCTGATTATGATAAAGGAAACGTTTTAAGCGGCTATGCACAAAAGTACAATGCTACTTCTGATAAATGGTATTTTGTTACTGGTGATGCAGAGGAAATTTATACCAAGGCAAGAAAGGATTATTACATTATAGCTGGAGAAGAAGATAGTGATGAAGGTTTCGTACATAGTGAAAAATTAGTATTGATTGATAAGGATAAACAAATTCGGGGTTTCTACGATGGAACAAACAAAGAAGATGTTGATCGGTTAATTATTGAAATTCAAGTTTTGCTCCATACTTATGAAAGATAGAACTGCTTATTTAATTATTGGAATACTTTCTGTTGTTGTTCCTTTATTGGTGGCCGTATTGTTGTTTTTACCGCAGTTTATCAGTTTAGGAAACCAGGATTTTACTTTTTTACCCCATTTGAATGCCATTTTGAATAGTAGTACCGCAGTGTGTTTAATCCTTGCGTTACTATTTATTAAAAATCAGCGGATCAAAGCCCATCAGTTGAGCATGTTTGCAGCTTTAATCTTATCGACCTTGTTTTTACTTTCTTATGTAGTGTATCATTCGCAAGTAGAATCAACACCTTTTGGTGGTGAAGGCACCATCCGGTCGATTTACTTTTTTATTCTACTGACGCATATTTTACTTTCCATTGCAGTGATACCTTTTGTACTCTTAGCATTTTATCATGCTTTGAAGGCGAACTTTGAAACACATAAAAAGATTGTAAAGTGGGGATACCCTATATGGTTATATGTGGCGATATCTGGTGTCACCGTTTATTTTATGATTCGTCCTTATTACGTTTGATAAATCCTTTATTCTCAGCTAACTTTGTGATTATGAGAAAACGACTTCTATCTGGTTTGTTTTTACTGATTTTATCAGCCAACAGCATGGCACAGTGCGCGATGTGTAAAGCTACGCTTGAAAACCAAGATGAAGGAAGCACTATTGGTGGTGGAATTAATGAAGGGATTTTATTTTTAATGCCGATTCCATACATTTTGATGGCTATAATCGGTGGTGTATTTTACTATCGGTATAAAAAGAAAAAAAAGGAGATGGCTGTTTCCGAATAATTAGACTTAATTTTTTTCACCCTTCTCGTAATATCTCAAGAGCTATTCTTTATTTTGCTACAAAGAATGGTTTATGACTTCACTTAAAATTGATAATCAAGCAACTCGGGTTTTTGAAAAAATACCTACAGTAACTTTTAACACGGCACAAGAAGGTTCAGAAAGGGTAGCCCGTGTGATCGCTGATTTAATTTTACAAAAACAAAAAGAAGGGAAACCCTGTGTATTGGGTATGGCTACGGGTAATAGCCCTAAATCATTGTATGCTGAGTTGGTGAAAATTCATCAAAGAGAAGGGCTTAGCTTTCATAATGTCGTCTCATTTAATTTGGATGAATATTATCCTATGTCTCCTGACGCCATTCAATCCTACGTTCGTTACATGCATGAAATGTTATTTGATCACGTGGATATCAAGAACGAAAACTGTCATATTCCAGATGGAACGTTATCCAAAGATGAGATTGCTAAGTATTGTAAAGATTATGAACAACTAATAAATAATTACGGAGGAATTGATTTACAAATTCTAGGCATTGGGGGTAACGGTCATATCGGGTTTAATGAACCTGGAGCACAAGTAAGTTCTAAAACACGGATTGTAGCACTCGATTACGCCACGCGTGCTGCTGCGCAAAATGATTTTTTCGGTTTAGAGGCGACACCAAGACGAGCAATAACGCTGGGAATTCAAAAAATTATGGAAGCCAAACAGGTAATACTGTTAGCATGGGGAGAAGGGAAAGCACGGATTGTAAGTGAAGCAGTAGAAGGGAAGGTAACTGATCATATTCCTGCTTCTTTCTTACAACTGCATGATCAAGTCACAATGGTGCTGGATGAAGGAGCCTCTCAGGAATTAACACGAATAAAATCCCCTTGGTTAGTTGATGAGGTGATTTGGACCGATAGTTTAGTAAAACGAGCCGTGGTAGGAATGGCTATCAAAATTGGTAAACCTATTTTAATGTTAACGGAACACGATTACAATGAAAATGGTTTAAATGATTTGTTAGCTGAACGGGGTCCAGCTTATGATATTAACATTGTTGTCTTTAATCAGCTCCACCGAACCATTACAGGCTGGCCAGGCGGAAAACCACGAAGAGACGACCGTTATCGCCCTGAACGTGCAGTGCCAGCTCAAAAGCGGTGCCTCATCTTCTCACCACATCCTGATGATGATATTATATCCATGGGAGGCACACTTATCCGTTTACACGAACAAGAGCATGACGTGCATGTAGCTTATCAAGTTTCTGGTAATATTGCGGTTTCCGATGATGAAGCCTTGCGTTTTATTGATTTTGTAAACCGTTTTCATGAGACATTCAACCTCAATGATGATGCTATTAAAAAGCTATACTCCAAGTGTTTGGATTTTGTGAAAAACAAAAAAACTAGTGAGATTGACCTCCAAGAATTAAGAAAAATAAAAGGTTTGATTCGCCAAGGGGAGGCCTTGTCTACGTGTAGATATGTGGGTTTGAATGATGATAAAGTACATTTTTTAAATATGCCCTTTTATGAAACGGGGAAAGTGATGAAAAAGCCACTTTCAAAAGCTGATGTACAATTGGTAGTCAATTTGATTAAAGACGTTCAACCACATCAAATCTATGCAGCAGGCGATTTAGCTGACCCACATGGTACACATAAGGTTTGCCTAGATGCTATTTTTGAAGCAATTGAAGAATTAAAAGATGAACCCTTTATGCAGGATTGTTGGGTGTGGTTGTACCGAGGTGCGTGGGCAGAGTGGGAGATAGAAAACATTGAGATGGCCGTACCCATGAGTCCTAATCAAGTGATTCAAAAACGACACGGGATTTGGAAACACCAATCTCAAAAGGATGGAGTGGTGTTTCAAGGAAATGATTCGAGAGAATTTTGGCAACGAGCTGAAAACCGAAATTCCGAAACTGCTGCCTTATATAATGCACTAGGTTTGCCTGAATATGCCGCCATGGAAGCTTTTCGTAGGTACTATTTTCATGATGAAGTGAAGTTTAGGTAATGAATTATGAATTATGAATTATGAATTATGAATTATGAATTATGAATTATGAATTATGAATTATGAATTATGAATTATGAATTATGAATTATGAATTATGTTTTTCTTAAGAGTAAATTTTCCATGTCTCACACTTACTAGTTGCACATCAAACATCAAAAATCTAATAGTCGCACAACTCACTTATAATTTCTAGCTACTAAATACTCTAATCTAGTTACTCATTATTCAATACTTTCTTATATTCGTGTGTTTTTTAGATAATAAAACGTTGGGTTTTTAAATAACTATTACAATTATGGCAGGAGGTGGAGCCGGTGTTTCAGCAGGCGTATCAATAGAAAATCAAGGGAATAAAAACTACGGTTTTGCAATGGCCATTATGTGTGCCTTGTTTTTTATCATTGGCTTTATTACAGTTTTAAATGATGTTTTAATCCCAAGTTTGAAAGGTACATTTGACCTCAAACCATGGCAAGCGATTTTAATTCAATTCTGTTTCTTTACAGCATACTTTGTTACTTCTTATCCATTTGGAAAACTCATTGATAAAATTGGTTACAAAAAAGGGTTAATGGCTGGTTTGGCAATTATGTCCTTAGGCTTGTTAGGTTTTGTTCCGTCTTCCATGATCGGGTCATATGCCATGTTTTTGGTCTCTCTTTTTATAGTGGCAAGTGGATTAACTTTATTGCAAGTAGCTATCAATCCATACATACCAGCATTAGGTTCCCCAGAAACTGCCTCAGCACGATTAAATTTAGGTGGAGCATTTAATTCAGTAGCAACATTTATAGGTCCGATTTTGGGAGGATGGCTTATTTTAGATGAGTGTATCACTGATAAATTAGAAAAAGCAGCAGCTGTTCGTATGCCTTACATTGCGTTGGCTTTGTTGGGTGTTGCTATTGCAGCCACTTTATGGTTGATTAAACTTCCTAAAATTATACCTGAAAGAGAGAAAGAAACAAAAGGAAGTGCTTTTGATTATTTGCATTTAAAGTTTGGTGCACTAGCGATATTCTTCTATGTAGGTGCTGAAGTAGCTATCGGTAGTTTGTTGATTTTATATCTAAGTGAGCCTGCTTCCGATGGACATGGCGGGTTAGGAGTGTTAGCAGAATATGATGCATCAAGGCTATTAGCGTATTATTGGGGTAGTGCCATGATCGGTCGGTTTGCTGGGAGTGTTATTTTACAAAAAATAAAGACACACAAAGCGTTACAGGTGGTTACTGCAGCGGCCTTTTTGTTAGTGCTGGGTAGCATGTTTACTCCACTTATTACAAAAATGGTTAACGTGTCAGTAATTGAAATGGGAACAAACTGCGAAACGGGCATTTTTGGCATCGGGTTTAAGCCTATACAAGTACCAGTTGCAGGTGTTTTGCTTGTTTTAGTAGGACTAATGAACTCCATCATGTGGCCATCAATTTTCCCATTAGGTATTAGAGGATTGAAAGAACACACCAGTGAAGGTTCGGGTATTATGGTAGCAATGGTATTGGGTGGAGCAATTATTCCACAGATTCAAAGTGTGATGGTCGAATTTATGCCATATCAGTATAGCTTTACAATTTGCTTAGTATGTTACGCTTATTTGTTTTTCTTCTCTTACAAAGGTTTTAAAATGGGTAAGATACAACAAGAAGATCCGATGTAGACTTAGCTGTCTATTCCTCCTATTAATACGTCAATACCAATTTCTAGGAGGAACGAGTAGGAATGTGTGTAGTCTTTTAGGTAGAGGTAACGATCGTAAGGTAACCACGCCTCACGCTTCAGCTGGTTATGACGTATTTTGATACCATTATAATCGTCACTACCAGTAATTACATAATGCAGTGAAGTAATTACGTGGTAGTCCACCAATCCGTACTTCGACAGTTAGATAACCACGCTTCATGCTTCAGCTGGTTATGACGTATTTTAATACCATTATAATCGTCACTACCAGTAATTACATAATGCAGTGAAATAATTACGTGGTAGTCCACCAATCCGTACTTCGACAGCTAGATTACCACGCTTCATGCTTCAGCTGGTTATGACGTATTTTAATACCATTATAATCGTCACTACCAGTAATTACATAATGCAGTGAAATAATTACGTGGTAGTCCCTTAATCCGTACTTCGACAGCTAGATTTACCACGCTTCATACTTTAGCTGGTAATGACGAATTATGATAAACAATTATTCTATTAACCTCCTCAATTAAGCACATTGCGATAGTACAACGCATTAGTAATGTCGTGTTATTAATCTTACGTCTTCTTCTTTTTCTTCTTAGCAGCAGGAAAAAGGATGTTGTTCAAAATCAAACGGTAGCCAGGGGAGTTGGGGTGAAGATTTAAATCGGTAGGTTCCTCACCGACAAAATGCTGGTAATCCTCCGGGTCGTGACCGCCATAGAAAGTCCAGAAGCCTTTACCTATAATTCCGTGGATATAGCGTGCTTCGTTTATTTCTTCGTTTTCACCCATAATCACTACATCAGATTTCACCATCCTCTTTTTATATCCGGTGGTTTGTCCCATAAATCCATGGATGGTATTGGTATGGTTTTGAGTTAGCATCGTTGGGATAGGATCCCACTTAGCAGAGTACGTAAAGAGATTAAAAAAATCATTCTTTTCATTTAACCCGCGTTCGTTGTATTGGTTATCAATGGTTGAATATTCGTACTCATAGGGGTTGGTTTTGAGTTGAAAATCTTTGAATGCAAACGTATTGGTGAAATCTAATTTCTGCTGGGCGTTTCTATCAGCGGGGTCACCATCAAACATGTGTTCGCAGATGTCAACACCTTCTGCTGCCAATGCTATATCATAGGTGTCTGTAGCCGAACACATGGCAAACATAAAACCTCCTGCAGCAGCATACGCTTGTATTTTTTTAACTACAGCTAGCTTTAATTGGCTTACTTTATTGAAACCATGTTTTTTAGCTGTTTCCTCATAATCCTTTTGTTGCTGAATGTACCACGGTTGTGTATGGTAGCTCGCATAGAACTTACCATATTGGCCCGTAAAGTCTTCGTGATGCAAGTGGAGCCAATCATACTTGGCTAAAGCATCCGCCATGATTTCGTCATCAAAAATGACATCATAAGGAATTTCAGCATAGGTGAGTACAAGGGTTACAGCATCATCCCATGGTTGTTTAGTTTTGGGAGAATAAACAGCAATTTTAGGTGCCTTTTCGAGCTTCATCACATCCATATTCACATCGGGGCTCGAAATTTCAGTGACAATTTGCTGGTATTGCGCATCAGAAATCACACTGTAGCTGATACCTCTGATGATTAATTCATTTTCAATGACTTTGTTATAGGGCAACACAAAACTCCCACCTTTGTAGTTGAGTAACCAATCACATTCTAAACCGGATTCCAACACCCAATAAGTGATGCCATATGCTTTTAAGTGATTAGTTTGGCTCTCATTCATCTCTAATAATAGTTTTGAACTATAAGAAGAGATGGTGAGAGAAATAAAAAAGAGTATTAAAATAGTTGATTTCTTTATCGTCATATCTGTGATGGTGTTTTAATTGAGTACGTCATTCCAGAATGTTGTTTTCACACAATATCAGGGATCTTTTATTTCTTTGTTAAAATTGGTTGAAACTAAGGTATTAGGTTCGTTTTCAATATCATAAGATCTTTCGATTCCTCAGGATGACGTTTTGATCTCTAAGAGATCCAGGTATTACTTTATTACAGTACGTAATTCTGAAGACATTCAGTACTACTATAAAAATAACAAAAAATCCCGCTCCAAAGAAATTGGAACGGGACTCTAACCAAAATTAAAAAATGAAAGTGAGGTATTACCCTCGAGCGGACTTATTAGAAAGCATAAACTGCTGCTAAGTAGAACTGTGGTAATGCGCTAAGAGCTTCACCATCTGCATCAACCCATGGGGTATCTCGAGTAGCTCCAAAATCTTCACCTAAGTCAATTCTGAATTCAGGAATGAATGTAAGGCTTCCAACAGTATAGTTTAATGAAGCAGTTAAGTCAATCACACTGATAGCATCTGCTTCTGATTGATGAAATGCGAAATACTCACCTCTTATACCAGCTGAAACAGCATCAGAAAATGCATATTGAGCATAAAGAGCAGCTCCATAAAAACCATCAGAACTATATCCTACTACATCTTCATCATATGATGTTGTGTTATAAGTTGCATTGAAACCTAAGTAGAACTCATCAGATACATCTGCACCAGTTGTAATATCTGCTTGGAAAGTAGCATTTTGAGGATCATCAGAACCAGATTGGTCACCAAATACAAAGTTTAACCATGCCATATCAGCAATACCCAATTGCAAACCAAATGAAGGTGTGTTAACTCCCAACGGACCTGATGTGTTATCAGTAGCGTTCATTACAGAAGCCATTAATGTTAAGTCATCACTCAATGTGAAATCAGCTTTCAATCCTGTGTGTGAGAATGGACCGTTAGAGAACATGTATGAGGTAGAGTAGTTGAAGTTTCCTGTTGGAGAAATAACTTCATACCCTAAGAATGTATTGAAGTTACCCAAGGTAAGTGTAAATCCATCAGTAACATTCCAGTATGCATACAATTGGTTCAGGATTGCGTAGTTGTTCCCAAAATCTTCTGCATCATCCAAGTCATTAAAAACAGCAGCATCACCTCTTGGTCCAAATACTAAGTCTGCTACAAATCCTGATTTTTCACCAGCTTTTTCTAAGATAACATTCGCCATACCCAAGTTAAAACCAGTTTCCCCGTCTGCAAATGAAGAACTTGGAGAAAGGTTGTTTGGAGAAGCTTTGTAATACGTGTCAATTGACCCTGAAATTACTAACGGTGTAGCTGTTTCAGTTGCTGTACTGTCTTGTGCATTTGCGCTAAGTATACTAGCTGCTGCTAATGCTGTTAAGAATAATTTTTTCATCTTTTTTTATTTGTGTTTGGATTAATTTTTAATTCAGTTCATTCAGTTGTTTAAGAAAGGCTCCGCTCATGTGAGCGGAGTCTTTATCTGTAAGCGAATTAGGGAACAAGGATTGTATAACCTCTGATACCATGCTCGTGGCTATCAAGGCCATTAATTTCGTTTTCTTCTTTAACTCTTACACCGATAGTGTATTTAAGTGCTAAGAAGATGATTGATGCAGCTGTGAAGGCAACAGCTCCGTAAGAAGCAACACCGATTAATTGTACCATGAAGGAATGATCTGGGTTGGTTGAGAAGATACCAACTGCAAGTGTACCCCAGATACCGCATGTTAAGTGTACTGAAACAGCACCCACACAGTCATCCAATTTAAGTTTATCAAGACCAGTTGCAGAGAATACTACGATTACACCAGCAATTGCTCCAATGATCAAAGATGATCCGATGCTTACAGAGTCTGCACCAGCTGTGATACCTACCAAACCAGCAAGAATACCATTTAAAGCCATTCCTAAGTCTAATCGTTTGAAAACAAATGATCCAGTTAATACACCAGCTAAACCACCAGTACAAGCTGCTAAAGAAGTTGTTACTAATACATAAGATACTGCTTCAGGATCAGCTGATAATACAGATCCACCGTTGAATCCGAACCAACCTAACCATAGTAAGAATACACCGATTACTGATAATGGTACAGATGCACCAGGAAAGTCATTTACTTTGCCATCTTTGTATTTACCGATACGCGCTCCGATGATCCAGATACCAGCTAAAGCTCCCCATCCACCAACAGAGTGAACCAAAGTAGAACCAGCAAAGTCATAGAAACCCATTTCGCTTAACCAGCCACCGCCCCATTGCCATGAACCTAACCAAGGGTAGATAAATCCAACGAATACGAATGTAAAAGGAAGGTAAGCTTCAACTTTAATACGCTCAGCAACTGCTCCAGAAACGATTGTTGCACAAGTTGCAGCAAACATACCTTGGAATAAGAAGTCAGTCCAGTACGTGTAACCAGCTCCAGCGTAAGCTAATGAATCGTAATCTGCTCCCGGATCAATTCCAAATCCAGCAAATCCAAAGTAACCGTTAAAGTCACCTGGGTACATTAAGTTGAATCCCCAAGCCCAGTAAGTCAAAAGACCAATCATTGGGGTAAGTGTGTTTTTGAATAAAACGTTGACTGTGTTTTTTGATTGACAAAAACCAGTTTCAACGGTTGCAAAACCTAAGTGCATAATAAATACTAACGCAGTAGACAACATCATCCAGATGTTATTAGCAGTAAGTAAGTTCATATCAACTTTTGCAGATAAGTCTGCTAAAGTAGGGGTAGCACCCTCATCTTGTACAACAGCATCTAACGCTGCCGAGAAGTTAACTCCACTTACTACACTAGTAAGATTTCCGAGTACGTCTGTAATTAAATTTTCCATAAATAGGATTGTTGGTTAAACAAGTTTTGATTAATGATATGTCTGCAAGGTATGTCTCGAAAAAATTACATCCAAAGAAATTGTAATTTTTTTTACTGATTTTATTAAAAATGCCTAAATAAAGGAGATAGGCTATATTTAAATTGTATTATTCCAATATTTAAAAAGTTTTTTGTATGAAAAATCAATATTTATAACTTGGATAAGTGCAATTTTTGAGGTGGGGTTTTTACTTGTATTATTTTGTGGAAGTGTATTTTTTTATTGTTTATTGTATTTTGTTTTAAAAATCTAATAATCAGGTTTTTAATAGTGTTTTTTAGCTTTTGTTTAAAATTGTATTATTTTAATAATCAATAATTTTGCGGTTTGTTAGAATAGTCCAATGAAGAGGTAGGGGGAGGAGTTATTGAATCATTTGACGACAAAATGAAACAATTTTATCTTTAAAAATTTTAAAATATCTGTTTATTCTATTTTTAAGCGGTTTTTAACTTTTCCACATTTATCATCTCACATAATATTTTAACATTTTTTTAAAAAATTAACGGCTCTTTTGATTAGAAATTTGAGAGTTTGTTTTAATCGTTGTATCTTTTCTTAATAGCAATTTTTCACTAGCATCAATTAATATAAATGAGTCATGATAACTAATAAAACCTTCTCTTGCTTGTTATTGGTCTTCGCTTTAACCTGCTCAAAAACGTTTGCGGGCGTATTAACATTAGAAGGCTTTTATCAAGGCAAAAACTTATTTGTTCAAAATCCGCTATCAGAAGGTGAGTTTTGTGTTGTAAGCGTCTTTTTGAATGGAGAGAAGGTGGTGGCTTCTCCAAAAGTGTCTGTTTTTGAAGTTAATTTGTCGGGGTTAAGTATGAATGCCTCAATTATTCTTAAAATACTTTATCGAAATAACTGTGTACCTAAAGTATTGAATGAACAAGTAATAAAATCGAATAGCAGGTTTGAATATGCTTCTTTAAATGTAGATATAGACGCTATAAACTGGTCGACCAAAGGTGAAAAAAGTGGTGGGGTATTCTATATACAGCGATTAAGTGTAAGTAACGAATGGGAAGATTTACAACAAGTTGAATGTAAAGGGAACGTTTCTGCAAATTTTTATTCTGTACAAGCAGAACATAGCACTGGACTTAATCAATACCGTATTAAATTTGTGGAAGCTGATGGATTAATATTTTATTCGAAAACGGTTTCGTTTCAATTAGAAAGAAAAGCAATTACAATTTATCCTCGAAGAGTTTCTGAAGTCTTGAATTTTACCACAGATAAACCAATACGATACTCTATTTATAATAAAGAGGGTGAGAAATTAAAACATGGTAAAGGAACTTCAGTTAACTGCTCTGATTTAAAGCCTGATGACCATTATACCGTGGTGTATGATAATCAGAAGAAAACTTTTTATAAAAAATAACATCCGTTGTTACAATAGGGAGATTGGCGCGCTTCATTTCATTCCACTCGCAATGAAGGTGTAAACGTCCCTCATCATAAAAAGCTCGTCTTTGCGAGGATGGAGGCACGACTGACGAAGCAATCTATTTTAATATTCAAATCTCTTTGTTTACCAAAAATCCGTTGCTACAATGGGGAGATTGCCACACTCCGTTCCGTTCGCAATGTCGGTAAGGGGAGATGGCTATGTTTTACTACGTCCTGTTACCTATGATGTAGAATTAAAAAAAGTAAATCGATATTAGAACGCAGCAAACTGGTCGATCTGTAAATGAACTAATTTTAATGCTGTAGGTTCCGTTATTTCTCCATTAGAAAAACTGTTTTCTATTGCGGTAACCCTAGGTTTTAACGCAAACACGTGGCATCCTAAATAATTTAGAATATCAGTTAGCGCACTCATGGCAAGTGAAGCACCCATAGTACCTGATGAAATACCTACCATTGCAGCTTTTTTATTCCGAAGCCCTTCGGGAAACTTTAATCCATCAATAAATGATTTTAAAACACCAGGAAAACTACCGTTGTATTCTGGAACTATGAAAAGTAATTTCTCTGCTTGTTGTACTTTATCCCTTAAGATGTTGAATTGTTCGTTTTTACCACTATTGTCGTAAAGAGCCGAAAAAGTAAAGTCATGGGGCAAATCTTCTAATTTTACAACCTGCGCTGAAATGCCTTTTTCTTGAAACTCTGATAAATAAAAATCAGCTACTTGAGCTGATAAGCTATTTGGACGATTGGTTGTAGCGATGATTGTAATCATGTGGAAGGTGAATGTTTGATGCTCAAAGTTTAAAGTGAAAAATGGGTGCTTTAAACTTTGAGCAATAAACTTGAAACTAATTATACATTTTCAGAAGAAAGCTTTGCTGAAATGAACTCACGGTTCATTCTTGCAATGTTTTCTAATGAAATTCCTTTAGGACACTCTGCGGCACATGATCCGATGTTCGTACAAGCACCAAAACCCTCAGCGTCCATTTGGGCAACCATGTTTTCGACTCTTTCTTGTCTTTCAATTTGACCTTGTGGTAACAAAGCTAATTGGGATATCTTAGCCGAAGTAAACAACATTGCAGAAGCATTTTTACAAGCGGCTATACAAGCACCACAGGCAATACACGTAGCGGCATCAAATGCTTTGTCTGCATCAGCTTTAGGTATAGGAGTGTTATTAGCATCTTGTGCATTACCTGTGTTTACAGATACATATCCTCCAGCTTGAATAATTCTGTCAAAAGAAGAACGGTCCACCATTAAATCCTTAATTACAGGAAATGCATTTGCTCTAAATGGTTCAATGAAGATAACATCACCATCATTAAAAGAACGCATATGAAGTTGACAGGTAGTAGTCAAATCACTTGGTCCATGTGGACGCCCGTTAATTACCATTGAACACATGCCGCAAATACCTTCACGACAGTCGTGATCGAAAGCAACCGGTTCATCACCTTTTTCAATCAACTCCGTGTTGAGCACATCAATCATTTCAAGAAAAGAAGTGTCTGAGGAGATGTCGTTTAATTTATATTCAACAAGTTGGCCTTTCTCTTGAGGGCTATTTTGTCTCCAAATCTTAAGTGTAAAATTCATATATCTTTAAGTTTATAGTGTCAGAGTCATAAGTTTTAAGCTGGTACTTAAAACTTAAAACTATAGACTGTTCTACTTATAACTTCTTTGTTTCATTTCAATATTTTCGTAAACCAATGCTTCTTTATTGAGTACTGGTTCTTGATTTTCTCCTTTATATTCCCAAGCTGAGACAAAAGCGAAATTTTCGTCATCACGAAGTGCTTCACCTTCTTCTGTTTGATATTCTTCACGGAAGTGACCACCACACGATTCGTCTCGGTTTAATGCATCACGACACATTAACTCACCTAGTTCGATAAAGTCAGCTACCCGCATCGCTTTTTCTAACTCCTGGTTGGTGGTATTTGCTTTCCCTGGTACCTTAACATCATTCCAAAAATCAACTTTTAATTGTTGAATTTCCGCAATAGCAGAAGTCAATCCTTCAGCATTTCGTGCCATACCACACTTGTCCCACATGATTTTACCCAGTTTTTTGTGGAAGTAATCAACGGCTTTTGTACCATTATTGTTGATCAACTTGTCAATAGTCGCTTTCACAGATTGCTCTGCTTGCTCAAACTCAGGCGTATTTGTCGGGATTTTACCCGTTCTGATGTCATCAGCTAAATAATTACCGATAGTATAAGGTAACACGAAGTAACCATCTGCTAAACCTTGCATCAAAGCAGAAGCGCCTAATCGGTTTGCACCGTGATCGGAAAAGTTGGCTTCCCCAGCAGCATACAAGCCAGGTACAGTTGTCATTAAATTATAATCCACCCAAATACCACCCATAGTATAGTGTACTGCAGGATATATTTTCATAGGGTGGGTGTAAGGATCCTCATCGGCAATCTTTTCATACATCTGAAATAAGTTACCATATCGTGCCTCAACTGCGTCTTTACCTAATCGCTCAATAGCGTATTTAAAGTCTAGGTAGACACCCTCACCTGTTGGAGTAATTCCATAACCAGCATCACAACGTTCTTTGGCTGCTCTTGATGCCACGTCACGAGGGACAAGGTTTCCAAATGCAGGATATCTTCTTTCTAAGTAAAAATCTCTGTCTTCTTCTGGGATATCAATTGCTTTCTTTAATCCTTGTTGAATAGCTTTTGCGTCTTCTATTTTTTTAGGAACCCATACACGACCATCATTTCTTAATGATTCAGACATCAACGTTAATTTGGACTGATGATCACCTGTTCGTGGCAAACATGTTGGGTGAATTTGTGTATAGCAAGGGTTTCCGAAAAAAGCACCTTTTTTATACGCTTTCCAACCAGCGGTTACATTTGATCCCATCGCATTAGTGGATAGGTAGAATACGTTTCCATATCCACCAGAAGCTAATACTACTGCGTGAGCAGAATGTCTTTCAATTTCGCCAGTAATTAAGTTTCTAGCGATAATGCCTCTTGCTTTTCCATCTACAATCACTACGTCCAACATCTCGTGTCTATTGTACATAGTTACCGTTTTAGCGGCAATTTGTCGGGATAGGGCAGAGTAAGCACCTAATAATAACTGTTGCCCTGTTTGACCTTTCGCATAAAATGTTCTTTTTACTTGAACACCACCAAATGAACGATTGTCAAGGTAACCACCGTAGTCTCTGGCGAAAGGAACTCCTTGCGCTACACATTGGTCGATAATGTTTCGTGAGACTTCTGCTAAACGGTGTACGTTAGCTTCTCTTGAGCGGTAATCACCACCTTTAATGGTATCGTAAAAAAGTCGGTATACGGAGTCCCCATCGTTTTGATAGTTTTTAGCTGCGTTAATACCTCCTTGAGCTGCAATTGAGTGCGCCCTACGAGGAGAATCTTGGAAGCAAAAACATTTTACACTGTAACCTAGTTCACCCATTGATGCAGCAGCAGCAGCACCAGCCAAACCGGATCCTATAATGATCACATCAATTGAACGTTTGTTTGCCGGGTTCACTAATCGCATCTCTGACTTGTACTGCGACCATTTCGTGTCAAGAGAACCTGCTGGAATATTTGATTTTAATGTCATATTTCTTTCTTTTTCTAGCCTCAGATTAAAATGAAACTCCTGCAAAAATTAATATTGGAATAAGTGCAAACAATAAAGGGATAATGATAGCATAAGCGCGTCCTATCGTTCTTATCGCTGGAGAATACTTCGGATGGTTCACACCTAACGTTTGAAAAGCACTTTGGAAGCCATGGTAAAGGTGAAAAGCAATAACCAGCATAAATAAACAGTAGAGCGGAACATGGAACAGTCCTTCAGTACTAAATTCGTGATGTACACGCTGGTATAAATTTGGTAAACCAGCAGAATCAAAACCTAATGCATCTTCTGGAGCAAAATACTTATATCTGAAAAATTCGTAAAGGTGCCAGATTAAAAGAACGGTTATAGCAATTCCTAATGGACCCATTGCTTTAGAAGTCCAACTAACTTTTTCGTGTGTGTGACTCACCGCATAACCTTGTTTTCGAGCTGATTTGTTGGAAGTGTAAAGTGCAATTCCTTGAACAATATGAATGATGAAACCAAGGAACAAAATGACTTCACTTGCTTTAATTAATGGATTCATTTTCATAAAGTGGGCATAAGCATTGAAGGCAAGCCCCCCATCATCGTATAATAAGCTAATGTTTCCTATCAGGTGCACGACTAGGAATGAGATTAAGAAAAGTCCAGTGATGGCCATTACTAATTTTCGACCTATGGAACTTGTTAACGTTTTATTTATCCAACTCATTTGTTTTACTTAAGTAATTTTACGGGCGCAATTTAATTGCTGAACAGTTACCAATCAACCAGCAATTCTATTTTTATTCAATCTAAATAGTGAACCTCTACAAGCTTAAATTGTTGTAAAGATTCCTCATTAATTTATGTAACTTGTGCGAAAAATTAAAATAACATTATGAAATGCTGGGGTGTAGGGAAATATATCCTTCTAATTTTCTTTTCATTTTTTTCAATGCATGCGAAGGCCACGCACGTTAGAGCTGCGGAAATTTCTTCTGAACGGGTTTCCATCACTCAATATAAGTTTACGGTTATTTTGTATGTAGATCAAAATAGTGTTCAAGGTGAAAACATTGGGTTAATTAAGAATTTAAGTTTAATAGTTTCACCTCAGCCTAATGATGATTTATCGAATCCTTCGTTAAATAGAATTCAATTAGAAAATGTCAAAGAAGAACTGTTTGTAACGGGTAATGATTACGCCACACTTAAAGTGACCTTTGAAGGAACTGAAAATTTTAGTGCAACTAACACTACCTTAACAGTCGGATTTTATCATGAGGATAGAATAGATAAAGTTCAAAACATTAATAATGGTAATAGTATATTTGAGCCGATTTACGTGGAAACAACCATTTTTAATTCAGGGTGTGGTGGCGGTTGTCAATATAATCGCACCCCGCAATTCCGTGTTCCAGCGATTGATTTAGCAGCACTTAACCAAGTATTTACACATAATGTGGGGGCTTGGGATGCCGATGGAGATAGTTTGACTTATCGGTTGGTAACTCCCAAAAAAGGTGTTGGTGAAAATGCTGATGTAACAAATTATAAAAGTCCTGCAGACCCGAGTTTTGGAGCCGGAGCCAACATTTCAATTAACCCACAAACAGGTGATTTAGTCTGGGACTCTCCTAAAATGACCGGTATTTATAATGTGGCTATTGAGGTAACGGAATGGGGTACATCGCCTCTTGGTGCATTTAAGAAGAGCACTATTGTGCGGGATATGCAAATTTTTGTGAAAAAGACGGATAATCAAGCACCAGTCTTAGTTGCTCCAAATGATACTTGTGTTGAGGCGGGTAAATCATTTATATCTGTTTTTAGTGGCTACGATCCCAACAATGATTTATTGGATTTGGAGACTTTTAGTACTCCGTTTCAACCAGAGCGACCTTATGTGAAATGGAAAGATCCAAAAACAGCAATTGACAGTGCCGCTTTTACCTGGCAGCCTGCCTGCAATTTAGTGCGAGAGGAACCATATCAAGTAGTGTTTAAATTAACGGATAGAAACCTTTTTTCTTTATCAACCTTAAAAAGCTGGAACATTCGCGTGAAACTGCCAGCACCTGAGAACCTTCAAGTCAATGAGATAGCTAATAATTTAAGAATAAGTTGGGATACCTACCTATGCAATAGCACCTTAAAACGGTATGAATTATATCGTTCATCGTGTGATACGAGTGCCTTTATTCCTGATGAATGCACTGAAGGTGTTTTAAGTGAGTGGGGTTTTGATAAAATAGCCGACATCAATAAAGATTCCTTGAGTTATTTAGACCAGACTGTTGAAGTAGGCGGGGAGTATTGTTACATTCTTCTAGCGATAGATAATGCCAACAATGAAAGTTTGGTCTCGGAAGTTTCTTGTGGTAATATCGGGTTGGACTTACCGTTACTCACTAATGTGTCTGTTGACTCCACGGATAAAGAAAAAGGAGCAATAACAGTGAAATGGAGTAGACCGTTAGATTTTGATACGCTTCAGTTTACAGGCCCCTATAAATATGAGTTATTCAGAAGTAATGATGTACTGGGGAATAATTTTCCAACCACACCAATTAAAACGATTACGGTTAATAACTTTGCAGATTCCACATTTGCATTTCAAGACACGAGCTTGAATACCTTGGAATCTCCTTATTCCTATCGTGTAGACTTTTATAATGACAACAATAAACTTGGTTCATCGCAAACTTCATCGTATGTGAGAATTAATTTAGAAGGTAAATTTAGAAGGGCTGAAATAGCAGTCGATAACCGTGTCGTGTGGCAATTTCCTGATTCATTAGAACAAATTGTGTATCGCGTGTTAGAGGATACCATTATTGTGGTTGATACATTATATGGTGATTTAAACGGACAAGCTATTCTTGGTTTAAACAACGGAGAAGAATACTGTTTTTTTATTGAAACACGGGGTGTGTATTGTAACCCGAATTTGGTAGATACATTCTTAGTTAATTTTACCAATACCGTGTGTGTTGTACCCGATGATTTTAACCCACCGTGTCCACCAAGTTTATCCATGGATACGCTTGATTGTAGTACCTTAACAGCTGCAACCAACCTCAATACAAATACTTTAAGTTGGACAAATAATTTCAAGAAGGAAGGGTGTGAAAATGACATCGTTTATTATACGTTATTTTATCAGCCTACATTGAGTAGTGAGTTTCGTGATATTGCTCAATTGGATTCCCTTACGTTTGATTACAGTCACATTATTCAAAATTCCCGTGCAGGTTGTTATTACATCACGGCAACTGATTTAAAAGGGTTAGAGAGTAACCCAAGTAATTTAGCGTGTAACGACAATTGTGATACGATTGCTTTTCCAAATATCATTACACCAAACGGAGATGGGAAAAATGAATTTTTTAAACCTTTACCTACACCAAGAAATGTGAAATCGATTGATTTTAAGGTGTATAATCGTTTAGGTAAATTAGTATATGCTACCAGTGACAATTTGAATATTGAGTGGGGAGGTAAAAATTTTGCTGGAGAAGAGGTGTCTGATGGCATGTATTATTATAGTGCTGTAGTTGATTTTTTCAGGCTCGATTCGGCAAACGAGCAAAGAGTTTTCAACGGTTGGATTCTCTTACAGAGATAATTTGTAAATTGCATCAAAATTATTGTTAGGAATTAGCTTTAAGCTTTTAGTCTAACATCTAACTACTAATAATCTAAGATCTCAAAATGAAAGCATACGTATTTCCGGGACAAGGAGCCCAATTCGTTGGTATGGGAAAAGACTTATATGAGTCTTCCCCCAAGGCAAAAGAGTTATTTGAAAAAGCAAACGAAATTTTAGGGTTTAGAATTTCTGACATCATGTTTTCCGGAACGGATGAAGAGCTCAAAGAGACAAAAGTAACACAACCCGCAGTCTTCTTGCATTCGGTGATTTTAGCAATGACAACTGAGGACTTTAAACCAGACATGGTTGCTGGACATTCTTTAGGTGAGTTTTCTGCTTTAGTGGCTAATGGTGTGTTGGAATTTGAAGATGGGTTACGATTGGTATCAAAACGGGCAGAAGCTATGCAAAAGGCTTGTGGCTTATCTGCGTCAACCATGGCAGCTATTCTTGGACTAGAAGATATTGTAGTTGAAGATGTGTGTGATAAAATAAGCGAAACTGTTGTGGCAGCCAACTACAATTGTCCTGGTCAATTAGTGATTTCGGGTACAAATCTAGGGGTAGAGTTAGCATGCGAAGAGTTAAAAGAAAAAGGAGCCAAAAGGGCATTGATATTACCTGTAAGTGGTGGTTTTCATTCTCCTATGATGGAACCTGCTAGGGTTGAACTCGAAAAGGCCATTTCAAACACTAAATTTAATACCCCTAAATGCCCTATTTATCAGAATGTATCTGCTACAGCCTCTACAGATATTGAGGTGATAAAAAAGAACTTAAATCTTCAGCTAACAGCCCCGGTACGTTGGACTCAAACTGTACAAAATATGGTCGCTGATGGTGCAGATTTATTCGTGGAATGTGGTCCCGGTAAAGTTTTACAAGGCTTAGTGAAAAAAATCAATAGAACTTCAGAAGTAGCGTCTATTTAATAAAAATACGCACTATTTATTAAATTAAGGTTAGTTATTGTTGCGAAAAAACGCAATAATTAACCTTAATTATTGTATTCAGCCCTAAAATTTCTTACATTTTATTTGATTATCGAATGAGGTGGATGGAAAATAGATATAAACAAGCTTGCACACGGATAGTTTTATTATTTATTTTTTCTTTTACAATTAGTACTTCTAAAGCACAGTCAAGTTCTGTTGAACAGATAATGACGCTGGACAGCACGATGTTGAGTTTCACTATTAAGTTTGAAAACTTAGCAAACGATACCTTGCATTCCATCTTGATAGTTGACACATTATCAACAAAATTAGATATAGCTAGTTTTGAGCTAGGTGTTTCAAGCCATCATTATGATTTTTTCTTTTTGGATAAAAATGTGGTCTGTTGGTATATTTATAATGTAAGAATTCCAGGCATCGCAGACACAAAGCATAATCATGGTTTTGTGAAGTATCATGTTAACTACAATAGAAACAACCTCTGGAATAAACTGGTAACAAATAAACCTTTCATTTATTATAATTATGAAATGGACTACAGTATCGATGTAGACAATATTGCTACCTTAGAAAACCATGAGTTTGTAGGGATAGAGTCGAAAGCGGACGTGAAAGTCGAAGTCATCAACGTGAAAGATGAGATGGTCATTAAGGGTGAAAAAGAGTTTGAAGATGAACAGGTATATTTAGAGGTTTTTGATGATGATGGAACTATTGAGTTTTTTGCCAAAATGAATAAGCGTGAAGGCCTAAAACTTAACACCTCTTTTTTGAAATCAGGTAATCATTATTTAGATATATATGATAACCATCACCATGAGGTCGTTAAACGCTTTAGCAAATAGTAATGAGGATTTTATTTTTAGAACCTTTTTATGGAGGTTCGCATCAACAATGGATTGATGGTTACAAACAATTTACTTCACACCACATCACTGTTTATTCTTTGCCCGATCGTTTTTGGAAATGGCGCATGCAAGGCGCAGCAATTACTTTTTCAACCTTACTCAATCAATCTAAGGAACGTTTTGATATCATTGTGGTTTCAGACATGTTAAATGTTTCACTGTTTAAGTCACTCTTATCAAAAGAGAAAATGAACATTCCTATCGTCTGTTACTTTCATGAAAACCAATTAACCTATCCTTGGTCTCCAGCCGATCAAGATGTGAAGTTAAACCGTGATCAGCATTATGCCTTTATTAATTATAGTTCGGCCTTGGTAAGTGATTACGTGTTGTTTAATAGTCATTATCACAAAACTACTTTCCTTCAGGCACTTGGAGGTTTCTTAAAACAATTTCCAGATTATAAGAATGAAGCAACTTTTGAAATAATTGACAAAAAATGTGAGACGTTACACTTAGGCTTGGATTTATTGGGGTTGATAAATTTACCCAAACCTAAAAATGAAGTACCAGTAATTTTATGGAATCACCGATGGGAATATGATAAAAATCCAGAGGAGTTTTTTCAAGTGTTATATGCTTTATCAGCAAAGGATGTAAAGTTTCAATTGATTGTACTCGGGGAGAAATCCGAAAAATACCCTTCAATTTTTGATGAAGCGAAAGTAAAACTGAAACATCATATTATTCACTGGGGCTATGTAAAGTGTAAAAGTGAATATAGCGCGTTATTAATTAAAAGTGATGTGTTGCCCGTAACATCCCATCAAGATTTTTTTGGGATATCTGTTGTCGAAGCTGTGGCGGCAGGTGTTTATCCATTGTTACCGTACCGATTAGCATTTCCTGAAATTATTGACTCCAATAAGTATTCTGAAAACTTTTATCATGAAGGCATGTTAGAAAGCTGTTTAAGAAATAACCTACATCAATGCGCTAGTCAAGAACTAAGAAATGCTGTCATCAGATTTGATTGGACCCACATGGTAAATAAATACGATGATATATTCGAGCGCCTATGTTAATGTGTTTAGATTTATGAAAATTTAAACCAAACTACTTAATTTAACGTTAAACCGACTTCCGACATTAATTAGTTTCTATGCGTATATTAATATTATTACTGTTTTTTATTTCTACTCTTTCATTTTCTCAATCAAGTTATAAAACTAAAAATCCAGAAAAAGCCAAAGAATATATTGATGAAGCAATAGACTGGTTTGCGTATGAAGACTATAGCAAAGCATGGAAATTGTTCTCAAAAGTTGATAGTACCTTATTTGACGACTATGAGACAATTGAAAAAGTAGGTCGCGCAGCACTTTATACTTCCAACTACCACTTAGCTGTCTCTTATTTAAAAAGGGCAGAAACATTTCCTCATGACAAAGACAAAAAGCCGGAAATAAAACTGGATATCTATACGCATGAGTATCGCTCTTCAAATCTCAATTTTAATATCGCCAGAGCTTGCCATCTGGATCATTTAATGGATGAGGCCATAGAGTATTATACTAAAACCGAAAACGATTTTGTTGAAGGTTATGGTTCTAAAGTTTCAAAATACCAAGATCAATTAGATTTGCTTGCCAACTTCAAGAAACAATGTAGTGTGGGTAAAGCTTTTATGTCAACACCAGTTAAAGGTGTGGAAATTGAAAATATGGGTGAGATTATTAACTCGGAATATTCTGATTTTACCCCATTAATTACTGCGGATGAAAAATACATGATTTTTACCTCAAGGCGAAAAGGATCTACAGGCGGACATCTAGGGGATGATGGAAGGTATATGGAAGATATCTATATGACCAAGTTTGCCAATGATAAATGGAGAAGACCTTGGCGGGTAAGTACCAAAATTAATTCAGAACATCACGATGCGTGTGTCGGTTTATCGATTGATGGCCAGAAGATGTTTATTTTCAAAAGCGAAAAATTAAATGAGGGAGACATTTATGAAACGGAATTAAAAGGTAGAATATGGACTGAACCAGTTAAACTTATTAATGGAATAAACATGGACGGTTCCATTGAAAATGGTGCAAGTATTTCTGCTGATGGAAAAACACTTGTTTTCACCAGTAATCGTGAAGGAGGGAAGGGCGGTTTTGACATCTATATCTCACGAAGACCATCTGATGGTCAATGGGAAAAACCAGTGAATTTAGGAGAAAACATTAACACTTCGTTTGACGAGGAAAGCCCTTTTTTACATGCAGATGGTTTGTCACTGTACTTTAGTTCAAAAGGACATAATACGATGGGTGGATACGATATTTTTAAGAGTATTTACAACCCACAAACTAAAACATGGTCTAAAGCTGTCAATCTGGGTTATCCAATCAACTCAGCGCATGACGATGTTTTCTACGTTTGGACTCCCGATGGTAACCGCGCTTACTTCTCAACTCAACGGGAAGGTGGTTTTGGAGAACAGGACATCTACCGCATGAAAATACCCAATAATACAAATGCTGTGGTTTTGCTCAAAGGAGAAGTTAAATCAAAAAACTCAGGTCTTTCTTTAACCGCTCGGGTAACTATTTACAATAACAAAACAGGAGATGAAGTAGCTTCAACACTTTCAAACGAAGAGTTTGGAGATTATGTACTTGTTGTTCCTCCAGGAGAAAACTATGGTATCTCTGTAGAAAAAGATGGTTACATCACTCATTCGGGAAGAATTGAGTTGCCTGATTTAAACAAGTATTATGAAAAAGAGATGAACGTAAAGTTGGAGCTTTCAGAGTCAGAAAATTTAACGATCCTTCAAAATGTTTTGTTTGAACAAAATAAAGCTGAATTAAAAAAGGAGTCTTACCCAGAATTGAGTATCTATGCTAAAATGTTGTTGAACAACAAAAATTTAGATGCAGAAGTCGTAGGTCATACGGAACCTGGTGGTTTACAGGAGAACAACATGAAACTATCTTTTGATCGAGCCCAAGCTGTAATTGATTATTTAGTTTACAAAGGTATTGATCGAGCACGTTTAGTAGCTAAAGGTTATGGAGCACAATTCCCTGTAACTTATAAAAAAGAAGAGGATTTGAGAGCACAGAATAGACGTACAGAAATTATTATACATGACAGAACCGTGGAAGGAGAAAAATGGACACCGTATTATGAAAAGTAAACTCTTTGTCTATGGTACTTTAATGAAAAAAACTGATCATCCGATGTCCCACTTTCTCTATGAAAATGCAAAACATCTTGGAGAGGCGGTTATGAAAGGCGATTTATATAAGATATCCTGGTATCCAGGGGCGATTTTTGACAATCAATCAATAGGACTAGTTCATGGTGAACTTTTCGAAGTTGAAGATGATAGTGTGTTGTTTAAAAAGCTAGATGAATATGAAGGTGTAGGTAGTCAATTTGCTTCGCCTAATGAATACAAACGAATGCAAGTGACGGTGACTTTTGAAGGAGCAGATGTCTTATGTTGGTTTTATAACTATAACATTCCTGTAGATGGTGCTATACGCATCGTTTCAGGCAATTTTTTAGACCAATAATAAGAAGTTTGCCTCTTTATTTCATTGCTATATTACCTGCTCATGATATCCTTAATGGAATACAAGAAATAAAAGAAGAAGCTTCATTGATGTTTGAATCAACAAAAACCTTAAATTCACCACCACATATCACGCTAATACCGCCATTTACAAGTAATAATCAGGCTCAAATTCTCACCTTTTTTGAGGAGGTCAATTTTTCGATTAAGCCGTTCGAGATCAGACTACTTAACTTTGGTTTTTTTGGAAAGCGTACTGTTTATATAAAAGTACAGGACAATGTTCTGCTCAATAAGCTTCACACGCAACTTGAAGAACAATTTTTTGATTTGAAGGAAATAAAACAAGCAAAAAATAGTAAACACAATTTTACCCCGCACATCACCATTTTAAATCGGGATATTACAGAGGATAACTTTGATAAAGCTTGGAGGAAGTTTCGAAAAACAACCTACCAAGCTCAATTTATAGTTTCTGAAATAGTTTTATTTCGTCATGCAGGGAAAAAGTGGCAACAAATTGCTAGCAAATTATTAGGCTAACACTTTCATCCAATTGAAGAAATCATCTTCTTCACCATGCTTCAGTTTCGTTAAGTATTCCTGAGCACGTAAAGAAAACTCACGCGGTTTATCAGATGGAATATCATAATCTACGCCCTTGTACCCAATGTGGGAGATGTGAGTAATCGTAGCAGCAGTACCAGTTCCAAAAGCATCGTTAAGTGTGTTGTTCGCACGAGCTTCCACAATCTCATCAATGCTAATTTTTCGTTCTTCAATGGAATAACCCCAACGATTTGCTAATTCTAAAATACATTTTCTAGTAATACCGGAAAGAATTGAAGTGCTCAATTTCGGGGTTACTATGATGTCACCCAATTGAAACATAACATTCATGGTGCCGCATTCTTCGATGTACTTATGTTCTTTGCTGTCCGTCCACAAAATTTGGTTATAACCTTTTTCCAAGGCTTTTTTTGCGGGCAACAATGAAGCTGCATAATTACCAGCAGCTTTAGCGAATCCAGTACCCCCTTCAGCGGATCGAACAAATTCTTGTTCAACCAAAACTTTTACATTGCCGCTATAATAAGCGTCAACAGGTGAAGTAAGAATAATGAACTTATATGTTTTTGATGGAGCAACCCCTAATACTTGATCGGTAGCAAACATTACAGGTCTAATGTAAAGTGATTTACCTTGATCTTTTGGGATCCACTCTTTATCCAATTTCAATAATGTTTCCAATCCTTCAAGGAATAGCTCCTCTGGAAATGAAGGCATACATAACCTTTCAGCAGATATATTTAATCGCTTAGCGTGTTCCTCTGGTCTAAAAACATTAATGCTACCGTCTTCAAAACGGAACGCTTTTAATCCTTCAAAAACAGATTGTCCATAATGAATAGCGAATAAAGTAGGGTTAAATGCCATATCTCCAAAAGGAATAATTTCAGGCGTTTTCCATTCCCCATCCGCATAATCCACCACAAACATATGGTCTGAAAACGCTTTTCCAAAGACCAGCTTATCGAAATCAATTTGGTTGATTCGAGAATTGGCTGTCTTTTGAATTTTAATTTGAGCGTGCGTTTTCATTGTTTTTAAAAGAAAATTAAGGATGCAAATTTAATAAAATAACTAGCTTCTTAAAGCGAGTCCTTTTTTTTTTACTACCCTAAAACACCTTTTTTCATGTGAAGTTCCTAAAAGGTTCAATTTTTAAAAATGTATTACTTAAATTAAGACTGATAAAACTTTAAACCCGATGTATAGATTACTCTTCCTAATACTCCTTGTTCCTTTTATTTCTTTAGGTCAATTAAAAATGAAAAAACTCTCGCGAGGAGTGACTAATTCATTAGATCACGAACGTTTTCCTTATGTGAGCGCTAATGGAAAAGCAATGGTGTATGTGATGTTCGACAAACTTCACAATAAATGGAATTTACATTATAGTCAATTTGAAGGGGGTGACTGGACACGAGGAGAAGAAATTTTACCCGTAAACAAAAACACAAACATTTTATACACGGGGGGGTATTGTTTAAGTCCTGATGGTAATACTCTTTATTTTACAACCAAGAAGTATAATGGAGTAGGCGGGTATGATATTTTTGTTACCCACCGTAGAGGCAAGACATGGACTCCACCCATTAGTATAGGAAAGCCTTTAAATAGCGATATGGATGATACGAACCCGTCAATATCTTCGGATGGTGAATTTATTTACTTTAGCCGTTGCAAAAAAATGGTGGAAGGCCAAAGTGAATGTTGCCAAATAATGGTTGCAGAGCGATTATTAGGTGAAAACTTTAAAGATCCAGTTGCCTTGCCTTCTCCAATCAATAAAGGTTGTGAAAGTACCCCACGAATATTACCTGATGATAAAACATTGATTTTTTCATCAAATCGAGCAGGAGGGAAAGGGGGATTGGATTATTATTTTACTCAACGCGATGCTAAAGGTAAATGGAGTGAACCCAAAAATATGGACTTCATCAATACACCTGAAGACGACCGATTTCTTTCTGTTGACTTATTCACTCATTTCTTTTATAACGACCTCGAAGATGAAGACTCCCACGACCTCTATAAAGTCATGTTTCCAGATGGCTTTAATCCTTACACCGTGATAGCTGTACAAGGTAAAGTTGTGGATGGTAAAGGTATGCCCGTAGAAGCACGAATTCAGATATTTGACGCAGAAACAGAAGAACGAGTACATTTTGTACCAACAAATAAAGAGGGCGAATATTGGTTTTTATTAACTGAAGGTCAGATTTATGACTTCTCCATCATAGCTTTAAAAGGTGGGCGTACTTTTGAAAGTGAAATTATGGATTTGAAGGTGTTGGATAAATACCGAACCGAAGTGCGGGATGGACAACTTACTGCACTAATCAAAAACACGGTAATGCCATTAAAAGCCTTATCTTTTGATGATAAAGGAAATTACACCACTCTATCCAATAAAGAATTAGATCGAGTGAGAAGAATATTAAGAGAAGATCCTGCTATAAAATTGGAGCTATTACTTTTTGATAAAGGAATTAGACAAGATTCAATAAAAGCAGCTGACTTAACAGAAGTAATGGTGGATACAGTTTTAGTAAACCAGACGGTATTTGAAAAAGCTAAAATCAAAAAAATGCGGGATTCAGTAGAAGTATTAATGGATACTTTAATATCAAAACAGGTGGAAGTTGAAAAGTTGAATTACACTTATCATAATGACTTAAGAAGTAAACAAATTCAAAGTTTGAAAACATATTTTGTTGAAAATGGGTTATTGTCTCGAATATCATATAAAAAAATTGAAGCCTCAGATCCTAAATATGCTGCTATAATTAAAAAAAGCGGAATGGATAAAGGGGTATTAATGACCGTAAAATAATGAAATATAACAAGTTAGGGAGCTCCGATTTAAAAGTAAGTACCATATGTTTAGGCACAATGACCTTCGGAGAACAAAACTCTGAAAAAGATGGTCATGAACAGTTAAATTATGCAATAGACCAGGGCATTAATTTTATTGATACAGCTGAAATGTACCCTGTCCCTGGGAAAAAAGAAACCCAAGGTGAAACAGAACGCATAATAGGAACTTGGTTAAAAGACCAAAAAAGAGATGACTTAATTATCAGTTCTAAAATTATAGGTCCAGCGGCTTGGAACTCCTACATGCGAGGTGGTCCAGATTATTCTAAAGAACAACTCAACGAAGCCGTGAATGGAAGTCTAAGCCGATTACATACGGATTATATCGATGTATATCAATTGCATTGGCCAGAAAGGAAAACGAATTTTTTTGGGGAGTTGGGCTACAAACACGATGCTGATGATGATTGGGAGGATAACATTCAGGAAGTATTGACGTCTTTGAAAGGTTTAGTGGAAAGTGGTAAAATTAAATACATCGGCATCTCCAATGAAACCGCTTGGGGAGCCATGAAATTTTTACATTATGCAGATAAGCTAGGATTGCCTAAAATTGTTGTGGTGCAGAACCCGTATAGTTTGTTAAATCGTACCTATGAGGTAGGCATGGCTGAAATGTCGATGCGTGAAAATGTTGGGCTGTTGGCTTATTCCCCCTTAGCTTTTGGCATGTTAACAGGTAAATACCGTAAAACAAAAACACCTGAGAATGCACGCTTGACTTTGTTTCCTCGAATGGCACGTTACAGTGGCGATTTATCTTTTGAAGCCGTGGAAAAATATGCTGCCATCGCAGAAAAAAATAATTTATCGTTAGCACAAATGAGTTTGGCTTTTATTAATTCACGCGAATTTTTGGGTGCAAACATTATAGGTGCCACTACGATGGAGCAATTGAAAGAAAACATTGGTAGCATCGATGTCAAGCTGTCGGACGAAGTCTTGAAAGAAATAGAAGCAGTACATCAACTAATTCCTAACCCAGCTCCTTAATGAGTTCGGTTTTCCGATTCAAACAATTTTCCATTAGCCAAGACCACAGTGCCATGAAAGTAGGTACTGACGGTGTCTTATTGGGTGCTTGGGTTCAATTGGAAGGTGTTAAATCCGTGTTAGATGTGGGTACCGGAACAGGACTCATTTCCTTAATGATGGCACAACGATCTGAAGTTGCAGTTACAGCCATAGAATTAGACACTAATGCTTGTATCGATGCCAAAACTAACTTTGAGGTTTCTCCTTGGGGCAATCGTATAAAGTTGATAAAAGTCGACTTAATTAAGTTTAACCACGATGCGTTTGATTTAGTAGTATCAAATCCGCCTTTTTTTGTGAATGCATTTAAAGCGCAAGATGAAAATAGAATAAGAGCCCGACATGATGAATCGCTGAGTTTTCATCAGTTACTGGATTTTGTGATTAAAAGTAAATCAAAGAGATTGGCTGTTATTTATCCATTTGATCGACTGCCAGACATCGAGCAAGCACTAGAAAAAAGGAATTGGCACATCGCCAGAATCTGTTATGTTTTCCCGACTCCTGATAAAGCATGTAGTCGAGTTTTGCTGGAAATAACCGCAGAGAAAAAAGTAAAAACTGAAGAACATCTGATTATCGAAGAGTTTGGTCGCCATCAGTATTCTTCAGCTTATATTAGGTTGACTAAAGACTTTTATTTGAAGATGTAGAATCCTCTTCTTCTGGGAATAAACCAGGCATAAGTTTTAAGTTTTCGACCCCTTGTTTAGATAATTCATCGTAGTTGACTTTAATAAATTTGTTATACTCAAGAACTACATGACCATAATCACTTCTTTTTGAAATAATAGCGTTACCGTTTAAACTATCTAAGTCAGCAATTAACTCATCAGCTAATGGGTATCCCTCCATATCGGGAGTTTCCTCTTTAAAAATGATTACAGATGAAATCACCTGGTCCGACAGTACATCGTAGTTATCCATATTACTTAAATCAACCAGAGCTTCTTGTTTTAATTTTTTTGCTTCTAAATCGTCCACTTTTTGCATCTCTTCTTTTAATCGGTTGCTTTTATGTTTTGGATTGAAAGAGATTTCTTGCAGCAAGCGTTTGATTGCAAATATTTTATCTTTTTCTACTTGATCTAACGCTTTCCAAGATGAATCAACCGCTAGTTTCAACGTAGTGTATTGAGTAACGATGGGAGTGTTCGGGAGTACATTTTTTTCTTCTGTTTTAGATGTTTCAACTTTAGTTGTGTTCTCCTTATTGTTATCGCTACAGGAAGAGATGGACAAAGAAATAGCGATAATGGTAGCGATGAGAGATAAGTAGGTCTTTTTCATTTCAAGAAGGGTTATCTAATTTAATCTATAGTATTCTAATGTAAACAATACTTTAAGTTACACGTTTAAGTATTAATTTGCACTATATTTACAAGTGATGTTTAAAGTTAAAGAGGAGGAAATAGACAATGCACACGCTTATTTTCGTAAGTTAGAAAGCATTTATTTTTCATTTATTGCGGTTCCGTTATCTGTTTTTGTATACACTTATTTTACTAACAACAAGCCCAATCAACTACCACCGAAACCGATGGATATTCCCGATTGGTTAGTCGTATTGATAGCTGTAGGTACACTGCTATTCGTGTTAATCATCCATAAATATTTTAAAAAACAATTAAAGCATATTAATGACACTGTTGAAGGTGTCAAACCTAAAATGGTTGCTTATTTTACACTCAATGTCCGTTTTTATCTTTTAATTGAAATGATTGCCTTGTTTTGGACCGTTATGTACTGGGAGACTCATATTAACGTTTTTGCGGTTTTGTTTGGCTTGCATATCGTATACATTTCCATGCAACGAAATACCGCTCAGCGACTTGGGCAACACTTGAAATTCCCAAAATCACTTTACGACAAAATTAGAAAGGGAGAAGAATTATGATGAGGTATTGTATATTATTTATCTGCTCACTTTTTTCTATCAATGGCATAGCCCAAAAGTATGGTAATGAATGGATTGCGTTTGGTCAGGGATATTATAAAATAAAAGTACTTGAAAATGGTTTTCATAAAGTTAGCTATCAAGCGTTGAAAAATGGTGGTGTGCCTGTAGATGCCATAGACCCTCAGGAATTGCAACTGTGGTATAGAGGCAATCAACTGTCCATTGAAATAAAAGGAGAAAAAGATGGGGTTTTCAACGAAGCAGATGCAATGGTGTTTTATGGCAAAGTTGCTGACGGAAAATTAGAAACTCCCTTATATTACAAACCCGAATTCCAACAACATACCAGTTACAGCTTGTACAGTGATACCTCATATTATTATTTAACATGGAAGGAAGGTGAGAAGGGCAAAAGGGTAGTAGAAGAGACAGCTATTACCACTACAAAAGTAAAATTTGTGAAATCGATAAAAGAAATGATTTTCACAGATATTTATTCCCTAGGAAATCAAGCTGTTGATTTAATTTTTAAGTCAGAAGTTGATGACGGAGAAGGTTGGGTGAGTAATAGTTTTGGCTATAATCCAAAAACACCTACGCTTAATTTTAAGGAATTTATTTTTGATGACTTAGAGGGGGTTAAGTCAAATAGTGATATGAGCCTTGAATTAGGGTTAGTAGGCATGAATGGTTTGCTTCACCGTGTTGAAATTCAAACAGGAAACACAACTGTAAAAGTCCCAGACTTTAGAGCCTATGTTAACCAAGATGTAAAAACTACCATAAGTTCAAATCAGATAGAATCAGGTCAATTGAAAGTCAAAATCTCAAGTTTTGGCGATGGAACATCCAATGATTTAATCGCAGTATCTTTTATTCGATTGACTTACCAAAATCAACTAAAAACGTTAAGTTTTAATGAGCAAAATTTTGTAGAAGCTGAAGGTAAATTAGCTGTAAAAAATATTCTTAGCGCATCAGTCTATCACAAAGCGGGTGAAACGTTCGTTGGACAGCTTAAAACAGCGGTAGTAGGAGATAGCTTGGTGGTTGATTTATCCGCAAATAGCATTGGGAATGAGTTATTGTTTTTAACCGATACCTCCTATAAAACAATTCACTCTATCAAAAAAACAGAAGGTTTTGTCAATGATTTAGTGGATGCTGATTATTTAATGCTAACACATAAACTTTTTATGGAAGGTGCTTTACAGTACGAAGCATACCGCGAGTCGGTAGAGGGAGGGGAGTATAATGTCCACTTAGTGGAGTTGGAAAGGATATTTGACCAATACATGTATGGGGAAAAAAATCCATTAGCGATAAGAAATATGTTCCGTTATTTGATTGATAACAATCAAAAACCTGACTTCTTTTTGATAGTGGGTAGTGGAGTGAAACATAACATTAAGTATTACGGAGTTCCTTATGCAAGGAAACTACCTTTTGCTGCAAGAAAAAATAATGGTACTTTATATTATCCAATACAAGATTACATCCTTACCTATGGTGATCCAGGTTGGGATATAGGGTTTACAGCAGGTCTGGATGGAGAAGATGAACTTTCGCCAGCTGTACCCACTAGCAGAATTCCGAGTACCACCAATCAGCATGTAATCAACTATTTAAACAAAGTAAAAGAATTTGAAAATCCATCAAATGTTGGGTTATGGCGTAAAAGATTTATTCATTTAAGTGGTGGGCAGACAACTAGTCAACAACGGCTGTTCCAAAATTTGGTTGGTCAGTATACTTCAGTTGCTGAACAACCCTATATGGGAGCGAAGGTGACTTCTTTCTCTAAAAAATCGGATGAGGCAGTTCAGTTTTTTAACGTATCCAAAGAAGTAAATGCGGGTGTGGGTATGATTGCTTATTTAGGACATTCATCACCCTTATTTTTAGAAATAGATTTAGGTTTGGCGAGCGATGAAGCGAATGGGTACAAAAATAAAGGTAAATACCCTCTTTTGTATTTTAATGGATGCTATTCCGGTGACTTATTTCAACAATATTCAAAAGCACAAGATTGGGTAAATGCAGCTGACAAAGGTGCAATTGGAGCTTTTGCTCATAATGCTTATGGGTATACTTCTCAATTACACGATTACACCTTAACTTTTTATTTGGAGGCATATGCAGACTCTAATAACTTAAATCTGCCTATCGGATTGTTGCATAAAAAAGTAATTAACGCTTATTTAAATGGTAAAAACAGAGGAGATATTGTGCGTTCCCAAGCGCAACTATTAAGTTTAATTGGCGACCCCGCTGTTAGAGTTTTTCCATATAAGAATCCAGATTATCTGGTAGAAAAAGCCAAAATAAGCTCGTTTGATGGTGAACGGGTTACAGCGGTTAAAGATACCTTCTTACTAGATCTTGTAATAAGCAATTATGGTATTGTGGATAGCGAACCTTTTACTATTTGTGTAGAACGTCAAGTAAATCAAGGACAATTTACCATTGAATATGGTCCTTTCACAGTTAATCCCATTAGCTATCAAGATACCATACAAGTGATAATCACTTCAGACTCCACAAATTGGGGCGGACTCAACCTCTTTAAGGTTAAAATTGATTGTGATGATTCATTACCTGAGGATAATAAGTCAAATAACCTTTATTCTTTTTCCTATATTTTGCCTACAAACGGGGTTAAAACATTATTTCCTAAAGAATTTAGTATTGTTTCTGATTCGGTAATAAAACTGCAAGCACAAGCTTATGATTTGACGATTGATTCCACATGGTATGATTTTCAAATAGACACCAGTATAACTTTTGTTAATCCAATTGATGTCTTTCAGATTAAGAGCAAAGCAACAGTTAAAATGGAGACATATCAACTACCTATTGTTACAGATACTACTGTATATTACTGGAGAGTGAAGTTGAAAACTGATTCTATCTGGGAAAAATCTTCTTTCACCTATATAAAAAACACTCAAGGAGTAGGTCAATTTGAGTTAAATCAATTTTATAAAAATACCTTAAATGGCGTGTTTAAAAATAAAGAGGCTAATAAGTGGGCGTTTGACACTTCACAGATCAATATAAAGCTGCTTTCAGCTGGTGCTGGGTTAAGTGGTTATGCAAACAAAGTTTATTTGAAAATTAATGACCAAGCTTTAATGTTGCGAGCTGGAGAGGCCAATTGTGGAACAAACAACTTGTTTTTACTGGCTTTTGATAAGCAGACTGCATTACCTTTTAATCCGTCAGGTATTGCTACTGGAAATTGTGGGGCTGACCCCATGACTATTTTTACACAGAACAGATTAGACCTTGATGCGAGGCAATTAAACGTTATATCCTATTTAAATAAACTAGAAGAAGGCGATTATGTGTTAATTTATACTGTAGGAAATCCACGTTTGGGACAGTTAGGTGACTCTTTGAAGAATGTGATAAGGAGTTATGGGGCAACGTTGTTAGATTCTTTGCCGAACGAGGTTCCTTATGTTTTTTTAGGAAAAAAAGGTGGTGTTAAATTGTTTGAAGAGTTTGGAAAGACTAAAACAGACACCATTGCTCTAAACTATAATTTAAACGGCCGAGTCGATAGAGGAACAGTTTGGTCGCCTTTGATTGGCCCAGCCAGCAAGTGGAATACCTTTCAAGACAACTTCTTGCTTGAAGGAAAAGATGAGGTTACAGTAGATATCTATGGGGTTAGATTCGACTTTACTGATTCATTAATTTATTCCTTATCAAGTGCTGAAAATCATTTTTTATCACTTGATTCGTTAGGTATTGATGAAGCTATTTTTCCCTACTTAAAAACAAAATCTTCTTTTCTTGATTCAATAAATTTCACAGCACCACAACTTAATTATTGGTCTATAAGTTATGCAGGAGTACCAGAAGGTACTTTAGTCTTTAATGATCAGGAAGAAGGCGATGTAGAAGAATTGTTTGAAGGCAACACATATAGCCATTCTTTCTTGTTTGCAAATGTGTCTGAAAACGATTTCTTAGATTCACTTACGGTAGAGTTCCAACTCATTGGAGAGCGAGAAACACAAATTTGGACTAAGAAAATTCCGGCAGTGTTGGCAGGGGATACTAGCATTTTTAGCGTTGATTTTAATACGGTGGGATGGTCTGGAGTAAATCAATTGCAAGTTTTTGTCAATCCTTATTTACAACTTGAAGAAGATTATACTAATAATGTTTTTGAGTTGGATATTGTAGTACTACAAGACTTTGAACAACCCTTGATGGATGTGTTAATAAATGCAGCACATATTCGTAATGGCGACTGGGTTAAGAATAATCCCTTGATAGAAATATTTATTTTTGATAACAATAAGTTTCGCCCTATAGCAGACACTTCAGGTACTTTGCTTTATTACCAAGCGTGTGAAACATGTGAGTTTTCGAGACTTTATTTTGAGGATGCAAGAGTTAATTGGTTTACTGTAAATGATACCTTAAAAATTGATTTTTCACCTGGAAAATTAACGGATGGAATTTATGCTATACGCATAATTAGTCAAGACAATGCAGGAAATAAAGTTTCTGAAACACCATTTGAGCTGAGTTTTGAAATTAAAAATCAAAAGAAAGTCGAAGTCCAAGGGCCTTACCCTAATCCGGTACTAAATGTCGTACAGTTCAAATTTGCTTTTTCAGGAGAAGTACCAACAGATTTAACGCTGGAAATTTACGATGTAAAAGGAGGTTTGGTGAAGGTGTTTACACCTCAGGATTACACCCTTTTTCGAGTAGGTAAAATGGGAGGGTGGCTGCAATGGGACATGGCTAATGAAAATGAAAACCAATTGCCACAAGGGCTTTATTTTTATCTTTTCAAAGGAGCTTCAGATTTTAGCTGGGATGGTGACAAATCAGGTAAATTAATGTTAGTCAAATAATGATAAGGAGCCTTATGAGCTGTGGTTTAATTTAATAAACTTATACGGTTGATCAACAGTATTGTAATTGTAATCCATCACTTTCGGAAACCAAAAAGTGAAAAGTCGAAGAGGAGTTACTGCAGAGCGAACTTCTTTTTTGCTTTTTAGTAAAAAGGAATCGTGGGAAAATTGAAAATTACAAAGCCGTGAAAAAGCATTTAATTTTGCGAAAATGGCGATGCTCATCATGTGAACAAGAAACATGAAGTCATCTTTTTTATGTGTTTTAAAAGGAGTATCCTTAAGTAACGAAAAAGCAATGACTCTTTGTTTGTCAAGGTCGTTAGCCACAATTTTAAGTGTAGGTCGTATGGTGGCAAAAGTCTTTATTTTTTTTTGTAAATCTTTATGTAAATCTTGAGCATCGTTACAATATTGAATAAAACCACCTAATTCGTACCAAGCTAACTTTTCTTGAGGTGATATATCTCCCTTAACTAATGCTCTGAGAAATAATAAGCTATAACCGCATTTATCTTTGCAGATTTGGTCAACTTCATGTCGAGTAATCTCTGCATTGAATTGCTGTTTACTACTCACTTGGGCCTCAAACAATAACTCATAATAAGCAATAGTTCTATTCTTAACTTCAACTTCTAATGAATTTATAAAAGTATGATAACAAGTTGCATACAACTTTCCAATAACATCTTCATATTCATCTGCTGATTTTGGTGTTTTAAAGCGCTTGATGTCATCCTTTTTCATTTCCACATCATCAATGATGACATCACTCATAGCGCCCACTGCACCACTTAAAAGATATGATTTTCGTTGATTAGTTGTGGATTGATGATGCAACAAACGGGCATAGTTTTCACAACCATACAAGCACTCCGCCATGTACCACTGTAACTTTAACTTAAAGTTAGCCGGTAAATGGGGGATACTCGCTAAATCAAATGGTGCAGTAAGGGAATCGATAAGTTCTCGCGCCTCTCGATGATAACTCGAACGAGGGTTATTAAACTTACTAATTCCTATGGTAGATTTTATTAACCGAAATACTAAATGTGTTTTGTGAAACATCAACCAAGAGGCTTACTCTTTGATAATTTTCATCGTAAGGACTTCGTTACTAGCTGTAGTACCATTTAATATATACATTCCAGGTTCTAGATTGTTGAGGTTGATCGCGTAATTTAAGTCAGTGAATTGTAATCGCTCTCTACCCATCACATCCATAATTGATAATTTGATGATGTCTTTATTTTCTAAGTTTAAAACATTAACCACTCGGGTAGGGTAAGCAAAACTGGAGGCTGGTTCGGTGTTATAAGACGAAAACAAGCCAGCTATTATTTGTTCGTCAGACGCAAACCAATTTTGTGGTTCACTACCAAACGCATTAAGATTACTTCGTTGTAAATATTTTTTTGAGGCTGATGAGGCTATGGGCCATGGGGCGGATGGTAAATAGTTGACTTCATCAATTACCATATAATGATTATCAAAGGAATTGTCAGGAAGTGTGTCACGGTAAATTGGTGTTTCGATAGTTAATTTTTCACCACTGTTGTTCAAAGCCCCAGTATACTGAAACACAGGCATTGTTGAAGCTAGCTTGTATTTTGTTCTAAAGTCAGATGCGGCTAAAGAAGTTAATACCAGAGACTGTCCTGCTTCTAAAAAGGTGCTCGATGGCTCAGGAAATTTGAAGGAGATACCCTCCACGCGGTACACATTGCTATCTACTAATTCTGTAGTTGCTAACTCAACACGTTCATTGCTAATGTTCGTTAAGACAAGAAACTCATCAGTCAATGCGTCAGGGTTATACATTATTTTCTCAATAACGATAGGTCCTACTTGTGGCCCTGCATTAACAGCACCAAAAGTTTGTTCGGTTTGTCTTACAAAATGTTCTCGTCCATCACTAGTTACTATACGGCCAAAAGAAACATCTTCTAGCTGAGCCATAAAGCTAAATCCATGGGAATAACCTGTAAGTTGATTAGAAGCATTGGCTGCAAAAAGAAAGACTTCTTCTCCATCTTTACTAAACGAGAACCCCAACCCAAATAAGTTGAATGCGTTTTCATCAAGAACTAAATAATCTTTCGGAGCTATTTTCGTGTTAGCTGTAATTTTATATTGTTTAGGTGATTTTCTATCATCAGTTAAATACCAGTTTCCAATATTAACAGTATCATCGCTATTATTATATAATTCTACTTTGTCAAGGTTGCCAAGTGATGGGGATGATAATAACTCATTTACGTACACTTCATAAGTGTCTACAGTTAAAGTCTCTTTTTTCCCAGGGGAACCATTGATGTTATTACTTGTCGTCCAATATTCTGGTGAAGAAAGTGAAAGACTGCTAGATTCATCCACAGGAACTAACGAGAACCCTTGTCCATCCGCAAGTACAGGCCATGGACTTGCGTCATTATACGTTATTTCAATCACACTATTTAATGTTAAGTCAACTAACGTCAATGTTTCACCACTGTTAGAAAGTCCACTAGCATAAACACCAAATACGGTGGCTTCTGGGTAACGTTGAGAAAATATAGCTTGATTACGCACCAACAAAATTCGTTCATTGGCACCAATTATTGAATTTGCGGGAAAAGTATAGGCAATACCGTCAGTAAAGGTATAACCCGATACATTGACAGCACTTGAGCCAATATTAGCTATTTCTAAAAACTCATAGTCTTGTTCATCTAACGCTGACCCAGGTGCAGGGTTATACATTATTTCTGAGAATATAAGTTGTGAGAAAACCGTTCCAATGGAAAGAGCGAACGATAAGAGAGTAAAGATGGATTTTTTCATTATAAGTCAAATTTATATGCAATGCCTAAAATATTTCTGTTTTCGGGGTATGAAGTGTTAATTTCTATATCTCGGGTGTAACCAATATCTAACGATTGATCTTTAAAGGTGTCGATACCTACACCTATCGAAAGTCGCAAACCGTCAAACTTGTTACCCTCACCTGAAAGATCGTAAAACCATTCGTTTGAAAAGTAAGGATAGATGTCTTTCTTTTTAATTTTATGTTCAATTTCCCACTTAAATCGCAACATGCTATCCCAATATTTTTGATCACTATCTTTGTCAAACTGAGATTTTACCATGAGCTTAATTTCTGTTCGTTTGATTATTTTCTCATCCCAACTTGCTCTAAAGTCAAAACGATTACTATTCCTGTCAGGACGTTCAGTATACCGGTAATTGGTGTATAAATCAATCTTCTTGAGCCCTTTGTATTTTATTCCGAGTTGAATAAGGTTCTTGGATAGTTGGGTCGCATTTTCATCCAACCTGTTTTCTAAGCTGACTTCACCTTCTACTTTCTTCATCAACTTTTTCTCAAAACTAACGCCACTCCAAAGATTAAAATCTTCCGGGTTGTTTTGTGAAAAGGCATTGGTTATAGCAATTAAAACCAAAAAAGTGATTATATAATATCTCACTTGTTGAAGCAAATTATTTGTTGGATTGATCAGAATAGATGTAAATGGTAGGTACTTCCGTAGTTCCTTTTCCATCCGTTATTTCAACCGTTTGTTTTGCAGGCTCTATTAACTTTTCACAGTCTTTGCAGGGGGGTACACTATATACCGTATATGTACCCTTTCTTAAACCATTGAATTTATATTCACCTTTATAATCTGTTCGAAAGTCATCATCATAAATGTCATTATCCCCATAAGAAAGATAGACGCGCTCATCAGCATAAGGGTATTCAGCAATTATGGAGTCTTTAATACCCAGAAACGCATTTGAGTAGAGCTCCCTAAAAACAACTTTTCCTTTAAGCGTGGCTTGTCCTCCTTCGCCTTCTTCTTTTTCGCAAGACAACAAACTAAAAACAATTAACGAACAGGATATTAGTTTTTTACTCATAAATATATTTCTAGATCAAATTACAAGATAAGTAAATTTGTGCTTAACAATCAATTAATATTTGATAATCAAGAAGTGAAAATATAAAACAGGCAATAAGGTTATTGTTTAATAGAAAGAGCTTCTGAAGGGCATTGTCCAACTTGTAGTCGTATAGCTTCTTTAGAGGCGTTATCTGTATTAATCCATGGCCGTAACTTAGGGTTAAACACTTTACCTAACCCTCTTACACAATTTCCTGAGTGAGTACATTTAGTATCATCCCATACAATGGTGAGATCTTCTTTTATGTATTCTTTAATCATAATTTTAGTTATTCAATTAAGCTAATTCTCCTCTATGTGGAATTAAAGCATCTCTCACAGCAATCATTTTATCTTTTTCCACTGTGATGTAAGCAATATAGTGATCCTCAGTTAGTTGTTCTACCCCCGTGTCGTAAATCAATAATAATTCACGTTTCGCAAATTCGTCTAAATGCTTCTGATGATGTCGGGCTGTTCCCTCAGCATCCCTGCTTCTGAAATCCCAAATAAGTTTTATTTTTTCTTGAGGCATAGTGTGAATTTAGTCAAAATTAGGGTATCAATTGGGCTATGTTTTTTTATTTCTTTTCATAATCCCTACCTTGCAAAAATCTTAGTATTAAAATAGATAATTATGAAAATTACGAAACACACTGTACCCTCCGTATCTTATTCTTTGTTTGTAGATGGACAATTGGTAGATCAAGCGATGGAAGATCAGCCGTTAGTATATTTAGCAGGTGCTGGTAATATGATTCCTGGTTTTGAAAGAGAATTAGAAGGAATGACAGCGGGTGATGAATTCTCCTTTAAGTTGTCTTCGGATGAAGCTTATGGGGATGTAAACCCTGAAGCAGTAGTAGAGTTAGGAATAGATGTATTTAAAGTAGACGGAAAAGTTGACCCTAATGTAATTGCTGTTGGTAAAATGGTACCTATGCAAGATCAAGCAGGTAATCCACTTCGAGGAATCGTTGTTGAAATGTCAGACGATACAGTGAAAATGGACTTCAATCACCCTTTAGCGGGTAAAGAATTAGACTTTACTGGTAAAGTAGTAGAAGTACGTCAGGCGGAAGAAGAAGAAATTACTCATGGCCACGTTCACGGTCCTAATGGACACCAACATTAATTGAAAGACAATTAATAATTTATTGGAATAGGTTCGTAAGTTGCTTGCGAACCTATTTTTTTGAGAAAACGAACGTGTGACCTAACCGCTTCCCAAAACGTTGGTGTGTTAAAGTAAGGCAAATTATACTCCTTAGCTGTTTTATCAACGATTTCAGCGATTACCCGATAATGTATACTACAAATGTTAGGGAATAAATGATGTTCCACTTGTTGGTTTAATCCACCAGTAAGATAAGCTGCTAAGGTGCTTTTTCCTGCAAAGTCGGCAGTAGTGTATAGCTGGTGTATGGCCCAAGAATTTTCCAGACTTCCATCTGTTAGATCAGGAATAGGGAAATGAGTTTCCTCAACTACATGCGCTAACATAAACACCATGGCTAAGTAAAAACCTGCTACAAAATGCATCAAAAGAAAACCTCCTAATATGTGATACCAGGCGAATGGCAAAACCATAAAGGGTATCACAATGAAAATGGTATAATTCAATATCTTATAAAAGAACAAATAGAAGTATTCTTTTTTGGGATGGGGTTTAGCATTGTAATTTCCGACTTCGTTTTTAAAGAACTTGATATAGTCTTTAAACAGCGCCCATGAAATAGTTGCCAGACCATAAAATAGGAATGAATACCAGTGTTGATAGCGATGTATTTTTTTCCAAGGAGTTCCGGGTGATAATCTAAGGATTGGTACAGACTCTATGTCTTCATCCATTCCGTGAATATTTGTGTAGGTGTGATGGGCAACATTGTGCATCCTATTCCACATGTAAGCACTTGCACCATTTAGGTTAAAAGTGTGTCCTAAAATATGATTTACCCACTTATTTTTTGAAAATGAACCATGAATGGCATCATGTCCAACATTTACAGCTACTAAAGGAATTGAAAGACCTAAAATACCCCAAACAAGATAAGATGTTTCTAAGGAATAATGACCTAACACTAAAAAAAGATAAGACCCCACCCACAAGCCAATACAGAAAATAGTTTTTAAAATCATCTCTGTATTCGCATACGTGCCGTTTTTTTGCGTTTTTATATAATCACTTACCCGTGAGCGTAGTGTTTTAATAAATTGATCTTCGTGGAGCGACTTAAATTTTGGTTGTTTCTGCATATTTATTCTTCAAAGATACGATTTTTTACTTAGAGACAGCTTTAAAAAAAACTGTACTATATCAGTGTTTAAGTTAAAAACGCCAAATGAAAATTATTTAGTTGGCAAACTCTTTGTTTTTGAATCTTCAAATTTAACTAAAGACTTAGACTTATGAAAAACTTAATAATATATACAACAATGTTAGTGGCGATTGGTTTATCTTCGTGTTCACAATATACGCCAACAGAATCTACAAGTTTTGATAGTAAATACAAAACGTATAAAATTGTAGCATCCAAAGAAAATTCAAGTGAGTTTGTAATCGAATATCAATAAACATCAATTATCTGAAAAAACCGAAAGAATTATATTTCCAGACTTGTAATGAGTTTGTTGAGGCTCGAAGAAAGTCATTGAAATCCGATATAGAATCTATTCGGAGAGATGTAACTGCTGATACCAAAAGTAGCGCAGGTGATAAATTCGAGACGTCCAGAGAGATGATGAAACAAGAAGAGAATAATGCGTTATCCTCCTTATCGGTATTAAACAATCAATTGACTGTTCTTAACGGACTAGATCTCCGAACAATGAATAAAGTGGAGCTCGGAAGTTTGGTAAAAACTACCAAAGGTGTTTTTTTTATAAGTGTAGCTTTAGGTATGCTAAAGATTAACGAAGATTCTTTTTTTGCTATTTCAACCGATGCACCAATTTATAGTGTGTTAAAAAATAAGATGGAGGGAGAAACAGTAAGTTTCAACAACATTACGTATCAGATTTTAACGATTGAATAACTATCTTTTTTTCTCAAACCGATAAGGTATCGTTGATGAATGGGGGTCTACCTCAGGGTAATTCAACATTTTTTCTAATTTCTCTTCTAACTCTGGAGTAATCATGTGCTCAATGCTATCAGCATCATCGTGTACGTGATCTGGAGCAATGTTCATATAAGTGGTCATATACACTTCCCATAAACGATGCAGTTTTAGAATACGCTGCCCTTTTCGTTTACCTTGTTCTGTAAACGAATAATTGTTTGAAATTCGCTCAATAAACCCTTCACGAACCAGTCGGGATAAACTATCATCCACATCAGCAGTTTCCATTTTTCGCTTGTTTAACAAATCCTGTTTGGTGAATGGTCCATTTGTTTTTTCCTGTTCACTAATTTGAAAGAAGGCTTTTAAAATATTTTCATCTATAATTTTTCGTTTAAAGCGCCAATGCCTAAACGAGCGAGAAAGGATTCCTCGTTTGGGTGCCATAAAAAAGGACAGCGTAGCAAACAATGACAGAATCATTACAATCCATGGTCCAGTCGGACTGGGGGTTATATAAGAAATGTATGCACCCATAATGCTAGATACTACTCCGAAAATAGCGGCTAAAAAAAGCATTTTTCTTAAATTATTAGTCCAGAAACGTGCGGTAGCTGCAGGAGTAATTAACATGGCAGCCATCAATACTACACCAATGGCCTGAATTCCTAATACTACTGCTAATACAGTAAGCGTACTCATTAACGTACGGATTGCTTTCACAGGAAAACCAAGTGAGTGCATGTACTGTTCATCAAAGGAAAGTAAAACGAATTCTTTGAACAATATGAAAACCAAGGCGATGACAAGGAGGGCTACAGAGCCAAAAACCTGTAAATCAGATTGAGAAATGGATATAGTATTTCCAAAGATGAAATGATTTAAACCAGCTTGATCATAAAATCCAGGTTGATGTTGAATAAGGGTAAGTAGTAATGTGCCAAAACCAAAAAAAATAGATAAGACTAAACCAATTGCGGTATCTTCTTTAATTCTTGTTTTTGATTTAATGAAATCTACAATGTATAATGATAACCAACCGGTGATGAATGCGCCTAATAATAAAGTCAAGGGATCTTTTTCTCCCTTGATGATGTAGGCTAAACAAATACCTGGCAATACAGCATGTGAAACAGCATCACCTACAAGAGCTCTTTTTCTTAATAAGGTAAAGCAACCAACTATAGATGAACTCATGGAGAGCAACACGCTGCCTATCACCACATTTCTAATGAGGGGAGAGGAGAGGGTGAAGAATTCAATAAATGAGTTCATTCGCAGTTACAGATTTGAAGTTGTAGGTTCAAGGTTTGAAGTTACTGATTTCAGACTTCAAAAGTCTCATATCACATATCTAAAAATCTTAAGTCTTTAATATCATCAATCACTACTCCACATTCAAACTTCTTTGTTTTCTGATTCTGTTTCCCCACCTTTGTCGCGACTTTGGTTTTTAAGGTGTGTCAAACATCTTAGAATTAAAAGGGAATCCGATTAAAATTCGGAGCTGTTCCCGCAGCTGTAATCCCGGTTCTTCATCACGAAGAATCATGATTCGTAGTCGTCACAACCACTCCTCTTTTTGAGGGGGAAGGTTACTACGAATCGGGAAAGCCAGAAGACCTGCCCTAGTCCAATATGAGTTATGAACTTTCGGTGAAAAGGTATGTAACTATCTCGCATCATTCTATAAAAATGTGTTAGGTAGCTATTGCTTTTGTCATCTCTAAACAAGAGGTACAAGTGCAAGTAAAAGTTGTCGTGTTTTTGTTTTTTCTCCAGTCATTCGTTTGCTTTTCGCAAAGCGATTCTATTGTTGCTTTGCCCGAGGTTTTGATTGAAAATAAAGCCAGCGTTAATAACCCCTTATCAGAAAATCAGACTGTCCATATTGCTAACTATGAATATATAAAAGAAAATTCATTAAAAAATGTCGCGGAAGCAACTAATCTTTTACCTGGAATTTACCTGCAAGACTATGGAGGGGTAGGAGGGTTGAAGACGGTTTCTTCACGTGGTTTGGCTAGCAGTTATACTCGTGTTTTTATTAATGGAGTCGAGTTTCATAATTCTCAAAATGGCCAAGTAGATTTAGGTAAAATACCAATTTCAAACGTTAGTAAAATTAGTTTTGTAAATGGAGTTTCAGGCCAGAAGTTATTAACTGCTAGCTCGTATAATTCACCACAGTCGGTGTATATTGAAACAGTAACTCCTGAAAAAAATAGTGTCAAGACTTCTTTGAGTGTAGGTAGTTTTGGATTGGTGACCCCCACACTTTTAGTAAGTAGAAGAATTGGAAGTCGACACTTTTTAACGGTTGGAGGCGAATTCACTCAGGCGAACGGTGAGTACGATTATCAGTTTGTGAATGGAAATGAAATAAAAAAACAACGAAGAGTTCATGCGGGAATCAATCGATCAGTTGTCAATTTAAACTACCAATTAGCCCTTACTGATTCGCAAACAGTGTCTGTAAATGGGTATTGGAATACGACCGCACAAGAGCTGCCTGGTGCGGTAATTTTATACCAGCAACAAACAGGTCAGAACTTAAATACTAACGATCTTTTTTTAACTGCTTCATATAAAGATATAGTATCTCAAGAATGGCAATGGAAATGGGTTTCATCCGCTACTTTACAAGGGTTGACCTACCTAGATACAGTTTATAATAATCAACAAGGGTTTTTGGAAAGTAAGTATCAAAACAACGCTTTTTTCACTTCATTATCCTCTCATTATCAGATTAGTAAATACTTGTCTTTGAATAGTGCAATTGATTTTCGATACGCTAGTTTAAGTAAATCAATTTATGTATATAGAAATCAGTTGTTTATGTCTAATGAATTAAAGTATAAGTATAATTCGTTAACAACTGATGTCTATGCATTAATTCAGACGCTTTCTGATGAAGAAGCTCCAACAAGAAAACTGTTTAATTATGGTTTTTCAACCGCTTGGTTGCCGTTTGAAAAATCACCTGTGCAGTTGCATGGAAGTTATTCAAAAAACTACCGAGTCCCAACTTTTCAAGAGCTCTATTTCCAACGAGTGTTTGTTGATCTAGTACCTGAAAAATCTCAGGCTGCTTATGTTGGTGTTAGTTCATTTCATCACTTGAAAAAACGGGAGTTACAAATTTCTAGTACGCTGGATTTTTTCATCAATCGCATTGAAAATAAAATTGTGAGTTTACCCACTCAAAATTTATTTGTCTGGTCGACTCGTAATTTAGGTGAGGTTCAGATTAAAGGAATTGAAACAAATGTACAGCTGAGTTGGCAAGCAGATTCCAATTGGACGATTGATGGATTAGTAAGTTACACCTATCAGCAAGCCTGGGATGTCAGCAATCATGAAAGTCGTCAATATCAAAATCAACTAGCATATACACCATACGAAATAATAAAAGCAAATTGCTCGATTCATTACAAAAAATGGCTGATAAATTGGGGGCTAATCTATAATGGATTTCGGTATTCTTTGGGTGAAAACATTGAGGCTAATTTATTGTCTTCATGGCAAGTTCATAATCTTTCATTGGCTAAAGAAATGGCATTAGGAAAACTCACATTTGACTTGCAGCTGAGTGTTAAAAATATCTTCAATAATCACTATGCAATTATTAAAAACTTCCCCATGCCGGGACGAAATTATATCATCACTTTAGCTTTAGAAATATGAAAAAATTACTGATCTATTTTTTAATTATGATAATTGTTTTTGGTTGTAAAAAACCAGATGATGATCAACCTATTCCAGTAGAATCGGAAGTATTAGATTCGTCAGATTCTATACTAAATTATCAAGGGATTTTTGTTTTGAATGAAGGGACTTGGCAACAGAATAATGCTTCCTTGAGTTACTTAGATTTTGAAACAAAATCAGTCACGAAAAATTATTTTAGTTCAAAAACGGGACGTCAATTAGGTGATGTAGGTAACGATTTATTGCTAATAAATCATACACTTTTCATACTTGTTAATGGTTCAAATACCTTAGAAAAATTTAATATCAAAACGGGAGAATCAAAGCAGTTGAAACTGGTGAATTTTCAAAATCAACCACGACAACCAAGGCAGTTTATTATAGCTGAAAATGGCGATTTGTTCATTACTTCATTTGATGATGTGGTATCAGTTGTAGACACGGCTACTTTGATAGTTAAAAAAACGCTACGTGTTGGCCGCGACCCTGAAGGGCTTGCGGTGGTCAATAATATGCTATTTGTAGCGAACTCAGGCGGACTAGATTTTCCTAACTATGATTCCACACTTTCGGTGATTAATCTTTCAAATTATACTTTAATCGAAAAGATAAATGTGGGGTTAAATCCAGGTTCAGTGCACGTGGATAAATACGGTAAACTATACATCAAATGCCGCGGAAATTATGATAAAATAAAACCTACTATACACATTATAGATGCCGCTACGCGTAACAAAGAATCGATTTGGAATATTGAAACATTGGGAATGCATATCGTTGGTGATTCTATTTTCACGATTAATTCCAATACGCACGAAGTAGACATATATGATACAAAAACACATTCATTAATCCGTTCTGGAGTGGTAGATGTGCATGCTTTTTCTACTGTTTCAGCCTTTCAAGTTGAACCAAAGCTACAACTCATATTTCTAGCCGATGGGTTGGATTATGTGTCGAGAGGTATCGTGTACGCCTTTGACTTTCAAGGCAAACAACAATTCCATTTTGATGCTGGAGTCATTCCCGCTCATATAGCTGTGGCATATTGATGTTGGTTTGGATGTTTTAAAGTCACAATATCTAATAATGAAGAAAGAGTAAGCTAGAACCAAGATACAAGAGTCAAGAAGTAAGACAAAAAAGGGTAGAATGAGTAAAGTAGCGTGTAGAAAGACGGGGTGATCATAAAAGAAGCAAAAGAAATGTATCAAATAATCTCATATGTAACAATCTAACATCTAATAATCTAAATAAACATGAAAAAAACACTTACACTCGTATTACTAATTACCATTAGTTATTTATTAAAAGCTCAAACACCACCAGCGGACTTAGTCGCCTGGACAGGTGAGGGTGAAAATTATTCGATCCTTGTCATTGATTTTAACGACTCAACCAAAGCTTCTTCAGCAGTAATGTGGGGGTATCGTTACGACTCCGACTCCATTATTGCAGAAGAAATGATTCAGGCAGTAATAGCTTCAGACCCAAAGTTATCTGGAGATTTATTGCCTTTTGCTTCTGATATTTATTACAAAGAGTTGAAAGGAGAAACACCAGAAGATTTCGCATTTTATTGGGGTACGTATACCAAATCTGAAAACACTGCCTGGTTTTCAAATAACGGTGGAAGTTCAAAACTGGGTAATGGTCAATATTTTGCCTATAGTTTTGTGCAATATACAAACCAAAATATATCGGATGCGCCTGTTTCAGCTGACATGTTACCTGCTGAAAGATCATTGAACACGAATACTGATATTTCTCAATGGATAGGTGAAGGAAAAAATGAAGCCGTATTGGTAGTGGATTTTGGTTTGGAAGAAACACCCTCATCATATGCCTGGGGTATTCGGTTTGACTCAGATTCTATTACAGGACAAGAAATTTTAGATATTGTAATTGCTAGAGATTCAAACTTTTCAGGTAGTGTGAACGGTTATATAGCGGAAATTAACTATAAGAGTTTTACTGATTTTCCAATTGATGAATATTGGTTATCATTTACTTCTGATGGCAATTATACATGGGGTTCGAACTTGGGTAACACCACAAAGATTGGTAATGGTCAATGGTTTGGTGCAGAATTTACAGATGATTATTTAACAGCAACAGGTCCGCGACCAGCATTAACAGCAATAGTACCTTTCTCTGGAGGTACAACGGTGGTTGTAGAAGAAAATAAGCCAACAGTAACAGGAATTTCTTATGATTCTACGGCAATTGTTGCCTGGGCAACAGGTATCACCTTGAAAAGAGGTTATTTAAATGCACAAGATACATTAGTAACAGACAAAGGAACTAATAAAGCAAGTTTTGGTATTGCAGACAATGCTTTAGGTGCTGCAGGAACAGATGCAACAAAAGTAGTGAGTTTGGGTGATGCTGGAGAAGCTATTTTAACATTTGAGCACCCAATTATGAACGGAGAAGGAGCTGATTTTGCGGTATTTGAAAATGGTTTTGATGTCACTTTTCTTGAATTAGCTTTTGTTGAGGTTAGTTCTGATGGTATAAACTATGTTCGTTTCCCAACTCGCTCCGAAATTCAGGACACCATGCAGATTGGTTCGTTTGATCCTATAAACCCATCAAAATTGTATGGTTTTGCAGGAATGCATAAAATTGGTTTAGGTTCTCCTTTCGATTTAGAAATATTAAGCGGTTCAGTTGGTTTAGATCTCAACGCCATCACTCATGTGAAAATTGTAGATGTAATTGGCGCGATAGCAGGAAATCCTGTTTCCATGGACTCAGAAGGAAATCTCGTTAATGACCCATTTCCTACGGAGTTTGCCAGTGGTGGTTTTGATTTGGATGGGGTAGGTGTGATTCATCAAAATTTAACAACGGGATTGATACAAAGATCAGGTATATCCTTCTCAGCATATCCTAATCCTGTTTCTAGTGGTGTAGTTTCTTTTTCAAAAGAATTGCATTCAGTGCAATTATTTGATGCAATAGGTAATGAGGTAATGCATCAAACGAAGGCTTTAGAATTGACTGTTTCTAACTTGAAGCCAGGAATTTATGTTGTAAAAGCTGAAGAAGGTATATTGAAAATTATTCTTCAATAATATTAAGAAGATGTTTTCAAGAAGTTTTGATCACACTGTGTTTTGATTTTCCATCCACTTATCGAAATAGCATGGTGTGCATCAAAACTTTAAAAAGGAAACATTGAACTCTAAACAGGATATTTGTAGTTTTGGCGTTCGTTAAAATTCAAAAAACAGAAACAATTATGGAAAAGAATATTGCTTATCTGCCTGGAGATGGTATTGGGCCGGAAGTAGCGAAGCAGGCTAAGAAAGCATTGGAAGCTGTAGCTATAAAATTTGGACATAAATTCAACTTCACCGAAGGTTTAGTTGGTGCAGTAGCAATAGATGCAACTGGTGATCCTTACCCTAAAGCAACTCACGAAATTTGTGAAAATTCAGATGCAGTATTGTTTGGTGCTATTGGTCATCCGAAGTATGACAATGATCCTTCATCACCTGTGCGACCTGAAGAAGGTTTGTTGAGAATGCGGAAAAATCTAGGGTTATATTGCAATATTCGTCCTGTGAAGGCATATAAAATATTAGAAGAAAAAGCACCCTTAAAAAATGACCGCATTGACGGAGCAGATTTAGTAGTGTTTAGAGAATTAACTTCTGGTTTGTACTTTGGTAGCCCTCGTGGTCGTCATGAAGATGGTAAGTCAGCGTTTGAAACTTGTACCTATACGGAAGAAGAAATTTTGCGGATGGCAAAACCAGCTTTCGAAGCAGCAAAAAACAGAAGAAACAAAGTAACCTTAGTGGACAAGGCTAACGTGTTAGTGACTTCACGTCTGTGGAGAGAAGTGGTGACGAAATTTCATAAAGAAAACTTTCCAGAAGTAGAATTAGATTTCTTGTTTGTTGACAATGCAGCCATGCAAATGGTCTTGAACCCCAAACAATTTGATGTAATCTTGACTGAAAATTTGTTTGGTGACATCATCTCTGACTTGTCTTCAGTTATTGCAGGTTCATTAGGTCTGTTAGCTTCTGCTTCAGTGGGAGGTAAGATAGGGTTGTATGAGCCTATACATGGTTCTTATCCACAAGCAGCAGGTAAAGACATTGCTAACCCGATGGCAGCCATTCTTTCAGCAGCCATGCTATTAGAAAGCGCTTTTGGTTTAGTTGAAGAAGCGAAGGCAATTACTAATGCAATCGACAAATGTATGAATGAAGGGTTTGTAACAGTAGATATAGATCCTACAAACAACATTGGTACTGAAGCTGTTGGTGATAAAGTAGTAGAATTTATCAACGGGTAATAGTTTACCCTTTAAATTAGAAATAGCCTGTTTTTTTATAAGAAACAGGCTATTTTTGTGTTATATGTTTTGGATTAAACACTCTTCGTGTTAATGTGTTATATTAGAACTTAATTTATTCAACTGACTTTGTTATCAATGCGTTTTACTAAATCCTTATTTTCTTTTTCTAGAAGGCCTACTGTTGAAGTTACTATAGGTAAAATTCCGTTAGGAGGAGAGAACCCCATTAGAATTCAATCCATGACAACGGTAGATACCATGGATACAAAAGGATCCGTAGAACAATGTGTACGTATGATCGAGTCGGGTTGCGAATATATTCGTATTACAGCCCCTAGTTTAAAGGAAGCCAAAAACCTTGAAAATATTAAAAAGGAGCTGAATGCATTAGGTCATGACACTCCTTTAATTGCAGACATTCATTTTACTCCGAATGCAGCAGAGTTAGCGGCTAAGTTGATTGAAAAGGTTCGGGTGAACCCTGGAAATTATGCCGATAAAAAGAAATTTGATGTCATTGAATACGATGACGCTGCCTATGATGAGGAATTAAAAAGAATTCGAGAAAAATTTGAACCCCTCGTACATATTTGTAAGGCACATGGAACAGCCATTCGTATTGGTACCAATCACGGTTCCCTTTCTGACCGAATTATGAGCCGTTATGGTGACACCCCATTAGGCATGGTGGAGTCAGCATTGGAATTTTTGCGTATTTGTGAGGATCTGGACTTTTATAACTGTGTAATTTCCATGAAATCGAGTAATGCTCAAGTTATGGTGCAAGCTTATCGATTATTAGTAGCAAAGCTTGATGAAGAGGGATTAAAACCCTATCCACTACATTTAGGTGTTACTGAAGCAGGAGAAGGAGAAGATGGTCGTATTAAATCCGCCCTCGGTATTGGTACCTTACTTGAAGATGGTTTGGGTGATACGATTCGTGTCTCGTTAACGGAAGAACCAGAGTTTGAAGCACCAATAGCCAAGTTGTTAGCTGATCGATATGCCAATCATTCCTCCTCTTTGGAGAATGATGACGTTGACTTAGAGCAATATTTCTCTCCATATGAATATCACAAAAGAGTCACTCATGAAATCGAAAGTATTGGTGGTTCAAACGTACCACGAGTAATTGCTGATTTTAGTGATGTGCCTAGCATCGAAATGGATGAGTTAAAACCCATTGCTCATCATTACCTTCCTGCAACTGATAAATGGGCTATGGGTGATTTAGGAGCTGACTACCTTTACACGGGTACCAACCCGATCATGTTTATGTTACCTAATGGACTCAAGGAGATTGTTGACTTTGATACGTGGGAATTGCTCAACTGCTCAGAAAATTCATTTCCATTAGTACCCCTTGACAGGGTGCATGAAATGGTGATTCCGACTAAAGTGTTGTTTATTTCAGCTTCACCTGATCAGTTACAAACCGAAGAAGATTTTACTCCGCTTATAGGCAATAATAAAGTATTGATACTTTCAAGTAGTGATAAGTTTTCCTATCAAGCTATGCGAAGCGTGTTTTTGCGTTTGTTAAAGTTTAAGATTGATATTCCTGTAATCATAAAACGAACATATAGCGGACTTAATGAGGAGCAATTTCAATTGAATGCTTCTACGGATGCTGGAGGTTTGTTTATTGATGGTTTTGGTGATGGAATTTGGTTGAATGCAGAAAATATTAATAAAAAAGCAATAAACTCTACAGCTTTTGGAATATTACAAGCTTCGCGAACGCGAATGTCTAAGACCGAGTACATTTCATGCCCTTCGTGTGGAAGAACTTTATTTGATTTACAAGAAACCACTGCTATGATTCGTAAACGTACGGATCATTTGAAAGGGGTAAAAATTGGAATAATGGGGTGTATCGTAAATGGTCCGGGGGAAATGGCGGATGCTGATTATGGTTATGTTGGCTCAGGAAAAGGAAAAATCACCTTATATAAAGGCAAAGAAGTTATGAAGCGTGGTGTGCCTTCCGATAAAGCAGTGGATCAGTTAATAGATTTGATTAAAGAAGATGGTAATTGGTTTGATCCCAACGTTAGCAGTGAATATTAGTAGCGATAGAGTCAAGAAATAAGAACCTGTAATAGCTTAAATCAAATAGTTTATCCCCTCAAGTCCCCAATTTTAATCTAATAACTCTGACAAATGGAAAAAAAGAAATCCGCATTAGCACAATTTTTTGGTTATTACTTTAGAGGAAAGAATGAGCAAACAGGTAAAGGAGATTATAACCTCAAAGCCATGCATATTATTAATAAAATTTCAATTATAGTTTTTTTATTAGCGCTAGCTTGGTATATCTACAAACATGTATAAAAAATAAGGCTAGACAATAAATTGTCTAGCCTCCCTTAGTTAACCAAAACTATTTAGGAAAAAAGTACTTTTAAAGAATTAATATCAACAAGATAATTACTACTAAGGCAGTTACTGATAAGTAAATACCACCTCCACCATCTTGTGTTTTTAACTCCTTTTGTATATATCTTAATTCAGACTTTACTGCTCTTTTTTCTTTACCGTGTAATTCTTTTAGATTTTTTTGTCGCAATTCATTGACACGTGTCTCCAGTTGTTCGATTCGAAGAGCTCTCTCTTCTTGCGACATGTTTTTAATTTCGTTTCTATTCAATCTCTCTATTGAATTGGATGCAAAACTAGAGATCGTTAACATGATTAAACTTAATGTAATTGCAAATATTTTTTTCATGGTATATATTGATTTAGTTATGCTTTTCTCTACCTGTTAAAATCATACCAATTGAAAAAACGCTATACTGATACTGTTTTTCACGTTTTTTAGATAAATATGGGAAATAATTGGGGTGAATGTGTGTAGGTAAATCCACACTGTGAAAATTTGAAGACTTTTATTCTAAATGCTTACGCAATGAAGCTATACCTAAGACAAAAATGAGAGGAATTATAGGCATTAAAAATCGACCGTCCCAATCAACTGAAGTTACCCCGACAATAATTACATGAAGTAGTATATAAGTAATAGAGAAAACTAGGACAGAGTGTGAGAGGCTCTGTTTTAAGAAAGATAAAAATGCGAAATAATACAGCGGTATTAAAATGCATGTGATGTAAATATTGTGCTTGAGCGACCAATAAGGGCGAATATGAAAAATGAAATATGCTATTTTTGAGATAAATAATTGAAGCCAAAACCAAAAATTGTGTACAATAAATGAAGTTAAACGAATTAAAGGAGGGAGATTAACCGAGGGGATGAACAGAGTATCAGGTGGTATAATAACCAACCAATTGTGTGATGATAAATGAGGTAAGGTGCTAGCTGCATAAATGATGTCACCTGTACGGTAATTTTCAATCAACATAAAAGTAGTGAGCATTTGATTGACAAGAATCAAAAAGGTTAAAGGTAGAATGATTGCTAATCCAACTTTAAGTTTTTTGGAGGGGATTACATGCCATTTTAATCGAATGATAGTAAATGCTATTGCTCCAATTAGAGCGATGCCTGAAGGTTTAGAAAGTGCTGTTAAAACTATTATAAGAGCTGTAAAGAAGATACTAAATAACGAATTTGTGGTTTTTTTTATTTTCGTTAGTGTGTAAAACGAAAAACAGGTGAGGCTGCAAAAAAGAGATTCACACAGTATATAAGAGTTCCAAGATATTATTTCAATAAAAAAAATATATACTAGCGCAGTGATTAAAGCTCCTCTTTTATCTGAAAATAGGCATAAATAGGTCTGGTATAAAGCGAGAATAGATAAAAAACAGAGGAGGTATTGCGCTACAATAATCCACAATAGATTTTTGCTGAATAATTGAATAAAATAGATAAATAACGAATAAGTAAAATACCAAAAATTATGCGCATCAAAGTAAAAACCAGACTGTAGTTTATCTGCGTAGGTGAGATAGCGTTCGGAATCATTGACCACCTTAATACCCAGCGATTGATATAAGTAAAAACTCACACCGCAATAAACGATAAATAATATAGTTAACGGTTTAGAAAAAAGCTGTTCTATGAATGAGTTCAGTTGCATACCACTAGGTAGCTACTAAAATAAGTCCATGTCTGGACTAAATTTTTCCAGGTTATCAGCCACTCTTCTCACAAACATGCCGCCCAATGAACCATCTACTACACGATGATCGTAGGTGTGTGAAAGCATCATCATGTGACGTATTCCAATGGTGTCACCTTCAGGAGTTTCTATTACAGCAGGTTTTTTTCTAACAGCTCCTAAAGCCATGATGGCTATTTGAGGTTGTACAATAATTGGTGTACCCATCACATTCCCAAACGAACCCATGTTCGATACGGTATAAGTACCCCCACTTAAATCGTCAGCAGTTAATTGGTTATTCCTGGCTTTTTTTGCCAAATGATTTACTTGCTTTGTCAATCCTATGATATTCAATTGATCTGCTGCTTTAATCACAGGAACTACTAAGTTACCACTAGGGAGTGCTACCGCTAAGCCTATGTTAATGTCTTTTTTAATATGAATATTATCGCCAACCACAGACGCATTAATCATTGGGTAATCTTTTATGGCTTTAATAATGGCGTGAATAAAAATAGGAGTATAGGTCAGAATAGTATCTTCTTTTTCATTAAAGTGCTTTTTCCACTTGTTTCTCCATTGTACTACATTGGTTACATCCGCTTCAACAAACGAGGTGACATGAGCAGAAATACGTTTAGAGTCTAACATACGCTCAGCAATGACCTTACGCATGCGATCCATTTCAATGATCTCATCTTGACCACTGATACTTCGTGTAGCGAGAATGTGGTTTTTAGCTTTTTTCTCTGAAAAATTTTCTGAACTATTGGCTGAAGGGCTATCTTTCTGTGGTAGTTTTTCAGGAGTTGAAACTTCTGGATGGGTAGATTGCCCGTTTGATTTTTTAGAAGAAAGGAAATTTAAAATATCATTTTTCGTGACTCTTCCATTACTTCCAGTACCAGGTATCGATTCTAATGTTTTAAAGTCGATGTTTTCTGCACGCGCAATGTTAAGTACTAAAGGAGAATAAAAACGATCTTTAGGTGGTTCGTTATAATGAACGGGTTGTGGTGTTTTATTAGCAATAGGTTGATTTGATGGTGTATCTTCTTTTTGCTCAGGAGCTGTAACAACGGGCACAGGGGTAGAAACGGTTTCTTCTTTATTGGTTTTAATGCGTGCAATTGGCTCACCAATTTGTACTACATCACCTTCCTTATAGAGCAGTTCAACTAATTCACCTTCAAAAGGAGAAGGTAGTTCTGTATCTACTTTATCAGTCGCTACTTCTAAAAGCGTTTCTTCATCATCCACATGGTCGCCAGGTTTTTTAAACCATTTGACAATGGTTCCTTCAAAAACACTTTCCCCCATGCGAGGCATTAAAATATCAACAATCGCCATATGATACAGGTAAATAGATTTTCAGCTAAAATTAACTGAATACAAAAACAAAGTTATCAAATTTGCTAATGAACCCAATTAAGCGAAAGCCAAAGTTTTCCTCACAAGGTTAAGGGCTGCTAGGGAAGTTAGTTCGATGTTTGTGGATCGGTCAGTACTTAAGTGAAGTAATTTAGTGATTGTTTGAGTGTTATCTGCATAGGCAATCCATACAGTCCCTACAGGTTTTTCTGTTGTTCCACCATCAGGTCCAGCGATACCACTGCAAGCAATGGCAATATCCACGTTTAGTTTTTTTCTTAGCCCTTCTGCCATTTGTTGCACAGTATGCTCACTAACAGCGCCATGCTTTTCTAATATATGTGATGTTACGCCTAATTCATTTTTTTTCACATCGTTACTGTATGAAATAACACTTCCTTTAAAGTAGTCAGAAGAGCCGGGTACACGCGTAATTTGATGAGCGATGTAGCCACCAGTGCAGCTTTCTGCTGTGCCGATGGTCAGGTTTCTATCTTTTAAGAGACGACCAACTGTTTCTTCAATGGTTTCTCTTTTTTCACTAAATAAATAGGTTGGAATCAATACTCGCAGTTTTTGCATTTCTGCTTCAATGGATTCGTCTATTTCAGTGATATTATCTCCAACAACTGTTAAACGTAGTTTTATCCAACCTAAAGAAGGTAAATAAGCAAGTTTAATATTCTTGGGTAAGTTGTTTTCCCAGTCTTCTATTAAAATGGATAAATCCGATTCACCAATTCCAATTACATGAGCAAAATAATGTTTGATGATAGGGGTGTTAAAATGGGTAGCTATTTTTGGTAGCAAATAAGTCATCATCATATGTTTCATTTCGCGAGGAACACCTGCCATCGATATATAAATCGTGTCATCATGATCTATCCACATGCCTGGGGCGGTACCATTGTCATTAGGAATGCGCGTAGCACAAAGCGGAATGTCCGCTTGAGCTTTGTTGAGCTCATTCATTGGTCGACCTTTAGAAAAGAAAAACTTGGTTAATGCTTCAAGGTGTTCTTTATTTCTAACTATTGGACTATTAAAATATTCTGAGATCGTTTTTTTTGTAATGTCATCCTTGGTTGGACCCAAGCCTCCAGTAATAATTACCAAATCGGCTCGCTTAGTAGCATTTTTTAATGAGGAGCGTATAGCTTCTTTTGTATCGCTGACGGTAGTGACGCGATTTGTTCGTATACCAATCGCATCTAACTCAAAAGCTATCCATGAGGCATTGGTGTTAATAGTTTGCCCATTAAGGAGTTCATCTCCAATAGAAATGATCTCCGCAAGTATGTTTTTCATTTATTTGATGAATATTTTTTCTGAAATGTAATTATTTTTTGTCTTTAAAGATAAATAGTAAATGCCTGAATCAAGTTCAGGTAAGTCAATAACCAAACGATTTGTTTCTTTGTTTAGATTATTTGAAAAAACAGATCGTCCTAAAGCATCAGTCAACCCATAGTTTTGAATATAAATGGGGTTAATAAACTGAATGTTAACCGAACTGGATGCAGGATTAGGGCTAAGGGTAAATTGATTCTCCAGAGCTAATGAACTTGTTTTTGTTATTAAATCTGGGATAAGTTTAACTTGTATATACTCATAGTCTATCATGTTATCATCAGTATATTCTACCATAAATTCTAAGGTGAGAGTATCAGAGAATGCCGGTACACCAATAGAGAAATTTTCCAGCGGTGCCATACTAGAAAACGTGTTTACATTTCCAATCGGAATGATCGAATCCAATACCACAATAGATTCTGTTAAACTGATTAATCGTGCCTTTGTACTTGATGTAGAAGGAGCTAAATAGTTTAGAACAGCAATAGAAAGATTAATTACATCACCGTTTTTTGAAGCAGATAAGGTAGAATCATAATCAATTAATCGAAACGCTGGAGGGATTTCAGTCAATGCACGGTATGGGTTGAGTTTTCTCCCCATTTTGTACCGGTATGGAGTATTAAATGCAGAGGTATCGATGATGTCTCCTGTAACACGTAACAATTGGTTGACTTGAATTGCTAATAAATTCGGGTAGCGTGACCGTACCAGTGCTGCAGCCCCAGCGACCACAGGTGCTGCAAGTGATGTCCCATTGGCATTCAAATAGTCATTGTTGGTTAATCCCCGGGTAGTTTTATTATAAAATCCAGAAGCAGCAATATCTACACTGTAATCATAGGTGCTCCCGTTTTGTTTTTTATTGTCTGGATGAATTCCTGTCACTGATATTGCTGAGTTAGCTGCTGCAGGATACCAGGCTTGTTCTAGTCCAGAGTTAGCTGCTGAAGAAACCACCACTGCATCAAGGTCATAGACCAGATAATCGATTAAGTCATTAATAAAGTCAATACTGTTAAAAACATTTTCGCTTGGAGCCCCCCAAGAAAGGTTAATGACACTTGCACCATTTTGCCCCGCCATAATAGCGCCATCATAACCTGCCGTATATTGTGCCGGTGTTGAATCCGATGCGATTTTATAATGGACATATTTACAGTTAAACCCAGTTCCGGCTAGTCCCACTTGATTGTCAGGGGTAGCACTTGCCACTCCCGTGACTTCTGTACCATGGGTGTAATTGGTTTGTGAGGGGTCATTGTCCCAGTCAGCCAGATCCCACCCCATATAATCATCAATAAGTTCTAGACCGTAATAAGTATTGCCGTCATCGTTTATTCCATTTATAGTATCATTATAATTCAGTTTCAAATTTTTCTTCAAATCTTCATGCTGGAAATTTATTCCTCCATCTACAATTGCAATTACAATAGTTGTATCACCCTTTTCTATGTCCCAGGCATCCCAGAAGTTGTGGGTGAAAAGTAGAGACTGACCTTTATATGGCTCATCAAACAAAGGACTTGCGAAGGTGTCGTTTGGATAATAATGGGGCTGAAATATCGGACTAGGCTCTACATATTCATAATTACCTGAGTGCATCAATATTTTTGCTGCTTCCTGAGGAGAGTGCTTGGACGCATATTTTATTTTTATCATCCGTTCCATACCTGATTTTGAAGGTGCTGTGCCTCTACTTCGAAGCGTTGACTGATCAATAAGGTAGTGTGATTCAGTAATTTTTAGTTCAGCTGTCGCTTTGGATTTTAAACCAGAAGAAGCAGCTGGTTTTAATTTAGCATATAATACACCTTGGCTTACTTGTTGCGAGAAAGTGATTGAAGCTAACCCTATTAAAAACACATTCGTGAGAAAGAGTTTATTATTCATATTATATAAGTTTAAATAAATTAAAAGTAACGCTTGGTTAGAGGTTATACCTTATTCGTTTTTCGACAACTAAAGTTGTTTAAATCAAAAAAATAAACTTGTTCGGCATTTAAACTTGCAAACGAAGTAATAAACAATAATTTAACGGTTTATTTAAAAAATAACACAAAGTAACATGACAGGAAAAAGACATACCTATGATATGGGGCTTATTGGCAACTGTGCCTTTATGGGTTATATCAACAAAAAAGCTGAAGTAAAATGGATGTGCTGGCCACGGTTTGATAGTTCATTTATATTTGGAGGCTTAATTGATGAAGAAAAGGGAGGTAATTTTTCTATCATACCAAATACTGATTATTACGAAACAGAACAAAAATACATTGAAAACACCAACGTATTAGAAACTACGTTTAGAAGTGAAGCTTCGGCATTTAAAGTAACAGATTTTGCACCCCGGTTTGAACAACAATCAAGGTATTATAAACCATTGATGATGATTCGTAAAATTGAGCCAATAAAAGGAACTCCACGAATAAAAGTTTCTTGTAATCCTGTGGGTGATTACGGGAAAACAAAACCTGAGGTTTATCAAGGAAGTAGCCATATTCGGTACATGGGATTGGGTAAGCAGGTACGTCTGTCCACGAATATCCCACTGAACTATGTGATGGATGAAGATGCATTTGTATTAAATGAACCTAAATACCTCATCTTGACTTATGGTGTTCCGTTAGAAGGTCCAATCGAAGAAACAGCAGAGGACTTTTTGAGAAAAACAATTCGCTATTGGAGAAATTGGGCTAAGAGTACCAGTATTGGTCACATGTATCAGAAAGAAATTATACGCTCTGGTTTGCTACTTAAAATCAAACAATATGAAGATACAGGTGCCATTATAGCCGCTGGTACTACCTCACTTCCTGAGCATCCTGGTAGTGGTAGAAACTGGGATTATCGTTTCTGTTGGATGCGTGATACCTATTACACGTTAAACGCCTTTAACCACATTGGTCACTTTGAAGAATTAGATAATTATTTTCACTACATAGAAAACACCACCATTAACGAAGAGGGTCGTTTTCAGCCTTTATATGCTATTGACGGTAAAAAGAAGCTAACGGAGGTTGAAATGGATTTAGCAGGTTACAAAGAGGGAAATAACAAGCCTGTTCGTGTTGGTAATGATGCTTATACCCATATCCAAAATGACGTGTATGGACAGGTGATTGTGACGCTTTTACCGCTATATATTGACCAACGTTTTATAGCTTCTGAACGGGTTAAGTCAGATCGATTGATTATGCATGCGTTAAAGATGATTGATAAAACTATGGACGAAAAAGATGCAGGTTTATGGGAGTTTAGAAATCTAGCTCAGGAACACTGTTATACGTTCTTGTTTCACTGGGCTGGGGCTAGTGCGGCTATAAAAATAGCTCGTTTTCATAAGCATGAAGAAATGTTTAAGCTGGCAACACGTTTGCAAAAAGAGGCTGTAGCTAAAATTGAAAAGTGTAATATTAATAATAAATATTATTCTCAAGCAATTGGTACTGACCGGTTTGATGCGAGTTGTTTGCAACTAATATCCATGCGTTATTTAGATCCTTCTTCTGATTTAGCGAAGTCACATTTAAAAGAAATGGAAAAAGCATTAAAAGCCGATGGCGGATTGTTTTATCGATACTTACATGCAGATGACTTTGGTGAAGTAAGTTCTACATTCCTAATTTGCGGATTTTGGTATGTGGAAGCATTAGCTGAAGTTGGTAGAGTAGAGGAAGCGATGTTGTATTTTGAAGATTTGAGTCGTTACGCAAATCACGTGGGTTTATTAAGTGAAGATGTAGATGCTGCTACCGGAAGTCAGTGGGGTAATTTCCCACAAGCATATAGTCACGTAGGTCAGATTAATGCTGCATACAGAATTAATAAAAAACTGAATAAGCCGAACTTTATCTAAGTTAAGCCAGACCATTGAACATAAAAAAAGGGATCTAACTTAGTTAGATCCCTTTTTTTGTTAGGTTTAATTAAAATTTACTCAGCTTCTTCTTCTGAAGCAGGAGCATTTTCTAATCCATTAGGAAGTACAGATTTACTTTTTGCTACTTCAATGTTGCTGTTGATGTCTTCCACCCTTTCTTCACCAGAACCAGAGTACATCACGTTAGCTAAAACGCTTCCTACCATAATAAATATAGCACATCCCCAAGTTAATTTTTCTAACAAGTCAGCTCCTTTTTTCGCTCCAACAATTTGTGAAACACCTCCACCTCCAAATTGACCACCAATGCCGCCTTTAGAGTTTTGAGCTAGAACAAAAAGTACTAACAGAAAAGACGCTAGTATCATTAAACTTATAAGTATAGTTGCCATTGTATAATTTAATTTTTTAATTTCTCAATTTGGGACGCAAAGTAAGCTTTTTTTAGGGGATTTTTCAAAATTAACTCTTCATAAATTGAAATCGCCTTACTTATATTGCCTTGTCGTGCATAAATTAACGCTAAATTTTCTGATATCAGCTTCGTGTTTTCTATCGAGCTGTTTTGACTCAAGTCAGTATTTGACGATTTTATAGACTTATCCAGGTCAATTCTACTAATGCTGGGTTCCTCTTTAATAAAAGAATCAATGATGTCAAATTGATCTTTTTTAGGTTTTTTAGACGTTCGCTTTTTAGACTGAATATGCTGTAAATATTCTAATAATATATCAGGGGTGTTGTCGAGAGGTATTTCTTCTGTGCGATCATTTATTTCATATAAAGCGTCACCTAACCGACTGGAGCTGATACTTTCTTTTTTAGTCGTTTTGGTTTGCGGTTTTGCTACAGCTTTTTTCTCTACCTGCTTTTTTTCTTTTGGAGCAGGTTTAGCTTTTGCTGATTTTTTGGCTTTAGTAGGGAGCTTTTTTGTTTCGGGTTTAGGTTGAAGTGCCTTTTTTACCTCTTTAGGTTTTTCTACTTCCTTCTCAGGCTCTAACGCTTCTTTTTTAGCTTCTTTGGGTTGTTCGACTTCTTTAATTGGCTCCAAAACTTCTTTTTTAACCTCTTGAAGTTTCTCTAGCTGTAACCTGATGTCTTCATTTAAACTCGACTCTGTTTCCTTTACCTCAACATGCTGTATTGAAGGTGTTGTGATGGGGGGGGCTTCTGGTACTGGTTTATTTTCTGTTGGTGTTACCTCAGTAGAAGCAGAAATATAGTTTTTTAATTTTTTTCTATTTGGAGCATAGACTGCCGCCTTTTTAATTTTTTTGTCAGCAAACACATTTCCCGATAGGTGATAAGCTCTTGCAATTAAAATATGTCCGCCTTGAAAATAAGGGAATGCCTTTACTAATGCCTCTAATTCTTTCAGGTTGTCCGCAGAAATAGTGGTATTTGGGTTTTCAATAATATGTAAGAGTTGTTCTCTATTCATGAAATGGTTCTACCAGTTGTCAAATGAACGCGTGAAAATTTGCAGCACCAGTTGGTCTGTAATTTCATCAATAAGCGCATCTTCAACATCACTTAACGATTTATTAGCTTCAAAGTCTGAGAAAAAAGAAAAACTTTGATCAAAGTTGTCTTTTTCATTGAATTTATTGGTGTATTTGGCCCGCACAGTAATGGTTAATCGGCTTAATGAAGCAATGTTAATACCATTGGCGCCTTGTTGTGGTGCAACAGGCGCAATATTATAACCTGTAATGGCTCCTTCAAGTGTTAAGTCTCCGTTAGAAGAGACCAGTTCTAGTTTGGTGTTGTTTTGATAATAACTTTTGGTTTTTTCAGTAAAGTATTGACTTAAATTGGGTGGTCCTGAAGGCGACTCATTGTAAAAATTAGCAATGTAGATGGTTTTTGCTTGATTTGGAGCAGACGTACTTGTTAAGCTATAGTTGACACTACAGCTGCAAAGTAATAAAATCAGAAAGGTGATTGCTGCAATTCTCATTGTAGTTCGTACTGTTTAATTTTTCTGTAGAGTGTCCGCTCTGATATTCCCAAATCTTGTGCTGCGTATTTGCGCTTATTACGGTGTTTTTTTAATGCTTTAATGATGAGTTCTTTTTCTTTTGATTCTAACGAAAGGGTTTCGTCTTCATATTCATCGTGTGTTACGTCTTCAACGTGGTGTATGTCATAATCGTCTTCATGTTTTTTCATCACTTCAATTTTTGATTTCTTTGAATCATAATAATTGTTTTGTGAGGGCACCAGGTCAGAAGATTGTGAAGAGGTTTTATCTAAATTGTAAAATAATTCTTTGTGATCGTTAATGATTTGTTTTGAGTTTCCTTCATCTTCCATTAACTCCAGGACAAGATTCTTTAACTCATTCATGTCTTTTTTCATGTCAAAAAGCACTTTGTAAAGAATTTCTCTTTCAGAAAAGTCTTGTGTGTTTCCCTTTAGTAAAGCAGGTAGACTGTGAGCAGGATTACTTGGTAGATAACGAAGTAAAGTTTCTTTGTCAATTTCACGTTCCATTTCGAGTGCAGACATCTGGTCTACTAAATTTTTTAGTTGACGAATGTTACCTGGAAACCGGAAGTTTAGCCAAACATTTTTTGCTTCATCATTAAGTTTAAGCGGTTTAACATGGTATTTTTCGGAAAAGTCTGAAGCGAATTTTCGAAATAACAACTCAATGTCATTACCACGTTCCCGAAGCGGAGGGACGTTAATAGGAACCGTATTTAGTCTATAATAAAGATCTTCTCTGAATTTACCTTTTTCAACGGCTTCAAACAAATTGACATTCGTAGCTGCAATCACACGAACGTCCGTCTTTTGAACTTTTGATGAACCAACGCGAATGTATTCGCCATTTTCAAGCACCCGCAATAAACGCGCTTGGGTACCCATCGGCATTTCACCAATTTCATCTAAAAAAATTGTACCACCATTGGTTACTTCAAAGTATCCTTTTCGAGCATCGTGTGCACCGGTGAATGAACCTTTTTCGTGGCCAAACAACTCGGAATCAATAGTGCCTTCAGGGATAGCACCACAGTTAATGGCAATAAACGGGTTGTGTTTTCGTGGACTTAGTTGATGAATGATTTTTGAAAATGATTCTTTACCACTACCGCTTTCTCCTGTAATTAATACAGTCATATCAGTCGAGGCCACTTGCATCGCAATATGTATGGCATGAAGTAATTTTGGACTATTTCCAATTATCCCAAACCGTTGTTTTATGCTGAGTAGTTCTGAATCTGTCATCCGATTAGCCATTTACAACGTCCCCAAACAAGGTTGCTGAGGTACAATCTACTGCTTTAACCATTACATAGTCACCAATTTTGTGACTCCCTTTATCAAAAATTATGACGGTGTTTTCAGAGTTTCTTCCCTTGAGTTGGTTCTCCGATTTTTTAGAAACTCCATCAATTAGTATTTTATGTACTTTACCTATTGCTGCGATGTTTCGCTCATGAGAATGCTTTCGCTGTAAATCGATAATTTCTTGCAGACGTTTTTTCTTTACCTCTTCAGGAATATCGTCTTCGTATTTCTTTTCGGCTAAAGTACCTGGGCGCTCTGAATAATAGAACATGTATGAATAATGGAAACGCACTTTTTCCATCAGCGTTAAGGTATCTTTGTGTTCTTCTTCTGTTTCAGAACAGAATCCCGCAATCATATCGGAGGATATGCCACAATCAGGACCGATAATGCGGTGTATTGCCGCTACGCGATCCAAGTACCATTCGCGGGTATAGGTTCTGTTCATTTTATCCAAAATGCGGTTGTTCCCACTTTGAACAGGTAGGTGAATATAGTTACAGATGTTTTCGTATTTGGCCATCGTTTCCAATACTTCATCGGTAATGTCTTTTGGGTGTGAGGTGCTAAACCGTACCCGTAAGTCGGGGCTTACCAAAGCGACCATTTCAAGCAGGTTCGCAAAGTTGACAATCTCTAGTTGTTTCCCACTTTTTTGTTGCTTCTCTAACCACGCTTTGTTGTTTTCCTCAGCTGACCATTTGTAAGAATCTACATTTTGACCCAATAAGGTGACTTCTTTATAACCTTTAGCAACTAAATCTTCTGCTTCTTTGAGGATGGATAATGGATCACGGCTTCGTTCACGCCCACGTGTAAAAGGGACTACACAAAATGAACACATGTTGTCGCAGCCACGCATGATGGAAATAAACGCACTCACTCCGTTAGAGTTCAGTCGGACTGGGCTAATATCGGCATAGGTTTCTTCTCTGGATAAAAAGGTGTTAACTGCTTTTTCTCCATCGTCTACTTTTCCCACTAAACCAGGCAGGTCGCGGTAAGCATCTGGTCCGGCAACCAGGTCTACAATTTTTTCTTCATCTAAAAGTTGTTCTTTCAATCGCTCGGCCATGCAGCCAAGCACACCCACCATCATGTCGGGTTTCGAATTTTTTTTGATAACATTAAATTCTGCTAACCGTTTTCTCACGGTCTGTTCCGCTTTATCTCGTATGGAGCAGGTGTTTAAAAATATAACATCAGCTTGGGTATAGTCAGAAGTGGTGTCGTAACCGTTTTCTTTCATGATGGAAGAGACAATCTCACTATCAGAGAAGTTCATCTGACAGCCGTAACTTTCAATGTATAACTTCTTTGATTTACCCGTGTTTTCGTCTTTTGAAACTTTTACAGTTTCGCACGCTTGTGCTTCTTCAGGCTGAAGAATGTCAATGTCTCTGATGATGTTATTATCCATGTGTGACTTCCCTTTGAACAATTTTCGGGCAACAAAGTTACACAAAAGAAGGGAGGTGACAAAGTGTCAGAAGCTTTAGCTTTTAATGTTTTTTTAAATATTTTACCTATTATTGGTAAAAATTATTTTGATGAGGTATTTATACTTAACACTTTTATTATTTGTAATAACGTTGTCTTCATGTAAAAAAGAAATTGAAGAAACACCAAATAGGTCATCATTTTTTTCAATAAATGAAGTGAAAGTGATTGATGGAGCAACTATAACAAAATATATAGAAAATTGGGGCTCGAATAGTGTGAAAACGGAATGTTATCTTTGGATTGATATAGAAGTTACATTTAGAACTAATTACCATAGAGGTGTAGTTTTAGAGGTCTACGGAAAAAGAAATGTTCTTGGTCGTAGAGTGTATAAATCAGAACCATTAGAGGTTGGCGACATTGAAGTTGAGCATAAAAGAGTTATTAGAATTAATCATTCAATGTTATTGGATGGTGCTGGGCAATATGAATTTGAAGTAAATGCAAGGGATGTAGAAAAGGATGAAATCGTAAATTATCGAAATACAAATTATCCGACTAATGTTCTGGAAGAGATGTGTTTTGAAGGGAGAGAAACTGTAGTAGTGAATGAGAGTAAATTCATCGGTATAGACAAGGATGGGGATGACTATTTTTCAGATTTAGAAAAAGTAGCCCTTCATCTTCAGTCCTATAAATTAGCAAACAAAAGCTACAAAGTCATGATTTATTCCAATGAGCTTGGACATGAGAATGAAGTATTAGCAGAATCTGATTTTTTCACCACTGATTTTACTCCCCTCCCTGGTACACAAAATTTATATGGATATTCGATAGATGTTCCTATTAAAACAATTACGCCTATAACTAAACAAACACGAACAGTTAATTATTTAATTGAAAAGGAATTCAATGAAAACGTAGTACCTTTTTCAAGTTATTATTTTGATGGTTTTGAGGATGGTATTAATGACTTACCATTTGAAATAGTAAACGTATTTTGGCGAAATAGTATTGATAAAAATAATAACGGATATGACTCTTTTAGAGAATTGGTGATAGTTTCAGAGAATTTGAAGCCTCAGGGAGCAGATATTACACTTTATTCAAAAAAATATGGAGGTGAAAGCTATCAGAAAACATTAACGACTCAAAAAATCATCTCTGACACAACTGTAGTACAGGTGTATGGCAGTAATGTACTTGCCGAAGGTTATTATGATTTTGAATTTAAAGTTTATAACTCTGGTAGAGATGTTTTTAGTATATCTAAGGAATATTTTACTATACTCGCAAATCAAAAATTTGAAACAGATGAGGAGGATGTTGATTAATCTTCCTCATGAATTTTCCTCATGATCATTCTATAAAACTCTTTTTCAGCTCGATATAAATTCATGACTTGGGTAGGCGAGAGGATGATTAGAAACTTTTTCCGGTAAGCCTGATCTAAATTTAATTCCATCATACGTAGCTCATCAATTCGAGTAATAGTAGTTAGAATAAGGTTGTCCTCGGTCAAGCTTTCTGATTTTCTCATCAGTTCTTTTCTTTCGTGCTTTAATTCCCTACGTTTTTTAGAGTATTCATTGTAAAGCGGCCAAAAATCTTCAGCCTGACTAGGTGTTAACCCTACAGCGGTGGTGATGTGCGCGATTTTAGCGGCTTCAATTTTTTCAAAGTCCTCTTTGGAGCACTGAGGATGTTGTGAAAAACCACTTATTATGGTGATTAATAAAAGGCAAAGTGTAGGAAGTAGTTTATTCATAGTCGTAAAGGTCTAAATCATCTTCGGTGAAATAAGTATCTTCGTATGCTTTTAAAGTTTGTTGTTCAATGTTGTTCGAAATCACGTTTTTTTGAAAGTTATATTCAGTATCGACTTCATTAAACAATTCTTCTTCGTCAAATTGTACATTATCAAGGTAAGCAATTAAAGAAGCATCTGAAACAGTGCTTAATAACTGATCGGTTGTTTTGTTTGTCAGTTGATCGTCCTTCAACAAGGTGAATAAGAGAATGACAATCGCAGCTATTGAAATGGAGCTAATAGCTACTTTCTTGTAAAGTGAAAAAGAACGGGTTTGCCGTTGTGGTAATTTACCTTGAATTTCCATCGGTAAACTTTCAAAATAGTTTTCAGGAACCTTGAAAGGATGTTTGATGGGGTTGTCATCCAGCGATATGTACTTTTTGTTGTTCACGTTGATTGAGATGTTAAATTTCGGTAAAGGTTTAATCTTGACTTAACGATTTTTCTATTTTTTTGACTGCATGGTGATAGGAAGCTTTTAAACCACCTACGGAAGTATCTAATATTTTTGAGATTTCCTCATATTTTAACTCATCAAAGTATTTCATGTTAAAGACGATGCGTTGTTTTTCGGGTAAGGTCAATAACGCTTTTTGAAGTTTCAGTTGAATAAAGTCGCCATCAAGGTTCGTAGGGGACTCCAGTTTTTTTAATAATTGATTTTCAACATTATCCAGTGAGAATATCAAACGCCTTTTTTTCTTCGCAAGATAATTTAAACATTCGTTGGTGGCTATTCGGTACAGCCAGGTAAATAGTTGCGCTTCTTCCCTGAAGTTAGACAATCCTTTAAATGCTTTAATAAAGCTGTCTTGTACCAAGTCATTGGCATCATCATGGTCAATCACCATTTTGCGGATGTGCCAATACAGCCGCTCTTGATATTTTCGAATCAGCTGATTGAAAGCCATGTTTTGGCTTTCAGGACGATTGAATTTTTCAAGTATTTCTTTGTCTTCCAATGATCACAAATTTGCGCAACGTAAAGATAGACTTCCGAGAGGATAAAAGGTTTAAAAGAGGGATGGAATAACTTTGGGTTATAGGGTTCATAGATTAAAAATAGTTACAACTATTCCAATTCGTGAGTTTATGTTTGATAGATACTCTCAGTTCAAGCCCCCTAGACTTTCCATTTCCATTGATAAAAAGGAAACATTAAATATAGACGATTAGGTTGATTTGGGTTAACTGTACTAGGTCGCACATTTTTTATTTTAATCACCTACCCAAATCCCTCTGTGAAACGCAAAAAAAACAGTGATTTTAGTTAATTAGAAATCAAATCACCAAAGCTGAGGTTGAAAAAGAAGTGATTCGTTATTTGTCTTTGGTTTTCAGTTTTACTTCCATTAATTCTGTTAAAGAAACTGTAAACGGAATTCCAGCTGCTTTGTATTTATTACGCTCGACTTTTTTTATTTCTTTGTATTTTTCTAACGCTGTAAAATTAAAACTTGCTTTGTTAAAGTCTGCACTTTCTTCTTTTTCGATATCAATTACTAAATAATAATCTTTTAGATTACTGGTTTTGTAGCCAACTAAGCTTGTCCCTTTATAAACCTTTGGTCCTTTACCTATTATTTTGAAAATTCTATTTGCAGTATCTTTTCCTGATTCTCTGAGAAGTAAATATTTAGCGTTTACAACACTGCTCTCCAAACTTAATGATCCTTTGTCATCATCCATTCTAAAATTATACTTACCTTCTTTCTTATACCAATCAATATTTAAATTGTTCTTACAGTATCCCACTAATACAAAGGTGTTGTCTGGTATTAAGTTTCTGTTTTCACCATATGCTTCAGGAATGGTCTCATTTAATTTATTTGGAGGGTTGTCTTTTCTATGAATATCGTAAACACTGAAAGCTAATTTTTCTCTTTGTGAGGCCCTATTTACAAAATGCTCAATTACTCGAAAAATGAAATCTTTTAGTTCGCTAATGCCACTATCAGTTTTTGAAGGTTTAACTGGAAAAGCTCCTAAACCAGGAATGATTTCGTGAAACCCAATTTTATTTAGTGTTTTATCTCCTGGGTACAATACATAAGCACCACCTGTTCTACGAATAGCATCTTTATAAGCATGCATTTTAAGTAGATCTGCATTTTTGTAAACACCATTCCTATTCTCTTGTTTTTCTGAATCTAAATCTTCCTCTTTTTCTTGATTAAGGATATCACCTAGATTGGCAATTTTATACTTTGCGTCAAAATGAATATGAACGATTAATTCTTCCGTTTCAGCCTCAGTTTCTGAAATGCCATATGGCCAAAACGATAAAGTATAATCAGGACGCATTGTAGTTGTCCAGCTTCCTGAAGTAGGATAGGTATCCGTTTTTTTAAACAAACGGTTATAATTAAAACGAATGTTTAATTTTCTTGTTCCTGTATTATAAACACCTCGAAGTGCGGTATGATTGCCTTGTTTAAGTTGTAAGTTCAGACCATCACTAGTCGCTTTTATCAAATCAGAAATATCTTTTGGCTCAATGTTAAAAATGGATTTAAATAAGTCCAATAATTTGAAAAACAGCCAATATTCATAAAGAACAGCAATGTCTTTTTTGCCGCCTTGGTAAATATCTTCGCCACCTTTCCAAATCAACTTAGCAGCTAAATCAAACATTAGCCAAACACGTAATACCTCTCTATATCCTTCTTTTCGCTGAAGTATAGGGCTGTTTATTTTAAGTGTGGCAGGTCGTGATATTTCTTTAAAAACAGTATGGTGTAAATGTGATTCTAATGTTTTGATTAGCTGACTGGATTCTTTCTCTAATTTGCTTTCTTGTTTAGACACATTGTTAATGTCTAAACAGAATTTTAGAAATACTTCCAGCGCATGTTTAATAAACCTATTTTCCGGTGTGTCAACAGAATCAATTTTACGAGTTGAACTAATGTGGCTCGGGATAGATTTTAGTTTGTATGTATTTAAATAGTGGCTATCATCTATTGAATTCCTGTTAGTTCCTTTTACTAATTCCTTCACATTAGAGTTTTTGAATTTTCTTACTTTTCGGATATCTCTCAATTCGGAAGATTCTTGCCATTTTGTTACAGGAGAAGAAACAATACGATGAATTGATTCCGAAAATTCAGGCGTAGATATGATTGAGTTTATGAAAGAAAATTTTTGATATAGTGTTTTGTTGTCTTCCGTAAAGTCTGTTTCGAAACTATGAGAAACAGGAGAGTTAGCTAGCATTAATAAATCCGTACATTTTTCGGTTATAAATTCGAGCATGTTACGGTAATCATTCCGGTAATCCGTTTTTATAGACTGAACTTCTAAGTCAATAGAATTAATTTCATTACCCTTCTTATATATTGACAATGATAAGGTACCTACAAAAATATTTGGTGAAATAGTACCAATATATTTATTTCTAGAGTGCGGCTGTACGACTAAATCTTTCTCAAAATAATAATCAGGATTACTGAATTCATAATCATAAAAACAACCTTCAATCAGTTGATGAATTGCTTCGTTATTTTCAAAAGCATCCTTAACTTCAAATAAAGTATTCTTTTTCCGCTCATCAATAAAAAGCAATAACCCCTCTTCTAAATGATTTAGATTAATTGATATGGATTTTAGGGTTACCATATTTTAAGCTTCTGCATAACTTGCAAATCCATTATCAATTGCTCCGTTATACATTCGAGAAATTTTCTCCAGTGATAGCGGGTACTTAACATGTATAGTGGACGAAAAATTAAAATCATCAACTTCGAATACCTCTTTTTCAATATGTTTAATTTCAGAAGTTGTACAAAAAGCTGCTAGGGTTAATAATATAGGGCAAAGCTTTCTTCTTGAACCGTGAAGCTTTGGTAATAGTTTTTGCATAATGGCAATATCTATCTTCTCATTTTCGGTTAATGTAACGTCTATTATTGTGAGTTGATTAAAAAGACGAATGATTTCAGATGCACTCCTGTATCCAAATTCTGCTCCTGCTTTTTTGAGCTGAACGAAGAACTTAACAAGCGTTTCGTTCACATTGGATAGCTCTTGTTCTGAAAAGCTTTTGTTCTCTGCTATTTTAAGAAAACTTTTAGCCATTGATGCTCCTTTTGTGTAGAGTAAAGTCATGTCTATCTCTTTTCTATTGTCAAAAAAGAGAGTCATTTCCTCTTTGGATACCCTAAACTCAATAGCATTGGCACGGTCAAGCACTTTAGGGCTAAACATATAAGTTGTTTCGTCAATATTAACGGTGCCGATGATGAATAAATTACTTGGTAACCTTATGCTTGAAGGTATGTTTTCAATAGTGTTTTCATTGGAGAAAAGCGGAATCTTTTCATTAGACTCCATCACACTTAAAAAGTCTGCAAAGTAGCGTTCTACATGACTTAAATTCATCTCATCTAAGATCAAGAAATGAGGTAGTTCAGGTCGTTGATTGGCTTGAATAATTAAGTCTAAAGCACAATTTTCAGGCTTTACATAATTATCAGGTTGCAATGCATTTGGGTAACCTAAAAGAGGTTCTCTGTTTGTCCAATCGGCACCAACGGGCACTATACATACTTGGCTATCGTCCTGGCAAATCCATTTTGTGAACGCTTGTGCCAATTTAGTTTTACCAGAGCCAGATAGTCCACTTAATAGTACAAAGGGTTTAGTAACCAATGAACTAATGTATCTAGTTATAAGCTTTTTATCATAAGCTAACCCAGCTTTCTCAATTGATTGTTGAAAAATTGTTATATCAAATTCATCATTGGCTAAACTATGAAAACGCTGATTGTCATCTTCTACTTTAATTGTATTTAATAATTTATCAGTTGGTTTATATTTTTTATCTAAACTCCTAACTGTACTTTTTTTGTTTGAATCTAAAAAATCAAAAACTTCTAAAAAGTATAAAAATTCATTTGCCATTCTATATCCTTTATCATCAGTATAATTTGACTGAGGTAATGGCCAATCAGAATAATTCAAAGAATCTTTTCTGAATTCAATTAGATGCTTAACAATTATTGTGATATCAAATTTTTCAAGATCTGAAGAGCAAGGGATAATAATTTTTGACAGTTCTTCTTCTGTAAGATATAAGTTTCCTTCATCATAATTTTTACTCAGGTACTTAAAAATGTCTTGAATTAATTTTAAAGGATAAACTTTTATATTGTTTGAATCCCATTTTGAAACTTCAGTGGTTGTATACGATTTATTTGGTAAATAATAATTTTTAATTCGATCTTTTAAAAACTCATCGTTTGATAGTGACCCATTTAAAAATCTTTCTCCTAGTTGACTAACTTTTGCATTTCTTCCAGTATCTTCTAATAAGCCTAGATGATACCAATAGTTTGCTGAATTTTCAATTATGTTCTTTTCATCATTTGGGTTACTTAATTTCGTGAGCTTATCACTTTCGGCATCACTAATTTTATATTTATTTATACATAACTTGTAAATTAAATCTTTAAAGGGTTTAGTATAATTATCTTGACCATTTCCATTTATTAATAATGCGTCTAAAACTACTTTTAGAGATGTAGGCTGGTTTAAATGAGAGGCTATACCAGTAGAAGCCCATCTCCATCCAAAAGTATCAAACGGTAGAATTGGTTTAATTTGACTCATAAATTTTTTCAAATTATTTATAGTTGCTGAATACATATTATTTCCTTTTGTGTTTTGGGAAATAAATGTTTCATCTTCTGTAATTTTTCTTATGTAACTATCTAAAGTTGAGGCTTTCCAATTTTCTAAGTTTGGTATGTTATTTTTCTCAATTATTTTATTGATGAAGGAAAAAGCACCTATATAATTTGAAATAGTTTTATCACTTTTTCCAGAATCTTTTAAATATTGTTCAAAATCAGTTAATAGTTTCATTTTATTTATTTTTCTCAACTAAAGAGTAATGCACTAACCCACTTAAGTTCTCTTCCTTCCAGTCGTTAACAATAGCCTTTCGAATTGCATTAGCAAATACTTCAGCAGCCATTGGTGGAAATGCATTGCCAACCTGTTTACATTGTTGGCCATGATTTCCTAAAAATTCAATTGAATCAGGAAATGTTTGAATTCTTGCGGCCTCTCTTACTGTAAGTTGTCTATTTAACCATGGATGGATAGGGAATGCACTATGGCCAGGGACGAGAGTGTGGCATGGTTGATTTCGGTCTAATCTAAATAACACTTTACTAAAACTCTTTATAGGTTTACCTGTTCTACTGTATTTTAAATGTTCGGGTAAATCATCATGGTTTATTTTATACCCTTCCTTTATGTAAGAGAATCGTTCCACAACTTCTGGTGAATGATTCATTGGGATATGATTTTTAAATTGGCTTTGTGATTTATCCGTTTCCAACCCTGTAAGTACTTGATTGATATTTCTATAAGGTTTTTCCCAGTCTTCAGGTTTTGAATAATATTTAGGTTTAGGCCATGGAATAATATTACCCGTTCTGTTAGCTAAAAAAATGAAACGTTTTCTTTTTTGGGGGACACCATAATCAGCTGTATTAATGATTTTGTAATCATAATTATTGTAACCTAATTCTTTTACTCTTTCAATAAAATTTTCCAGAAAATATCCATCTGCTAAGTTAACTAAACCAGCAACATTCTCCATCATAAACCATTTAGGATTGAACTCTTTGACATACTTTAAGTAAGTGAAAATCAAATCATTCCTTAAGTCGTCATGAGGGTTGTGAGATTTAGATTTTACAAATCTTCTTTTTCCAAACATAGAAAAACCTTGGCATGGAGGTCCTCCTACTATTACATCGATTTCTTTGTCTCCAACAATTTTTTTTGCCTCTTCAAAAATGGAGTCATCTGATAAATCTCCTTCTATAAAGGGTGTATTGTTGTTATGTCTGAAGGTTTTGGCTACCCCAGGGTCGAAGTCTGCACTAAAAACATGATTGTACCCAGCTTGTTCGTAACCAATTCCAATGCCACCAGCTCCCGAAAATAGATCTATAAAATTTAATGTGTTTTCTGTTTTTTTGTCTTCCTTCATCTCTATTTTCTGATTCCTTTTGAGGAGTAAATCTTTTTCCGACCCTTCATAATTTTTGTCCAGAATATGATTTTTTAATTCTCTTGCAATATGTGCTGCCATTAAGGCTGGGACAGCATTACCAACTAATATACATTGTTCTTTTCTTGCTCCAGTAAAAATATGTGAGTCTGGAAACGTTTGTATTCTAGCAGCTTCTCTTGGTGTTAAACTTCTATTTAATGTTGGATGAACAGGGAATGCGTTATTACCTGGAACCATCGTTGGGGCTAACTCTTCCCTATGTAGTCTTATGTAGGTGTTTCCAAAATTTTTACGTCTAATTGCTACTGGCAACTCTTCTGGTGGTGGGAGTTTTCCTCCTTCAGGAATCAGTTTGTATCTTTGTAAAACTGTTTCGCCATGAGTAAGAACAGTGTGATTTGGAAATGAGCTGTCCTGCTCAACTAAATCCCCAATAGCTTCCTGCACATTTTTTTTAGATTTTAAGATACCTATAGAATCATCGCTAGGAAGAGGGTATTTGAATAGGTTTTTAACTTTAGTCCCAACGATGATGACTCGCTCTCTTTTCTGAGGAACGCCATAGTCTTTAGAATTAAGAACTTTTAAATAAATATCATATCCAATTTTGGCAAAGCTATTAGCCACCATAACAAGGTATCTACCATTGAACATAGACTTGATTCCTTTGACATTTTCAAATACAAAGCTTTTAGGTTCTAAGTCGTCCACCAATCTTACATATGATTCGAAAAGTACATTCTTTGGATCAGCAGAGTTTTTGTCCCCCATTACTGAGAAACCCTGGCAAGGTGGGCCACCAATTATTACGTCTGGTTTAACTCCATTGGTACTTTCTAATATTTCACTAGAAGTGAGCGTTTGAATATCTTTACAAATAAATGGAATTTCAGGGTAATTCAATTTCATTGTTTTTTCACTTTCTGGCCAAATGTCGGATGATCCTATTATGTCAAATCCAGCCTCTTTAAAGCCAATATCTAATCCACCACCTCCAGTGAATAGGCCATATACTTTTAATTTTTCATTTTTCATTTTAAGTATTTGACTTTATCAATAACTCAGAGACTTCAATCTTTAATTGTGTAGCAATTATATATAAATCCTATAGACTTGGCTGTCTTTTATTTTGCCCATAGCCGTTAACCATATTGTCACTCTTTCTAATTGTTCAATCAACTAGATTTGTTTAATCCCTTTTTATTCTAAAATCCCTTTAATTCGATATGTTTTAGACTGATTTTATTTGGAGGTACAAAATAGAAATTATATTTCAACATCTCATTATTGATTAATAAAACAATCCTATTGGATGAGGGCTACAAGACGAAAAGTTTACTTTTTTTAGTTGGGGTGTTGATTCAATTACTTATTTAACTCCCTTTTCAAACACCCTACTAAAAACACCATAAGTAGCCCCCATCGCAAAAATCATAACGGTAACAGAACTTACAGGCATTAGAATGGCCGAGACTAAAGGGGAGAGCTTGCCTTGCACAGCAAAGAATAAACCGACCAGGTTGTAGGTGAATGAGATTCCAAAACTCCAATAAACAATCTTCTTTGCTCTTTTAGCAAAGGTCAACACTTGGGGCAGCAGCGTTACGTTGGCGGCATCCACAATCACATCGGAGGAAGGGGAGAAGTTACTTGAGTTTTGCGTAACAGCAATCCCCACTGTGGCCGCTTTGAGTGCGCCCGCATCGTTGAGTCCGTCCCCCATCATTAAGGTTGGTACTTGGTTGTTTTCTAGGTTTTGAATGTAGTCTTGTTTGTCAAAGGGCGACTGATGAAAACGAAGATCGGTATGCGCGTGGGTAAGTTGTTTTAATGCCTGGTATTCTTGGTCGTTGTCACCGGACAATACAGCGGTAGTGTAGTTGTTTTTTAAGGCGGAAAATAGGTTACTGATGCCTTCAATGTAGACATTGCTAAACACAAACTTGCCTAAATAAACCCCGTCTTTACTCACATAAATGGCCGTCTCTGCATTGTTTTCGGTTTCACCCAACACAAATAGGGAAGAACCAATTTTTACATTGGCGTTGTCGATGATGGCTTTGAGTCCTTTTCCTGGAATTTCCTCAAAGGCTATCGCAGGAATCGTTTCACCAGTTATAAATTTAAACAGTGCCTTACTCAATGGATGGTTAGAATGTTTTACTATCGACTTAATTTGTAGCCGTTCTTGCACTGTGAGTGCCTGTCCTTCATAAGAGATTTGTGCATCGTTCAGGGAGGTGAGTGTACCTGTTTTGTCAAAGACTACATGTTTGATGGTGTCCATCACTTCTAGCACAGCGGTGTTTTTAACATAAAAATGTTTTTGACCAAGCAAGCGAATGGCATTGCCATAGGTAAACGGAATGGACAACGCCAATGCACACGGGCACGCCACAATAAGCACACTGGTAAATGCTTTTAAGGCAATGGCAACACTGGTGTTCAACCAAAATAGCCCCGATCCAAAAGCGATGATCAGCACCACGATGATAAAGTATTTACTGATTGCATCACTTAGCGAATGTAGTTGATGGTCATTTTCATCTGAATACTGGTTCCATAAACGGGTAAGGTAACTTTGAGAGGTTTGTTTGAGCACTTCAATTTCTATAGCACTTCCGACTAAACGACCACCAGCATAGAGTTTTTCTCCCGCCACTTTTTCCACTGGCACCGATTCCCCTGTAACAAAACTGTAGTCAATAGATGCAGACGCAGAGAACAGAATGCTATCACTTGAAATAATTTCATTGTTGCGGACTAATAAACGGTCGCCCTCTTGCACTTGCGAAGCAGGGAGAGGTACTTCTTCCTGATTGACCAATTTGGTGACCGCTAAAGGAAAATAACTTTTGTAATCGCGCTCGAAGTTAAGTTGGTCAAAGGTTTTCTGTTGAAACAACTTACCCGAAAGCAAGAAGAAAACTAAGCCGCCCAATGAATCAAAATAGCCAGAGCCTACAGCAGACAGCACTTCAAAGGCACTAAATAGGAATAAGGCGATAATCCCAACGCTAATAGGAATATCTAAGTTGATGCGTTTGTTTTTAATCGCTCCAAGGGATGATTTGAAATAATCGGCAGCACCAATAAAAAGAATAGGCAGCGAAAGCACTAAACTAATCAACCCAAAATAGGCTGCATATTCGGGTTCTACTTTGTGGATGTTAGCAATGTACTCGGGGAAGCTAAGTAGCATAATGTTTCCAAAACAAAACCCTGTGATACCCAATTGCAGATAGAGTCTCCGTAACGGTTCTTGCTTTTTTGTACGTTGTTTTTGATCCAGGTTGATGAGTGGTTCATAGCCAATGGAGGCAAGCAACTCAACCACTTGACGTAACGATAGGTCGTTTTTATTAAACCCTATTGTTACTTCTTTCTTTAAATAATTCACTGACGACTTTGAGACCCCTTCCTTCAGTTGATAGAGTTTTTCGAGCAACCAAACACAGGAATAACAATGAATTTGTGGGATGTAAAAAGTGACCTGGAGGTAATCTTCATTTTGAAATTCAGCAATGGAGTTGATGATCTCCTCGTTTTCCAAATAGGCAAACTCACTTTTCGCTTTGGCTTTTAATTGAATGCCAGGATTGTTTTCGAGGTCGTAATAGTTACATAATCCATTTTCTTGAAGAATCGAATAGACAGAAGTACAGCCGACACAACAAAAGGAATGGTTGTCTTTGGTTAAGATTTCTTCTTCACATTCGTTGCCGCAGTGGTAGCAATAAGTTTGTTCCGTTGTATTCATTTCAGCTTAGCCTTCTTAATTAATAAAATTCTCGTTTTTGAGAACATTTTATCATGACGAAAATCAGCTCACGGACTTAACTATATCATCAAGCAAGAATCGGCAAAAAACCAATTTGCGGTCATGAATCTACTGGAGAAATACAATGTCCCTGGTCCACGGTACACCAGTTACCCTACAGTGCCGTTTTGGAATAATCAAATTTCAGAAGCAACTTGGAAACAAAGTGTTTTGGAATCGTATTCCGATGATGATGGTTTAAGCATTTATCTCCATTTACCTTATTGTGAAACATTTTGTACGTACTGTGCTTGTAATAAAATCATCACGCAAAACCATTCGCTGGAAGCCAATTATGTAAAAGCGATTTTGAAAGAATGGGGCATGTATCGTGCACTTTTTTCAACCAAGCCAAAACTAAAACAACTGCACTTGGGTGGGGGTACACCTACTTTTTTTTCAGCAGAAAACTTAGAAAAAATTGTGGGGGCAATACTTTCAGAAGTCGACAAAGAACCACAAGCCGAGTTAAGTGTAGAAATTCATCCGAATGTGGTGAGTGAAAAGCAAATTGAAATGTTCAAACAATTAGGTTTTAACCGGTTTAGTCTAGGTATTCAAGATTTTGACCCTGCAGTGCAAACGGCTATCAACCGTTTTCAGACGGTAGAAAAAGTAGAAGAAGTGCAGGGGTGGATTCATCGCATTGACAATGTATCTGTAAACTTTGACCTGGTTTATGGATTACCATTTCAAACTATGAATTCCATCATAGATACGTTTGAGGCTGTAATCAATTTTAAACCGGATCGTATTTCATTTTACAGTTATGCACATGTGCCTTGGAAAAAGAATGCGCAGCGGAGGTTCACTGAAGAGGATTTACCTACTGGGTCAACTAAATTAGCATTATATGAGAAAGGAAAAGCACTATTGTCACAAGCAGGATACGAAACCATCGGTATGGATCACTTCTCTTTGCCAACTGATGAGCTACATTGTGCGCTTCAGGCAGGCAAGTTAAACCGTAATTTTATGGGCTATACCGTTACTAAATCATCAACGCTTATTGGTTTAGGTGTTTCCAGCATAAGTGAAACTAACGGCATGTATGTGCAGAATGAGAAAAATGTCAAAGCTTATTACGACTTATTAGCAGAAGATAAGTTGCCTATTGTCAACGGACACTTACAAAGCTACGAAGACAAAATTATCAAGAAACATGTAATGAATTTGATGTGTCAATTTGAAACCTCATGGCCACTTGATGGTGACGAGCAACTGTTGGTAAAACAATTTTCTGCCAAACGCTTTGAGATGCTGAAAGATGAGTTGTTGGAAGAAAATGGAAATTCGTTGTCTGTAAAAGAAGAAGGTCGCTCCTTTGTGCGTAACATTTGCATGACGTTAGATCCGTATCTGCTGAAAGCCAACCCAGAGACGAGGATGTTTAGCCAGACGGTATAATTTAATTTTAAACCGTCATTCCCAAATTGCGGGATGTAATGCAGGAATGTCGGGAATCTCCCTGAGATGTAAAGCAATAGTTCTTTCATTCACGTAACACTGGACTTTCAATAATGTAATTATTTTAAAGAACTTTAATCCAATTGTGTTTCAGAGGTGTTGGTAGGCTTTAGTTACTGTGTCAGAAATACTACTTTTTGTTGTCACTCTGTTTTATACTGCAGAGCGAGGGAGTGAGGGGCACATGCGGATGAAGGCTTTTCTGTAGCGCATTTTGTATATCAGTAATGTGTGAATATAAAAGAAAACCTTTAGTGAATAAAATCGTTTGACATACTTCTTCAAAATATATTCTTAACACTTTTAACTAAAAAAAATGAAAAAAAAATTACTATTCGTAGCTGTACTATGTGCCTTTTTGGAAGTCTCTAATGCGCAAAATACCTTGTTTTCAGAAGATTTTAATGGTAATAGCATCAACGCTGATTTATCATCCGGTATGCCCCTAAGTGTTAGTAGCCTCTATGAAGTTGATGGCTCAGACCAAGTTGGGGTGATTGATTTTAATCAGAATGCTTCACCGAATCTTGTTTGGAATAATGCCCCAACATTGTCAAGTACGGACTCTTTATTTGTTCAATTTAAAATTGGAACCAATTACGCTACCAGTACAGAAGTTCAGACTTTAGGAAATACGATCACTATAATTAGTTTGGATACCTATCTTAAGACATATGATAGTGAAGAACTAACGATTAGCGCCAATGTAAGCTATGATTTTGCAGTGGATAATGTTATAACCGAAGACGGATACCTTCAAGTATATAATGTGGTTTCAGGTCCTTTGTCTTCTACGGTAAACATTATTGCCCCAACCTTAGTTGCTCAAAGTGTTACTCTAAAGTCTATAACTTATGGTGAGTTTACTGGTGTTGATGCTGGAAAAGATTATTGTTCTGCTCGTTATACTGGTGCAAATGAAAGATCGAGTTGTCGTAGGGCGTTAACTGCTTTGTATAGAACGAGTCAAGTGGCTATTGATGATGTGGAAGTTACTGATTATTCTATAATTACAAGTTTGCAAAAAGGATTGGTTACAGGGCAAAAAGAACTTGTTAAAGTGTACAACCAACTAGGCCAAGAAAGAAACCCATCTGTAACTGGGGAAGTACTGATCTATCATTATAATGATGGTTCTGTCGAAAAAATCTATACCATGCAATAATAACATTTACAACCTATCCTTGATTACTTGGGGTAGGTTGTTTTTAATCAAACATATTATCTTCCCTCTCTATCTTACCTCTCTGTTTCCATTATCAGCTTGACTTTGAAGGTAGCAATGTTGTTATAATAAACCGTAACCTGTTATACTGAAAAACTAACACACGCTTTAGGATTTCTTAGCTGTATACTAACGGTTAATTCAATTGCGAATTCCTAATCTATACTTTTTAAGGCTGCTTTTCACTTAAATATTTCCAATATCGTTTCGGAACATGCCTTACATGTAGTTTTGTGTTTTTTCGTTCTTCAATGTTGGTACTTTTAAAATAATCTTTCCAGAGTTGTTGAAATTCAAGCTCTGATTCTGCAAAAATCTCTTCCGAAGTGGCAGTGGGGCTATAATTATTTTTAAAATTTAAAATAATAGTTTCAACCGTTTCTAAATCATAAAATATCCCATAGTTGCGCTTTAAGTCATAGATAATCCACTTTTGATCTGCATAGCGGTTTTTAAAATGGTTTACTATGAGTGGTAGTACATTAAAATCAGGAGATATATTCGCAAAGTAAATACCATCAGCAGTTAATTTAAATCGCACAAAAGCAGTCATGCGATGGCGTTCCCTGCTTACACTTTTTGCCAGTTTACTTACCTGTAATATGTATTGGTTTCCATAGTCTGAAGCTACGTTTTCTTTGTGATCAAAAATATATTTGATGGCTTGGTAAAGTAAATTTTCAAGATTTTCCACCTCACTTAAAAAAGTATAATAAAGTCGTTGAAGTTGGTTGTAGGTAATTTTAGTTTTCAATCCTTTCCATACGCGGTTAGCTTTCTCATTGTCTGTTAATACAACTTTACCAGTATTAAAGAGACTTTTTTGGTAAAGGTGCTCAGGGCAAATAGTTGGATTGACTAATTTCTCCTCATAGCATATAAATATAGAGGTTAACAACCCATCAAAGGAACCGTCATAAATAAGAGTCACCATGATATTAAAAAAGAGGGAGCTGAGTACTCAGCATGTTTGAATACTTGCTTGAAGATGTTTTAAGAATTAAACTTTTAATTTTTTCTGCAGTTAAATCCCTTTTTTCAAATCTTCTTGAGCTGCATAAAATAAAATATTGAGCCCTGTTAGAAGCAACTCCTAATTTTTTGAGGTGTTCCCAATCAAGATTTCTGAATTTACGTGCTTGTAATATCTTATTCACGGATTTCATTCCAATTCCAGGCACTCTCGCAAGTAGTTGTTTATCAGCTTTGTTTACATCTACAGGGAAGAAATGCATATTCCGCAATGCCCAACCAAGTTTAGGGTCAATATCTAAATCAAGGTCTTTATGTTGGTCATTTAGGATTTCTTTGATATCAAAACCATAAAAGCGGAGTAACCAATCGGTTTGGTAGAGCCGGTTTTCCCTGAGCATAGGTACCTCACTTCCTATTTTTGGTAAGCGGGCATCGTGGCTAATCGGTACGTAACCAGAATAGTACACTCGTTTTAAATCAAATTTTTTATAAAAATAATCGGAGGTGTACATGATTTGCATATCGGTTTCACCACTAGCACCTACGATCATTTGCGTGCTTTGTCCAGCTGGAGCATATTTCGGAGTGCTTTTGATTAATTTTTTCTCCGAGTTATAGAGTACAATTTCATCACGAACTTTAGTCATTGGTTTTATAAAATCAGCCCTGTTTTTTTCCGGAGCCAATAACTTTAAACCTTCCGCAGTGGGGATTTCGATATTCACACTTAACCGGTCAGCGTATAAGCCCGCTTCACGCATGAGTTCATCACTAGCACCCGGGATAGATTTCAAATGAATGTAGCCGTTAAAATTTTCTTCTAACCGTAATTTTTTGGCTACAGCCACTAGCCGTTCCATGGTGTAGTCTGCATTTTTGAAAATGCCGGAGCTTAAAAAGAGTCCTTCAATGTAATTGCGCCTGTAAAAGTTAATGGTCAAGTCAACTACTTCCTGCACTTGAAAAGCTGCACGCTGTATATCATTACTTTTTCGGGTAACACAGTAAGCACAATCAAAAATACAATGGTTGGTTAGCAAGATTTTTAACAACGAAACACATCGACCATCTGCGGTGTAGGTATGGCAGATTCCTGAGGCGGAAGCATCTCCTAAACCCTTGGATTTGTTCGTTCTGTTACTACCACTGGAAGAACACGAAACATCGTATTTTGCAGCGTCAGCAAGTATTTTAAGCTTTTCCTGAGTTCGTGTGAATGACATTCACGATCCTTTCTTGTTTTAGTGAATTGGGTTATTCAAGCTACTAATTTTTTGAATCTGATGGAATAGTTTGTGCTGATTGGTTTGTAAAGTTTTGAGTTTGTGAATAGTTAGCAGGGGATGCTTATATACTTGATAAAGATTTAAAACAAAAAACTTATCAAAAATCCGTTAGCCAAAAATCCAAAAAAAAATCCTGACAAATTTCTACACCTGTCAGGATTAAGCTTGTAAAAGGCATTATATATTACTTCCTAGAAATAGCTTTCTTAGCTGCTTCTACGATGTTGTCAGCTTTTAAGCCGTATTTTTTCATTAATTCATCAGGAGGACCACTTTCACCAAAAGTATCATTAACCGCTACAAATTCCTGTGGGGCAGGGTGGTTTGTCGCTAATACTTGTGAAACGCTTTCGCCTAATCCACCAGCAATTTGATGTTCTTCAGCAGTTACCACACAACCGGTTTTCTTCACTGATTTTAAGATTGCTTGTACATCCAAAGGTTTTATTGTGTGAATGTTGATTAAGTCAACATTGATGCCTTCTTTTGCTAAGGTATGACCTGCTTCTATCGCTTCCCAAACCAAGTGACCTGTTGCAATGATGGTAACATCGGCACCTTCATTTAAAACTACTGCTTTTCCAATTTCAAATTTTTGATCAGCAGACGTGAAGTTAGGCACTGCTGGTCGGCCAAAGCGTAAATATACTGGTCCTTCATACTCAGCCACTGCTAGAGTTGCCGCTTTCGTTTGGTTAAAGTCACATGGGTTTATTACGACCATATGTGGTAACATTTTCATCATCCCGATGTCTTCCAACACTTGATGAGTAGCACCATCTTCACCTAAGGTTAAGCCAGCATGTGAAGCACACACTTTTACGTTTTTGCCAGAATAACATACCGATTGGCGAATTTGGTCATATACTCTACTGGTAGAAAAGTTAGCAAACGTACCAGTAAATGGTATTTTACCACCAATTGTCATTCCTGCTGCTAAACCAATCATGTTTGCTTCAGCAATACCTACTTGGTAAAATCGTTCTGGAAATTCTTCTTGGAAATCACCCATTTTTAGTGACCCAATTAAGTCAGCGCAAAGAGCAACTACATTAGGGTTTTTGCGACCAGCTTCAAGCAATCCAACACCAAAACCTGAACGCGTGTCTTTTTTCTCTGAGTATGTATATTCTTTCATGTCTTTTTTTCGAAACGCAAAAATAAATTTTTATTCCGTTTTATAAGTAATCTGTTGATAAGTCTTTCTTAATAAAGTCGAACGGTTGTAGAGCCATGCTCTAAAACTTTAAATTCTTTCAGAGAAGTATGTTCACTTCCTGGAGAATCTTTCGATTTGAACACTAATAAATAGTTGCCTGGTTGCATCGCCATATTTATCTGACTGCTCTCTGTGGGAAGGTTATATACCCACTCTTGTTCACCATTTTCCTTGATAAGGTAAATGCTTCCATAGCCTTTTTTGCTTACCGGAATATTAACTCTTCCAGGAGATGTTAAATCCACTCTGTTAGTTTTACTCTGTTCAATTCTTACACGTTTATAAGTGCGTGGAACTGTCAAAACTTCAATATCATATTCGCCTACCAATAATTTTTCAGTTTCGCCCACAGGCATCACGTGAATGGTGTGGTTGGTACCTGCTTTTCTGATGATGGCTTGTAGGTTGTCGTACTCTTTGTAACCCGATTGAAACAGCTGTAGTTGACCTTGTGGGGTGGGGACTTGAATTACATTTAACTCACCGCCTTTTAAAAAGATATTCGATTTTTTTACAGGGGGAATGGTGTTCACCACCAAATCATAACTCATTACAGGGTCAATCTCCAATTCATCTGCTTTACCATCTGATTTGATGTAATGAACATAGTTGTACTCTGGAGTGCCTGTCATATTATTGGAGAAAGTCATGTTCACATTGGTCTCAGTGGCTTTTCCGTAGCTATCGAGTAAGTCTACACGAACACGCGTTTCGCCTAAGGTGCGTTGTACTAAATCACTTAAAATTAACTTGAATGATTTGATGGTAGTCGCATTTTTAAACTGACCAATACAATCAAATGCATCGGCATATTTGGGTTCCATGCCTAAACCAATGATAAAAGGTTTTAAGAAAATTCGTTTCCGTTGAAGGGCAACGGACACCTTACACGGGTCGCCATCACAAGATTCCAGACCATCGGTTATAATGATAATCACATTTCTATACTGATCACTTGCTGGAAAATCTTCTGTTGCCTGTAACATGGAATAGGCAAGAGGTGTAACGCCTTTAGGATCAATGTTAGCTAATTTTGATTTAATGTTTTCATGGTTGTTCGGGGCAAAAGGGGCTTCTAATTTGGTGTCTTTACAATTTTGAAATTGTCTACCATACTGATGACCGTAAACCCGAAGGGCTAATACCACATTTTTATCAACTTTGAGGGAGTCAACTATTTCTGACAACACGTGTTTGGCTATATCAATTCGCTTTTTGCCTTCCCACTCAGCATTCATGCTCCCTGATCCATCCAGTAAAAAAAGAATCCGTGTCTTTGGAGCCGCCTCACCAGGTTTGCGCTGGTATTGTGCTTCAGAGACACGGATTAGTGCAAACAGAAAGAGTAATATGGTTACTAGTTTCTGCATGTTTATTTATTTAATAGTCGCCTAAAGTTTCCTCTAATTGCGCTAAGGCAATATCTTTTTGTGCATCATTTGGTGCAACGCCATGCCATTTATGTGTTCCAATCATGAAGTCGATAGGGTGTCCCATATCTGTTTTCATTAAAATCAATACTGGCTTCGATTTGCCACATTCAGCTTTTGCTTTTTCCAATGTTTCAACAACTTTAGTCATGTTGTTGCCTTCATTCAGTTCTAGTACTGTCCATCCAAAAGCTTTCCATTTGGCACTAAGATCTTTTAGAGACATTACCTGATCAACAGGACCGTCAATTTGTTGACCGTTATAATCAACTGTAACGATTAAGTTGTCTACTTTGTGGTGTGCCGCATAAATTGCTGCTTCCCAAATTTGACCTTCTTGTAACTCACCATCACCAGTCAAACAATAAACTAATTTGTCGTCCCCGTTAATTCGTTTTGTTTGAGCTGCACCAGCTGCAACAGAAATACCTTGTCCTAAGGAGCCAGAAGCCATTCGGATTCCTGGTAAACCTTCTTCCGTTGCTGGGTGACCTTGCAAACGTGAGTTAATTTTTCGGTGTGTAGCTAATTCTTTTGGATCAAAATATCCAGCGCGAGCAAGTGTGCTATAAAAAACAGCAGAAATGTGACCATTAGATAAGAAAAACAAATCTTCATTCTTCCCGTCCATGGAGAAGTTTTTATTGTGGGTCATTAATTTAAAATAAAGCGCCACAAAATAGTCAGCACAACCTAAAGCACCACCGGGGTGACCTGATGCACAACCATGAACCATTCTTACGATGTCTCTTCTTACCTGTGAAGCAACTTTTTCAAGCTCTTTAATTTCTTCTTGCGTAGCCATTCTTACTTTAAAATTTGATCTGTGTGGTTTTTGGTGTCCACTTTTTTGATTATTTCTACTATTATTCCTTTTTCGTCTATGACAAAGGTCGTTCGTACTATTCCCATAAATGTTTTACCATACATGCTCTTCTCTTTCCAAACGCCATACAAATTAACGAGTTCTTGCTCAGTATCTGCAATTAATGGGAAAGGTAAATCAAATTTGTTGATAAAATTTTGATGTTTTTTTTCTGTATCACAGCTAACACCTAGAACAGCATACCCTTTTTTAAGCAATAAATCATAATTATCTCTCAAATTACAGGCTTGTGTTGTGCAACCAGGTGTGTTATCCTTAGGGTAAAAATAAATCACTAATTTTTTACCAGCGAAGTCAGCCAATGATATTGAGTTGCCATTTTGATCTTTACCAGTGAATGCAGGAGCTTGTTGTCCAATAGTTAATTCCATAATTTCGTTTTACTAATCAAAACTTTAGGCTTGCGAAATTGTTTTAAAACGGGCGAAGATTCAAGTAGTTAGTAAGAAAGTTTGATGGTTTAACTCAATTATATTCAAATGAGGTTATTTTAATTCACCTTCTTTTTATTAACTTACACCCACAAATGAAAAACAGTCTACATACAGTCGTATCTCTAATTTGGCTTCTAGGAGCACAAGGGGAACGGTATGTTTGTATTTAACGATAATTTATTTCGAACAAAAAGCCCCTTGAGTGTAAACTTAAGGGGCTTTTTTTATGTACAGGAATCATGGATAAAAAGTATAGTACAGGTATTTTGATGGGGATCGCTGGGGTGTTGTTGTTTTCAACAAAAGCCGTTATTGTGAAGTTGATGTATCAATACGATGTAGATGCTATGGGAGCGCTTTTGCTTCGCATGGGGTTTGCCTTACCCATCTATTTATTCTTCCTTTTTTTGGATAGAAAAGCATTATCAGCCGTTTCAAAGAAGGACTTATTAATCATTTTATTGATGGGTTTTTTAGGCTATTACATGGCTAGCTTGTGGGATTTTAAAGGCTTAGAATTGATCGATGCGAGTTTGGAGCGATTAATTTTATTTGTTTATCCCACCTTTGTCGTGTTAATGAGTCGATTCTTTTTGAAACAGCCCATCACAAAAAAACAGTTAGCCGCTATACTTATTACCTATATAGGTGTGATAATCATTTTCTTACCTAAAGTGCTAGGTAAAAGTGATGACACCACACTACAAAATGTTGAAGGAGCCATTTATATCATCTTGAGTGCAATATGTTATGCCATGTTTTTGACATGGAGTCAAAACGTGATGGGTCGGGTGCCAGTACGATTATTTACTTCATTGGCCTTGATTGTTTCTTCATTCTGTATGTTAATCCACTTTAGCTTCACCACTGATTTAAGCGTATTTCATAAACCAGCTGGCTTATATATTTATGGAGCAATTATGGCGGTTTTTGCTACAGTAATTCCATCCTATTTAATTTCTGCATCAATCAGTCGCGTGGGAGCCGGCACTACAGCCATTCTGGGTGCGATGGGTCCGGTATCCACGATTACCTTGGCGATACTATTTCTGAATGAGCAACTCACGTTATTGCAAGTATTGGGAGCTGCAATAATTTTAATTGGAGTCATGCAAGTGAAAAGAAAGTAAAGCCTATTTTTGCAGGATGAATAAACCGAGTTTTGATGATATCTACATGGAGCTTGCCCAAAATTTGGGTAAGAAGTCACACTGCATCGTGCGAAATGTAGGAGCGGTGTTGACAAAAGATACACGTATAATATCTATTGGTTACAATGGTCCACCCCCAGATACTCACAACTGTGATGAAGAATGGCCGGAGAAAGGCTGTGAGCGTGATTCAAAAGGAAGTTGTTCACTGGCATTACATGCGGAGCAAAACGCCATTTTATATGCGGTAAATAACAGAACAAGTGTAGAAGGAGCTACTATGTATGTGACCCTTTCTCCTTGTATCTCCTGTGCAAGGTTAATGTTGGGTGCTAAAATTTCTAAAGTGATCTACCTGGATTCGTATGCAGATTATAAAGGATTAAAGAAAGATGAAGGGGTGGAGTTTTTAAAGAAATTTGGAGTAGAGGTTGAACAATATCAAACTTCCTTGTAAATTATAGGTCTTTCTTTATAAAAATTAGGATCTAAAACGAGATATATGAAAAAATTAAGTTTACTATTCGCCTTATTCTTATTTGTTAAGTTCGTCAATGCTCAAAACGAATTACCAATTAACGAACAGACAGGTAAAGTGACCTTTTTAAAGGTCGTGGATGCAGAGGGGTTGAGTGCTAAGAAATTGTATCAATTGACAAAAGAATGGGCAGAATCAAAAGGTTTTACCTTACAGGAAGAGGTCGCAGCAGACCAAGTAGTTTATAAAGCTTCCACTAAAGTATATTATCCATCAGTGGATGGAGGTGGTACGACCGATGAAGGTGTGGTTCATTTTTCATTTTCTGGATTTTTTAAAGACGGAAAGTATCGACTTATAGTCACAGACTTTACACATGAAGGTGACGGTAAGTTACCAGATGGCGGTAAATTGGAAAATCAAACCCCTGAATGTGGTAAAATTAGAATGTCAGGAAGAGGTTGGGTGACCATTAAAAACAAAACAAGGGAAAATATTGAGGAACTGATTGCCGATATAGAACGTGTAATCAAAGAAGTTGAAAATGACCCTGCCAATAATGATGATTGGTAAAACCAGTTTGTAGAGTTTTATAAAACAAAGGCTGCATTTGCAGCCTTTGTTTTTATTTGACTATTGATATAGCGATTATAAGGTGTATTTGATTTTTCGGAGTTTTTACTTTCTATTTAACGTTTCCGATAAATTTTTTGCTTCAATGTAAATCCGTTTAATTTCCGGGTAGGTTTTACGAATCTCGCTTTCAAGGCGTAAAATTGTTTCGGAAAGTTCTAGGCTGTTTATTGTTTTAACAAATTGCACATCGAGAGCTAGAAGCACATCGTCAGGTGCAAAATACATAGTAAGTGGTCGGCTAAGGGTATCTACATTTTTATCTTTTTTTACCAATTTTATAATCTCGTCTACCATGTACGGTTGTAGACTTTCCCCAATTAATAAATTTCTGCTTTCTATGGTTAAAATAACTGCCACAAAAGCTAATAATAACCCAATGAGAATAGATGCAATACCATCTGCAATAGGAAGGTCGAAATAACTACCTAGAAATATACCTAATGCGGCTATTATTAAGCCACCTAATGCGGCCCCATCCTCAAATATTACTACAAACAGCGTAGGGTCTTTACTGATTCTTGTGCGTTTAAAGAAGTTTCCTTTTATAGCTTTATTTTTATAAAGGGTTTTAACGGCTATGACGAATGAGACCCCTTCAAACAAAAAAGCACCTGCGAGAACGCTATAATTCCATGCTAAATCGGTAATCTTTTCAGGGTGTTGGATATGCTTAATTCCCTCATATATAGACATACCACCGCCTAATCCGAAAATAAGAATAGAGACGATGAGTGACCAAAAATAAATTTCTTTACCGTGTCCAAAAGGGTGGGATGGAGTTGGTGGTTTTTTACTGCGATAAATCCCTAATAACAAAAGTAATTGGTTAGCAGAATCCACAGCGCTGTGAATTCCTTCCGACAACATTGCTGAACTACCTGTAAAGCTAGATGCAATGAACTTAAAAACTGCAATTGCTACATTAGCAACCAGAGCACCATATACGCTTATATTTGAATGCGCCATATTTTAAAAATAAGATTTTATTTTCCAATCTTATTAAAGCTTATTGATAAATAAAAATCCATAGAAAGCTCTTTTCCCTTGGTTTTAAAAGTGAGGTTATAAAGGCAAACTAGTTCCTATAGATTTTTAACTTAAAACTTAATATTAAAACCAAAACTTGCCGGGTCGTCTCTATGAATTGGTGTTTTAATTTTATTATCCTCAATATCTAATAATAGAAGAGTTTTAATGCCATAAACCTGTTTAGGGATATGTTTAAATTCATTTTCATTTAAAAACAGTGCCTCCAAGTGTGTGAGTAAAGTGATGTTTTTTGGCAAATGGTTTAAATGGTCATGCTCCAAATGAAGAATTTTTAAGGTGGGTAAATGACTTAATATTTCGATGTTTTTTTCCAGATTGATATGGGTTTCATCGTTAAGAAATAACTCCTCAAGGTTGATCAAATGGTCGAATTCCGTAGGAAGTGTTTCAAAATCATTTCCACTCAACTCTAACGTCTTTAAGTGCGATAGGGAAGTAATCTCTTTAGGGATTTCTTTTAAGTGGTCATTTTTTAAACTTAAATATTCCAAGTTCACAAACTTCAACCAAACTACAGAATCTAAGTGCAACGTTTGATTGCTAAGATTGAGTCGAAAAACTTTCTCAGGTTCTTTGAGTGCCTCCTCGATGTTAGTGTACTCCTTCGTATAACCTGTTGAATCACTGCTTTGTGAATAACTCAGTTTGAACGAGAAAAGAAGTGCGATTACTATTATTTTACATACAGTTTCCATGATTGTTGAAATTTAGGGTTCACAATTTGTAAGAGTAAAAAGCTGTATGTAGAATAATAAGGTTGTCTATTCATACGTCATACTTTATTCAAAAGTTGGAAGTAATTCTGAATAGTTTTTGAATAACTTTTTTCCAGGTAAGTTTTCAAGTCTATCAACTTTTTTATTGAAAATTTGTTTAATGGTATGATGGTTTTCAAAACATCCTATAACGATAAAAAAATTAATCGGCTGATCAACGAAGCCGTAGGGGAGTCGTATTCATTTGCAAACCGTTGGAAGTTACGAGGTATTGGTTCGAAGCGATTGGTGGTGTCGGCTGCATCGCCCGAGTTTGAGGTGGCAAGAAATGCTGTACATTATCAAACAGTAGTGTCAATTGAATTGAGACCAAAAGGCTTGCTTGTGTACTTTAGAAAGAAAATCGATAATTATACGGCTGTATTTCCCTTTCAGAAACTCGTACTCAACAAAACAAACGATGTCCAGCTTCAGTTAGGAAATGCTTCGATTACTTTTGCAGATGGCTATGCGAAGGACAAACCTTTTTTTGATAAAGTTGAAAAGATGATGAATCAATGAACTTGTTTTACCTCTAACGCATCTGAGCATTCCGCTAACAAGGTATTAATTGACTTATTAAATAAAGGGTGAATAAATTCAGGACTGATTTCAGATAATGGAATAAGAGTAAAACGTCTGTCTTGAATGAAGGGGTGAGGTACTTTTAAGTCTTTTAAATCAATTACTTCATCTTCAATAAAAAGGATATCAATATCAATTAAACGTTCACCCCATTTTTCATAGCGAACACGTCCTAGCTCATTTTCAATGTGTTGAATAATATGCAAAATCTCTGCTGGTGAAAATTGCGACTCAACTAACACTACCTGATTTAAAAAAGCATTTTGATCTTCTTTACCCCATGCAGCGGTTTCATACAATTGTGAGGCTTTTAAAACTTTACCCAATTCCTTCTCAATAAGTTTTTTGGCGTTCTTTAGTACTTCAACTCGGTCACCTATGTTTCCACCCAATAGTAGATGGACTGTTTTATGAAACTCTTTTTTTGAAGGCATGGGCATAAGTAAGCGATAAATAAGGCTGCAAATAAACGTCAATTTCTTAATTTGACCTAAAATTTAGACCTATGAACTTCTTAAAGAATATTTTATCCTCGTTTATCGGTAGTGTCTTAGCTATTTTGGTAGGTGGTTTTTTGTTTGTTGTGTTGGCTATTGCTGTTGTTATGGTGGTGATAAATCAGCCTGAAACAGTAGACATTGACGCTGATAAGAATAAAATGCTTCAAATTTCGCTTACGGAAGAATTGGTTGAATATAAAAAACCAAATCCGTTTGACGACATGGAGCTACCCGCATTTTTAGGAGCTACCAGTCAGGATGGGTTAATACAGTTATTAGCCGCAATAGATGAAGCTGCCACCGATAATGAGATTAAAGGTATTTTCTTAAATTTATCAGGTATTACAGCAGGCTATTCTCAAGTGAAGGAAGTGAGAGATCATTTGTTAGCTTTTAGAGAAAAATCAGAAAAGCCCATTTTTGCTTATAGCGAAGTGTTGAGTGAAAAAGCTTATTATTTAGCTTCTGTAGCTGATAAGTTATATATGATGCCAGAAGGAATGTTAGAATTCCGTGGTCTTTCTATTGATAGAATGTATTATAAAAACTTACTAGAAAAACTGGAGATCAAACCCCGAATATTCCGGGTGGGGCAATTTAAAAGTGCGGTAGAACCATTTTTAAGGGAGGATATGAGCGAAGCCAATAGACGTCAGTTACGCGAGTTTTCAGAGTCGTTGTATGGCTCAGTGCTAAAAGAAATCGCTCAGTCACGAAATATTGACCCAACCACTTTACGCACCATTTCAGACGAACTAAAGGTCCGAAATGTAACCGATGCAGAAGCTCTGGGGATGATTGATGCAGCTATCTACCAAGATGAAGCTATTGCTCGAACGAAAGCATTTTTTGATATCGACAGCGAAGATAAAATCAATTTTCTATCACCAAAGGCATACATGAAAGAAAAAACGACATCGGCTTCTTCTGGACAAATAGCAGTAGTGATAGCGGAAGGAGAAATAATTTCTGGTGAGTCTATTGACAGTTATTTAGGTTCAACTTCATTTGTGAAAGAACTAAAAAAAGCAAAAGACGATGAAAATGTAAAAGCCATCGTTGTTCGGATCAATTCACCTGGGGGAAGTGCCCTAGCTTCGGATGTGATGTGGCGTGCGATTCAACAAACGGCAAAAACTAAACCTGTAATTGCTTCCATGTCAACGGTAGCTGCTTCTGGTGGTTATTACATGGCCATGGCTTGTGATTCAATTGTGGCAGAACCTTTAACCATTACGGGTTCCATAGGTGTTTTTGGTGTTCTATTTGAAATAGATGAATTTTTGAGTAACAAATTAGGCATTACTACCGACAGAGAAAACACGGGTCAATTTTCAGATTTAGGTTCACCTACGCGTAAAATGACACCACAAGACAGTGCAATCATACAAACAGAAGTCAATCGGATTTACGAAGTATTTACAACGAAAGCTGCTCAAAGCCGAGGCATGAGTGTTGAAAAATTAAAGAGCTATGCAGGAGGCCGTGTATGGTCTGGTCTGGAAGCAGAACAAATTGGTTTGGTAGACCAACTAGGAGGTTTAGATAGAGCAGTGGCTGTAGCGGCAGAAAAAGCAGGAATTTCGGATTATAAAGTACAATACATTTCAGACGATAAGAGTTTCTTTGAAAAAATTTCAAGTGACTATTCTTCCTCTTTAGCAGAAAAAGCAATGATAGAAAAAATAGGGGCTGAGCAATACCAGTACCTACAAATGATAGAAAAAATGAAACGTTTTCAAGGCATTCGAGCGAGCTTGCCTTACGATTTAAAAATCGATTGATAGGTATTTTGACCAATAGCCATTAAATTTGCAAAGAATTAAAAAAAGATAATATGTCAGACAACAGACACGATTGGACGAAGGAGGAGATTTTAGAAATATATAATTCACCATTTCTTGATTTAGTATACCGAGCGTCTACTGCACATAGAAAATACCATAATCCACAAGAAGTACAGGTTTGCACACTATTGTCTGTAAAGACAGGTGGATGCCCTGAAGACTGTGGTTATTGCCCTCAAGCAGCACGCTACCATACGGATGTGAAAGTACAGAAGTTAATGGAAGTGGATGAAGTGCTAACAAGTGCAAAAACAGCCAAAGAAAACGGAAGTACCCGTTTTTGTATGGGAGCAGCCTGGAGAGAAGTGCGTGATAACCGCGACTTTGACAAAGTGTTAGACATGGTTAAAGGGGTTAACTCCATGGGCATGGAAGTATGTTGTACATTAGGAATGTTGACAGACGACCAAGCACGTAGATTGAAAGAAGCTGGTTTGTATGCCTACAACCACAACTTAGATACCAGTGAAGAACATTACGATGAAATCATTAGTACACGTACTTATGGTGATCGATTAGATACCATCAATAACGCAAGCAAAAATAAACTTTCTGTTTGTTCAGGTGGAATCATTGGAATGGGGGAGTCTATTGAAGATCGAGCGCAGATGCTCGTTACGTTAGGTAACTTGCCAATTCACCCTGAATCAGTGCCTGTTAATGCGTTGGTGCCAGTGGCAGGAACGCCATTAGAAAAACAACCACGTGTTTCTATTTGGGAAATGGTACGTATGATTGCTACTGCGAGAATCGTTATACCAAAAGCAATGGTACGACTTTCTGCGGGACGTGAGCAAATGAGCTTTGAAGAACAAGCCATGTGTTTTATGGCAGGTGCTAACTCCATCTTTGCAGGAGACAAGTTGTTAACCACACCAAACCCGTCAGTTGACCGAGATAAAGAGATGTTCCAGTTGTTAAACATTAAGCCAAGAGAAGCATTTAAAAATGGCGACAAACCACAAGTAAAGTTTGATCAGATACCAAGCGTTCAGAATGCTTAATTCCTGAAACACTCATTAATAATGTTTTGAAAGTTGTTGGACGAGAGTTCAACAACTTTTTTTATGCCTTGAAGGCGAGGTTTGATGAATCAATACCGGAAACGTCATCCCAGAATTTTGTTTTTCACAAAATATCAGGGATCCAATTGAGACAGAGACGAGTTTTTTGGCTTGCGATAATGAGATTCCAGACATTGTTACACTACGTTTCACAATTCTGGAAAGACGGTTTGATAATTTATTCACAATGATAGAGTGCTTTGTTAACCAGCCAGAACATTATATTTACAATAGCGCTATTGATTATGTTGAAGGAAAAGGGCTAGTGGAGTTGGTGATGATTTGGTAGGATTGGTGAAGTCAGAGACTTCTGATTATCAGTAAAGCTTAAGTTACCCTTAAAAAGGTAAGCCTAAGGTGGTAAAGTCAAACTTAAATAATCATTTAAAATGAAGAATAAGTTTTTAGTTGTTATTGTTCTGATAGTTGTTGTGTACTTTATTTATCATTTTGTGATCAATCAAGGTGTTAGTAGATATCAAAAAGCATACTCTGAGACATATATTAATTCTTTACATGGTCATGTAGGTTATGCGGAAGAAAGTAAAGGCTCTGTTTTTTTTAGTGTGAATAATGATACAAATGAGTACTTACTTTGTGAACCAAAAATGGGGATTAATAGCAAGGAAATAAACTCAGGTATGCGTGTGGACAAGGATAGTTGTAGTTTTGAAATTATCATTAATGATATTAAGTATAATTTCAAATTAGACCATGAATTGTATAAGACTCCAAAATGTCCAAATTAGGTGCTATATACTTGGTAGATTTCCTTCACTGGTTTAAAATTAATGAAGCGACAAGCTTTTTATTAATACAAAGTAGTTAGCAACTGCATTTTCAAACTCACTTCCCCTTACTCACCTTCAACGGGTTTACCCGTTTCCGTTCCACGGTCTTCACATATAACTTTTCTACTTTCACTCTTGCCCAATCCGTTTTCCTTAAAAATTGTAAGCTCGACTTCACCGAGGGATCATGGGTGAAACAGCGAATTTTTATTTCTTCGCCTAAGTCCTCCCAGCCATATTCTTGTACTAAATATTCAACAATATACTTGAGGGTAATGCCATGTAAGGGGTTGTTTTCTTGCTCTGCCATAGTTTTACCAGTCAATTGGTCGATAATCTTTTAGAAACTGTCCACACCAGTGTTTGCCAGTATTAATGCCATCAATCAATGGATCCATCACCCGAGCTGCACCATCTACAATATCTAAAGGAGGTTGGAAATCGTGTTCTTCCTGCTTCTTTTTTGATAATTCTACAGGGTCTTCATCCGTAACCCAACCCGTATCCACCGCGTTCATGAAAATACCGTACTTCGCAAAGTCAGAAGCGGAAGTGTGTGTTAACATATTCAAAGCAGCCTTGGCCATGTTGGTGTGTGGGTGGCGATCTTCTTTGTGGAACCGTTGGAATTTCCCTTCCATCGCAGATACGTTGATGATGTGTTTTTTACCCGTATTTTCTTTCTTCATCAGTTTAGAAAGGCGGTTGCACAATACAAACGGAGCAATCGAATTGACCAGTTGCACCTCCACCATTTCAGGCGTTTCTATTTCGCCCAAACGTAGGCGCCAGCTGTTGGTTTTGCGTAGATCAACCTGCTGTAAATCAGCATCCAATTCACCTTCAGGAAATACTTCTTTGGAAGGCAATGAATTGTCGAAGCTATAGGGGATTTGAGATAACTTAGCCGAAGAACGTAACCCAATTCCTGGTTCAGGATCATGCCAAGAAACGGGTAGTGCATTGTTTTGTTTGCTTGATGCACCAACAGTTAAGGCTTTCAGTTCGCCTATACAATAATTGTGGTCAGCCAATAAGTCTTGTGTGTAAGGACTTAGTTTTTCATAAGGTAACTCCTCATTTTTCATCATGTGATGATAAAAACCAGCAGGTCTTCGTACCGTTTGTGCCGCATTGTTGATAAGAATATCCAGACGGTCGTATTGCATTTCAATGAAGTTGCAAAATATCTCCACACTGGGGATGTGTCTCAAATCCAGTCCATGAATTTTTAACCGATGCCCCCAATCGCTGAAGTCATCTTCCTTTGCAAAGCGGTTAGCCGAGTCGACAGGGAAACGGGTTGTAGCCACAACTGTAGCACCTGCTCTTAACAACATGAGCGTAATGTGATAACCGATTTTTAACCGGGAACCCGTAATGATAGCTACCTGACCTGTTAAGTCTGCAGTTTGAAAGCGCTTAGCATAATTAAAATCGCCACATTCAGGACACATTGTATCATAAAAATGGTGAAGTTGGGTATAGAGGGTTTTACAGACGTAGCAATTTCGGGGCGACTCCAACTGTTTACCTTTTAGTGCTTCCGCAGAAAGGGTGATTAATTTGGGTGCTTGAAAAATGGCTTGCTCTCGCGCACTTCGAATTCCAGTTTCCTTACGAGCATGTTTCTCACGCTCCATTTTCTTTCGCTTCTCCGCTTTTTTAACGTCTTTTCTTCGTTTGTTGAGTTCTTCTCTACTCGGTCGTGATAGTTTACCTGCAATAGTTAATAGTTCCACACGTTTGTCCTCAGACAACTCAAATAATTGCGCTCCATCAGCCACAAGCTGATTTAAAATTGAAATACACTTTTCAATTTCTTCGGGATTGATCTCCGATATTTTCTCTTTAGGATTCTCTTCCATTAACATGAAATTATGCCGCAAAGGTAAGTATTAAAGTGTGTTTAATTAAGCAAGAAGTATTTTGTATAAAAAAAATAACCTCAGCAGAGTTTCTCGGTAAGAAAATAATCAAGTAAATCGTGAATTATTTTATAACTTTTTAGATATTGGTTTCAGAACAAATTCATATTTGAGATACTATTTTATAAGAATGAATTTCGGTAAAGTTAGTTTTTAACGAGAGGAATTTATAAGTAAGAATTTTCTTGAAGCTCCAAGATGTTGCTTTTAAATCTTACTTAACAAATTTTTAAAATTTACACTTATGGAAAAACCAAATAAAAGACTTTGCAATCAAACTTGTATTGTGACGGGAGCAAATTCAGGTTTAGGTGAAGCTGTTGCTTATGCTGTAGGCAGAGAAGGGGCTAATGTAATTGTCAACTACATTACGCACCCTGAAGTAGCAGAAGAAATTGCTCATAGAATATCGGAAGACAGTGAATGTGGTGAAGCAATAGCAATACAATGCGATGTAAGTAAGGAAGACCAGGTGGTCTCCATGTTTAAGCAATCAATTGATCGGTTTGGAACCATTGATATATGTATTCCTAACGCTGGTTTACAAAAAGATGCTCCACTTCATGAGATGTCTTTTAAAGATTGGCAATTGGTGTTGGATGTCAACCTTACAGGCCAGTTTTTGTGCGCAAGAGAAGCAATAAAAGAATTTCTTAGAAGAGGCATGCGACCTGATGTATCAAAGGCTATTGGTAAAATTATTCATATGAGTTCTGTGCATCAAATAATTCCCTGGGCAGGACATGCAAACTATGCAGCATCAAAAGGTGGTATCGTGATGTTAATGGAAAGTATTTGTCAGGAATATGGTCCTCACAAAGTTCGTTGTAATAGCATCGCTCCTGGAGCTATTCAAACCCCTATAAATAAACCTGCATGGGAAACTAAAGGTGCTCTGGATGAACTAAATAAACTAATTCCTTACAAAAGGATAGGGGTTCCGGCTGATATAGGCAGTGCAGCAGTATGGTTAGCTTCCGATGAATCAGATTATGTGAATGGCACTACACTGTTTGTAGATGGAGGAATGACTTGTTACCCGGGGTTCACCACAAATGGATGATGAAATGAAACGCACGGCAGAACATAAAAGATTAAGGGAAAACTATTCGAAGAAAAAAGATTGGTTGCTCTGGGGGCCTTATTTGAGTGAAAGGCAATGGGGTACGGTTAGAGAAGATTATAGTGCTGACGGCAATGCCTGGGACTATTTCACTCACGATATGGCACGCAGTAGAGCCTACCGATGGGGGGAAGATGGTTTGGCAGGTATTTCAGACCGCTATTGTAACATTTGTTTTAGCCTTGCTTTATGGAATGGTAAAGACCCTATCTTAAAAGAACGGCTTTTTGGTGTGTCAGGACATGAAGGAAATCACGGTGAGGATGTAAAGGAGCTTTATTACTATTTAGAAAATACGCCCAGTCATTCTTATATGAAACATTTATATAAGTATCCTATTGAAGAATACCCTTATGATTTACTTCTAAAAGAGAATAGAAGAAAAGGGAAAGACCAATTGGAGTATGAGTTGTTGGACACCGGGGTGATGAATAATGATAATTATTTTGATGTAGTCACAGAATATGCTAAGGCTGATGAAGAGGACCTTTTAATTAAAATAACCGTGAATAACAGAAGTGATAAAGATGCGGAGCTTACTTTATTACCTACTTTATTGATGCGAAACCATTGGTCTTTTAAAGAAATATCCACTAAGCCTGAAATTAAAAAAATTAAAGGTGTAGATGGGGTTTCAGTAGACCACCCCTATGTAGGTAAATACAACCTTTATTATCAATCTCCTTCCAGAGTTTTATTTACAGAAAATGAAACCAATAACGAAAGACTCAATAACTCACCCAATGATCATCCTTATAAAAAAGATCTTTTTCATCAGGCAGTGATACAGAAAGATTATTCACTTACTGACACCAAAAAATCAGGGACAAAATGTGCGGTCCAATATGAATTAAAAGTGGAAGGACAATCAAGCAAAGTAATCTACCTTCGACTCACTTCAACCGATCTTGATAATCCATTCAATTCTACTTTTGATGAAGTTTTTAAGAAACGGATTCAAGAAAGTGAGCAATTTTATCAATCAATAATAAAAAATAAAACGGGCGACTATTTCACTATTCAAAAACAGGCTTTTGCAGGGTTACTTTGGTCAAAGCAGTATTATAATTATGAAGTTGAAGACTGGCTAGTAGGCGATCCAAAACAACCTACACCTCCTCAGTCACGGCTTTTTGGAAGAAATAGCAACTGGAAAACTTTAAGAAACCATGATGTGATTTCAATGCCTGATAAGTGGGAGTATCCCTGGTATGCGAGCTGGGATTTGGCCTTCCATTGTGCGAGCTATGCATTAATCGATGCTGAATTTGCAAAAAATCAGTTGCTTATTTTAACAAAAGAATGGTACATGGCTCCCAATGGTCAAATACCTGCTTATGAGTGGGCTTTTAGCGATATAAATCCACCAGTGCAAGCATGGGCTGCGATTCAAGTCTATAAAATAGATAAAAAAAATACAGGCAAAGGTGATATTGAATTTTTGAAAAGGATTTTTAATAAACTAAGTTTGAATTTTACATGGTGGGTAAATAGAGAAGATAGTCGCTCCAATAATGTGTTCGAAGGAGGTTTTTTAGGTTTAGATAATATTGGTGTTTTTGACAGAACCAATGGTATACCCGGAGGGGCAATTCTTGAACAAGTAGATGGCACATCATGGATGGCTTTATTTTGCCTCAACATGTTAGAAATTAGCCTTGAAATAGCCAAAGTAGACGAAACATTTGAAGATATGTCTACAAAATATTTTGGTCATTTTGTGTTTATCGCTGAAGCATTGAATGTGCGAAATGAAGATAACTATGGAATTTGGGATGATAAAGACGGCTTTTTTTACGATAAATTAATCTTTCCAGATGGTAGCTATGCAGCGATCAAAGTGCGGTCTATTGCAGGACTTATGGCTTTAGCCGCAGTTTTACGTGTTTCAAAAGAAACGTTGATAGCCTTGCCAAAATTTGCCAAGAGTGTGAGGTGGTTTTGGAAATACAGAATGGATAAATTGAAATACAGTGTAATTCAACATTTCGCAGAAGGAGAAGATTTGTTTTTATCGCTTGTTCCTAAAGATCGAATAGAAATTTTGCTTGGCACATTGTTAAATGAAAAAGAATTTTTGAGTAAACATGGTATACGATCAATTTCAAAAATTCATAAAGAACCCTATGTTGTTGATATTAAAAATGTGAGGTATGAGCTAAATTATGAACCAGCTGAATCGAAGACTGGTCTTTTTGGTGGTAACTCTAACTGGAGAGGTCCTATTTGGTTTCCTATCAATTTCCTTTTTATTAAAGCTTTAAAGGAACATTCTTCTTACGCGGGCACAAAATTGAAACTATCTTTTCCAACCGGTAATGCTGAGAAGTATGATTTAAATGAAATCACGGATATGCTCTGCAAAAGACTCATAAACATTTTTGAACGCGATGAAAATGGTGAAAGACCAGTAAATGCACTTCATTCAGACGTATATAAATCAAATCATTTCAAAGACCATATTTTGTTTTATGAATATTTTGATGGTGATAATGGCAGAGGAGTAGGTGCTTCCCACCAAACCGGGTGGACCGCACTAGTAGTAAATTTAATTGATGAAATAACTTATTGATAATGGAACTAGACCTGAATAAAGAATGGCTTGTGACGAATGGCTTAGGTGGATATGCTTCAGGAACTGTTTCTGGTGCCAATACACGACAATATCATGGATTGTTAGTAAGCGCTGAAAATCCACCAACAGACCGTAAAATTGTTGTGTCTAAAATTGAGGAACGTATTGGCGTAAATGGTGAATTTTTTGACTTATCTACAAACCAATACCCCTCTAGAATACATCCAAAGGGGTATAAGTTGTTAAAACAATTTAACAGATCACCTATAGCCACGTGGGTGTATGAAAATAATCAGATGAAATTAGTAAAAACAATTTCTATGGTGGATGGATCTAATACAACTGTACTAACTTATCAAAACCAAGGACAACATACTATCACCTTAGAATTGCACCCTTTGTATTCATATACGCGATTTCATGATTTTTTTCGTGAAAATAAAAAAACTGTTTTTTCTTCTACGCGCTTAAAAAATGGATTAATAACCTACCCGTATAAAGGAGCTCAACCCATTTATACCAACTGGTCTGGTGGAGAGTTTGTTGAACTACCTTGTTGGTATAAAAATTTAGTATTAAAAAATGAAGTCGAGAGAGGAACAGGTAAATCTGCAGACTATTTTCAAATAGGGGTACTAAAAAAAGAGCTCCAACCAAATGAGTTGTTAACACTACGTTTTAGTACGGATGATCACCTTGCTAAAACACCGATTTTACCCCCTTTGAAAACAACACCTGTAAGTTTGAGTTTTTTTGAAGATTTGTTAAAATCAGGGGAACAATTTTTAGTAAATAGAGAGTCGACAGGCACGAAAACAATTATTGCAGGTTATCATTGGTTTACTGACTGGGGAAGGGATACCATGATTTCTATGCGTGGATTAACTATTGCAACTAAGAAAAAAAAATTATCTAAATCCATTTTAGTTACTTTTTTAAAAACAGTAAATCAAGGAATGTTACCGAACAGGTTCCCTGACAATAGTTCGGATGAAGTTGAATATAACAGTATCGATTCTGCCTTGTGGTTATTTGTCTCGCTGTTTGATTATTATAAAACTTTTCATGATAAAGCGTTTGTAAAAGGGCAAATGAGTGTATTGCATGAAATTATATTAAATCATATTCATGGTACACGATACAATATTCATGTCACTGAAGAGGGGTTTCTTTCCGGAGGAGAAGATGGGATTCAATTAACTTGGATGGATGCCAAGGTCAACGGCCTTGTAATCACCCCGAGAATGGGCTGTCCTGTAGAAATTAACGCGCTATGGTATAATGCTTTACGTATATATGGTTTCTTTTGTGATGAATTTCAACTTCAAAAAGATGAATTGTTCGAAACGGTACAATCCAACTTTCAAGCGAATTTTGAGAAGTACTTTTTAACTCAAGCAGGTACCTTGTACGATGTTATTGTACCCAATGAATCTAGTGATTCCAGCTTTCGGCCTAATCAACTGTATTGTTTGAGTTTACCTTTCAACATTCTTCCAAAAACCCAAGAAGTAGTCATCTTTGAGGCAATTAAAAATAAACTGTTCACCTTCTTTGGACTGAGAACTTTAGACCAGGGAGACGATAATTTTATTAGCGAATATCAAGGCAATCAGTGGCATCGCGATCATGCTTATCATCAGGGTACGGTGTGGCCTTTTTTATTGGGAGAATATTATGAAGCTTTTTTCAAATTATATGGAGCCACGGAAGAAAACAAGAAAAAAGTAGTTAGTGAATTAGCTGATTTAAGGACACACTTTTACAATAATGAAGGTATCCACTGCATTTCGGAAATATTTGATGGTAATAATCCCAAAGAAGGAAAAGGAACCATACAACAAGCTTGGTCAGTATCAGCACTGATCAAGCTCTATGTAGACTATAAATTATATGAAATCAAATAAAGAGGATTTTATTTCTTCATAACTATCCCCACATTACTTTTTCATTCATCAGAAAAGCTTCAATGCCTTTTTTACTATCAACAGTCTCTCTTGATGAGGCATTCATTGTTGCTGAGTAAGATAAGGCATCTTCTAAGCTCATGCTTTCACTCTTCGTTAACACTTGTTTAGTGGTGAGTAGTGAATCATGTGAATTATTGTTCAATAGTGAATCGATAAAGCTGTCAATAAATAAATCCATGTTTTCATCCACAACTTCTGTAATCATACCTATTTTCTGTGCTTTTTCTGCTGGAATGAGCTGGGAGGTAAATAGCAGTTTTTTTAGCTGAGCAATACCAATTTTTAAGCGTAGAAAATTTAAAACAATACCTGGAATGAAACCCATCTTGGACTCCACAAAACCAAAGCGTGCTTCAGGAGTACTGAAACAAAAATCAGTATTGATAGCAAGTCCAGCACCACCGGAAATGGCTTTACCCTCAACTTGTGCAATTGTGATTTTGGGAGATAAATAAATCGCTTTATATAGTTTCATTAAATCGAACGAATCCTTAATGTTTTCTGGATAGTTGTAATGCATCATTTCTTCCATATAGGTCTGATCTGCCCCACAGCAAAAAACATCTCCAGAGGATTTTAGAACAATAATGACAATATCTTTATCGTGATTTAAACTTACTACGGCTTTGGTAAGCTTTAAGGTAAAAGCGTTACTTAATGAATTACCTTTTTCGGGACGGTTCATAGTAATATAGCCGACTTTGCCGATTTTTTTTGTAATAACGTGACTCATTTTAAAAATTTAAAATTTGATGATAATTGAGCCTTGTTCCGATACGATATACACTAAATCAGTGTACAGAGGTGAGTTCCTGATGTAAGATACAAATTCATTACTATTTGAAGAATCGTAAATGAGTTTTTTATAATTAAAATTTTTAGCTACCTCATTTAGTTTCATTGAATCATGCGAAATAATAAGATAATCTGTTGATAGTGGAGTGTTTAAATTGATTGATTTTGAGACATGTATAATAGATTTACCAGCTATTGAGTATTTCCTTATCGGACAAATTATGGAGTCAATAAGGGCGGGTTTTAAATTTTTATGAAACCAATGGTGTTTGATATGAAATTGTAGTTGGTCTTCATCTTGTAATAATGAGGGACCTGCTTTGAATAGGTGGTTTTTTCCTTTGATGATGTCAAAGGCTGACTCCTTTTTTATATTATAAACCACTAATTGTTGTTGGTTAGTCTGTTTAAAGTGTTCATAGTTCATCAGGGTTGAGAGAAATAAAAGAAACGCCATTGTTGATTTTAGATAGTAATGATTTCGATTAAAAATCACTAAAAATAAGGTGATAATTACCCCATAAAAAAGGTAGGTTTCGATGATGCTGATATCGATTTGATTAATTGTAGCAGCTGGTATATTGGCTGTTTTTTCTGATACTTCATTTAAAAACCATGCAAAGCCAAAGAGTACTTTTGAAATAATGGTATTAAGAAAAGGAATACTACTAACCAGAAGTTTGATAATACCGGTGATGACAATAAGAAATGCACAAGGTATAACTACCAAATTCGATAGGATAAAATAAGTTGGAAATTGATGAAAGTATAAAAGTGCAATAGGAGCTGTGGCTAGTTGAGCTGCTATCGAGACACACGTAATGGTGCTTATGGAATTGATGATTGTATATTTTGAAGTAGGAAGGTATGATTGAAGTTTAGGGGTGAAAAATACAATGCCAATTACGGCTGCATAGGACAATTGAAAACCTACTTCAGTTATCAAGTACGGATTGTAAACTAGCATGCACAGTGCTGAAGCTGCCAAAATTGGATAAATAGAGATGTCTTTTTTATAAAAGGTGCCACAGATAATAAAGCTAAACATGCAGGCAGCTCGCACTACAGAAGCACTTAACCCTGTGATGAAAGCAAACGTCCAAATGAGTAGTAATGTACAAGTAATCTCAATCCATTTTGGGAGAGCATCTCTTAAAATCTGTTTAAAGAAAAACCGAATAATCATTAACAAAATCCCTACATGCAAACCCGAAACAGCTAAAACGTGCATGGCGCCTGCAGCTGAAAAGTTAGCGATAACTTCTTTGTTCAATTGATCTCGTTTGCCTAGAACTAAGGCAGAAATTGTTTGAGCTTCTCTTATTGATGATATTTCTGCTAATAAATTAGTGGCTAGTTTAGTTTGAGTTAGGTGAGCTATTTTAAAAAGTGAAAACGAATGATTGGGTATAACTAAAAAATCGTCAGAAGAACAAAAGGTGCTGAAATGAATATGATGAAAATTTAGATAACGTTTGTAGTTGAATTCATTGGGGTTTTTAGGCGGATTAAGTAATGCAATTTCTTTATTTAAAATAATATAATCATTGTAATTGGTGGGTGAAGGAACCGTTTTAGTATACACCAGAATGTTTCCGTTACACTTAGAACGCTTGTTACTGATAATCAATGCTTCCGTTGCAATAGTGAATTTCTGATATCCTTTTGAAGTTGAACTAATTTGTGAGTTGATTTTACCTAAAATGATTCCTTTACCATCATAAGTGTGCAATAAGTGTTTATCATTTGGGGAGTGAAGGAATGTACTAATAAACCCGATAATTAAGAATAGCGTAATAAGGGTGATGGTATGGTGTAATGAATGATATCTTAGAAATAAAAAGAGTATTAAAAAAAATAGGAGGGTTATTAGACCATAGAAAAAACTATCAAAAAATAAATATATTACTATACCGATGGCATAGCTTATAGCATATATAATTATGACAGATATTTTATTCCCAGAGTAGTAATCGTTCGATTGTGGATTCGCCATTTACTTCAACTTTTAAAAAATAAGTGCCCGCAGACAACTCGTTAAAAGAAAATTCTAAAAGTGTACTGCTTGTGACTTCAGTATAAAAAGATTTCACTAATTGTCCAATACTATTGTACACTTTTACTGTAATGGGGTGTTTGCCATTGAATACAGTTTCTACATACACCAAGTCGTTAGAAGGGTTAGGGTAGAGGGAACTTTCTAGATTGTTACTTGTTTTATAGATTTTGAAATTATCTAAAAATACCTCGGCATCGCTGGGTGTTTTTGCTTCAACTCTAAAACGGACATAGCGTTGGCCGGAAAGTTCAGTAAGTGAGTAGGTATGTTTTTCCCAATTCGTGTTGAGGTTAGCGATGCGATTTAACTCCACCCAAGTGTCACTGCATGTGAGTTCATAATAAATTCGGATAGGTGAGTTTTGAATTGATGTATTCGCAGAGACATCAAACTCCATTACAGTCTTATCTGAAGTTGTTAAATCAATAAAAGGACTCAAAATAGAAGCGCTGTCTTGAAATAATGTAGAAGCAAAGGCACTATTACCAAATTTAGTTGGATAAATTTCCCATTTAAATGATGATTGAAAAGTAGTATCATCCCATGCTACATCAGCGATGTTATCCTCAAAATTTTGAGTGTAAGGAGGTGAAAAGTTAGCAACACCTGTGCCACAGCATCCGCCAGATTCAAGTAATGCAACTCTTCGTGGGCTCGTTAAAAATGCCGATCGCATGCGTTCTTTTTGTCCTTTGGTGAATAAATTCATACACGCATCATTGGTGTAGTCCATGTAATTTTCAAACATTGCGGTATCCCCACCACAGCCAATAACTATTGAGTTACACAGGTCTAATCCTTGATTACTCTTTCCTAGGCGAGGTGTGTCAAAAACATAGTCATTTGCTTGGTTGCCGCAACCACTGTTATTGCCAAAGGTATGAAACAAGCCTAACCAATGACCAACTTCATGCGTCAAAGTTCGACCAAGCACATAAGGGGAATTTGTAAAACTTTTAGCTGCTGGTTGATCTATACCGAAAGCTCGGTAGTCAATAACAACTCCATCTGTTATCGCACTTCCTTGGTTAGGGGAAAGTCCAGCTAAATCACTATCGTTAGGGTATTGCGCATAACCGAGAATGTTTTTACTAAGTCGTGTTACCCAAATATTTAAATATTGGTCGCTTGGCCAATAGGAGTTAGCCTTTAATTCTACATCGTCTAACTCAAAATCATAAGACGGATTAATTGTTTTCACTCGATTAATTGCCAGCTCTATAGCGTTACCTTGTGGATCACGTGTAGCGAGACAAAACTGAATCTTAATATCTGCAGCAAAAGGTTTCCATCGGTTAGGCGTGTTGATTGCATCAACATTTAGCCTTCTAAAATCTTGATTTAATACTTCGAGTTGTTCAATGACCTCTTCATCCGGAATATTCGTTTGGGGAAATTGATCAGAATAAATAACATGGACTACCACTGGGATAGTATAAATCAGCTCTTCCGCACTGGTTTTTTGTGCTAATTTCCTTTTGATGTTTTGCTGAAGTTTTCTCTCAAATTGTTCTCTCGATAAATCAAAAGCAGGATGTTTCGCTCTTGTCAGCGAGTCGTATGCGTGGGTTGCGCAACCTCTATGGAAAATAGTTTGTCCAAGACTTTTATTAATTGATAGCAATAAACCAACTAAAGTAAGTACAATCAGAAAATTAGCGTTGTTCTTGAGTTTCAAAAGCTTTGATTATTTTTTTCACAATATGATGTCTTACTACATCTTTTTCATCTAAATATACAAACCCGATGTCGTCAATGTTATCTAGCATTTCAACAGCTACTCTCAATCCACTTTTTACTTTAAAAGGTAAATCCACTTGTGAAATATCTCCTGTTATCACCATTTTAGAGTTAGCACCTAGTCGTGTTAAAAACATTTTCATCTGCATGGAAGTTGTGTTCTGAGCCTCATCCAACAAAACAAAAGCATGGTTGAGCGTTCGACCTCTCATATATGCCAAAGGCGCTATTTCAACGACATTACTCTCTTGATATTGTGCTAATTTTTCTGCAGTTAACATTTCTTCTAATGCATCATAAATAGGTCGGAGATAAGGATCAACTTTATCTTTTAAGTCACCAGGAAGAAAACCAAGGTTTTCACCAGCTTCAACAGCTGGTCGTGTGATGATTATTTTTTTAACCGTTTTGTTTTTAAGTGCCCGCACTGCCATAGCGACAGCTAAGTAGGTTTTTCCTGTACCAGCAGGTCCTACAGCAAAAACCATGTCTTTTTCAGAAATGGTCTTCACTAAATCTTTTTGATTTTTTGATTTTGGTTTAACTACAAGTCCTTTAGCGCCATATAGCACAACCCCGTCAGTGCCAAAATCAATGGGGTCAGTTGCATTGCTTCTGATGTAATCATCAAGTTGATCAGCAGTTAGATTTCCATATTTTTTGTAATGTTCCTCCAGTGTTCCAAAAAAATCCGTGATGTTATTTACTTCTTTTTTATTTCCGATAACTCGAATAGCGCTTCCGCGAGAAATAATTTTCGCTTCTGGAAAAGCGAAAGCAATTCTGTTTATATTCTGATTCTCTTTACCAAGAAAATCTACTAGAGAAATGCCCTCTAGTTCGATGACTTTTTCTATCAATGGATGTGTATTAGGTGAAAAATCACTTACTTTGTTCAGGTATAAAATTACAATTTTATTTCATTTGTTCTATGGCGATAATCACCTTTCTGTCAGACTTTGGACACCGCGACCCTTATGTTGCGGCAGTTAAGGCGAAGGTGTCTGCTTTGTTTCCAAATGTAAATTTATTTGATATTAGTCATGATGTAGAACACTATGATTTGGCCCATGCAGCATTTGTCATTAGGTCAGTGTATAATGATTTTCCAAAAGGAACAGTTCATATTTTAAGTGTTAACTCATTAAATAAGAAAAATGAAAAATTCATCGCTGTAAAAGTGGATGACCATTATTTTGTTGGAGCAGACAACGGGCTATTGTCTTTAATCACGAATTCTAAACCGATGGCCATAGTTGATATTAATCAGGAACGGCTTCAAACAACTTTTCCAGCACGTGATATATTTGCTAAAGCCGCTGTTTATTTAGCTAACGGGAAAAATATTTATGATTTAGGTCCTGGCCTTACAGAGATGAAACGATTAATAAATCGTGAGTTGAGTATCACGAAGGATCGGATTCATGGAAATGTTATTCATGTAGACAGCTATGGTAATTTAATTACGAATATCGATCGAGCCACTTTTGATGAAGTTCGTGACGGTAGGAATTTTGAAGTGAATGTGGGTAGGGGACACATTAATAGAATCGCAAATTCCTATGCTGAAGTGGAAGAAGGCGATATCGCTGTTGTTTTTAACAGTGTCGATCTATTAGAAATAGCTATTAACAAAGGTCCTGCTTCATCCCTTTTAGGTGTTACTTATGATGGGGTAATAACGATTAATTTTAATTACGGAATCATATAAACATTAAAGTCGGTTTGATTTCTCAAACCGACTTTAATGTTTATAAATGGCTAATTTAATATTAGCATATTCACCTAATTAGTTTTTAACAAACTTGACAGAAGAAGTTCTGTTGTTTGAGGAAAGGTTCATTAGATATGTTCCTACTTTTAACTCTTGAACATTTATTAAGTTGTTTCCAGTTTCAATTACACCAGTTTTCAAGACTACTCCAGAAGTATTAGATATTGAATAAGTCAGGTTATTATTATCTGAAGTTACATTAATAGCATTAGTAGTTGGGTTAGGGAAAAAATCCATTCCCGCTATTAATTCATCCTCCACGCTTGTGATTGAGCTTGGTAATAAAACTTTGTTGATAGCATGAACAACACCATTTCCAGATTCATTATCCGGATCAATGACGGTCGCATTGTTTATGAATACGCCACCAGTTAATTCTACTGTAACTGAATCTCCAACCAATAAAGTTGCAACTCTAGCATCATCCACCAAGTCAGCTGCAAAAACGGTAGTGCCCAATACGTGGTATAAAAGGATATTTTCCAAATCACCAGTTGGATCTAATAATAGATCATTTACTGTTGTACCTAGTTCAGCAAAGGCGTCATCTGTTGGTGCGAATATGGTAAACGTTCCAGCAGGGTTAGTTAATGCGGGTAATAGTTCAGCTGCAATTACGGCAGTTACTAAAGTAGAAAAATTACTATTATCTAATGCCACATCAATTACAGTTTCAGTCGGAAGTAACACTGCATCAATTACATGAACAATACCGTTTGAAGTTCTGATGTCAGCAGTAGTAACCATAGCTTGGTTAATCGCAACACCACCAGCAGACTTAACGGTTATTTTGAGTGTGTTCTGCGTGTTTAAAGCATTTACAATCATTCCGTTAGTCAGCACAGTAGATGCTACCGAATCACCTAATACATGATATAAAAGAATATCTGCTAAATCTCCAGTCGGGTCAACAAGTAAATCAGATACGACATCACCCAAAGCAGCAAAGGCATCATTTGTAGGTGCGAATACGGTATACAATTTCGTCTCGTCATCCAGTGTTGTGGCTAATTCTGCAGCATCAATGGCGGCTTTGAGGGTGGTATGTTCGTTTGATTCAGCTATCGCATCGTAAACGGTTTGTTGAGCAGATACACTGATGGTTCCTAAGAGGAGGAAAAATGAAAGTAAGTGGTTAAAATGTTTCATGGTTTTAGATTTTTAAGTTACACATGATCACTTAACTAGCTGTGTTTTATATTGTTTAATTTTTTAATAAAAAAGTTAAACAAATATGTGTGCTTACAAAAAAAAGGCAGATGAATTCATCTGCCTCTTTTTACCTTATTCAACCAGCTATTACTTAATGCAAGTATACTACATATAGTTAATACATAAACTCGCGACTTATTCGTAAAAAATTATAGTAGCTATTACCTAAGTTTTTCCTACGTATTTTTAGCAACCTAAAAACATAAACGCGAAAAAGGTAGGCGTCTCCACCTACCCTTTGCCTATCCAACTCTTATGATTATTATTTTCTATAAGGTCTGTAGTTTTTAGCTTTTGGACCTTTTAATACTTCAACTTTCTGCGTGGTTGTTTTTTCAACGTTAGCCAATCGTTCAGTTGCTTTCACGTTTTTGCTTTCTGGTCCTTTTACAGGCTCTACTTTTTCAATTGTTACTTTTTCAACGTTAGCTAATCGCTCACTGGATTTAACATTTTTAACTTTTGGTCCGGTTTTTCGTTCTACAGCCTGAGCTTGAAGAGTGAATAAACTTATTATTGCGGATAATATGATTGCTTGTATTTTCATGACTTTTATATTTAGAGGTTTTAATTTTTGTTTCTTACTTAATTATACGGCTAGATTTAGGTGAAACTCTTCGTAAAGAATTGGTAAAAATTTACCAGCGTTATTACCTATGATTACCATCCGTATTTATTCGTAGAATAAAAAGGAGAGCGAGAAATAGAGGGTGTAAGAGGGGTACGTTGGTTAATCAGGGAGTTCTATAAGGCGGGTAAAAAAAAGGTAGGCGTCTCCACCTACCCTTTATCTATCCAACTCTTATGATTATTATTTTCTATAAGGTTTGTAGTTTTTAGCTTTTGGACCTTTTAATACATCAACTTTCTGAGTGGTTGTTTTTTCAACGTTAGCCAATCGTTCAGTTGCTTTCACGTTTTTGTTTTCTGGTCCTTTTACAGGCTCAACTTTTTCAATTCTTAATTTTTCAACGTTAGCTAATCGCTCACTGGATTTAACATTTTTAACTTTTGGTCCGGTTACTCGCTCAGCTGCTTGAGCTTGAAGAGTGAATAAACTTATTATTGCGGATAATATGATTGCTTGTATTTTCATGACTTTTATATTTAGAGGTTTTAATTTTTGTTTCTTACTTAATTATACGGCTAGATTTAGGTGAAACTCTTCGTAAAGAATTGGTAAAAATTCACCAGCGTTATTACTTATGGTTACCATCCGTATTTATTCGTAGAATAAAAGGAGAGCGAGAAATAGAGGGTGTAAAAGGGGTAAGTTGGTTAATGAGGGAGTTTATATTTATAGGGAGGTAAAAGAAAAGGTAGGCGTCTCCACCTACCCTTTACCTATCCAACTCTTAAGATTATTATTTTCTATAAGGTCTGTAGTTTTTAGCTTTTGGACCTTTTAATACATCAACTTTCTGAGTGGTTGTTTTTTCAACGTTAGCCAATCGTTCAGTTGCTTTCACGTTTTTGTTTTCTGGTCCTTTTACAGGCTCAACTTTTTCAATTGTTACTTTTTCAACGTTAGCTAATCGCTCACTGGATTTAACATTTTTAACTTTTGGTCCGGTTACTCGCTCAACTGCTTGAGTTTGAAGAGTGAATAAACTTATTGCTGCGATTAATATGATGGCTTGAATTTTCATGACTTTTATATTTAAAGGTTTAAGTTTTTGTTTCTGGTTGATTATACGCTGATAGAGTTGCGGTATATCCTCGTAAAGAATTGGTAAAAATTAGCCAGCGGTAGTACTTAGTGTTTTTATCCGTATTTATTCGTAAGTCTATTTTGGTTTAAAAATTCATTTCAGAAGAGCGAATCGAATTCGATGGGGAAATAAAGTATCTTTGTAATTCAATTGAAAGATATATGAGTTTTGAAGCATTAGGTTTGTCTAACTATTTAACTGACGCCTTAATAAAAGCCAAGTATACGGAGCCATTTCCGATTCAACAAAAAGCAATTCCTATTTTGCTAAAAGGAAATGATTTGTTAGGAATAGCACCAACTGGTTCAGGCAAAACAGCAGCTTTTGCATTACCTATTTTGGAGATGTTGTTGAAGAAAGAGGTTTCCAAAACACGACACATTCGTTCTTTAATTATTGTCCCGACTCGAGAATTAGCCATTCAAGTTGAAGAAGTTTTTAAATCATTAAGTGTTTTTTTACCTAGAAACCTAAAAGCCATGGCGGTTTATGGTGGTGTTTCCATTAACCCACAAATGTTGCGTTTATTCGGTACAGAAATATTAATTGCTACCCCAGGGCGTTTGCTTGATTTAATTTCTAAAAATGCAGTTAAACTATCCGCTGTTGAGTTGTTAGTGTTGGATGAAGCAGACCAGGTATTGAGTTTAGGTTTTAAGGAGGAAGTTGATAAAGTTTTTACTTTACTGCCTAAAAAAAGACAAAGTATCTTATTTTCCGCCACTACAGGCGAAAACGTTTCGCTATTAATTGATAAGTTATTAAATAACCCGATAAAGATTGAAGTCCAGCAAGAAACGATTACCCCAGATTTAATCGATCAAGTTGCCTATTTAACGAATACAGAAAACAAAGGTCCGCTACTTCGGTACCTAATTAAAAATGAGGAGTGGAAACAAGTGCTGGTATTTGTTTCTTCCAAACGAACTGCTGATAACCTCACCCAAAAACTGCGGAAAAATAAAATTGACGCTATGGCGCTACATGGTGAAAAAAGTCAGGGAGCAAGAACAGACGCCTTAACCAAATTTAAAGCGGGTAAATTAAACGTTTTGGTCGCTACAGATTTAGCTTCTCGTGGAATTGATATTAAAGAATTGCCTTATGTGGTTAATTATGAGTTACCTCGCTCACCCACAGATTACATACATCGAATTGGTCGCACGGGGCGTGCAACTTCTGAAGGAAAAGCAATAACCATTATTACCCCAGATGACGATCATCATTTTAATGTTATACAGAAAAAGATTGGTAAGTCCATTTCACTTATTGATTCGTCTTTATTTGATTTAAAAGGCGTTTAAAGTATTCCCTTTTCTGAAAGCATGATAGCTATTGGTCTGGTTTTTTTAAACTGAGAACAGATTATGATCATAATTACTGTAATTGGAATACTTAAAATCATGCCTGAAACTCCCCAAATGCTTCCCCAAAAAGAAAGCGATAAAATAGCAATAAGTGAACTTACATTTAATGAGTTTCCCATCAGTTTAGGCTCTATAATATTACCTACAACAACTTGTATAATTCCTACAAAAAGTAATGTGTAGAGACTTGGAATAAGTGACCCAAATTGAAAAATGCAGAATATAGCAGGGAACAGTGTGGCAAATAAAGATCCAACAGTAGGGATAAAGTTTAATAGAAATATTAAAAAAGCCCAAAATGCGGGTGAATCAATCCCAATTAAAACCAGTACACCGTAACTTAATAAACCAGTTACAATGCTCACAAGAGTTTTAAGGCCAAGGTAATGAGTCACGGAGTCCTCTATTTTAGCTAGGACGGCTGTGGTTTTATCATAGCTCGAATCACTTGTGAAAACCATTCGTAATTTTTCCTGAAAGTTAGTAGCCTCCAAAAAGATAAATAGGGTATAAATAAGCACAATAAATGCGTTACCTACTAGATCAGTAATGGAATTAAAAATTAAGCTTAATACGAGCCCAAAATCGAAACCAGAAGCATAATCTTTCAATTGACTTATGAGGTCGATGTTATATTTTCTATCGATAATCTGACTAAGGTTTTCAATATTAGGATAATAACTTTTATAAGAACGGGAAAGCGTAGAGATACTTGCAGAAAGTACTTTAGAGCTCATTGCAATAAACCCTAAAATGATGACAGAGGTGATAATAGTTTTTAACCAAAAGGGAAAATTGTTTTTAACTAATGGAATGCGATCTAAAACAGAATTTAATCCACGCATCAATATCCATAATAGAACAGCAAATACGAGGGGTACAAGTAAGTGTTGACTATAAATAAGTGTAACCACTACTGCAATTAGTAGGAAAATAATAGAGGTAATATTTCGTAAAGTGAGCAAGGTATTTAAATGGAGTAGTTATCGAGCTATTTCAAATTTTGGTTTTTGATTCTTTATTTTTTGATTTTCAATCGTTTTTAACAAGGTCTTGATTTTATCCCGTTTTATTGCTGCGAAAGCATGAAAATCTTTTATTTCAATTAATCCTAACTCTTCTTTTTTTAGCTTACCTGCTTGAAATAAAAAACCAGCAATATCTCCTTTGCTTATTTTATCTTTTTTTCCTTTGCTTATATAAAGTGTTTCCCATACAGGAGTATCTATTTGTAATAGTTTTGCGGGTAGGGTTTCTTCAGGAATTGTTGTCGGTATAAATTTAGGAACTTTTGAGTTTTTTGGAATAAGTAGATAAGCCGTTCCTGTTGCATTCATTCGTGCAGTTCTTCCATTTCGATGAGTGAAAGCATCAAGTGTTGTTGGTAAATGATAGTGAATGACCGCTCCAATTTCAGGGATATCCAACCCACGTGCTGCTAAATCGGTTGCCAAAACAATGTTAGTGCTGCCGTTTCTAAACTTTGCTAATGTTTTTTCACGTTCATCTTGCTTAAGTTCTCCATGAAATACAGCATGAATTACTTCTTGTTGTGACAAAAAATCACTTGCTCGGCTTACAGCCTCACGGTGATTAAAAAAGACTAAAATGGATTGTTTTCCTAGCTGACTTATTAGTAATAATAAGGGATGCAGTTTATCATGTTCATCTTCGTCAAGAGTGACTTTTTTAAGTTCAAAATTGCTATTGGTTTCGTTTGATTCAAGGAAAGTTAAGTAATGTGGTGACTGTACACCAACAAATTCGGGAATGGTATCTAAAACGGTAGCGGAAGTTAATACGCGTTTTTTTAAGTGTTTTAACTTGCTGATGATGTAGGTCATTTCATCCTGAAAGCCTAATTCCAATGATTTGTCAAATTCATCTAACACCATTGTAGTGGCATACGATAGGTCAAGTACATTTCTCTTTAACAAATCATCGATTCTTCCAGGCGTTCCAATTAATAAGGCCGGGGCTTCTGATAAATTGTTGATTTCAGTTTTAATAGCATGGCCACCATAACAACAGGAAACTTTAAGACCTGTTTTTAATTGTTTAAAAACTGATTCTATCTGTAGGGCTAATTCACGAGATGGCACAATGATGACACCTTGTATTATTTTTTCATTTGTGAGCGTTTCAATAATTGGTAGCAAAAATGCTAATGTTTTACCAGAACCTGTTGGGGATAATAAAACAATGTCATTATTAGATACAAATGCTTTAGCAGAGGCTTTTTGCATTTCATTAAGTTCTGAAACACCTAATGCTAAGAGGGATGAATTTGTGGTTGCGAGCATGTTGTAAAACTATATAAAATTGGGAGGGAGTAGTGTAAATTCTTTAAATCTATAATGGAAGTATTTGTTTTACCACATAATTTTTTACTTTAGTAACAAGTATAAATTTAAATTGAAAAACAATATGAAAAAGATAATAATGAGCTTAGGTCTTGCTTTAGTAATGAGCTTAGCAATGACAAGTTGTCAAGAAAAAACGACAGGTGAAAAAATGGAAGAGTCCATGGAAGATGCTGGAGATGATATGGAAGACGGTTTAGAAGATGCTGGAGACAATATTGAAGAAGGCGCAGAGGAAGTGGAAGACGAGATTGATGATGCAACACATTAATTTTCCCTTTTAACAAGGTATATAGATACCTCAACGTTTAATAAACGTTGAGGTATCTTTTTTTTAGGGTTAATGTAGAGCAAAAGCTGCATTAATTTTATGTTTATTAAATAAAGAGATGGATCTTTTACACTACTTGACGTTTTTAAGACAAAAAAAAATAGCCTATTATTTAATTTTATCATTAATAGTAGTGTTTTTATTACTTACAGCTATAATCTCCTTTATCCCTCCTTCAATTATTGATTTAGAATTTTCTGAAGAAATTCAAGAATACAATCATCCTCTTTTGGATGGCTTTATGAAATCAATTAGTTGGTTTGGGTCCACCTGGGTAGCTGTGTTTCTTGTAGTAGGTGTAGCTATCCTTTTTTTTATATTTAGTTATAAAAAAGAGAGCTTTTTTGTTATTCTGACATTTATGGTTTCCATTATAAACTATGGGATTAAACTGTTAATCAATCGCCCCAGACCTACAGAAGATTTAGTGCAAATATTAGTGGAAAGCAAACATCAGAGTTTTCCTAGCGGACATACTTCTTTTTATGTGACTTTCTTTGGTTTTGTTACTTTTCTCATGTTAAAACACAGTACAATTTTAAAATCGCTACGGTATTGGAGTATTGCTTTTTGCTTATTCTTAATCTTTACTGTACCCTTCTCCAGAATATATTTAGGCGCTCATTGGTTTACTGATGTTGTTGCTGGGTTTATCTTAGGGTTAATTGTGTTATATTTTTTAATTCTATTATATTTTAAAAATTCCAGTGTGAAAAAATAGATATAGTAGTACAAAAGACACAAAAAAACCACTCTCTAGTTAAAGAAAGTGGTTAAAGTGACCTCGGCAGGATTCAAACCTGCGACCCTCAGAGCCGAAATCTGATGCTCTATTCAGCTGAGCTACGAAGCCATTCGCCTAAGCGATTGCAAATATACGCTCTTCTGCTGCCATTTTTAAAATATTTCTCTTTTTCTTATATAAATTCTTTCAAATTAAAATTTACAACGGCTTATTTATCACGGTATGAAAGAGTTAGTTGATTTATTATTAAAATAGGAATTTACAGTTGCGACCTTATTTTTGAATAAACTTCTTTTTCCGGATAGACACAGGGATTTCTGTCTCATCTGATAAACTTACTTTTAAACTTGTTTTATTGTATTCAACTATTTCAGCAGTATTTACAATGTATGAGTGGTGGATACGTAGAAAATTTTCATTGCTTAATTTATCTTCTATTTTTTTTAGCGTTTGTGATACCTTAATAGTTTTTCCAGATTTAGTTTTAATAGTGGTGTAGTTACCGTCACTTTTTAAATACATTATTTCTTGTTGTTTCACATAAAAAATACTGTCTTGGGTATTAATGATGAGTTGTTCACCATCCGTTATTGCAGGATTGACAATCTCGATTGCTTCTACTGCTTTTTTTAACTCCTCGGGGTCAATAGGTTTTAATAGGTAATCACTAGCGTGCGCCTTAATTGCTTTTATAGCATAGTTAGCGTAAGCAGTAGTGAAAATTAGTTTGAAATTTTTATATGATAATAAGTCTAGCAGTTCAAAACCGTTTGCTTGAGGCATTTCAATATCTAGAAAAACGATATCAGGTTTTAATGTGTTAATAGCTTTCAATGAATCTTTAAACGTAGTACAGGATGCAATAAGTTGCAAATCAGGACAATGTTTACTTATTAACTTTTCTAGACCAGCAACAGCTAGTTTCTCATCATCAACAATGATTACTTTTCTACTCATATAAAAAATAGTACGATAATTTACCCTATAAAGGTTATGTTTGTGTCAGCAATTTATGTAACAAATGTAGTTTTTTTTGTATGAGGTTAAATGCAACTAGGCAAAAAACTTGCTTTTTTTATCGAATAGTTATCTTAATAGTCTTATGTGGTGCAACTGAACTTGTATATGCCACCCCATTTATTTTTAATTCAGCAACCGATGGCGTGTTTGTTGGGAACCACATTACTTACAAAAAAATTTCATCCAATGATTCTTTGCATATTGCGGATTTGAATGGTTTTGTTAAATCTGAAACGGACGTCTTAAATTTTGGTGTTACTGAGAATACTTATTTAATCCACTTTGAGTTGATTAATCAGTCAGATAAATCCGAACTGTATTTTGAATGTGGATTATCTTCATTCGAAGTGTTTGAAGTTTATCAATTACGTCAAGATTCGCTATTGTTAATAGGGGAGTATGGTGTTAACTGTGAATCCCATGGGGAGTTAGCTACAGCAATATCGTTTCCCATTATCATATCGAAAGGAGAGAAGATCAACTTGTTGATAAAAGTACGAAGTAACTTGGGAATTGCCCTCCCAATCAAAATTCATAGTCCTAAAAATTATCTGAAAACGCATGCTCTAGAAAATATTTTTGGCGGAATTTACTTTGGAGCGATTATTACCATGTTGCTGTATAATTTGTTTTTGTATTTACAGATTAAAGATAAAAATTACCTTTATTATGTGGTTTATGTGACTTTTTTACTGCTTTATTTAGCATCTTTTAAAGGATATGCCCCAATGTATATCTGGCATAGTAGCGATTGGTTAAGGGCAAATGCTACTTTTATTTTCTGTTGTTTATCGGTTGTTTTTGGTTTACAGTTCGGAAGTTCTTTTTTAAACTTAAGAAAGTACCTTCCAAAGTTTGTTTTAGGTATACGGGTTTTTCAAGTTATTACCTTAATGAATTTAGGAGTCTATTTTTTTTACAGTAAACAATTAGGGTTTAATCTGTTTTACATGCTTACACTATTAACAATGTTTTTTTTATCTTTTTTAGCGGTTTGGGTATTTAAAAAAGGGCATCGAATAGCGAAGTATTATATCATTGGTCAATTTGTTTTTTTTCTAAGTATTTTCTTTACCATTTTAAGAATCTATAGTTTAATCCCACACAACTTTTTTACGACACATCTAAGTGAAATGGGTACCATGTTCGATGTAACTATTTTTTCATTTGCATTAGCCAGCCGAATTAACATCATGAAACAGGAAAAAGAATTGACTAAACTTAAAATGCTGGAGAGTGATAAAAAGTATCATGAGGTGTTAGAACATCAAAATAGGAATTTGGAAAAAGAGGTGAAAAAACAACTTTTAGAAATTGAAATGGCTAATAAAGAATTAAAAAGACAAACACTGAGTGCCCAAATCAACCCACATTTTATTTTTAATGTTCTAAATTCTATTCAGAGCTATTTACTTCAAGAGAAGTACAGTTTAGCAGAAACATATCTATCTAAATTTTCGAAACTGATTCGGTTTTATTTGCAAAGTTCTTTCAAAAAATTTGTAGTGCTACGAGAGGAAGTAGATGCCATAAATTCTTATTTAAATATTGAAAGAATGCGGACAGACAACCGATTTGATTTTAAAATTCATATTTCTGATGATATTGATATTAATCATTTTGAAATTCCTTCTCTGGTTATTCTTCCTTTTTTAGAAAATGCTGTTTGGCACGGTGTATTAAATAAAGAGGGACAGGGTTTGATTAAAATTCAGCTTTTAAAAAGTGACTCTATAATAGATGTGACAATTATTGATGATGGAGTTGGTATTGAATATGCAAAAAAACATCACAAAAAAAGTAGCGGTAATTCAGTAGGTATACACATTACTGAGCAAAAGATTAAGCTTTTAAATGAAATTTATAATTCTGATTATAAGTTTTCAATTACTGATTTAGGAGTTGTTTCAAAAGGGAGAATTCATGGTACAGAAGTAAATTTCACCATTCCTTTTCAGGAAAACTGGCCTGATTATGAATAAACACCTGTGTGGATTTTGAAGCTAAAAATTTCTGAAACCAACGTCCTGAGTTTTTGATAATTCGTTCTTGGTTATGATAATTAGTATAAATTAATCCGAAGCGTTGTGTATAGCCTTCCGTCCATTCAAAATTATCTAACAGTGACCAAACAAAGTAACCATTGACGTTCACCCCTTCATCTTTGGCTTTTAAAACATATGATAATACGTCTTTAAAATATTTTATTCGTTGGGTATCTATTACAGTATTATCATCCGTTAAGACATCGGGAAAAGCTGCGCCACTCTCGGTTATGAGTACATTCTTTATTTTTTTATACTTGAAAAACTGATGCAGCATATTATAGACTGATTCAGGATAAACTTCCCAGCCCATAGTGGTCGTTTTTTCGCCTCTTTTTTCTGCTTCAATAATTTTTCCTGAGATATACGGGACGTACCAGGAATGCTGAATAACTTCACGCGTATAGTTTTGCACGCCAATAAAATCAAAATCGAAAACTATATTTTCTTCATCACCTGATTGAAAATAACGCTCTACTTTTTTTAATGCAGGAAGCTCTTCTAATGGATAGCCTAGCCCTAAAACTGGTTCTATATATAAACGATTTAATAAAGCATCAAACCGTCTGGCAGCAGCAACATTTTTAGGTTTGTAATCGATAGGTTCGATATAAGAACAGGAATAGGTAGTTCCAATATTTGCTGTGGGTAATAAATCTCTTACTATTCGACCACCAACACCTTGAGCAAGTGTAGCATGGTGCATGGCGGGTAAAAAATTAAGCAATCCTTTTTTACTAGGAGCATGGTAACCAAGAAAATAACCTGCTCCAGTATACACCATGGGTTCGTTTAAAATAATCCAGTTTTTAACGCGGTCTCCAAATCGTTTGACACATAGTTCGGTAAATTCAGCAAACCAATGAAGTATTTCGCGGTTACACCACCCTCCTTTCTTTTGTAGTTCTAAAGGTAAATCCCAGTGATAGAGTGTGATCCAGGGAGTGATTCCGTTTTCTAAACAGGTGTCAATTAATTTATTATAGTAATCAATTCCTTGCGTGTTCACTAGTTTAGTACCAAAAGGTAAGATACGAGACCAGGAAAGTGAAAAGCGGTAATTTTTAAAATTTAACGTTTTGATTAGTGCTACATCTTCAGCATACTGATGATAGTGGTTGCAAGCCACGTTACCAGTTGATTTATCTTTTATTTTGCCACTGTTTTTAGTGAAGTCATCCCAGATGGATAATCCTTTTCCATGTTTGTTATAGGCGCCTTCTATTTGATATGCTGCAGTGGTCACTCCCCAATGGAAGTCCTTTCCGAAATCTTCTTTTTTTAATTTCACTAATCGATGAAAAGTTGGGGTTCAAATTCGCTTTTAAGAACTAATTGAGAACTGGTAATGTAATCTTCAATAACTTTGTCAACTATAAATTGCGTTTGATCAGGAAAATAAATGTTTATGGGTTTTGATTTAGAAACCCACATTTTAATTAGATGAACATGTTTCTTTTTTAATTTTTTCAATACAGGAACACCCATTTCTTTTAAAGCTTGCGCATTGTAATGTTGTTCATATTGTGATTTCATAGGAATTACCATAAGCTTTTTCCCTAAAAACAATGCCTCTGCTGGGGTTTCAAACCCTGCACCACACAAAACACCTTCAGCTTCAGCCATACTTTTGCCAAAGGCGTCCCCATTAATTGGTTGCACAAAGACATTTTCGCTCTGGAAGGCCTTATCACTATGCTTGGAAAAAACATGCCAGGTGATATTTTTTAACTTCGATAACACTTTGATTATCTTCTTATCACTATAGGCAGGCAAGTAAACAGTGTAGTGACCTCCGTTGCACACTTCCAGATTGCGAATGTCTTGTCTTATTACTGGTGTAAAAATGTTATTATCATATTTTTTAAAATGGAAACCATATTTTTCTTTAGTAGGAGCATAATATTTTAAAATACTGGCTCCAAGCCAATCGCTGAAGGTAGGTTTTGGTACCATAGGAGATATCAACGCACATTGGTGACTTAATGAGATGCATTTAACCCCTTTAAAAAAGCATGCCCATGCAGATATTGGTTCGAAATCATTAATAACTAAGTCATATTGTTCTACGGGGCATGACTTAATTTCATTGTAGATACGTTTGGCTTTATTTCGCTTAAACGTCTGCCATAAATCCACGCCACCATGTTTCCCAAAAATGAAGCTAATGCCTTTGTATTGATATTTAACCTGAAAAGGTAGTTGGATGTCGGCTTGAATGCCACTGACTAATAAGTCAACTTCAGCTCTAGCCGCGATGGCGGGGATGACATCTTTGGCCCGACTTAAATGTCCATTTCCAGTTCCTTGAATCGCGTATAAAATTTTCATATTTGTAAAAGTTTAAAATCAGTTAACATCAACCCAAAAAGTTCTTTTACACTCTTGTCAGTTAAATCATCATCTGAAATCTCTTCATGCTCTTCAGTTTTGCTGACATCGTATCTGTATATAGACCACCGCTTATTTTTATACTCTAAAGCAGTTAAATTCTCTACCCAGTCACCCGAGTTGAGGTAAGTGGTTGTGCCGTTTTTGTTTACAAAGGTTTTTATTTCTGGTTGGTGAATATGTCCACACACCACATAATTATAACCGTTATCGCATGCAATGTCAGCTGCGGTTTGCTCAAAATTATTAATGAATTTAACAGCACTTTTCACCTTGTTCTTCACTTTTTTAGAAAGTGAAATTTTGCCTTTCCCCAAAAAATGGTTGATGCGATTGATTATAAAATTGATTAAAATCAAAGAGTCATAACCTACTGCACCAAGTTTGGCTAACCATTTGGAATGTTGCATGGTCACGTCAAATACATCGCCATGAAAGAACCATGCTTTTGCGCCATCTAATTCTAACACAAGTTTATTTTGAACCTGAAGACTACCCATCTGGAAACCTTCAAACTTTCGTAACAACTCATCATGGTTTCCAGTGATATAATACACCGGAATTCCTTTTGATACCCAGCTAAAAATGTGTTTGATAATTTTCATGTGTGACTTAGGCCAATAGCGTTTGCTGAATTGCCAAATGTCAATGATGTCACCATTTAAGATTACTTTTTCAGGTTTAATACTTTTTAAATACTTCAATAATTCTTTAGCATGACAGCCATAGGTACCCAAGTGGATATCTGACAAGACTAAGACTTCTAATTTTCGTTTACGTGGTTTTTTCTCACTCATTGTTAGCTAGCTTTAAAGGGTGAGCGTAGTGAACAGAATAAAAAAAGGTGCGTAGAAAAAAGTAAACCAGAAAAAAATCTGGAAAAATGATTGAATTCTATTTTTCGAGTGTTGTTGTTGAATTCAATAAAAAGTGATTTTTTAAGCATTGGTTTTTCGTAATAGTAAAAAGTTGAGTTCATCATTTGTTTTGCGTTTTGTCTATTACAAACTTCGTAATCAGTTGTTTCCTAATTATTTACTGATAATCAAGTTTTGATAAAGCAGGTGTTAAATAATTGTTTATTAAAGGATGAAAGCATGTCCTGAATGTTAAATCATCAAGCGAGTAGTCCTAAATTCAACTATTTTATTAATTTCATGCTATGAGTGATATTCAAGGAAGAATGCCGAAGGGTATTCCTTACATCGTTGGGAATGAAGCTGCCGAACGGTTTAGTTTTTATGGTATGAAAGCTATTTTAACCGTTTTTATGACCGAGTATTTGGTAGGTTCATCAGGCGAGCTTGATGTGATGAGTAATACCGAAGCTCAATTGTGGTATCACTCTTTTGTGACGGGTGTCTATTTTCTTCCGCTAGCTGGCGCGCTTTTGTCTGATCTTTTTTGGGGGAAATACCGAACAATAATCGTGTTGTCAATAGTTTACTGTTGTGGTCATTTAGCTTTGGCAATGGATGAAACTCGCGTGGGATTGTTGTTAGGTTTAACCATGATTGCCATCGGATCAGGAGGGATAAAACCAGCCGTTTCTGCTCATGTGGGTGATCAGTTTAATAAGGCCAATGGTCATTTGTTAGAAAAAGTTTTTGGCTATTTCTATTTTTCCATCAATTTCGGTTCGTTTTTCTCGTTTATGTTAACACCGCTTCTGCTACAGTATTATGGTCCGCAGGTGGCTTTTGGAGTGCCTGGTGCGTTAATGATTTTTGCTACGCTCATGTTCTGGATAGGTAGAAACAAATACGTGTCTATCCCGGCAGATAGTAAAGGGTTTTTAGAAGAGTTAAGATCACCAGTGATGCGAGGTATTTTATTAAAAATGCTGGTATTGAATATCTTCCTGGCTTTTTTCTGGTCGTTGTATGATCAAAACGGTTCGTCATGGGTCAATCAAGCACGATCACCCTTGATGTTGAAAGAGATAAATGTGTTCGGATGGAGTTTTGAAATTCTTCCCTCACAAGTAGGAGGTATTAACCCCATATTGGTAATGATCCTTATACCATTATTTACCTATGTAATTTATCCTTTTGTAACTAAGCGATTAAAAGTGTCTCAAATGGGAAAAGTAAGTGTTGGGTTTTTTATTGCCTGCATTTCATTTTTTTTAATGACTTGGGTACAATATCAATTGGATAAAGGTATTTCAATGTCCATTGGTTGGCAATTATTAGCCTTTACGATTATTACAGTAGCAGAAGTGATGATATATCAAACCTGCTTAGAGTTGTCGTATACTGAAGCTCCCAAAACAATGAAATCATTAGTGATGAGTTTTTTGATGCTGTCAATTGCATTCGGTAACATTATTACCACGGGGGTGAACTATTTCATTTTAAAAGATGATGGGACTAGCAAGTTGGAAGGAGGGGATTATTTCCTGTTTTTTTCCGTGTTGATGCTGGTTTCAGCTATTCTATTTATTCCTTACGCTAAACAATACAAAGAAGAAGCGATACTTCAAGACTGAGACTCTAATAGCTTTTTGATTTTGCTGTACATCACTATTTCTGCCCGGTCAATGGAGGTGTCAGCTAAGATGATTTCCTCAATAGTTTGAAGCGTGTTGTCGAGCTCTTCTTCTGAAAGGTTAAATTCAGATTTTTTACAGGCGATTAAATCCAGGCGATATTCTTCTGGTAAAATCAAAATTACAGCATGTACTTCCGTTACAATTTGTTCGATATCTCCATCAATATCTATGAGTCGAGTGATTTCAATAATTTCTCCCTCATCCATGTGATTGTCTGAATCAGCAATGCATAATAAAACAAAAACTATAAAGTGATTTTTGCTCCAGTGTGAAAGGGTGAATTTTTCTGCGACCATGAGTTTTTATTTAATAATAGCTGATGATTTTAATTATTCCTAAACGTGGGGATTTTTTTGTGGTTTCGCTAGGATAAGTGAATTAAATTAATTGAAGTATATGGCTTAATAGTTATGTAATTTTTATTGATTTATTAAACTTTAAAAAAAGGTGTTTAAACTATTTTTATAGACTATTTGTCTAAAATATCAATTTATGAAATAATAGATTTTTTGTTTGTGATACATTTGCGTGTAATAAAAAGTGTAAAATGAAAAATAATTTAATACCATTTTTTTTCAAAATAACTGTGTTGTTATTATTGATTCTCCTCTTAAGTTTTGTCTCAAAAGCAGCTACATTCACCATTACCCCAACGGGTAACAAGACAAACGCTCAAATAAGAGCAGCTATTAATGCAGCCTGTAGTTGTACCTCTGCAACATTAGCAGCAACGGATACCATTCGGATTTTAGTTGCTGGAACAAACACCGTGAATGTTGCACCGAATAATGAGGTGTGGAATTTAACTGATTATAACATCGTTAAAATTGATATTGATGGCGAAAACTCTCAACTCATAGTAAACAAACAAGCAGAGATTAGGCTGTCAGCAAACTCATTTTTAGTTGTCTCGCCTACTAATACAGATGGGTTTAGACCTTTGAACACCGGGAACTCTTATCTTAGAATTGGCAATTATGATTTTCATGGTAATGGAGGCAATAGTTTTGATGCAGTAATAGCTGCTGGGGGAGCGACATCTGCAGGAGCAACAGGGCCACCGGTGGCATTACCAATTAAGCTTCTTTATTTTAAAGCAATTAAAAACGGTGAACATGTGCTTGTGGAATGGGCGACACTTTTGGAGTTGAACAATGATTATTTTGTAGTAGAAAAAAGTACCGATGGAAATAATTTCTATAAAATAGGGGAGTTACAGGGAAGTGGAACTACAAGTGAAGTAATGAATTATAGTTATTTAGATGATTCATTTAATGCCGTTGATATTGTTTATTACCGACTGAAACAAGTTGACTTTGATGGTCAGTCAGAAGTGTTTAACATCATAGCTTTACAATTGAACTCAGCTACTGGTTCAGATTTGTTGTTTGTGTACCCAAATCCTGCAGAAAAATATATTAAGGTGTTTTCGCAAGTTTTAACTTCTAATGATTTTTCGTATGAGATAACTAATCTGAATGGAAATGTAATTGAAACAGGAGTTTCGACCTGGGCAGAACCTTTATCAGTTGAAGCCTTAAATGCTGGAGTGTACCGACTAATGGTTAATCATAAAGATGTTATCAAACTTGTGAAAAATTAAAATGATTTAAATTTTTATTTATGAAGCATAAAAAAGGAGCGCATTTAAATGCGCTCCTTTTTTATTTTATTGACTTAGGAAGGAAAATTACATCATTCCACCCATTCCGCCTGGCATACCACCACCCATTGGAGCGTGACCACCATCATCTTCTTTTTTATCAGCAATTACACATTCAGTAGTGAGTAAAAGAGCAGAGATGGATGCAGCGTTTTCTAGTGCTAAACGAGTAACTTTAACTGGGTCAATTACACCTGTTTTAATTAAGTTTTCGTAACGATTCTCACGTGCATTGTATCCGAAGTCATCTTTTCCTTCTTTTACTTTTTGTACGACTACAGAACCTTCACCACCAGCATTTTCAACAATAGTTCTCAGTGGCGATTGTATAGCTTTTCTAATGATGTCGATACCGTGAGTTTGATCGTCATTATTACCTACAAGACCTTCTAAAGCAGTAAGGCTTCTGATGAACGCAGTTCCACCACCAGCGACAATACCTTCTTCTACAGCGGCTCTAGTAGCGTGGAGGGCATCGTCCACTCTATCTTTCTTTTCTTTCATTTCTACTTCAGTTGCAGCACCAATATAAAGTACCGCTACACCGCCAGAAAGTTTTGCTAGACGTTCTTGTAATTTTTCTTTGTCGTAGTCAGAAGTTGTGGACTCAATTTGAGCTTTTATTTGGTTGATTCTGCTTTTAATTTCATCCTCTTGACCAGCACCATTAACAATAACAGTATTGTCTTTATCGATAACAACTTTCTCAGCAGTACCTAGCATATCTATTGTTGTAGACTCTAGTTTGTAACCTCTTTCTTCAGAAACTACAGTTCCACCAGTTAAAGCAGCTAAATCTTCTAGCATTGCTTTTCTTCTGTCTCCAAAACCAGGAGCTTTCACAGCAGCAATTTTTAGAGCACCTCTAATTTTGTTCACCACTAAGGTTGCTAACGCTTCACCGTCCACATCTTCAGCAATAATTAACAAAGGTCTTCCAGTTTGAGCAACTGCTTCCAATACAGGAAGAAGGTCTTTCATACTAGATACTTTTTTGTCGTATATTAAAATGAATGGATTCTCAAGATCAGCTTCCATTTTTTCTGTGTTAGTCACAAAGTAAGGAGAAAGGTAACCTCGGTCAAACTGCATACCTTCCACTGTTCTTACTTCAGTTTCAGTACCTTTTGCTTCCTCAACAGTGATCACACCATCTTTACCTACTTTTTCCATTGCATCAGCAATCATTTGACCGATTTCCTCATCGTTGTTTGCTGAAATTGTAGCTACTTGTTGAATTTCAGAAGAACTGCTGATTTTCTTAGCTTGTTTTTTAAGGTCACCCACAACTGCTAATACTGCTTTGTCGATCCCTCTTTTGATGTCCATTGGGTTAGCACCCGCAGCAACATATTTTACACCATTCTGAAAAATAGATTGCGCTAACACTGTTGCAGTTGTTGTACCATCACCCGCAGCATCAGCTGTTTTAGAAGCTACTTCTTTTACCAACTGAGCACCCATGTTTTCAATTGGATCTGAAAGTTCTATTTCTTTGGCAACACTAACACCATCTTTTGTTACAGAAGGTGCACCAAATTTTTTATCAATAATTACATTTCTACCCTTTGGGCCCAATGTTACTTTAACAGCGTTAGCTAATGTGTCGATGCCTTTTTTTAGCCCGTCTCTTGCTTGACTATCAAATAAAATTTCCTTTGCCATAATTTTTTTGTCTTTTAAATTTGTCTAATTAAACCTTAGTTGATTAAACGATTGCGAAAATATCTGCTTCACGCATGATAAGGTATTTTTTTCCTTCGTGTTCGATTTCAGTACCTGAGTACTTACCATAAAGCACACTGTCACCAACTTTTACTGTTAGTGGTTCGTCAACTTTACCATTACCGATTGCTACAACTTCTCCACGTTGCGGTTTTTCCTGTGCAGTGTCAGGAATAAAAATTCCAGAAGCAGTTTTTTCTTCAGCTGCTGCAGGTTCTACTAGAACTCGGTCAGCAATTGGTTTGATGTTTACAGCCATTTTTCTATTACAATTTAGGTTAATAAAATTCTGGACTGGGGTCATCATATTTTATACCAATGCGAATTATGGCATTGTTATTAAACTTTTAAGCCAATTTTTCTGTATTTATACACTAATGACGGTTTTAGTGTCAGGGTTTTATGTGCAATTTTGTCAGATAAATGTCATGCTAACAAGTTTGCAAGAGTTAACTTGTTAGCGAAAAAAGATATTTCAAAACCAAAACAATTGTATTTTACTTGATAGCACATAGTTAATAATTTTGTTTTAGACTGATAGATTAAATAGTGATTTTTAGTTATTAACTCCAGTTGTTCGTTTGTTTAATTTTAGTACATTTAACGGATTAATCAGACAATAATGGTATACACCAATAAATTAAATTGCTCAAAGATTAATTCTTTTTCATATTTGTAATAATGAATTTCTTGAGATCCTTTTTTATACTAGTACTTTTTCAAATATTAGTATTCCACACACACGCACAATTAATTAATCCAGTACAAGTAAATTCATTTGTAAGTCCAGGTGCATCACTTTATTTAAGTGACTACATAGCTTTTAACAGCACGCAATGGAGAGTTGGTTTAAAATTTTTAGACTTTAATGAAGGTAGTAGAGAAGTAAGTGTAAAGTTGATTATCAAAGGGTCAAACATAAGTTTAGCTACAAAAAATCAAATTTCTTTAAATAACAAATTTAGTCTTTTTGCAGGAGAGCTGATTTATCTCGAAGGTGCAGATTTAGAAACGTATTTGCGCCCAGACAATCTAGAAATAAACGGTTCCAGTAGAGAAAAAATAACCAATGGCAGATTACCAGAAGGGTTATATGAGTTTTGTGTAGAGGTGTATGATGTACGGACTGGTGAATTACTATCTGTTTCTAACTGTCAGTCTGTTTGGTTACAGCTCACAGATGTTCCGATAATAAACTTCCCTATAAATGGAACATTAATCAGTGATCAGTTGCCTAGTATTATTAATTTTCAATGGCAACAAGCAAACATAAAATCTATCAATGCTACAAAAACTGAATATCAGTTAACTGTTTTTGAAGTGTTGGATCCACAGATTTTACCGCTCACGGCACTCAGCAATGGACAAGTGCAACAAGTCTTCCAGAGTGATTGGCAAACAAACACTAGTTATGTTTATGGTATTGCAGATATTCCTTTGAGGACAGGTTTTAGATACATATCCTATGTAAGAGTACGAGACGAACTGGGTAGAGACAATTATAAGAACAATGGCTTTAGTGAAATTATATGGTTTTACTATGGCTATCCAGAGAATGGAAATATAAAGCTATCAAAACCAGCAAATAATTACACGTTTAATCAGTTTGATAATCAGGTTTTTGAATGGGAGTCACCTTCTAACGCCCTTAAAAATGAACTGTTTGATTATAAAATTGTAATTACAGAATTAAATGACAATCAATTTACAGAACAAGCGATACTGAATAACCCAATATGGCACGAGGAGACTTTCATCAATAAAAATGCTAACGCCACTTTTTCATATAAGCTTAGTAAAACCCAAAAAGTATTAGAGAAAGGAAAATCGTATGCTTGGAAAGTGTTTGCTACAGCGAATGGGAAAGTGATAGCTGAAAGCAAGGTGAATATCGTATTTGGACCACCAATAATAGAAGAGTTTTATTTTGGACAAGAATTGGTTAAAATAACCTCTCTTACCACCTCAAATTTGAATGAGTTAAGTGGGCGAGGTAGATTTTTATACGAGTCGGGAAAGTATGTAGAAGGAAGCTTTGAAAACATACGAATAGAAGATCTTGGCGGTATTTTTTTTGCCAGAAGAGGAGAAATTGTAGCCGACTTCCCTCATCCTTTTGTAAGAGAGTTAGTAGCAGATTTTCAGCCAAATGGAAAGGCGCGTTTTATAGCTACCAAAGCTAGGTTATCAACAACAAATGGGTTTACACTTTTTGGTAAATTAAATTGGGATTTACCCTTAATAACAGAAAACTTAGTTCAGTTTAAGTCGAAGGAACTATGGGTAAACTATGCAGATTATGATGTGACTGGTCAGTTAGAATCTCAGAATGAGCAATTAATCACTATGTTGGCTCCTTTCGGGTTTGCTGTTAACCTAACAGAGAATTCATTTGTTTCTGTAATAGATGATAAATATTTTGTGCATTTAGATGGTTTTGTAACTGGGCCAGATAATTTAAAACACGCGAAAGATGACCCTACATCAAAATTCACTTTTAAAAATCAAAACAGGATAGACTACTTAACAACGGGTGGTTATAATAAAGAAGCTGACTTAAGATTGTTTAGCGGTACTAACTTGTTTTTAGAACCCAAAAACTGGGTGGCAGATTTTACCGAAGAGGAATCTTATGTAGGCCTAGAAGATGCCTACATGGGTATCCATATTCCTACCTTTGACCTTCGAATAGAAAATCATAAAAATAAAACTAATTCGTTTGTTTTTGACCAAGCTCAGAAAATTACGTTTGATAATGTGAACGGTAATATAATGGTGGCAAGCATAGAGCCCAATGGTTTACAGTCGAAAATTAAAGTAGATGTACGCTACCAAAACATAGTTGCTAAGTTTAATACTTTTCCTTCTTTTTTAAATAAGGTAGATATCACGGTAGTAAATAGCGGAGTTACAGATTCTAAACTACTAGGAGAGTTTCAAATACCGTTCTTTTCGAGTACAGACAAGTTTGGGTATGAAATCCCTATCGACTACAATGGCTACGCCCAAGGTTTTTTAAGCGAAAAGTTTGAGGATAAAATAATCACTTTTAACAAAGGCGCAGGAGATCAAGAAGTCACAATTACATTATTAAGAGGTGTTTTTGATGGTAATACAAAATTAGAATTCGAGTGCTCACTACAATGGCCTGGCGTAAACCTCGAAATTCCTTATTTCGATAACCTAACCATTTGGGGTAATTATAATGTTGGATTTGGGTCCATTAATAGCTCTCAACAATTACAAACACCTATAGAAGGAGATATTTCGGGATATAAAAGATCTACTAAAACCATAGGTGTAGGAAGAGATAAGAACTTGTACGCTTTAGCAGTAGTTTCAGAGGTGGATTATGGCGAAGATGTAAGCGGTCCAGATGGCGTGCCTGTCATTAACTATTATAGTACTTACAAAAGTCCTTTAATTAATGAAAATTATTCCTTTTCATCCCTAAACCTGGAAGAGGATAAATTAATGACCATAGATTACACCTACACAAACAATACAAAAGACGAACCACTAGAAATTGATACAGAAAATGAGAATGCAATTCTTGACCTTGCTTTTGCAGAGCTTGAAGATGAGCAAGAGTTTAATGGTACCATAGAGTTTGATATGGTAAACGGCAAAAAAGAATATATATCTAATGCCGCTACGCCCCATGTTTATAAAGTTGGACTGGAGGATGTGGTAGATATAGATAATCTGATACAAGTGATGGATGTTCTTATTGCCTTAACTAAGGATGAAACTAAAAAGAATAAACTCATCAGCATCAAGGAAAAAATACTTGTACAAAACCGAGAGGTAATAGAAGACGTGATCGATAAATTGGTAGAAAGCGATTTCTCTATCAATAAACTGATGAAGCTATTGGTAGATGAAGTAGCGGATAAACTATCGGCAGAAGTAACAAACAAGATAGATCAAGCCACTGGCAAAATGGTAATGTTTGTAGATAAGCAAATAGATACCGTGATGGCTAGACTTTTTTTAGAACTCAATCCTACATTTGACCAAATTTCGGCTACGATAGTAAATAAATTTGAAGACCCTAAGCGAAGAGCTACAGTACAAACTATAATGGACACTACCATTAACGGTTTTAAATTTTCCATGCGTGAGGAAATGAGCAGCGCCTTAAAAGTAGCTGTTTATGATAACGCCACGGGAAAAATAGTCGCTTTTATAGATAAAAACTTACGAGACCAAATAGATTTTTACATCACATCTAAAATTCAGGAAATAGGTTATTCTTTGATAGATGGTAAAACAGATGCGATAGATGTAAGTGCCCTAGTAGAAGATGGAGGGAAGGTATTAACACAGTTCTCAGAGGCTCTTATAGAGGAATTAAAAACAACAAATGGTGATAAAATTGGAAGCACACTAGAAAGTGTAGGAAAAGACTTTGTACAAGGTATTAACTGGAACAATGTAGCCATAAATATGGCTAAATACATTTTAAGTAAAAGTGCAGAAGCTTTTGTAGTTGAAAAAGTAGAGGGTATAGTGATAGAGAAAGCCACAGAATTATTCAACAATGAAAATACAGGTGCCTTGGTAGGAAGTGTCATGCAAAATGTACATCTCGATTTTAATAACCTCGGACGAAATCTTAAAAATGGCCAGATAGATAAAATAGTAAAGTTTGATTTGTCATACATAGAAGTAAAATGCAAAACGGCAGAGTTTCATGGGGGACTTAAACTATTCAAAGACGACCCAGAGTGGGGCGATTGTTTTAAAGGCAATGTAGAAGGGTTCATTACCAAACCAGTTGAAATAGGAATGAAAGCGGTTTATATCAATGGCAAAGTAGAAGATTATAAATTTTGGTATGTTGAATTGGCGATTCCTAGTGGCATAAACGTGCCGCTTGTTCCTGGTATTGCGCTTGACGGAATAGGGGGTAAGGTATTTAAAAAGATGTCGTACAATTTAGAATTGAAAGCGTTCAGACCAGACAGAAATAACCGATACGGAGCTGGTTTAGACCTCTACTGTATGGATGCACTTGGGGGCAAACAAATGAGACTTTTTGTCAATGCAGAGCTTACCATCATGGAGGATTATTATACCATGCAACTACGCGGTCAACTGGGGGCAGCTTTTATGAAAGAACCTAAAGGGACAGATTATTCTAAGGGAGCGGCAATTTTTGGAGAAGGGAAAATTGCCTTTAGCAGTAAAGACAATACATTAATAGGGGATTTTTCAGTTCAGGCAAATATGAAACCTATAGTGTGTATGCAAGCCTACCTCGATTTTTATGTAAGCAAAGATTCTTTTGCTTTAAATATTGGCAGAAAAGAGCAGCCTAATGTAACTAAAGTTCTGTGTTTTATACCCATAGAAAGTTATATGCAGCTAAACACGCAACAGTTCGAAATGGGTATTATGATGCACATTAATATAGATGGCTCAGGCCCATGGATAAACATAGGGGTTGCAAAAGTAAAACCTTTTATTCGGTTCCTATTTGATTTAGATGCTTATGTAAATATTCAGGTTAAACCCAAACTCAGAATCCAAGAAGCCTTATTAGAGCTTTATGTGTACGCTGGGATAGGTGTCGACTATAAAACTTTTCTAAAGAGTGGTACTTGGGAACTAGCGGCTGCAGAGTTTTATGGTAAAGTTTGGTATGTAACTACCGATACTCAATCAACAATATCGGGTGAAATAAAAGGAAGGGTTACTGTAATAGGTATTTCTGTGAAAGCAGAGATGGGTATAAATAAAAACTTAAAGGGGTAAACTGATGAAGCAGAGCCTATTATTTATTTTGATTTTGTTCGGTGTAATCACAGGTACACTACAAGCCCAAACTTTTACATTTAAGTACGCCCCAGAAACTAATCAATTGGGAATAAAATGGTATACCGAAAAACTCACCTATAATAGCGGAGTAAAGTTGTATAGAAAAACAAATGAAGAGGTGTGGGTGCAGTTAACTAATACCCCTTTATTTCCTAAAAAATATACAGTAATGACGGACATACTAGAAAGAGATACCGTTTTAATGGGCATGGTTGACTTTTTAAAAGAGGAATCTAACACTGGAACTAGAAACCCATTTGTGAATATTAACCTTATCATGAAAAGCTTTAGCTCCCTAGAGCTATCAAAATATTTAGGGATTTATTATTTAGATCAAGAGGTTGAGGCAAATTCTTTTTACCAATATAAAATTACTGAAGCAGCTTCAGGAAAAGATTTATTGATTTCTGAACGGATACAACCCTCTAATTGCATAAAAATAGCACCGCCCACAGGTTTTGAAATCCAAAAGAATGGTAAATCGGTAGGGTTTAAATGGACTCCTGAAACGCTACGGTATTTTGCGGTAGATATCTATGCCAAATATCCTAGTGAACAAGCGTTTAGTAAAAAAAACAACTTACCCATCATCGTATCAGAATCTGAAAATACCAAATACTATTACAGTGAACCTCTTAGCAAAGAAAAAGGGATTTTTGAATATAAATTACAGGCACTAGATTTCTGGGGCGAGACTTCTGATTTTACAGAAACTCTTAGTATAGAAACCTCTAACATACCGTTAGCCATAGCTCCACAAGAGCTACGGCTAGATACCCTTGTTAGAGAAACAGCTTATCTCTCGTGGGTGGGGTTTGAAAGTAAAGAACTTATTGGGTATAAACTGTACCATAAAACAAAGGTAGCGCACGAATGGGCTTTATATACGGATAGCTTATACCGAAAAGAAACAACGAAGCTAAACGTTGAAAATCTACCCCCTGGAGACCATTATTTTGCCTTAGCTGCTATAAATACTGATGAGTTACCGAATTATTCTAACACTACCCTTGCCGTGGTAGAAGATATGAAAGCACCAGCAAAAGTAGTAGGGCTAACTAAAAACATGAAAGATAGAGTCTTGCAATTGAGTTGGACAGCCAATACAGAGGCAGATTTAGAATCGTACCTTGTATTTAGATCATACAATAACAAAGACTTTTTGCTTTTAAGCGTGAAGGGACAAGTAGCTACTACCTACTCGGAAAAAGTAGACCAGAGAGTAAAAACCAGTGTCTGGTATAAGGTAGCCGCCAGAGACAGCAGCTTAAACATTAGCGAATATTCTGAAGTGATAGAAGTTGTGATAGCAGACAAGTTTGCGCCTCAGGTACCGGTAATAAAAAGCATAAAAACGTTGCCTGGTAAAAATGAAATTAGCTGGATAAAAAACGTAGAAGATGATTTAGCTGGTTACCAACTACAACGGTGTGTAAAAGGAGGCTGTGTAAACCTTACCAACATCCTTTTGAAGGAAGCTTTTTTCGTAGATTCTCTTTTTAGTAGTAAAGATACGCTGGTAGCTTACCAGTTAGCAGCAGTAGATTTCACAGGCAATGTAAGCCCGTTTTCTACACCATTTACGGTAAAGGTAGTTATTAAAAAACAAGTGCTAGAAAACATAAAGCTGGAAGTGAAGCCAAAGAAAAACAACTACCTTTTAAAGTGGAACCACTTATCAGAAGGTGCCAGCGTTTTTCTAATAACAGAAAACCAAGAGGGAGAAACTAAAACACGCATTACAACAAATAAAAACAAATACACCCTAGAAGGTAATTACAGTACTATTTACTTAAAAGCGTATTATAAAAACGGGCAAATAATCACTTCTAATTACTGGCTTAAATAAAATGATGAAAACCCATCATACTAGTTTTTTAAAAAGTGTAGAAACTATGCTAGCAAAGCTACAAGGGCTTAAACCCTTCCTTTTAGTAATTTTTGCACTGCTAATAAACGCCCCAACTTTTTCTCAAAACGTTTATGATAACCTAGACACCACTGCAGCAGGTAGAGCTACTAGAAAACAGCAAATAAACAGCCTTCGCAAACAGGTTGTAACCTTTATAGACGAGTTTGCAGACGAAGAGATGTTTGACAAAAGCCTAGAAACAAGAAGACTAGGAAAAAACCGAACTCTGATCGACAGCCTGGAAAGCTATTATGACCAAATAGGAATCGACTTTTTAACCCTTACGAAGCTGAACATTAACCAGTTTTGGGCCGAAGCCTTTAGTAGCCGCAAAGCCTACTCGGTAAACGGTAAAATAGACACCCTGCAACTGCTCAATAAAACAGGCAGAACCGTGCTGTTTAAACTACAGATAGACAGCGTGACATCTTTGAACGACTTTAAGATAAACTCCCAAGTTGTTTTTGGAGAATCGTTCAAAGCTTTTTTAACAGCTAAAACTATTCTAGGGCTAGAAGCCGAAATAAACGCTTACCTAAGCGAGAACCTCAACAAACAAACGGCTAATTCGCCCGACCAATACCGACAACCCGTAGCAGCAACCATGAGCTGGATTTACAAGCTCTTTCTAGCAAAAATACCAACAGAAGCACGCCAAGAACTACTCAACCAACGAGATGCAGAAGACCTGGCAGACGAAGTGTTTACACATGCCTACACCAACTTTAAAGTAGACTTTATAAACCCCACCTATGGCATAGATAGCTACAAAGCTAGTTACGGAACCGCATGGGAAAACAACTACCAACACGGTTTTCTGGCAGATGGTAAAAATTATGCTATACCCTATGTATCACTCAACCTACAAGCAACAGATAACTCCATCCAAGCCCACTTTACCAACACCAAAAACGACACCCTAAAAATAAAACACCTCAGGTTTAAGAACAAAGACGGTAGTTACATAGCCCCAAACCACGTAACAACACTAGATGACTATACGGTAGAAATAAACCTAGCAGCGATTACCAGTAAAGACTATTTATATGCGTGTTGGGGAGAGAAAAATTTAGGAAAAGTAAGAATACAACCCTTCCAGCCGCTAGAAAAGAAAGTATTGCTAGTGCCCGTAGGTAAAGAGCTAAATATATCCGAAGCCGAACTAAAAGCAATGTTACACAGTGTATATAAACAAGCCGTTTGCAACTGGCAAGTAACTATACAAGATTTGTACACACCAACAGCCGCCATTAACTTAGTCATACCGGCAGATGAAGGACTAAACCAGTACAGCCAGCAGATGCGCGACTTTGCCCGCACCTATGCCACCGAAAAAAAGATACAACTCCGCAATACCTACCTAGTATTTATAATAGACGGTTTTACAAAAGAAACAGACGGCACCCCAAGCGGTGAAAACGGCTACATGCCCCGAGGCAGAGACCTAGGTTTTGTGACCCACAGCAGTCTAGAACAAACAAAAGGCCTCACCCTCGCCCATGAGTTAGGGCACGGAGCCTTTGGGCTAAAACACACCTGGAAAGACGAAGGCCCAGCCCAAGGAAAGTCAGATAACTTGATGGACTATGCCGACAATGCCACCCACCTCACCCACAAAGAGTGGAAAGCTATTCATAATCCATTGCCTACTGTTAGTTATTTGGATGGAATTACAGATGGAAGTAGTGTAAATGCCAATGGCGGGTTTTTGTTTATAGACCCCATAGGTAGATTTTTTAGAATACCAAGAGGGAATTCTGCCATTATAGAGGCAGCTCAAAATGGACCTATTTTATCCATCGCGTTTAGTAAGTACAATGTGTTAGTAAGCGATAAAAATGGTGTGCTAGGAGGAGCTTTTATTTACAACTGGAATGAGTCCAAAAAACAGTATCTAAATTCAAATAATGAGGCACTTTATAACATACGAGAAAGTGATATTTATTTAGAACAAGAAGACCTTTACTTTAATGATGGAAAAGAAATAAGAGATGTTATCATCTATAAAAATTACACGCCAGAAAACCACGCTATAGTATGCACTCCTTTTGGGTCAACAACTGGTAAACTTATTACAGAAGATGCTAAATGTTTCCGTGTAAGTCATACTGGTAATGGAAAGGAACTAATTTATGATTATTCAAGTCCGTTTATATACGATAAGCTAAGTGCTAGTTGTACACCTCTAGATGAAGATCAAAAGAAACTTACTATACCCTATTTTTATGGGAAAACGGAACTTTTAACCACGTATAAAAAAACGATACAAGGTAAAGAATACACTGTATTTAAAGCCAACATTACCAATAAATTAGACTTTGTACAGCAGCTAGAAGGGCAGCTGGCAAATATGCCAGAAGAAGAAAAAGCCGAACTAGCCAAGCAAGACTTAAGCATAGCAAAACAAGATGGAAGCATACACAAGTATAACCATAAAAAGGGGACATTTGATAAACAAACCAAAAGCTTAGAGCAGTACAAAAAAGACCTGCATGCAGGTAACATCACAAAAGACAGCGAAATCTTATTTGAAGAAAAAAGCTATGGGAAAGGATTTAAAGCAAACATAGGCTATAACAAGAACCTTAAACCATCACCCACTAAAACAGGCTTTACCTTTACCACCTCAGAAAGAGAAACCATACAAAACCATCAAGAGCAAAAACTAGAAGAATACGCAGACAAAAAAAACATAACAGACATCCATGCTCTAAACCCAAAAGAAACATCGGATAAATTTTTAGACGGCAAAGAAATAGTAGTAAAAGAGCAAAGCTTTTTTACCATGACTTTTAAAATAGTAAAAGAAACCAAAGCTTTTATAAACCAATGCGAGATACCAGAGCATTTTTATAACTCTGCCAAAGGAACCACCTACACCAACAGCGTACTGAATACTCCGCCTTACATGACAGGCGTAGCAAATGGCGTGATAGACGAGGTAAAAAGTATACCAGAGATAGTGATAATGGCAACAGACCTAGCACTTGACAAAAAAGCTAGAGACGACATGCTGCAAGCCTTTTCTAAACTTACATGGGCTAAAGTAGGTACAGGCATAGTAAACATGGGCAAAGAAGCCCTAACAAACTTTACTAACCCTACAGACAAAACATACCACACAGCAGGCACCGTAACTACAGCGGTTGCTATGGCAGTGTTTTTCCCAGAAGGTATATTCAAAAAAGGAGATGAACTAATAAAAGACGGAGCCAAACTAGGAGAAGATGCTCTAGAAGATATGTCTCATGTAGTAGATAAATTGGATGAAGCTGCGGAGGCTGCTGGCAATAAGGTGGATGATGTTGTGAATGGGGCGGGGAACTGGGCTACAGTTATAGGAAAGAATATTGATGATCTCGTTGAAGCACCATTAGGTTATCAGTTTTATAAAAGAAAAGAGCAAAAATTTATACGCAGATTAAGTGTTTCTGACCCTAGTACACCACAACTAACGGTTAAACAGGGTAAAATTGTTCAAGCTACAGGTAAAGTGCTTACTAATGCAGATGAAATAAAATTACTTCTCAAAACAGATGCTAACAAATCTTTCTTTTGGTCTGGTAGGACTTCCAATGGCGTTGGCGTAATGGATTTGGCATCAGATTTAGCACAAGCTAAGGGAGGAACTACTTTAGAGGGATTATTAGAAAAGTATAAAATTTTAATGCCTGAATTTAACGATAAGATACCATCTATTGTAAAATTGTGGGAGGATGTTTCTGCTTTATATGCAAATCAAGTTGTGGGAGAAGTTAGGGCTGTATTAGGTAAGAATTTAAGGTCGGGGAATATATGGGAAACAGTCGAACTAACAAGACTTAAGCAAAATTCTAATGTATCGAAGATTTATACAATTGATCCTGAAACAAAAATCGAAATTTTATTATGGACAAGATAACATATTCAATAGTATCTCGTGGAGAATTAAATATAAAATTCAAAGGAAAATCAATTAGGGTTACTGGAGAATTAATTTTAAATCCTCCCATATTTTATGCTGACTTATCTTCATTAGAAAAAATAAAAGAATTAGACAATGAAGAAAGAATACAAATAATTGATTTTATAAAGGAAGATAGCTTAAAGAAAATCGGAACTGAAATCATATTTGATTAATCCGATCGGCCCCCCGTCCCACCATGCATGGGTGGTATAGCTATAGGAATAAATAGCATCAATCGGACGGGTTTTCCCTCCGCTCAGAGTCACTCCCAAGAGGACTCTGAGCAGCTAGGCTTCTTGTAATAACAAAAGACATTATTTTAAAAAAAGTAAACATTTTTAGATATGCCAACACATAGCATTCATGAACAGAAAGGAGCATTTTATTTCACTACTTTTACGTGTCATAGCTGGCTTCCACTTATAGAAGAATCAAAGCTGTATAACTATTTGCCAGATTGGTTTAACTATCTAAGTAAAAAGGGAATAAAGGTTAATGGGTATGTAGCCATGCCTAATCACTTACATTTTGTTTTTTATGTAGAAGAAAGTAGTAAAGGACTAAACCATGAAATAGGTGAAGGAAAACGATTTATGGCGTATGAAATTGTAAAAAGATTAAAACTGCAAAGTAAACATGAGTTACTAGCAATTTTAGCCGCAGGAGTACAGATAAAAGAGAAGAAAAAAGGTAAGAAACATCAAGTATTTAAGTTTTCTTTTGATGGTAAATTATTAGAAAGTCAAGAAGCAATATTGAAAGTGTTAGATTATATTCATCATAAACCAGTAAGCGGAAGATGGCGATTGGTAGAAGACTTTGTTAGTTACCCCTATTCGAGTGCCGCGTTTTATGAATTAGGAATAGAAAATGAAGTAAAAATTTACAATTATAGGCATTGGTTCTAAAGTCAGAGTCCTCTATCGAGTGACTCTGAGCGGGAGGAAATCAATTAAGTGGAGGGTTTGCAAGCCCTGTTTTAAATACTAATGAAGGTGTGGCAGATTTAGTATTTACATATGACTCTAGAGCATTGGCTAACCAAATACGAGACGGTACGCATTATATAAAGTTTAAATTAAAGGATTATTTACCTGCAAACTTGGAATTTGAATATGGCGAAGCTATTCCTTGGTTTAATTTACAAGGAAATGCGGATCAGATTAAATCTAGCATTAAACTTCAAGATTTAATGCAAGATGGATATGTTGAAGTGTTGGAAGTTTTAAAAAGAGAAAATGGACAATGGAAAAAGATAAAATAAAGCTTATAAAAAAGATAGATTACTTCTATGCAAATACAATAAAATCACATGATTTTTCTAAATTTAAAGTCGGCTGTGTAGTTATTTTTCCGTTAACTAAGAGTCATATCATCAAAATAGAAAATGACATTGCTTTTTCATTTCAATTTGACACATTTAATACAAAAATCTATAGAGCTTCAAAAGCTGATTTTGAATACTATGGATTTAGTAAGGAAATTTTGGATGAGATAGAAAATAAGTTTAATCTGATAAAAAAAACAGGATTAAATAAAAACTATTTTTCTTTACATTCCAGAGTGTCATCTGATTTTGGGACTTGTGTTTTAGCTTTTCAAAGAAACAATCACCAAATTTTTATGGTGATTTATAGTTCTAAAAAAACTAGAGAAGCTCAAAGTCAAGCGGAAGATATGTACAGTGATGATATGCTCTATATTCATGATATTTGGGAGGTAGAGCTGTCAAAAGAATTTAAGGAAAAGGTTTTCCCCGCTAGCCTTTAGGTTTCCCTCCGCTTAGATGGATATGTGTATGTTTTCCGTCCCATCAGGTACTGTGTTAAAATACAACTGAAAGGATATAAATATTTTATTATTAATTTTAAGAACCCGCTCGGGCGCATTTAGCGTAGCGTAATGCGATCGGATATTTTATAGCATTTGCAATGCGGTTTTATTACATTAGTTTGTCTTTTAAATGTATTAAAAATACACAAGAAGATACGTTCGCAATGCAATTGCGCCCGAGCGGGATTAAACTTATTATTTAAAGATCTGTCATTAGTTCCAGTTAATTCATTAAAAACGCCTGAAAGTTTAGCCAGATATTTGGAAAATTTAAATGATCCTGCTGTTTTAAATCAAATTACTGGCTTTGGAAAAGAAGCACAAATTTTATCTAAAAGTGGATATAAGTATGATATTACACTAAAAATGTTTGTCAAATAGAAATGAATAGAATTAAACAAAAAGGATTTTATCTTTCAGAGCCATTTCATTGGGTAGACTGGCATGCAGGAGTAAAATTTGAAGGGGATAGTTATTACTTATTAAAATTTGAAAATGATAAGTGTTTTATTGACTCAATCAATAAAAAGAGTGAAATAAATATAGGTGATTTAGTATCCAAAGATAACTTTGGAAGTTATAAAATAGGTGAAAATATTATTGAAATTAATTATAATCCTAATACTGAATTCGAAGTGAAAAAAATTTTTGCGATAGTATCTTCAGACTTATTATTAGATGATAACTTGAAAGAATATAGGTATATAGAAGATCTAGATAGCCTCTAGTCCCCCGTTCCCCGTTCCCGCCATGCTCTGCATGGTGGTATAGGTATAGACAAGAAAACTTAAAACCGCTCTCTTAGTTTTTATTAGTAGAAATTATAAATTTCATAATTCAGAAGGATGGTACTTTGTTAGCTTTGCTACCGTTTTTTGGATAAGTGTTTTTACAAGAAGAGTATACAAAGATTGCATCATTAAGCATTTGAAGTTATGCATATAAGAAAAAGGGATGATATTAGGAGCTTGGATTATTATGAGTAATCACGTACACTTAATATTTAGAGCTAAAGAAAATAATCCGCAGCGGTTATTACAAAGTTTCATAAGTTCTACAGCTAAAGAATTGATAACGTTAATAAAAAATAATCCACAAGAAAGTAAACGAGAACGATATGTTTGGTTTATGGAATTAGCAGCAAAAAGAAATACAACCCGCTCGGGCGCATTTAGCGTAGCGTAATGCGTTCGGATATTTTATAGCATTTGCAATGCGGTTTTATTACATTAGTATATTAAACTATTTTTTTAAATAGGAAGCAAATATAAAATACGAGACAAAGAAGGTTTATACTTTGTTACTTTTACAGTAGTCGGTTGGGTAGATTTGTTTGTTCGTAATGCCTACAGAGATTGTATTTTGGAGTCGTTTGAGTATTGTAAAAAAAGTAAAGGGTTGAAATTACATGCTTATGTAATAATGACAAGCCACATACATGTAATATTGAGTGCAGAAGAAGGTAGTGACTTAGTTGCCATAATCAGAGATTATAAAAAGTTTACTTCCAAGAAACTAATTGAATTAATAAAATCGATACCAGAAAGTAGAAGAGAGTGGTTGTTGAACAAATTTGAGTTTGAGGCACAACGGATAAAAAGAGGCAGTAATTATTTGCTATGGGAAGAAGGTTATCATGCAAAACAGATAGAGACAAATAATTTTTTGGATGAGAAATTGACTTATATTCATAACAATCCAGTTGAAGGAGGCTTTGTAAACAGAGCCGAAGATTATGTATATAGTAGTGCTAGAAATTATAGTGGGGAAGCTGGTTTGATAGAAGTTGATTATGTGTAAAATGTATTATAAATACACAAAAAGATGCGATCGCAATGCAATTGCGACCGAGCGGGAGAATCTATTTTAAGAGGTAAATCAGGAGAGATTTCTTTTCCAACTATAACCTCTTATGAATTAAGGGTGTTACGAGACTATGGGGTAAAGCCTAAAAATCTTACGACCAATCAATGGAAGGAGATAGTTGAGGAAATAAATTTAATGGAAAAACAGGGAATGTTTACTGTAAAGTAATTGACTGAGATGATAACAATTCACCAAACTATTTTTCCGAAGATAAAAGAAGGAGTTCACCAAGGGCTTAGTTATTTAGTGGAGAAATACGGATTTAAATTTTATGATGATATTGGACAAGTCAAGGCTTTTCAGCACTTTAGCTATGATGAGATTGAAGTAGTAAATAAAAACGATTTATACTTGTATGTTTATTGGAATATTTACGAGGGTTTAAATTTTGAAGTAAGAACAATGAGTTCTGATGAGTATGATTTTCAATATTTAGGCAATTTATATAGTAGCTATATACCTGTTTCAGATAATGATATGCTAAAAGTTAGGAACAAAAAACGTAGAGAATGGCTGTCCCAGTTTCGAGACTTTTCTTTGATGGAGGAATATGAAAAAACAAATTTAGTCAAATACTTTGAATACTACGTTACCACTGAGCTCAAAATAGTTGAGAAATACTACCCTGAGATATTTGAGCGGGGCATTTTACCCGACTGATCGCAATGGAAATTAAGTATTTGAGAGATAGAAATATTAAAACAATTTATCTTAAAGATGGTACTGTTTTAAATTTAGACAATATTGATTTGAATAATATAAATTGGAGTCTATGGAAATATTAAACGGTTTATTTCGTAGTAATTGTGAATATTTAACTACAGATAATTTCGGGGGCAATAAGTTTGATATATTTTCCTATTCCTATTTGCTTTTTTTGAGCACAGAAGTTTATTCTTTTTCAATAAAGGGTTTTCATGAAAACTTTGAAGTTGAAAATGTATTAGAAAATATTATAAATAAGAAAGTTACTCTTCTAAATGGTATTTATTCAACAGCAGAAAATCAAAGAATAATATGTGATTTTGAATATAAACCATACATGGTAAGAAAACTGATGTTAATAGGAAAAGTAATTAAAGAAGGTAAAGAGCTTCAATTTGATGCATTTTCAAATGATGAGATTTTTTGGTCGAACAAAATTTTTTCGATTCAAAATATCTTATTAGAAATTAAGTATTTACGTAATAGGGGAATTAAAAATGTTACATTGAAAGATGGCACTGCTTTAAATTTAAATGATATTGATTTGACCCGATAGCCCGCTCGGACGCATTTAGCGAAGCGTAATGCGTTCGGATATTTTATAGCATTTGCAATGCGGTTTTATTACATTAGTTTGTCTGCTTAATGTATTATAAATACACAAAAAGATACGTTCGTAATGCAATTGCGCCCGAGCGGGTTACTTTTACAGTAGTCGGTTGGGTAGATTTGTTTGTTCGTAATGCCTACAGAGATTGTATTTTGGAGTCGTTTGAGTATTGTAAAAAAAGTAAAGGGTTGAAATTACATGCTTATGTAATAATGACAAGCCACATACATGTAATATTGAGTGCAGAAGAAGGTAGTGACTTAGTTGCCATAATCAGAGATTATAAAAAGTTTACTTCCAAGAAACTAATTGAATTAATAAAATCGATACCAGAAAGTAGAAGAGAGTGGTTGTTGAACAAATTTGAGTTTGAGGCACAACGGATAAAAAGAGGCAGTAATTATTTGCTATGGGAAGAAGGTTATCATGCAAAACAGATAGAGACAAATAATTTTTTGGATGAGAAATTGACTTATATTCATAACAATCCAGTTGAAGGAGGCTTTGTAAACAGAGCCGAAGATTATGTATATAGTAGTGCTAGAAATTATAGTGGGGAAACTGGTTTGATAGAAGTTGATTATGTGTAAAATGTATTACAAATACACAAGAAGATGCGGTCGCAATGCAATTGCGACCGAGCGGGTATAGACGTGCGCAAATTATGGTAAACATTAATGATCACATTCATAAAATGGCAGGGAATACAGGAGATGGAACAGCAGATGGATTAGCCGGTAATGCTCATGAAAATAGACCTCCCTATTATGCGCGTGCATTTATTATGAAACTCCCTTAAAAAGTTCTTACTTGCGTTTTTTATTAAAGAAGATAAAAATGATGACACTACTTAAGCAGAACATAGCTATTATTTTAATATTGCTCATCTCTGCAGCTTTTTTGATTTTAGAAAATTTAAATGGTCGTTTTTCTATGATAGATTACGAAGTTTATCACAGAGCAGCTCTCCGATTATTAGCAGGTGAAGAACTGTATAAAGTGTATTATGGAGATGCATCTCATTATATTTATAAATATTCACCAGTAGCACTTTATCTGTTTGTTCCATTTACTATTTTACCGCTTTTTATAGCAAAATATGTCTATTGGGCTTTTTTAACAGTATGCGTATGTTATAGCTTTTATGTTATACCCACTTTTTTTAAAGACAAAGAGTTTAAAAGAAAAAACTTGATGCTCTCCATTGTTGTGCTAATGATGGCATTACATTTTACTCGTGAGTTACATCTTGGGCAGGTTAATTATGTGATATTTACTATTTATCTGCTTTGCTTTTATTTATATGAAAAAGAAAAAACTAAAATTTTCAGCCTTCTATTGTCATTCTCTTTATTTATAAAACCATTTGGTTTACTGTTTATTCCATACCTTATCATAAAACAAAGATATAAAGAAGTGATTTGGCTTGTAGTATTTACTGCGGTGCTTTTTGTGTCACCCATACTTTTTTACCATAGCCTAGATTCATTTGCCTTACTTTATAAAGGATGGATTAATGAACTACTGGTAGAGCTTAGTCATAAACAGTCATTATTAGCAGACAGTAACCATACTATATTTTCTGTTTTAGCTAGATATACTCCTTTAAAGTTTTTAGTTATCAATGAATTCTACGCTAAGATTTACCAATTGTGTTTATTGGGATTAATAGGTTTGTTCACTTTGTTTTTTGTTAGAAAAGGGAAGTACAGCTCTTCTTCAGCAGTAGATTTTTCATTGCTTATAGCGTTTATTCCTTTAATAGCATTTACAAGCGAAAATGCTTTTTGCTTCACTTGTTTTGCCATGGCGGTAGCTTGGCTTCACTTTTCTGAATTAAGATTTATTGAAAAGGCAAGTTTACTTGTGGCTAGCTTGTTAATTGGGTTTAATTATTTTGATATTTTCGGTAGAAAGCTATCTGGCTTAATAGATCAAATGTCACTTATAAGCATTGGAGCGATTATGTTGTTGGCAGTTTTAAGTACTTTACGATTTCGAAAACGGTTATAGACAATTTTCGCTCGGGAGCATTTAGCGAAGCTAATGAGCTAGGATATTTTATAGAACCTGAGCGTTCGCATATTTTTACTAAATCGCTACATAGTGATGTCGTAAAAATTGGATTGGTGGATACTAACATGTAATATTGACATCCTATTTATGGCTTGTTAGTATATGTTTTTTTAATTTAAATAAAGATGTGATAAGTAGATAATTATAAATTTAATGTAGATATATGTTGTCCATAATAAGTAATAAAATTCAAGAAAGAACACTTTTTTATTTGCTTTCACTAGCACTTTTCTTAAATCTAATAGCTGCATTTACAGCACATGGCTACTATGCCTATGACGATTACTTTAAAGTAGTAGATGTATCCTGGGGCTGGGTAAACGGAGAGAACACGGATAATTGGTTTGTATCAGATTATCAGGAAAATGATTCTTTGAGATCTGTGATATACCCGGGAATTATAGCTGGTTTGTTTTGGATAGCGAACTTGTTTACCAAAGTCCCTTTTTATCAAATGATTTTTGTGCAACTGGTCCATGCTATTTACGCCTTATTTATCCCCTACTTTGTCTATAAAATCACCCTAGAGTTATCTAATAAAAAGATAGCATTCATAGCAGGATTGCTGACGGTGAGTATGTGGTTTTTTCCCTTTATGGCTGTTCGTACGCTAGCAGAGTGGGTTTGTATACCGCCTATTTTAGGGTCTTTTTATTTATATTATAAAAACAGAGCGGGTGGAAAAAACATTATTTTTCTGTCTATTGGTATTTTGCTGGCTATCGCATTTCATATACGATTTCAGAGTGCATTTATAATTACAGGTTTTGGCTTAGCCATGCTACTTAAAAAAGAATTTAAAATAGTTGTTTTAATGACTTTTGGCTTTTTACTCTATACTATACCAATCCAAGGATATGGTGATTACCTTATCTGTAACATGCCTTTTGGCAAATTAATAGAATATGTAGATTACAACATTACCCACTCTGGAGACTATATCACACGACCAGTTTTTGATTATATTATTATAATACCGTGTTTGTTTTTACCACCCATTGGACTATTGTTATTTATAGGTTCATTTTTTAACATCAAAAAACATTTGCATCTCTTTTTAGCAATGATTATTTTTCTTGTAATTCATTCTGTATTTGAGAACAAACAAGAGCGTTTTATTTTTCCGATTTTGCCTTTTTTCCTCATCATAGGCACTATAGGGCTAGATACTATTTTTCAGAAAACCTTTTGGACTAAAAGGCCTTCTTTAAAGAAAGGATTCTGGGTATTTTTCATAGCAATAAATACTTTTCTATTAGCTCTGATGACTACCAATTATACCAAAAAGTCTAAGATAGAATTAATGAGGTTTATTGAAACCAAAAAAGATGTATCTACCATTGTCGTAGAAAACTCTTTAAAGAATGGATGTGTCCAACTTCCGTATTTTTATGCAGGTAAAAGATTGAATGTCATCTGTCTATCTGATGGTTGGCAAGAAAGAATAGATGATGTGAATAATGTTAAAACACTAAAAAATACCTACATCGCTTTTGAGGTAATGCCAGACCAAAAACTAACAGAAGAAAGGGTGAATGCTGTAAAAAGCGTTTCCCCAGATATGACTTACATTAAAAGAATAAACGGAAGCTTAATAGATAATTTTAGGTTTAATCTTAATGGAATATTAAAAAACTACGAGTATGAAGTGTATAGGGTAGATTGAGCGGGATCTCGATAAGAAACGCCTAGGGTTTAAAAACAACCCTGAGACTTATTAATGTTTCACGGTTTTTATTTGACTGGCGTAGCAGATAGCAGTTTGGCATTGCCTTTAGAGTTGTGTTTTACTTCGATGTTGTAAACTGCTTCTATGGGTGAATTTCTAAAATCAGTGTCACCTAGAATATACTCTCTGGTAGTTCTGTCTCGATAGACAGTAAGCAACATCTTTTCATCAGAATCCGCTTTAGTGAAATAGCAGCTTATGCCAGGGACTTTATCAGCCCATATTTTAAAATCAAGTGTTGCTTGATAAGAACCTTCGGGAATATCAGCAACACGAAATGAATAATCTTTTGGAGTATGACCAGCTTCAAGAGCCTGGTTCAAGGAAATCGGGTTGCTCATGAGTACGCTTTTCTAGTTTTAGTATTCCGCTCGGGCGCATTTAGCGAAGCGTAATGTGTTCGGATATTTTATAGCACCTGCCTTGTCGGCAGACAGGTTTGCAATGCGGTTTAATAATATTATTGTTTGTTGTTACATGTATTACAAATACACAAGAAGATGCGGTCGCAATGCAATAGCGACCGAGCGGGTTTGCTATTGCAACGCGCGCCACTTGGAGTATTTACCACATTACTTCATAACAATAAACTTTCCTTGAAGATTGTTCAAATCACCCGTTATTAGGTGATAAATATATGTCCCTTCATTGAAAGAGGTGGTATTTACTAAAATATCGCTAAAAGCACTACCTACTTTATATCGTTGTATTTCTTGCCCTAATTGGTTATAGATAACTAAGTCAGCTTGATTAAAACCAGCAGGTAACTTATAAGCTATTTTAGTATACTCAACAGCTGGGTTTGGGTAAGCATTCAACTTTTCACTTTTATTATTTATATCATCCAAAACAGTGATATCGTAAAGAGCACCTGGTAATGTGTAAATAACTGTTTTTTCAGTACCGTCCTCACGTTTAGTTAAACTCATCTTATAATCTGTTCCATCTAAAAAAATATCTTCTTCTTTTTCTTCTTCAAATTCGTTAAAAGAAGTGTTTTGACTTTCAAATAGAACACTTCCATCATCGTTTATTATAAATACTGCTTCAACTGTCTCATCAATATATCCACTTGCTGTAACTCTAATAATTTTTGGAGCATTTACCAAGATCTCTAGCCCATTATCTAAATCGAACAACTTATCTGACACAAATTTTACCGATACAGGTTCATACTTCCCTACATCACTTTGATCGTAATTGTTATAATCTTTACCAAGAGTTTCAAAAGGCAACGATATAGACTTTAATAAGGTATGATTATTTTTATATATGTTGACAATCCCATTTTGCGATACTCTATCAAAATAAATAACATCTCCATTTCTTAAACTCCCTACCCTTATTGGCGACTCATATTTTTTATCTAACACAATTTGACTATATGCTGAACTCACCAATACAGCAAAAGTAACGCTCAATACTAATTTCTTGAATTTCATAATCAACTATTTATTTTAAAAATTAATTGCACAACTATTTTTTAACTTGCTTTTTTCCTTCCCTATACTAATCAACAATACAAATTTGTTTGACCAAAAAATGCCTTTTTCACTCAAAAACTAGACTAGTTATTCGGCTTAGTAATAAAGTTATTAAATTCTTTTGGAAAGAAAAACTTAGCTTCTACTACCCTTACCCCAATCCCCGTTCACGCCATGCTCTGTATGGTGGTTGGTTAGTAAACTTAAAACCGCTAACTTTGTTTTATAAGTAGAAATCATAAATTTTACACTTTAAAAGACTATTACGAAATAAATTTTTTCTAACTAAAAACTGCCGTGCCAAGCATTGTGGCAACGAGAGAAATTACATAAAAACACGAATTACAACAAATAAAAACAAATATACCCTAGAAGGCAATTACAGTAGTATTTACCTAAAGGCGTATTATAAAAACGGACAAATTTTGACTTCTAATTACTGGCTTGAATAAAACATCACGATGAAAACAGCTCAACTACTACTGCTAAGTTTACTTAGCTTATTCGGCTTTGGTACTGCTATGGCACAGGTTAGCATAAACAACCCTACACCACACCCTGCAAGTATTTTAGATTTAAGTGCTCCAGGGCAACAGGACAAAGGAGTGAAACTACCTAAAGGGCAACTGCAAAACCTGGATGTTACCACCGTAAATGGTAAAGGAATGATGCTATTAGATACCACCACAAACAGTTTATATGTATATGATGGTGCCGATTGGCAAAAAATAAATGTGTTTACGGCTTCTTCTATACAACAAACAGATACGGTAGATACGCCAGTGGCTAAAACGGAAAGTAAATTAGAGGTGCCTAATTGGATTGATATAAAAACACCAACAGCTACTTTATCTCTAAAAATAGATAATGCAGACCAACCCCATCTGGCTTAAGTTTAGCTTTTTCAGCGTAACTTAAGCTTTACAAATATAGTAGCAGTTTGTAACTGCGTTTTCAGCAGACATCGTTATATTTAAAACGGAAACAACCTTTTAAAGACTTTTACATGTCGTCCAAGTATAAAATATCAGATCATCAAGCTCTTCATTTTATAACATTTGCTACAGTAGCTTGGGTAGATGCATTAAGCAGACCGATTTACAAAGACATTATAGTAGATAGCTTGTCCTATTGCATTAAATCTAAAGGGCTAGTAGTTTATGCCTATGTGATAATGAGTAATCATATTCATTTGATAGCTTCAGCAAAAGAAGCATATAATTTATCAGATATATTGAGAGACTTGAAAAAGCATACCAGCAAAACTATTTTATCATCGATAGAAAATAACATACAAGAAAGTAGGAAAAACTGGATGTTATGGATTTTTAAAAAAGCAGGAGAGAAGAATAGTAATAACAAAAACCATCAGTTTTGGCAACAAGATAACCGACCGATTATGCTATCAACTAATGAGATGGTTACTCAAAGGTTAGATTATATCCATAATAATCCGGTAACAGAACGTTTGGTAAATGAACCAGAACATTATATTTACAGTAGTGCAGTGGATTATGCAGGAGGAAAAGGTTTGGTAGAATTGGTAATGATAGGATAGCGAAGTCACAGACTTCTAAAAAAGGTAAGGCTTAAGTTACGCTGAAAAAGCTAAACTTAAGCCAGAGGGGTATAGTATGGATTGATCCCGCTAGGTTGCATATAGCGAGCGTATGCGTTTGGATATTTTATTGCCATAGCCCCGTCCCACCATCCTTTTCATGGATGGTATAGGTATAGGAATAAAAAACATGACTTTATAATTTTATTAGTACTTTTGCATCTTACTATTGAAACTAAATTTTATTCAGCAAGAGTAATTTCTGATGTTTTTTAACTCGTTTAAATCTCTGATTTTACACTTCTGTTTTTTCCTTTTTTATGGGTTAATTAACAATCAATTACTGGCTTAAATAAAACAACACAATGAAAACAACCCAACTACTACTTTTAAGTTTACTTAACCTGCTTGGTTTTAGCGTTGCCATGGCACAAGTAAGTATAAACAACCCTACACCGCACCCTTCAAGTATTTTAGACTTAAGCTCCCCAGGGCAAGATGATAAAGGAGTAATGTTGCCCAAAGCGGATTTGAAATTAGTTAATGATGTAGTAAAAACAATACCTGCAAAAAGTCAAGGGATGATGGTATTGGATACAATAACCAATAGCTTGTTTGTTTTTGATGGTAGTAACTGGCAAAAAATAAATGTATTTACGGCTTCTTCTACACCGAAAATTGATACTGTCGCCACACCTTTAGCGATTACTACCAGTAAAGTAGAAATACAAAACGATTTAAGTGTGACAAAAAATTTAAATGTTATACAAGATGTAAGTGTGGCTGGTAAATTAAACGTAGCGGGTTATGCCGAAAACGCATTAATTCCTAGCGGTGCAATTATTATGTGGAGTGGCACGGAAGTGCCAGTAGGATGGAGACTTTGTGATGGAAAAAATGGAACTCCAAATTTGATGAATAAGTTTGTGTTAGGAGCTGCTGTTGATCCTGTAACTGGTATTTATGTATCATATCCAGGGAATTATAGCGATAGAAAATATATTAATCCAGGGGTTGTAACATCTGGAGGTTCATTTAGAAGTGGGGAAATTGGGGGTGAAGGTACTGTCAAATTAACTACTGCTAATTTACCACCTCATCATCATGAAGCTAATGGGGCAGGGGCTACAATTACAGTATGGGGTGGTGGTGAACATCAGCATAGTATACCATTGAAGGATGATAATAATGACGATGATGATAATTCGAGCAATCCAGAAACAGGGCCATGGGATGGAAGAGATATGACTTCCTATACGAATAAAGATGGTGCTCATTCCCACACAAATGACAAATTTGGAGGTGTTGTAGGGAACGGTAGTGTTTACTCTGGATTAAAGTCAATACCATTTTCAATCCTACCTCCTTACTACACTCTCGCCTACATTATTAAACTTTAAGAATGTTAAATTTTCTAAAATTAATTTTATTCATCTGTAGTTTGAATGCTACTATTTTAAGAGCAAGTGATAGCTTAACCGTTGCCACTCAAAAACTAAAGCATTTGGTAAACCTTGAATTGGGCGGTAAAGCATCCATCATTTCACTGAATTATCAAATTGCTGTAGCCTTTGACAATAATTGGTATCTCTATTCTAGTGTTGGCGTTGGAACACTTCGTTTATTTTCATTAGACACCAAATTTAACCCCGACCTTGTCTTTCCTTTTCAAGTAGAAATTCGAAGAAAGTGTAATAGGTGGGCGCCTGCTATAGGTCTAGGGACAAGCATAGCGGGGGTATCACAACTGAAAGAGGGAAATGTAGTTAAAAACTGGAGTTTTAATCCTTTTTGTAAAATTGGGCTTACCTACCAGCCGAAATCAAAACTATCGTATTCTTTGGCGTACTATTTACTTCAACTTCACACAAAACACCCGAAAAATTGGGCTGGTATCAGTTTTAATTATGAAATATAGCGCTATTTATTATTTCCTTGGAGTAATTACCATCCTAAGTTCTTGCAAAAAAGAGGTTGATTTAGATTTTAATAATATAGAGAATAAAATCTCAGTAATTGGTCACGGAGGAATGGGTATTTACTCTAGAAGACCTTTAGATTCTATGGAATCATTGTTTGAATGTTTGAGTCATAATTCGGATGGGGTAGAGGTAGATGTTCAGCTTACAAAAGATAATCAACTGGTTGCTTACCATGATATAAATTTGAATGGGAAATCGTATTGCGATGGACAAATTTCTGAAAAAAACTGGAACGAAATGTCAAGTTGTGTGTATAAATCAGAACCCTACACGCACTACAAAATTGTAAACATGGACGAGGTGCTTACCAACTTCAATAAGTTTGATGGGAAACAGCTAGTTTTCGATATAAAATTGTATCCTTCAGAACAAGAATCATTGGACGATTATTTAAGCAGATACGCTCTAGCGGTACATACCATAATTCAAAAATACGACCTAAAGGATAACGTATTAATTGAGTCGCAGAATGAAAAATTCTTAGGTTTAATGAAGGATTTTAATAGCGATTATAAGTTGTTTATTTATGCCTCTTACGATGAAGGATTTGAAATAGCTCAAAGACTTGATTTATTTGGGATCACTATTTCCACTAAAAAAGTTTCAGGAGAACAAATAGCACATGCACATCAAAATAATTTAAGAGTAGCTATCTGGAACACTAACACTAAGAAATTAAACAGAGAGGGGGTAGATAAGGATCCCGATTACATACAAACAGATAATTTAAGTTATCTAATAAAGATACTTAAATGATTATTTTGAAGATGATAAACATTAAATTTTTTGGCTATGAGATTTATAAAGTTCTTAAATAGCTTCGCAACTGGTAGATTAAAAACCAACATTACATTCACCATTCTGTTGTTGCTTTGTGCTTTAGGTTTACATGGGCAGGTTACGTTGCGTAATTTTGGGGAATTTTTAATAGTGCAAAAGGGTACGCATGTTTACATAAATGGTGATTTAGAAAATAAAGCTAAAGTTATAAATAATGTAACTAGAACAAGTAAAGTACTGCTTAAAAACAGTACGCTTGAGCTTACTGGTAATATCACCAATGAAGTAGATTCCGTTTTTGCATCGGGTAACACCAGTACACTCATATTCTCTGGTAATACGCCTTCTACTATAGAAAATACTACCCCCACAGGAGCTAACTTCTTTTTTAATCATTTAATCATTAATAAAACCAATTCCAGCCTAACTCTGGAGAACTCCAATTTTATAGTCCAGAAAAAAATAAATCTTTCAAAAGGGAATATAGTAGTTGCTGCTTCTAAATTAGAATTCACAGATACTTCGGCACTTAAAAATGAACAAAATGTAAGTGAATTCATTTACGGAAATTACCTTTTTAAAAAAAACACCAATGGAGGAGCCGATTTTACGGCTAGTTCTGGCCTTGGTTTTTACCTAACTGAAGCGAGTGGGTCGGCCGCTAATAACTTTGATTTGTATCGGTATAATGCAACTACAAAGGCTGGTGAAACGAGCATAAACTTGTTGTATAAAATACAGACAGCAGAAAACACTACGTTTAAAGCTAACAAGGTAGGCATACGCTATAGAACCCCTTTGTTAAACCCTTCAGTGCATACCAATGAAGATAACCTTGCCATTTACTACAGCCTAGATAGCACCAATTGGAAAAAATTAGATAACTCCACCATTGATGTAAGTAACCATACCATAACAGCGGCTTTTCCTACAGAATTAGATCTTTCCAATGTTTGGTTTACAGTAGCTAATAAGGCCTGTGCTACTCCTTTTGCAGTTAAAATAAATCAAGATAAACCACTATGTGAAGGGTTAACGAGTGTATTAAGTGCTTCTTTAAATGCGTCAAGTTATACATGGAGTAATAGCGCAAAAACTAAACAAATTGTAGTAACAACCGCAGGCACTTACACCTTGGAAGCTATTAATAACAAAGGTTGTGTAAGTACAGACACTAAAACTATTGCGTTGGGTGCGCAGCCAAAAGTACCTGCCTATTTAAATCAGGTATGGGTATGTAACTCCGATTCGTTACAACTTGTAAACAACACCACCATTACAGGATCCACTGCTTTAAATTATGTGTGGAGCGTAGACAGTGGGGCGTTTATAATAAGAGAAAAGTCTCCGACAATAGTTTTTTCTACTGCTGGTGTGCACATCATAAAGTTAGTAGCCAGCACCGCATTTGGCTGTAAAGACAGCACTACAACAGATTTTGTATCCCTAGCTTTACCAAAAATTATAACCGATGTACAACCAAATTATTGTGAAAAAATAGCCAACAGCATTACCGAAGCCAGCATAATACCTGCTATATATAATGGAGAGGTGGACAATATAGCTAGCAGACGGTGGGTGCTTAAAACAAGTTCTACTGACAGCAGTATCAACACTTCTCAAAACTTAGTGTTGCCAGATTTAGCCGTAGGTAAATATGATTTTAGCTTACAGGTAGAAACCTCTCGAGGCTGTAAAGCTACATTAGATTCTTCCTTTATTTATAGAGAAGCCCCTACTGCTAATTTTACAGTTTTAGACGCTTGCGTAGGTAAGACTTTAGGTATTAAAGAGGTGCTTCCTACTACGGGAGTTACCTACGAGTGGTACATAGATGAAGATTTTCAAACATCTGATTTAACTAAAATCATAGTGCCAGATGATAGTGTCCATCAACTTTCTTTAGTGGTGAAAAATACCTACGCCTGCAAAGATTCTCTCGCCAAATCGTTTACAGGAAAACCAAATCCTACAGTTGATATCAGTGTAAACGACACCTGTGTAGGATTACCCTTAACTATTACGAATAATTCTAGCATAAGCGCAGGAACCATAAGCTACGAGTGGAAACTGCATAACACTTTTCTCTCCACAGTTAAGGCCCCTAAAATTGTGTTAGACAGTGCTAGAACATACGCGCTTTCCTTGGAAGTTTCAAGCGACTTTGGGTGTAAAACAGTTTTTAATAAAAATATTCAAGGTTTTGAAGTTCCTGTGGCTGGTCTAGTAGCTACAGACGAGTGTGAAGGAGAAAAAACACTTTTCACTAATACATCTCGGTCGATTGAGCCAATAACCTACACATTTTTACTAGGAGATGAAGGAATGAAAAATGATTTTCAGAACAACTATCTCTTTAAAAAAGACGGAGAGCAAACCTCCCGACTTATAGTAGAAACGGTAAAGGGTTGTACAGATACGGCTACGGTTACTCACCAGGTGTTTCCATTGCCTAAGTTCTCGTTAACCAAAGCTACCACTTGTATAGATACTTTAGAAGTGGTAAGCCCGCTAGTGCGAAAAGATGTGTCTTATTTGTGGTCAACTGTACCAGTTTCTACTGCCGAAAGGGTGGTGTTTAAATCCGATGGAAACTATTCATTAACCCTAAAAGACATAAATAGCTGTACCTTCAAGCAAAATTTTAAGGTAAGCTTAAATGCTACAAACGGAAGAGTAAATGTAATGAACGACACGACAGTTTGTGACAGCATAGGTATAGATGCGCAAAACTATAACAGTACCTACCTGTGGTCTACAGGGGAAACTACCTCAACCATAAAAATAACCAACGATGCAACTGTTAAAGTAAAAGTTACCGACCAGCACGCGTGTGAGTTTGCAGACACCATACAGGTAGCAGTAGATAGTACTCCCGCTTTAGCAATAGCTCCTTTATTTAAGGGGTGTGGTGCAGAAGAAGTAGTGCTGCGTGCAGAGTTAGATTTTGGAGATATTCGTTGGTCTACAGGTGATCATGGGGTAAATGAAGTAACTGTAAACACTGCTCAACAAATATACCTTGTAGCTACTAGCCCGGCCGGTAATTGTACTGCGTATGATACTAGCCAAGTGGCTTATTACATCTATCCAGTAGTTAATATAGATCCCGATACCAGCGTGTGTGATACTATGCTTTTATCACCTAAGGTGGTGGCAGATAGTGTTTTTTGGAATACAGGTTTAGGTACAGAAATTACGGTGACAACAACCAGCAGCAACATACTAACGGCTATTAATGGAGGAGTATGTGTTTCTAAAGATACTATTGATATTGAGGTAATAACCACGCCTAAGCACCCCATTGAAACACGCTATACAACCTGCGTAGGAACCCCACTAATGATAGATTTAGGATTGGCAGAGAAACACCTTTGGTCTACAGGGGAAACGAGTAGGCAGCTTTTTTTTACCGAAGGGGATACGTTAACAGCCACCTCCAGCAATAAACAATGTGCAGTGAAAGATACTTTTTATGTAATATTTGCTCCTGCCCCAGTAGTTGCTTTTGGAAACGATACGGCTACGTGTGGTATTGGCAGCTACCAGCTTTCTTTTGTCTCCCCAGGCTTTACAAATAAATGGTACAGCAAAAAAAGGGGGCTCTTTTCTGTAGAGTCGAGTATAAAAATAACGGAGACCGATGAGTATTGGCTGATTGCGGAAGACAATAGCGCTTGCAAAGTAAGGGATACTATAAAAATAGAGGTGCTACAAGATATACAAGCAGCCTATTTGGCAAGTTCTGTAGCAGAGGTAAATGATTCGGTAAAGTTTGTATCGGTCAATGAGTTGCCTGCCACAAGCTATAGGTGGGATTTTGGGAATGGATTTACTTCTACCCTCAAAAATCCAATCAATACTTTTTTCTTACCACGAGAATATGAGGTTAAACTTATCGTAGCATTGGGAACCTGTGCCGATACAGTAAGCCATAAAATTCAAGTTTACCCAGAAGGAGAATCTCCAATAGATTTATTTATTAAAGAGTTTACAGCAGTAATTATAAAAGATAGCAAGGTATATCCTAACCCCTTTCAAGACTATTTAAAAGTAGAGATACTACTATCAGAAGAAGGAGAAATCACCCTATATCTTTTTAACGCCTTAGGCATCCAGGTTTTCCAGAAAAGTTATAAAACAAAAGATCTTAAAACAGAGATTGATACAGAGGAATTAACTACTGGCAGCTATACCCTGTTTGTGCTAGCTGGAAAGCAAAGAGAAGCCATTAACCTAGTAAGAGAGTAAGTAGTGTGAAGGTATTATTCAACGTATTTATTTTTGTGTTTCATTCCTTTCGGGGTAAACTGTTAGGTGCTGTTGTGAAAAAAAACTATTACTTGGGTATACATTTACCACAAAACAGCCAACTATCAGTAGTCATGTGGATAGCTTTTACTAATTATATTTTTAACTAGAAAAAGTGACACACCCAGCATTAAAAGTAGCTATTCTAACCTTCATATTCTTCGGTTTTAACGGAAGCATAACCGCGCAGGACATAGAAAAAGTAATAGAAGCCACGAAAGCTGATCCTTTACAAATTACAGGTTCTTTAGGTGTGCAGGCAGGCGGTAGCAACGCTTATGGCATAACTAGGGCGCAGAGACCTCCATTTTATTGGTCTAGTAGGGCAAATCTAAACCTTAAATTTTTTGGTGTGATAGACGCGCCATTGTCTTTTAGTTATAGTCCCCAAGGCGATAATTTTGACTATCCTTTTAATAGGCAGTTGCCATTTAACCAGTTAGGAATTAGCCCTCGATACAAAGGGCTTACGGTACATATAGGGTATAGGTCAGTACAAATTTCGCCCTACAGTTTGGCAGGAGCTTCTTTTAACGGAGCGGGGATAGAGTGGAAGCCTGCTAAACATCCTGTAGAAATCACGATGCTTTATGGGCAGTTTAGCAAAGCAGTAAGAGATACCTCCCTCATAAACCTAGAAGGAATTTCCTTATACAACCGGTCGGGCTATGCCGGTAGGTTTAAGTATAAGGGTAAAAATGGAGCGTATGGTTTTCATTTTTTTAAGGCGGCAGACGACCCCAATTCAGCATTATTTCCGCTTACAGGTTTAGAGGTTACGGCTCCTAAAGAAAACCTAGTGACAGGCGTTTTTTTTGAACAGGCAGTATTGAAAAAGTTATATCTAAAATTAGAACTCGTGCGCAGTGCCTATACCGTGAATACAGAAGCACCAGAGATTAGAAGTACAGGGGAAGACCAAGTATTTAGCATAGCACCTTTTTTGTTTACAAGTAAAATAAGCACCATTTATAGTGGTGTGGTAGATGCAAGTCTTAATTATCCTAATAAAATAGTAGATCTACAACTGGCTTACAAACGCATCGGTTCCGACTACTTTAACCTTGGAAATCCTTATTTTAATAATGACCTGGAAGTAGCGAGCGTAGGACTAGCACGGAGATTTTTGAAAAACAAACTAGGGATAAATACCAACATAGGTGTGCAGAAGAATAATCTAGACGATACACAACTAGACAAAACCCAAAGATTGGCACTCAGCGGAACTATTAATTATGCACCCGTGCAACGCTATAACATCAACTTTGCTTACGCTAACTTTACCACCAATACCACTAAAATAAGAATTAACGACTTGGACTCGTTAGCATTTTACCAAATTTCAGAAAACATGACACTTAGCAACACCCTGATACTCGGAAAGGACAAAAAACAGCAGCTGTCAATGGTGGTATCTAACCAGCAAATAAGAAACCAAAAAGCGATAAGTTCTACCTTACAAAACGCGACTATAAGTTACACCTTGCAGGTAGAGAAATTAGATATAAGACCACAGATAGCATTTAATTATTTACGAAATGAGATAAAAGCCATTCAAGAAATATCTCAAGGAATGGGTTATACGGTAGGTCTCTCAAAAAACTTTTTTAATAAAAAGCTAACTGCTAGATTGTATTATAATGAAATGTGGTACTACGTAGCAGCTACAACCACTAATACCAACAAAAGCATACGATTGAACACCAGTTGTAACATAAACAAGGTACATAGTTTTACCCTAGGCGCAGGCTGGCTAAATAGAACCCAGCCAAACAGACCGAAAAGTGGAGAACTACAGTATAATATAGGGTATACCTATACTTTTGGCAAACAAGAATTGTTTAAGCGTAAACACGCAGTTGTAGAAGAAGAGGTAAAACCGACCGATGAAAACTAAGAATAATATAATCTTTTAAAAAATTAAATGAGTAACTACAAAGTCGCAAACCTTTACTTTTAGTATTTATACACTTAAGACATCATCACAGAAGAGCTAATAGAATTTATTAATCATTTAAAGCATAATAGCTGTGGTTAATAAAATTCTTAGTTGTGATTTTTACTGTTATGTAACAAGACTAAATTTTAGCAAAAATGTTAAACTTTATGGTTAATATTCCTGTATTTATACACTAATGACGGTTTTAGTGTCAGGGTTTTATGTGCAATTTTGTCAGATAAATGTCATGCTAACAGAAAATTGGTTAATCGAAGGTTTGTCAGATTATGAATACAAAAAGTATTTGTTTCTGGCATTCATGCAAAAACAAGGAAAAGAACTTCAAGATAAACGACTTTATCCCGCTTTGTCGGAATTGATTGCGCAACATCAATACATGAGTTCGTTGAAAGAGATGAAGGAAAAATTACAAGCCGAATTTCCTAAAAAACTCACAGGTATTGACTACGAAAAATTAGCACTTGTTTTTGAAGAAAACAAGCATGACTCACTAGAGTTGGAAACCATTCAGGCGCTCATTGATTTTGCTTTACCTAAAGTTGAACATGAAATTCGCGTAGGAAAAGATATTTATCTCGATACTGAAAATAAATTAACTATTGAGCCAATTGGTATTATGCCTATAAGAAAATCCGATGGCTTTTTATTTATTAAACCAGTGGGCGATAGAGTGGTGCAACTCTATCAGTATCAGTTATCTGCGATTCAATTAGCAGGTGAGTCATTTAAAGGAATTTATTTGCATTATTTGGACACGTTTGTAAAACGAATCAGCGAAACATTTGAGTCATTGAAATTACAATTGATAAAAAAACATCAAATGAAATTTATTCCCGCTACTTATTTAGTAGAATACACTGCCATGTATCCCTACCAAGAAACAATTCTTCCTATCGCAAAACGAAAGATGATGGGTTACTTAGCTACACATTAAGTGAGGTGTTCACTTGTATGTGAGTGAAGTAAGAGCTTACATAGTTTGTACGAATAATCGACTAACTCTTTGATTTCATCAACAGATGCAAGACGCATATTTTTAAAAATTACTAGTTGTTTGCCGTTACATTCGATATGATAAACATTGTTTTGTTCAAAAAATGCTAAAATTTCTGGAGTAAATAACTCTCGAATAGCTTGTTGCTGAGGCGATTTAAGTAGAAAGTTTTTAGAAAACTGCGTGGCATTTTTAAAATCTATATCTAAATTTTTGTCGATTAGACGCTCGTATAACATTTCTTTACTTAAAATGAATGGGGGAAGTGTAACGGGTAGTTTTATGAGGTGTTCTGTGGTATGTAATTCTTTCTTTTCAATGAAAGCACCAGATACAAAAGTCATATCAGAAATTTCCCATTTAACATTCAAATCCTTGTATTGACCATGAATGACATTAGAGGTGTATTCAATCGGGTGTTTTTTGAAATAATCAAACTGGTCCAATTCACGTATTTCCCAACAAACTGGGCTATCAAACTTCCAGTTCATTTTTTCTGTAAGATCAATTAGTTCAATTTGACGATCGGTTTTTCGATTTACTTTTATAAGTGCTTTTTTATCTTTTTGTAAATAATGAAGTCCTTGTGGGTAATAGGCTGAGGTGTATAATGCGTCTAAACCAACGGTTTCGAACTTACCTTTGTCGTATGAACGGTATTCTCTCCCAAAATCCTTAATATATTCTAGCACGGTGTAGTCAATCAATTTAGTGTTACTAAAATCAACAGAAACTTTTTTGCCTTTTTTGATTTTTGAAAAATTACCTTGAAGTGCATTGATATTTAAGAAGTTAATCACACCATTGGCTTGAATAGTTACACGGCTTTTTTCAGAATTAAGGTCTACCAATGTGGGGTGTGTAATATTGTGTAAGAAGTCTTTTAATTTACCATCGTAGAAATAGACATGCACAGCTAAGTTGAATAACATGCCTACTATCAGTCCAGTTATTAATCCACCAAATAAAATTACAACAAGAGTAACTAGTAAAACTAAAAGTTGCTCTTTTCCATGTAAATAAGCGTCTTTATATACTTTTGGTTTGGTGAGCTTGTAACCTGTCATTACTAAAATTGCTGCCAAACAAGGGAAAGGGATATAGGTCACATAGTCTTGCAAAAATAGTAGAATCCCAATCAAAAGTATGGCATGCATGAAGTTGGATAAACCAGTTTTTGCACCGGAATTGGTATTTACTGAACTGCGAGAAATAACGACATTCACAGGCATTCCACCAACAAAACCCGAAACTACAGTGGCCACACCAATGGAGATAATATCTTTATTAATGTTAACTGGTCGCTTTAACGGATCTAGTTTTTCCACGGCTTTTGCACTTAATAAACTTTCAAGTGAGCCCACCAGAGCGATGCTTAAGGCAATCAGCCAAAAATCGAGCGTATTAATTAATGAAAAATCAGCAGTGGGAAAATGTTCGAATAAATCAGCTGGTAAAGCAACAAATAGATGTTGACCTGTGGTAAATACGTTACCGAAAACATCAATTTCGTTTGTGGTTTTGAGGTTAAACCAGAGGGTGAATGGAATTCCAAAAAGTAATACCCATACTGGGGAGGGGATGAGTTTTATAAACTTACTCTTACTTTTTTCATAAAAAATAATAATCAAGGTAGAGATCAAAAAAATGAATACTTCTGGTAAATGAATGGATTGAAAATAAGTTGAAGTAAGGCTAAACTTAAGTTCAGTGCCTAAAGCAGGGGGGAGTTGTTTTAAAATGATAATGACACCCACACTTGCTAACAATCCAGTGATGACTGAACGGGGGATGTTTCTACCTAGCTCACCAAATTTGATGATACCGAGGATAATAGTGAACACCCCTGAAACAATGAAGGCAGCTAACAAGACTTCAAATGAATTATTGGGGTATTTTTTTAGGGTTTCTAAAGCCAAGACTATGACGGCAATGATGCTGTACCCAGGTCCGTTAATTGCGACATAACTACCACGTATGAAAGTACATACAATTCCACCAACAATAGCTGAAATCACACCACTGATGGGTTCAATGCCAGCTGCACTAGCAAGTCCTAGCCCTAAAGGCAAAGCGACTAACATTACATTAATACTCGCGATAAAATCACTTTTCCATATGTGCAGGGTATGCTTAGGCATGGCTGATTGAAGAAAGATAGCGGTGTTTTTTGTTCTTAAACTAAAGGTAGGAGAACAATTGAGGAAGTGAAAAAAATGAGGGTGGTTTTTTATAAACTCCCTAAAAGTTTATAAGCTTTTAGGGAGTTATAGGTATTATTTAGTATCAGGCTGTGGTGTCATTCTTAAATAAGGTTTTATCTCTCGGGATCCTTTAGGGAAAAGAGCTGGAATATCCTCATTCTTAACTGCTGGTGATATTACACAGTCGTCACCGCTTTTCCAGTTCGCTGGTGTAGCCACTTTGTGGTAAGCGGTTAGTTGAAGTGAGTCTATCACCCTTAACAACTCATCAAAGTTTCTACCAGTTGAGGCAGGGTAAGTGATGATCAGTTTTATTTTTTTGTCTGGCCCAATCACAAATACAGAACGCACGGTTAACTTATCGTTCGCGTTTGGATGAATCATGTCATACAACTCAGACACTTTATGATCTTCATCGGCAATGATGGGAAAGTTCATCGTTGTGTTTTGTGTTTCATTGATATCTTTAATCCACCCTTTGTGAGATTCTAAACCATCTACACTTAAAGCCACTACTTTTACGTTTCGCTTATCGAATTCCGGTTTATATCTCGCTACTGTGCCTAGCTCTGTAGTACAAACAGGTGTATAATCTGCAGGGTGTGAAAATAATATACCCCAGCTATCGCCTAACCACTCATGAAAATTAATTTCTCCTTCAGTGGATTGAGCTGTAAAGTTTGGTGCTTGGTCTCCTAGTCTAATTGTCATAATTCATTTTAATTTTTGTTGTACATGGTTTTAAAAAATAAGATAGGGATTACCCTATTGTGTTATTGGTAATGTAACCATTTCCTTTTTAAAAAAGTTTTCGTTTTCACCTTTTGTTGACTTTATTGTAAATTATATTTAAATATAATTTTTTAATGTTTAAACATTAGTTACGTTTGCAATAGTAACAAATGTAACTAATTTTTACGTGGATAAATTAAAGGTATATGGATGGGGAATGGCGTTGATTTCCGAGACGTATTTAAGTACGCTTTCGGAAATAATGACTCCTCAAGGTATCGAACGGTACTTTGTGCCTTTTTTACATATCTGTGCAAACAGTGGTAACATTACTCAAAAGGAATTAGCCGAATCGCTCAAAAGAGATAAGGTTTCGGTAATGCGGATTGTTGACCATTTAAGTGAGAAGGGATTGGTAACCCGAAAACAAAATGAGGTGGACCGGAGGTGTCAGTTGTTAGAAGCGACCGCTTTAGCCCATCAATTAGTCCCAAAAGTAAAAGCAGCAATAGCTAAAACCAATGATTTATTGTTTAGTGAATTTTCAGAGGCTGAACGAGAAGTATTTGAAAAAGGAATGAATAAGTTGATGAAGCAAATAAACACACTGCCTGAGTCAAACTTTATTATTGAAGCTACCAAACGAGAAAAAAATTAATCAGATGAAAATAATTAATAAGGTTACTCTTTTACCTTTACTAGTTGCTACAATGTTATCGTGTAGTAAAAATACAGAAACATCAACCCCAGCAGGTGCTCGACCTGCCTTACAAGTTGTGGGGTACAAGGTAGTTCCTCATTCATTCGCTAATGACATTACTGCAACGGCTAATTTATTGGCAAGTGAACAAGTGGAGTTGAAAGCGCCATTAGCAGGGATGGTACTGGCTATTTATTTCAAAGAGGGCCAACAAATCCGCGAAGGTCAATCCATCATTCGCCTTGACGATCGCGTGTGGAGAGCACAACTGTCAGGCTTAAATTCTGAACTTGAAACTGCGGAAAAAGAACTGCAACGAAGAAAAGATTTACTAGAAATAGAGGGAAGTAGTCAAGAAGAAATTGACTTAGCAGCAACAACCATCGAAAAGTTAAAAGCACAAATTCAACAGTTGCAAGTGAATATACAGCTAGCAAATGTGAAAGCTCCTTTTTCGGGTAAAATGGGGATGCGCGACTTCAGTTTAGGTGCCTTTTTAAAAGAGGGAGATGTTATTACGACCTTAACTGCAACTAATACCCTTAAGGTTGACTTTTCACTTCCCCAAGCCTATATCAACAGCATCGAAATGGGTAAAGCCATCCATGTTTTGGTGGGAAAAGATACTTTGGAAGCCGATATCTATGCCATCAGCCCTATGATTAATGCGGAGTCCCGAACCATCAATGTTCGGGCTCGCTTACCACAGTCAGCTAAAAAAGACCTTCTCCCAGGCACCTATGCAGAAGTACTTGTTTCTACTAAGTTTATTGATAATGCTTTGTTGGTACCAACGCAAGCGGTTGTTCCTGAAATAAAAGACCAAACAGTATACCTATATAAAGGAGGAAAAGCAATACGGAAAACGGTTGAGCTAGGAACCCGAACAGCAGATAAGGTACATGTCATCACAGGTGTAGCAGCAGGGGACACGGTCATCACTACAGGTTTACTTCAAATAAAAGACGGTGGTCAAGTGAAATTACAGACCGTTAAATAAGTCGCATATACAGATATGACATTATCGGAAATAAGTATAAAAAGACCCGTTCTGGCTACAGTGTTTGCCATCATTGTGGTCATGTTGGGGGTAGTTGGATATATCTACTTGGGAGTGCGCGAGTACCCAAGTGTGGATCCACCTATTGTGACAGTACAAACTAATTATACGGGTGCGAATGCGGATATCATTGAATCACAAATTACTGAACCACTGGAAGAACAAATCAACAGTGTGGATGGAATTAAGACGTTGAGCTCCATCAGTACGGATGGTCGAAGTACAATTACAGTTGAGTTTTTGTCTAAAGTCGATTTGAATGATGCTGCCAACGATGTACGTGATAAGGTATCGCAAGCGATTAAAAATTTACCCCCTGATGCTGATCCACCTGTTGTAAACAAAGCAGATGCAAATGCGGAAACCATTCTTTCAATTACGGTTCAAAGCAAAAAAAGAGGTTTGTTGGAATTAACGCAGATTGGAGATAACATCTTTAAAGAGCGTTTGCAAACCATTCCAGGCGTAAGTAGCATTCGAATTTGGGGAGAGAAAAGATATGCGATGCGAATTGAGTTAGATCCAACACGGATGCAGACGTTGAACATCACCCCCCAAGAGATTCAAAAAGCCTTGGATGCTCAGAACATTGAATTGCCCTCTGGAAGAATTGAAGGTTCAGAAACAGAGTTGACGGTGCGAACGGTAGGTCGACTGTATACACCGGAAGAGTTTGATAACCTGATTATTGCCAATAGAGACAATACGCTGATCCGTTTAAAAGACATTGGTCATGCCCGCATGGGGGCAGAAGTGGAACGTACCATTTTGCGTGGAAACGGAGTGATTCCAATGGTGGGAATTGCTTTACAACCACAGCCAGGGGCTAACTACATCGATATTGTGGATGAAGCCTTTAGGCGTTTAGAGATCATGAAAAAAGATTTACCTGCAGATATTGAGTTGGATGTCGCCATGGATAAAACCATCAGTATTCGCAAAGCCATAAGTGAAGTGAAATCCACTATTCTTTTAGCATTTATTTTGGTGTTAATGGTTATATTTTTCTTTCTAAGAAACTGGCGGACGACTTTTATTCCTGTAATTCTTATTCCTATCGCTTTAATAGGAAGTTTTGCGATATTGTATGTCGTTGGTTATTCAATAAATGTTCTTTCCTTATTAGGCTTAGTATTGGCAACAGGTCTTGTGGTGGATGACGCCATTGTTGTAATGGAGAATATTTATGCCAAGATAGAAGAAGGAATGCACCCTATTAAAGCTGCTTTCGAAGGTTCCAGAGAAGTTTATTTTGCAGTTATAGCGACTTCTATCACTTTAGTATGTGTGTTCCTGCCTATATTCTTTATGCAAGGACTCACCGGACAATTGTTTAGTGAATTTGCGATGGTCGTAGTTGGCGCCATTGTTATTTCTACGTTCATCACCTTATCATTAACCCCGATGTTGAGTTCTCGCATGTTGAAGAAAAGCACCTCTGAAAACAAGTTGATGAAATTTTTCGGCAGTTTGGTGGAGAGCAGTGTTCGTAGTTATACCAACTCCCTTCGTAGTTTCATGACGGTGCGCTGGGTAGCGATACCTGTTTTCATTGTCATGTTGGCTTTAATATTCATAGTAGGTTCTCAGTTACAGTCTGAACTAGCTCCAATGGAAGATAAAAGTCAGCTTCGAATTGTATCAACAGCACCTGAGGGCACTTCCTACGAAGCGATGGATAGCTATCAGTTAGATGTATTACACCTTTTGGATACTATTCCTGAAAAAGCTTTTTTACTTGGAGTTACCGCACCTACATTTAGAGCTTCCACGTCAGTGAATTCTGCATTTGTTTTTATGCCCTTGAAACAACCATCTGAGCGGGAAAAATCACAGGATGAGTTAGCAAATGAAATTAATCAATGGTTGAGTAAATACACTTTTGCTCAGTCGTTTGTATTACAAGAACCGACCATCAAAGGCGCTGGTAGTAGTGGTAACATGCCTATCCAGTTTGTGTTGCAAGCTCCGGACTTGGAACGATTGAAAGAGGTGTTACCGAAGTTTATGGATAAAGTCCAAAACAGTCCTGTGTTTTCAGTATCCACTGTGGATTTGAAATTTAACAAACCGGAAATAATAATTGACATCAACAGAAGCAAGGCACAATTGATGGGAGTGAGTGTAGCTGATATTGCTCAAACCCTGCAAACATTTTTAAGTGAACAGCGCATGGGTTATTTCATCAAAGATGGAAAACAATATTATGTGTTGGCAGAGGCAAACAAGTCACAAAAAAATGAACCCCTTGATTTAAAAAATATAAGCGTTAGAAATGCATCAGGACAAATGATAACGTTAGAAAACTTGGTGGATATCGATTTTGAAAGTCGACCACCATCGCTGCTACGTTATAACCGCTACACTTCTGCCACCGTTCAAGCAACGCCAGCGCAAGGATACACCGTGGGAGCCGGTATTGATGAGATGCAAAGAATTGCTTCTGAGTTGTTAGACGAATCATTTAGTACTGAGTTGGCAGGTAGTGCTTCTGATTATGCGGAGAGTTCTAGTAGCACCACACTCATTTTCTTTTTCGCTTTAGCATTGGTTTATTTGACGTTAGCTGCCCAGTTTGAAAGTTTCAGGGATCCCTTTACCATTATGTTAACTGTACCCTTAGCGTTGGCGGGAGCAATAATAACACTTTGGGCGTTTGACCAAACCTTAAACATCTTCAGTCAAATCGGTATGATAGTACTCATAGGTATTGTGACTAAAAATGGGATTTTAATAGTGGAATTTGCCAATCAAAAACGGGATGCAGGTTTGTCGTTAGTGGAAGCCGCTTATGAATCCGCTTCGCAACGTTTTAGACCTATTTTGATGACGAGTTTGTCAACCGTATTAGGCGCGTTACCTATTGCTTTGGCTTTAGGTGATTCGTCAACAAGTCGAATTCCAATGGGATTAGCAATTATAGGGGGGCTCATACTTTCTCTGTTGCTAACGCTCTACATTATTCCCGCATTATATACGTACATAGCAAGTAAAGAGAATAAACTCATTGATGAAGAAGATTATAAATAGCCTTGTGGTAGCAGCCATCTTGGTGGGAGTACCAACATGGGGACAGTCATTAGAGGACTTTATCGCTACGGCCTTGGAAAAAAACTATCAGATTTCCATTTTGAAAAACGAAGCAGAAGTTGCTTCCAATAATAACACGATTGGAAATGCTGGGCAGTTACCTTCCGTTAGTCTTGGAGGGACAGCCCAAGGTGCATCCAACGATGTTTTACAACAATTCGCTGATGGAAGTACACGTGAGGGTAGCAATGCAAGAACAACGAGCATCAATCTCTTTGCACTGGTTGAGTGGTCTTTGTTTGATGGGTTTCGGGTATACGCACGGAAAGATCAGTTAGGTTATTTGGAAGAATTAGGGAAAATCAATTCTAAGTTCTATATCGAACAAACGGTAGCAGACATTACCGAGGTATATTTCCAGTTGGTCTATGAAAAGCAATTGTTAGACAGCTACCGGCAGTCGTTTGAAATTTCCACCTACCGCTGGAATATTGAAAAAAAGCGTAGAGAAATAGGGGTAGGGAAAGGTATGGAATTCCAGCAAGCATTGGTTGATTACCAGACGGATAGTATACAAATATTAACTCAGCTCAACACGATTAAATTATTAGAAATAGAAATTAATCGCGTGTTGAATGAAGATTTAGAACGCCAGTTATCGGTAGATAAAACTTCGTTCGTACCGCTTCCTGCACTTTCCAAAGACACGCTTTTTGAAAAGGCTGAAAACAACAACCAGCAGCTACAGCAACAGCGACTAGAAGAGTTGATTGCTGAAACCAATTTAAGAATTGCAAAAGCTGACCGTTATCCTAAAATAGGATTATTTGCAGGCTATGAATATACGAGAACTACTGCCGAAGTCGGCTTTTTCACAGGTAGTAGAACAAATGGTCCTGTGGTGGGTGTGAATGTAAGTTTTAACCTTTTCAATGGCGGTAGTATTACAAGAGAAATTAAAAACGCTGAGTTTTACGAAGAAAATGCGAAGCTTGACAAAAAGCAAGTGTTGTTGAATGTGAATGCCGATTTGCTGAAAATGATCTATCAATACGAGTCGGTACAACAACGAATCGTGTTGGCATCTAGTAATGTGGCTGCCGCTGAAAAAGTATATGCTATTGCTGATGAACAATTAAAACGAGGAGCGATCAATGGGTATGATTTCCGGTTAACTCAACAAACCTTATTAGAGGCGCAAAATACACTTGCAAAGTTACAGTATAGTTTAAAAACCATCGAAATAGGTATTAATAGATTGACAGGAACAGTGTTAGAGGCTTATCTGTAAACAGAAATTGAGGGGTGAAAATTTTGTGATTACCGCAACATTGAATTTTGTTTTTCTCATAATATCAGGGATCTCTCGCTTAAAACAACCATTAGATCGTGTTTCTATCTCAATGAGATTCCCGATAATTTTCGTTTCACTACAATTTCGGATTTCTATGGTTTAAGCAAGTGAATGAGTATAAGATTTTTCATATTTTCTATTTTGTGAGATACAAGAAAAGACTCGCTGAGTTAACTTATTCCTGATGTTGTTTAATACAAGCATTTTGTTTTTTCCTTCTTTTACTTTCCGATTATAATAATCGTTTAATTCCCCCTTCATTATCGTTGCAGATAAGGCTGAGAGGTGTAATAATTCTTTCATTCGTTTATTAGCCAAATGACTTACTCTTGGTTTTGAAGAAATACTACTTCCTGAACTATGTTCAAAAGGAACAACTCCACTATAACAAGCAAACTGTCTTGCATTCTTAAAGTCTTTAAATTCATTTGTCGCAGCAATCATTTGCCAAGCAGTTACTCTACCTACACCATCTACAGATGTTATGATTTCTTCTAATCTATTTAAGTGCTGGTCGGATTTAATTAACAAATCGATTTCTTGTTCCAATTCATTGATTTGAAGGTCGAGTTTTTTGATGATTGGCAGAGTCAACCGTTTAACATCATTAAAAGATAAAGCCTTAACATCGTCACTTTCAATTAGAGGTGCATTAAGCAGTTTTTTTGTTTTTATTAATCTAAATCTCAACGAAATAAGTCTTTTCAGCTTATTTATTTCTTCCCTGGCAGGTTGCCACAACACACTTTGGTCTTGAAATCGATAAGCATATTCTGCTATTCTCATTGAATCTACCTTGTCATTTTTCCCTCTACGAAGTCCTAAAGATCTTTTAATACTCAAGGCGTGTTCTAACCAAATGTTTGCATATTTACTACTTAGCATGTCTAGTAATAAATGGGTGTAAATACCTGTATGCTCTAAACATATTAAACCAGTCTTAACAAACACCTTATTGATTTTAAGGTACTTTAGGAACTCGTTTATTCCTTTTTTATTATTTGAATATTTGGTGTGAACATAAGCTTCAGACCCTTTCTTAAATGCGACATCAAACGTCTGTTTACTTACATCTATACCTACAAACCAGTTAAATTCCATACCTTTATTGTTTAAGTAAATAATGGAGTATTATTCAATTCCTTTGATAATGGGTCTTTCCCAAATTTCTATTTGAATCTTGCTCCTAATAAAACTGACAGGGACTTAATCCGGAAATAGTTCTACGAAAACTAGGAATGACGATAGTTCACCCTGTCAGCTTTCTATTTACTTCAAGATAATCTTCTCCCTTGAAATAATACAATATGGTAAACCTAAAGGGAATGACGATTAAAAGATGCATCCTAAGCAGTTAATAGTCAGTATTTGACCCCATTACCTGCTGCAATTATGTTTTTTACCCAAACAGTTATGAGAGAATAGTTACGAGTAGAAGAAGGGCAAGATGTTAAATACTGATTATCTTAAATTCAACACGTCTATTTAACTTTCTTGTTTCTTCTTTAAAGTTCTCAGCTATGGGTATTGTACCACCAAAACCTTCATAATTTAATCTCTTTTTAGAAATGCCCTGAGAAATGAGGTAATCCATTACTGTTTTTGCTCTTTCGGTAGATAATCGGAGATTAACATCTGTACTCCCTTGATTATCAGTATGACCCATAACTAAAATTTCTAAATTAACATTGGTCTTTAATAAGTTAACCAGTTTGTCCAGTTCAGGTATTGAAGTTGGTAAAATAGTTGCGGTTCCACGGTCAAAGAAAATGTTGTTTAATCGGATGATTTGATCCTTTTCGAAAGGATGTAATATTAAATCTTCGATGGTGTTGGTATAGGTATTTAGGTTTGTTAAATCAACATTCTTTGATTCTGGGTAATAACCTTCCTTAACTGCTCTAAATGAATATTCGTATCCTTTGTTCAGTACCGCAAAATAGCTTCCATCAGATGGTAATGAGGTGATAGTTGTGATTAATGAGTCGGTTAACAAGGTTCTAATTTCTATGTCGGTGCTAATTGGTTCACCTGTTTTAGCATTGATAACTTTTCCGCTAAAGGTGTTTACAGCTTCTGGTTTATTGGCTAGTGATATATTAAGTTGATATATTTTGGGTGACCCAGATCGGTCGGAAGACATGTATGCGATTTCTCCTGACACGGGAGTGGTAAAGTATGTATCCCATGAGCTGGAATTAACTTGAGGGCCAAGATTGATAGGTTTACTCCAATTAGTCCAGCTATTGTCTAACCGTTTTGAAACAAAAATATCTTGCCTGCCATAACCTGGCAAACCATCTGTTGAAAAGTAGAGTGTTTTATTATCACCAGCGATAAACGGAGATACTTCCCAACCCCAAGTGTTAAGTTGTGTGCCCATATTTTGTGGTTTTGTATAACTTCCATCTTGTTTTCGGAAGGACACATAGAAGTCATTTCTTCCATAGGAATCTTTGTTTTCTATTGCTAGTATTAAAACAGCGTTATCATTTGATAGAGAAGCTTCAATGGATTCCCCATTATTATAAAACCCCTCTATTTCAATATTTTCAGGCTTTGACCATCCAGCAGGAGTTCTTCTTGATATGTATATTGGAGATGATTTCGATTTATCATAGTTCGACATCACGACAAGTGAATTGTTATCTGAGGATGCGGAAACTACTCCATTATGATCAAAAGTATTTAAAGGTGCGCCAATGCTTTTTGAATTACCCCACGTGCTATCTGCATTTAAATTGCTCAACCATATATCATCGTCACCATTCTCTTTATTCATTACACGGATAAAATAAAGTGTTTTTCCGTCATGGGTAATTACTGGTTTACGTTCTGTGTTTTTCAAGTTGATCGATTTGGGTAATATCTCAGGATCTGTAAACACCCCATCCACAGCTAAGTTGATGGCTTCGCTATCTTGTTTAAAAATGAAATTATCAATTGATAGTTTCGATTGCTGAGTGGTGTTTATTCCAATGCTGCGAAAATATTCATACGGGATCAAGCTGGAGGTTTTCTCGTTGAATATCACCTGATCATTTATAGTATAGGTGATGTCACTTTCACTTACGCGTATTTGAACATGATTATTTTCTCCCAGTCTATTAATAAAAGTCGATTGGGTAAGGTCGTTTTTTGTTTTTTTCTTAGCAATAGTTTTCCATTCATCTTTTTCTGTTGAATAAGTGATCACCGAAAAGGCTTGTAAAGCGGGCATAATTTGGAAGTAATAAAAATTTCCATTCCGGCTCTCCAATTGAATTAGCACAGAAGCATCGTTGCCTTCATGAACCACTAAATCATATTCAATAATAAAAGGTTTGTTTTTATCAATAAAAGGGGTAACGTAAGTGATGTATGATTCTTCCCCATCACGATGTTCAATCTGTAACTTTCCGTCTTTAATTACCCGGTAATACTTCTCGTCATTTCGTGGTATATCACTCCACTTGCCATCGTTAGTATCAAAAGTAGTGCTGTATACTACCTTTGTTTGACCAATTGCAGTAATGGAGATCATAAAGACAAATAATAGCTGTAGGAGAACTAGTTTTTTCATAAACGGACTTATCATTTTTACAAGTTAAGTTTTTCAAAGTTACATTGGAAAACTAATATCAAATAAACACAATTTAATGTAGTGCTGGGCGAATAGTTAAGTTTTTTACTACTTCACCTTCTGCAATCATTATTTGTTCCAGTCGGTCGTACACCTGTTTTTCATCAAAATATTCTAAGGCTAGTTTCACAAAGATATTTCCGTGCTTTGCTTCACAGGTCCACAAATTTTTGTAGAACTTGCGAAGCTTTTCATCTTCAATATTTTCAGCAATCATTTTAAAGCGTTCACAGCCTCGACACTCTAACACAGAACTCATGAGTAGACGAGAAAGAAACCGTGTTTCTTCGGTTCCACCGTGTGTCACGGGAGTTAAATGTTTGATGTAGGGATCTTCAGGCATTGATTTATTGAGTGGAACTCCACGCTCTTGCATCACATCAAACACTTGCTGAAAATGTTCTAACTCCTCAATAGCTGTTTCAACCATTTCAGGGATAATAATTGTGCGATCAGGATATTTAGCTATCATAGAAGTTGCCATGGCAGATGCCTTCCGTTCACAATCGGCATGGTCTTGCAAAAAAGCATCAAAGTCATTTAACACTGCTTCAAGCCATTCAGTTGAAGAAGCCACTTTTAAGTCAATAGAATATCTCATGATGTAAAAATAGGAGTTTAGTCTTTTAGACGATAGATTTTTAGATATTTGAGTAGTGAAATCTTCTCTAATACCAATAATTGAAACTTATATCAACCGATTTCAGGTTAATCAACCCTACTTTAGTACACGTTCCAGAGATGATTTAAGTTTGATAATAGCAATTCCGGCCTACAAAGAACCCAATATAAAAGCTACGCTTGATTCGCTAGCGAAATGCCAACCACCTCGCGGAACAGTCGAAATAATCATTATCATCAATGCTCCTGAGCATGCTTCTTTGATGGATTTGGAAGTTAACCGACAATGCGAAAATCAAATTATTGAATGGTCGACTTCTAAACCTGATTTTTTGGAAATATTGATTATTAAAGAAGAATCGCTAGCACAAAAACATGCAGGAGCTGGCCTTGCCCGAAAAATCGGGATGGATGAAGCAGTACAACGATGGGCTGCTGTTAACAACGATGGTCCAATTATATGCCTTGATGCAGATTGTGTTGTGTCTGAAAACTACTTAGTCGAAGCGGAGAAAAGTTTTGAAAACAAGAATATTGAGGTTGCACACTTTCATTTTGAACATCGCTATCAAAATGAGCCAAATGAACAACTGCGAAAAGGAATTATCTCTTACGAATTGCACTTGCGTTTGTATGTGCAAGGGTTGAAGTTAGCAGGTTTTCCAAATGCTGTACACACGGTAGGTTCGTGTATGGCTGTAAGAGCTGCTCGCTACGCCAAGTCGGGGGGCATGAACAGGCGTAAAGCAGGGGAAGATTTTTACTTTCTTCACAAACTAGTGGTGAATGGTGGTTGGCAAGATATTGTTAAAGCTACAGTTTACCCCTCGTGCAGGGTATCGGATCGGGTACCATTTGGAACAGGACGAGCTCAAATGGAGTGGCTAAAAGAAGGGATAGGAGAGACATATAACTATGAGATCTATGAATTGCTTCAACCCTTGTTTTCTTCTACCGAAAGGTATTATCAGTCAGGTTTGAAGCTGAATTTTATTCCACCTGTTAATGATTTTCTTATCTCAATCAACGGAATTCAAAAAGTCGAAGAGATTAGAAACAAATCGGTTTCGTATGAGGTGTTTCAGAAGCATTTTTGGCAATGGATGGATGGTTTTTTAGTGATGAAGTTGGTACATCATTTAAGAGATCAAGGTTATCCTAATCAACCCGTTTTATTGAGTAGTAATAAGTTACTAGATAAAATGGATTTAAAAACGGTTGATTCGTTGCCAGCAGCGCTTGATCAATTTCGTTTGTTAGATGCTTCAATTATTTAAGAATAATTCTTGTTTTGCTATAGAATCTTCAAAACAATTATTTAAGTGGACCAATAATGTCTTTCTTGAAAAGAAAATATTAGTTACCGTAAAACTCTCTTCCCTTTGATTTTTGTTGAACATGTTTTAATACCGAATGGTAAATAGAGAGGACATCTACCTGAAACAATTGTAAATAATACTATTGCGGCAAAAACGAGCGAAATAATACCTAGTGTTCCAGAAAGGATCTCTGCGAAATATAATCCTAAGATGAATGCAACAACAGAAAAACGAATTATTCTGTCTATGTTTCCCATGTTTTTTTTCATATGCTTTTTTTCTTTTAAAGGAAACCAGAATGAAGGTAACATACATTGACTTTTGTCATGTAAGGAAAAGATTTACAACTGATTTTTAGCATTTTGTAGCTATATGGATATGTGAGGTTTGATGCGGGTTAATCAGAATTTTAGGATCAAATGTATGATGAGATAGGCCGTTTTGAACGGTAGATAGTTTGAAATTTAAACTATTTACTCAATTGAAGGTTACTATCACACGTAATATCGTATTTACGATGTAATATCCATCTAACACTTTAATTATAAACTTCCTAAGTATGAGATTAATAGTATCTTTAATTATTTTATTCCTATCATTGTTAAATTTCCAAAGTTATTCACAATCAATTAAATTAAACCAGATTGGCTTTTATCCTTCCGAACAAAAGTTTGCTATAGCTCCTTCTACTGCAAATTCGTTTGAGGTCGTGAATGTTTTAAATGCTGATGTTGTCTATTCAGGTAATTTATCTACCTCATCAACATGGGCACCATCTGGAGAAACTGTTAAGCTCGCTGATTTTTCAGCTTTTAAGCAAGAAGGAACTTATTATTTAAAAATAGCAGGTTTACCCAACTCTTATTCTTTTGAAATAAAAGAAAATGTACACAGAGGGGTATTAAAAGGATTGTTAAAGGCATATTATTTTAATAGAGCTTCGACTAGTCTCACTTCGGAATTTGCAGGAGTATACGCTCGACCGTTAGGTCATCCAGATGATAAGGTGTATATACATTCTAATGCATCAGGACCAAATAGACCGGCTGGCTCGACTATTTCTTCTCCAAAAGGCTGGTATGATGCTGGTGATTATGGTAAATACATGGTCAACTCTGGAATAAGTACTTATACCATTTTAGCTTTATATGAGCATTTTCCTGAATATTTTAAGAAATTTAGAATCAAAATACCCGAAAGTGGAAATACTATTCCCGATGTGTTAGAAGAAGCAAAATGGAATTTAGATTGGATGTTAACCATGCAAGATCCAAACGATGGGGGGGTATATCATAAATTAACGACACTTAATTTTACTTCCGGGACCAATATGCCTCAATATGCAACAGAAGACCGCTATGTGATGATGAAAGGGACTGCAGCCACATTAGATTTTGCTGCTGTAATGGCCCAAGCAAGCAGAATATTTGCAGAATATGAAACTGATTTCCCTGGTTATTCTGCTCAATGTTTAGCTGCCGCAGAATATGCATGGGAGTGGGCGTTAGTCAAGCCAAAAGTGCGTTATATACAACCTGAGGATGTCTATACAGGTGCGTATGGCGATTCTAATTTTAATGATGAGTTTGACTGGGCTGCTGCCGAGTTGTACATTACTACAAAAGATAGTAATTACTATCAAGCAACCAATCTGATCAGTTCATCCATATCTACTCCATCCTGGCCAAATGTAGCTGGACTAACATGGGTATCCTTAGCTCATCATATTGATAGTTTAACAAGTGTAGCCGATAAGTCGATTATTAGAAACAAAATTATTTCTCATGCAAATAATTTAATGGATCAGTATACTAGTTCTGCGTACCGATTTACAACAAAAAATTTTTACTGGGGCAGTAATGGAAATGTGGGCAACGAAGGATTAATGCTAATTCAAGCGTTTAAGTTAACTAATGACACTTCATACTTAAATGCAGCATTGTCTAATTTAGATTATATCCTCGGAAGAAATGCGACTGGCTACTCTTTTGTTACCGGTTTTGGGGATAAAACACCAAGGGATATTCACCATAGACAGAGTTACGCAGATTTTGTTGTGGCTCCCGTTCCAGGTTGGGTTGCTGGTGGTCCTAACCCTGGTCAAGAAGATAACAGCGATCTAAACGAGGGCAATTGTGATTATTACACTTCCTCATTACCAGCGCTGTCTTACATTGATGAGTGGTGCAGTTATGCGAGTAATGAAGTCACTATCAATTGGAATGCTCCAGTGGCCTATTTGGCGGCTGCAGCTGAAGTTTTCTTTGGAAACCCTAATGTTGTAAATAGTATTAATTATAAAGATCAAAATAACGCAATTAGTGTGTTTCCAACAATATCCTCAAAAGGTTTTTATGTAGATACTGAAAAAGAATTAATCTATAGATTGCTTGATATGCACGGACGAGAGATAAGTAATTCAACAACGACTAAAGGACAATTAATAGGAACAGCATTACCGAAAGGCATGTACTTAATTCAATTGATAGACGGACAAACCTCACAAGTAGTAAGAGTAGTAAAGGAGTAAAGAAGAATTATATTATGGCTGTTCCGAATAATGAACCAATGAGGTTCACAGCCATTTTTGCTGACTTACCTTGAATGTCATTCATAGGGTTCAACTCAACAAAATCACAGGCAACTGTTTTTTGAGTTTCAAAAAGTAATTCCAGTAAAAGGTGGGCTTCCCGAGCAGTTAGCCCACCATCTATAGGCGTACTAACCCCTGGCACTTGCAACGGATCCATCACATCCAAATCGAATGATACATGAATGTGATCGACTTTATCCAACAAATTTTCTTTGACCTTTTTGAAGACGCCTTGAATTCCTAATTCATCAATATCCCGCATGGTATAATAATGAATCCCGCTTTTTTGTAAAATAACGCGTTCTTCTTTGTCGATATCTCTTAAACCAATAAGTGTAATGTTTTCTGGTTCTAGCCGTTGTGTCACAATAGAAACAAGCTCAGGAAAACCGTTATGTAGTAATGTAGAGACAGGCATGCCATGAATGTTTTGCGACATTGAACTAGTGGGGTTGTTCAGGTCAGCATGGGTGTCAATCCATACCACACCTAAGTTTTTGTAGTGATTCGCTGATGCGGCAACAGTGCCTATAGCAATGCTATGATCGCCACCAAGAGTTAAGGCTATATTACCTTTATTGAGTGATTGTGAACACGATTCAAAAATTGCTTTATTTAATGCAGTTATTTCTGATAAATAATTATCTGCTCCATCGGTACCGTAAGACCGTAATGGTACAATCAGGTTACCTAAATCTTCAGTGTGATAGCCAAGGTCCTTTAAAATTCGATGAAGTCCTGCAATGCGAATAGCATCAGGTCCTAAACGAGTTCCAGCGATGTTTGCACCAAGGTCACTGGAGGCTCCTAAAACGGAGATTTTCTTTTGATTTGTAAACATTTGATTTATCATGCGTATAGAAAGAAACGTTAAACCACGATAAAAGTTAATGGCAACAAGATCGCAAGACTATATTGACAGAGAAAATGAAGTTAGTGCACACAATTATCATCCACTGCCTGTGGTGATTAAAAGTGGCAAAGGAGTGTGGGTGGAAGATGTGGAAGGAAGGCGGTATTTAGATATGTTGTCAGCTTATTCTGCGTTGAACCAAGGGCATTGCCATCCAAGAATAATTGCTGCCGCGAAACGTCAACTTGAGACGCTTACCTTAACTTCGCGCGCATTTCATAACGATCAGATGGTGTCATTTTTAGAGCAGCTAACTCAGTTATCAGGTTTCGATAAAGGTTTGTTGATGAACAGTGGGGCAGAGGCAGTAGAGACAGCCATTAAAGCCATGAGGCGATGGGGAGCTTTTTCGAAGGGAATCCCAAATGAACAAAGCAATATTATCGTGATGTCGGATAACTTTCATGGACGAACTTCTACCATTATTAGTTTTAGTACTGATGAAGGGAGTAAAAAAGGGTACGGCCCTTTCGCTTCAGGGTTTAAAATTATACCCTATGGAGATGATAGCGCGTTAGAAAAGGCAATAGATAAAAACACCATTGGTGTGTTATTAGAACCCATTCAAGGCGAAGCCGGAGTTATTATTCCTCCTGCTAATTATTTGCAGCGTTGCAGTTCAATTTGTTCTCAACACGAGGTGCTTCTGGTAGTAGATGAAATTCAAACCGGGTTGGGTCGTACAGGTAAGCTTTTTTGTTACGAACACAGCAATATTCAACCCGATATCGTCATCATCGGTAAAGCATTGGGTGGAGGCGTATATCCTGTTTCCGGCATTTTAGCAAATAATGCTATTATGAATGTGGCTTTTGAACCTGGGAGTCATGGGTCTACTTTTGGAGGCAATCCGTTGGCATGTGCTATCGCATCAGCTGCAGTAAAAGTGTTAATAGAAGAAGATTTAATTGCAAAATCAGCATTCTTGGGAGATTATTTTAAAACCAAGTTAGAAAACGTTCAATCAGAAAAAATAAAAGAGATCCGCGGATTGGGGTTGATGCTGGCAATCGAATTGGTTGATGAGGCGGGACCCGCTCGTAACTATACGCTGAAGCTGTTGGAAAAAGGACTTTTAGCAAAAGATACACACGGACATACTATTCGATTGGCACCACCTTTAATTATTACAAAAGAAGAGATTGATTGGGCCGTGAAGTTGATTGAAGAAGTTTTGATTTAGAAACGCTTCATCCCGTTATATTTGCTTATTAATTGACTTTACATGCTCCAACAGCAACTCAACTTATATTCTATTCCATCCAAGGTACTATTTTCAAAAATAAAAGCTGATTTTCCATCCTATCACTACGATTATAAAAAGCACCTGATTGTTCTTGAAAATGAACAAAAAGAAAGTTTGGGATACATTCGTCTGCCTTTACATTGGAAGCTGGATAATTCATTAAATGTTCTTGATGAAAACCCCATCATTTTTTACGTTACTATCGAATCAGGCAATGCAGCAATATGCGTTCAAGAAGGAAAAACAACTGTGTATCACACGACTTTTTCGGCCTACATGACGCGTAAAAAACAAGGGTATAGTCAAATTAAGTATTTAAACAAAAAAGGAAAATCCCGCGCGGGGTCACGCGTTCGGTTAGCTGCTACGTTTGAATTTTTTGAAAGCATCAATACCAAATTGACCAGTTTAATGGAAGAGTATGAGGTAGATCGAATTGCTTTAAATTGTACGCCTACTTTAATTCCTTATTTACACCAGTCGAAAGTGGCCTGTCCTTTTGGGAAAAAAGATGAACGGTTATATAAAATTCCATTACATCTACCACAATCCAACTATACTAATTTGTTAAATACAATCAAGAAATTGATGGCTCCAATGTTGTTTTATGATGAAAAGTTTGCCAGGCAGCTCCATAGAATAGTTGAAGATTAATTACCTTACGTTAACTGCGTTATAGAATCTAATATACGTTGTTTAATGATTTGAATCATTCGTTTATTCAATTCACTGGAATTTTTAGCATAACTATGAAATTCTTCAATAGTAAAATGTCCGAGAACCATACCTTTAATTTCCTGTCGGAAGCCAATGTCTTTTGTGAAGATAATTTCAATTTGGCTTTGTTGTTTTTCCAATACTAAAGCCTTAAAATCAATTTTCTTGTTGGATAAATAATACTGAAAATGACTGATCAATAAGGCATGCAACCCTTTTATTATGGGTCTGATAACTTCATTTTGAAATCGTTCAACATCACTTGATAGCTCAGTGACTAATGCATTTGGTAGTGTTGGTCTTAGCATAATTGAATTTAGAGGAAGCGATCACAATGGAAAGTTTATGACACTGACGTCTTGTATGCGTATTTAATAAGTTCTTCTAAATCGATGAAATCTAATGTTTTCTCATGAGTAGCTTCCAATACCAATTGCGGAGCTATGCCTGCATTATAAGCTTCCATCCAGCGTGAAGCACACAAACACCATTTGTCTCCTGATACAAGTCCTGTGAACTTATAAAGAGGTCTTGGTGTCATGAGATCATTACCCCGAGCTTTTGAAAACTCTAAAAACTCTTGAGTCATAACCGCACAAACAGTGTGGGTACCTTGATCGAATTCATCCGTTTTACAACATCCATCTCTATAAAAACCTGTTATTGGATTTGAGCTACAGGTAATTAGCGTTTCTCCGAATACATTTTTTTGTGATTCCATAAATTTTGCTTGAATAACTATCTGATTCGTGAATTGTTTTCTAAAACTAATTTTACATGAATGCTGTGAAACATTAGGCAAACATAAGTCCAGTCAATAGAAATGTATTTACTAATTTTATACAGACTACTTCTTGTCTGAAATGAGAAGTGTTTTACCTTCTTCGTTCATGATTTGTTCAAAAGGCAACTCTCTTTCAGAAGGTTTTAAGCCCATTTCCTGGTAATGTTTCCAGTCATCGAAACCGAGTTTTTTAGTGTCCTCATTAGTTAAACAATAGATCACTTTGCGAATGCTTGCCCACTTTGCAGCACTCAAACACATAGGGCAGGGGTGACACGATGTATACAAGATGCAGTCACTTAAATCAGTAGTTTGCAATTTCTTACACGCTTCACGAATAGCATTAACCTCCGCATGAGCAGTAGGGTCATAGGTCTCTTCTGTCGTATTTCTTGTAGATACAACTATTTGTCCACCTCGTACAATCACAGCACCAAAAGGTCCTTCGTTGTAATCTTGTGCTAGTTTTGCTTGTCGTAAAGCTTCTTCCATGAATTGTTCTTTCTGCATTGTGTTGATTTTTTTTATAAAAAAAGCCAAGAATCAGGCTAATTTAATAGCTGATGCTTGGCTTAACTTGTAATAAGTTATGATTCTTTATGCCATTTGTTCTGCATGTTTTCCTTCGGCAATTTCTTCAATCAGTTTTTTATTGAAGGCAGGTAAGTCATCGGGTGATCGGCTAGTTACTAATCCATGATCTACCACTACTTCCTGGTCTACCCATTCTGCTCCTGCATTAATCATATCGGTTTTCACAGAAGAGAAAGAGGTGATTTTTCGGTCTCTTAATACATCTGCTTCAACGAGCAACTGTGGTCCATGACAAATAGCTGCCACCGGTTTTTGGTTTTCAAAGAAGGAACGTACAAAGTTCACAGCCTCTTCGTTTCTCCGTAATAAGTCGGGGTTAATAACACCACCAGGCAGCATCAGCGCATCGTATTCACTTTGATTGACATCGCTTACCAGCTTATCAACTTCAATAGATTCGCCCCAGTTTTTTTCATCCCATGATTTTATTTTTCCTTGTTTTATCGAGATTATATCTACATCCGCACCTGCATTTTCCAGTGCTTCTTTTGGCGACAGCAATTCGGATTTTTCGAATCCATCGGTAGCCAAAATTGCTACTCGTTTTGATCGTAATTTTTCCATATTAATTGTTGGTTTAAGTTAAAAATCTGTTTTTCGATATGAAACGCACAATTTCTATGCGAAAAAATGTATATGCATTAGGCACCCTTATATCCACGGTAATAGATAATATAACCAATCTATGTGTGAGGAAATTCTACAATCGTGTATAGGCTATTCCTCTATTTAGAGGTTAGATTTATACATTTTTATCCTTTTCTCGCTAAGAAGATTGAGGGTGTTTAAATGATGAATATGAAATAAAGTGGTGTTAAAGCATTTACATCTTCTAATAAAAGAACAGCAGATAAATCATTGCGACAAGCTGGCAATCCTTTTGTATGTTTTCTTCTAGAATTACTTTATAACGGGCTGGGAGATAAGTTGTAGTTTTTCTCTCAAAAAGTTGAAAAATTGTATGCATTAATAATTAATTATATGAAAGATTTATTTGAAGATTATCAAGAAAGGTTGGCAATGCTTGAAGAACCTATTGCAAAAATTGCTTTAAAATATGCTAAGGATTTTTATTTTGAAGACCAGTCTTCTAAAGAAGAAGCGTTAGAGAAAGGGATTGTAAAAGCACAAATGGAAAAACAAGACTTATAAAGAGCATTACTATGTTACAGATATTGGAAATGACTGGGGAAAATTTAATTGCAATAAAAGGAAAAGATAACTTGACCGATAGCGACATTGAGAAACTACATCCGCTTATTGATAATATTTTGAACAAAGGTCAAAAGGTAAGGTGGTATTTTGAGATGGAAGATTTCTCAGGTTGGAACATCAAGGCTTTTTGGAAAGATTTAAAGATGGATTTATCCCACGCGGACGATTATGAAAAGATTGCGATGGTGGGGGAGAAAAAATGGCAAAATTATATCGCTCAATTTATGAAACCCTTTTTAAATGCTGAGATTGAATATTTTGACTTGAATAATAAAGAACAAGCGAAAGAATGGATCAGCAAGTAAATGATAAAACAACTATAGCATATATTAGAGAGACTACCCTTAATTTTCTAAATAAAGAGACAGCAGGTGGTCTTATTTTAATTTTATCGACTATAGTAGCTTTATTAATTGCCAACTCGGATTGGGCCGATACCTACCACTTTTACCTTAAAGATGAATTTTTCTTTGAATTGACGGGGTATTTTACTTTTGGGCTTTCGCTTAAAGAGTGGATTAATGATGGTTTAATGGTAATTTTCTTTTTAGTAGCTGGGCTAGAACTTAAACGCGAAATTATGGTTGGGGAGTTGTCCTCTTTCAAAAAAGCCTCCATGCCCTTAATAGCTGCTTTAGGAGGAATGATTGTTCCAGCCCTTATTTTTTTTAGTCTAAATATTGGAACGCAAAGCATAAATGGCTGGGGGATTCCTATAGCAACAGATATAGCTTACTCATTAGGAATTATTGCTTTACTGGGCAAACGGATTCCTTCTCAGCTTAAAATATTTTTGGTTGCATTAGCGATTGCCGATGATTTAGGCGCCATACTGGTAATAGCTCTTTTTTATAGTGAGGAATTAACTTGGTTATATCTTGGAATATCTGGACTCATATTATTGCTTTTGTTCGCCATGAATAGGTTTGGGGTCAAAAATTTGATTTGGTACATTTTGGGTGGTTTAGTCCTGTGGTACTTTTTTTTAAACTCAGGGATTCATCCTACCATTGCGGGGGTATTGTTTGCTATTACCATACCTGTAAAACCTAAGTTGGACAGTAAAATTCTGAAAGAACAAACGGAATCAAATATTAGAGAATTAGAGAAAACGGATCTTGATAATCTAGACCCTATGCAAGATAAACGACAGCATGAAATTTTAAAGGTCATGTATAAAGATAACCAAGACTCAACGCCACCACTACTTAAACTCGAAAATTCGTTAATTAATTTTAATGCCTTTTTTATTATTCCAGTTTTTGCTTTCGCCAATGCGGGAGTAAAGTTAGATGTTGGATTGCTACAGGTCATAACCGGGTCGTTAAGTTTGGGTATTCTCTTGGGTTTGGCACTTGGGAAAATGTTAGGTATAAGTCTGTTTGTTTTATTAGCTAACAAACTGGGAATTTCAGAACTACCCGCTGCCATCACCTGGAAACATATTGTGGGGTTAGGCATGATTGCCGGAATCGGTTTTACGATGTCACTGTTTGTTACGAACTTGGCTTTTTCAGATCCATCATTAATCAAGATTTCAAAAATCAGCATTTTAATAGCTTCATTAGTATCTGCTATCGCTGGAGCAATAATCTTACTTTCGATAAAAAATAAGAAAGAGGTTAGTGTGTGATTTAAGATAAGTAATTAGGAAAAACGCTCTGGAACGGTCCCCAGATTTTAGTGGAGGAGCCTGCAAGTAGTTATTTAACTTTATAATTATACTTAAAAGCGAAGGACTAGTGCTCCCGATTTATTACGAGAACTATGGCGCTGATGATTATGTGAGATGCTACTCCACCACAAATTGTTTACTCATAGCTTCATTGTCATCTGTTCTTACAATAAGGATATAATTTCCTGCCATGAGGTTATCCAATGAAATGTGAATGGTCGACTGATTTACTTTGTATTCATTTTTTCGGTGTAGAATATTACCTAATTGATCCACCACCAATAGGTAAACATCTCCCGTTTGAAGCAATTCGATTTCACAGTCAAACTTTCCATAGTTAGGGTTCGGGTAAATGTTCACGTATTTAATGCCTGTTTTTTGATAGCCAAGCTTTGCTTCATCTTTAAAAGGCGAATCAGCAGGGTAAACAGTAATTGTTTTAAACTGCTCAGCAAAACATTCACCTGACTGTGCATTGATTCCTAGCTGGTATTCCCCTTCTTGTGTGAAAACAAGTTCCTGATAAATGTTGTCTTTACTGATTTGTATGATGTTACTTTCATCAAATACCCAAATCACATGATCTGGTTCCGGCTTGGAAAGACTTACTGTCACGATGGTGTCACCTACGAAGGTTTCTTTAGGTACGAGGAACTCTGCATTAAACGCTTTACTTGATTGTGCCACCTCGAAACTAGCAGCTAACGAACAATCGTTTAGTCCCGTAGCCTTTACCGTGTAAGTACCTTCCAGAATCGTATTGATAGAAGAGGTTGTAAGTACCTGACCATTCGGGTAGGTCCATTCGATGTTGTTATAGGAAGATAAATCCACTATCGCGGTTTGTCCTTCACAGATAATAAACGTGCTATCAACTATCGGGAGCTGTTCTGCCTCAGGTTGAGACAAAAATATACTATCTCTGGCAGGGCAGTTGTTACCATCCAGAATAGTTAGTTCATACCAACCAGCACACACATTCGTGATTGAATCATTTGATGCTCCATTGTTCCAAAGTAAGTTATAATCACCCGTTCCCCCAGAAACAACTGCACTGACTACGCCTGTACAAAGTCCATTGCAAATTGGGGAGGTGGTTTCAAAAACCATGGCAATAGAATCAGGTTGGTTGATATCAAAATCATAGTTTTTCTTACATCCGTTTCCATCGGTTACGGCAATAGAATGAGCACCAGCAGCTAGTCGTTTAACTGTATCACTACTTTGTCCATTATCCCACGACAATTGATATGGAGGAACAATAAATTCAATATTCAATCGAGCAGATGCATCACTGGTATCGTAACAGGAAGCATGTTGTAAGACATCAACTGCCACGTCCATTTCATTTATATTGATAATGTTAACCAGTAATGTATCCATACACCCTACCTGATCCTGCGCTACAAAAGCATACGTTTCAGCATATAATTGGTCTGCTAGTAACTCATCAGAGATAGCTGTTCCCTGTTGATCCAACCACTCAAAGGAATAAGTAGGTGTACCACCAGTGATTGTGGCGGTAGCACTGCCAGCTGGTTGGTCGCAGTGGGTGTTTATCTGATTTACTAAAGTAGCCTCCAACTCGGTTGGCTGTGTTAAAGTAACGAAGTTTTCTGTGATGCAACCTAATGTGTCACGGGTAAGGATTTGATAGTTTGTAGCAATTAATTCATTAAAATAAGGCGAGTTGTGCCATGTAGTCCCCGTATCAATGGAGTAGTGATAAGGCAACGTTCCACCAGCAGAAGAAAGCTCAAAACTTCCATTGGCATCTCCAAAACAAACAGGATTGACTGTATTGACTACCGCAGAAGCTAATGAATCGGGTTCGGTAATCGTGAGGTCCGTAGCGACTGTACATCCGCTGCTATCCTGTACAAAAAGCGTGTAATCGCCCGCAGCCAAATTGTTAATCGTTGAATCGGGCGTTAAGGTGTTCAGGTCAGCACCAAAGACATAAGGTGCAGCATTCCACCCACCAGCAGCTAGTAGCATAGCTTGTCCGTTGTTTTGTTGATAACAAGAAGCATTGATGACGGAAGAAGTCAACGTTAAGGTATCTTCCGGAGCGCGGACCGCTACCACATAATCACTGCTTAAGTAAATACAGTCGTTGTCATCAGTAATACTTAAATCATAGTCACCTTCGGGTAAATTGTCTAAACGAACAGGAGTACCTTCAATCAAACCAGTTAAGCTATTCCACGATTGATTATTTTTAGTGATAGTCATGGAATACGGTGTGGATCCACCTTGAATAATTACTTCACCAAATCCATTTGAGTCAGCTTTGCAGGCAAGGTTGGATCCTTTAATATCGAGGCTTAGCTGGCGGTTAGAGTTGACGTTGATTCGTTGTTCAATTGCACAGTCATAGTGATCAGTAACGGTTAGGTTGTAGTTTCCACCAATGAGTCGATCAAACGTAGTGAGGTCTCCCATTTGTACCTGTCGGGCAGGGAAGGGTAGGGAAGCAGGGGGATTTAAATAATCCAAGGTAAACTCATACAATCCAGCAGTTGGACTGCCACCCACAGCTTGTATTTGGATAATCCCGGTAGTATCACCACCACACTCTGGCTTTAAAATAGTGGTTTTTGAGTCATCAAGAGCAAGTGCAGATGGCGCAGTTAAAGTGAAAGACGAAGTATCCTGACAACCCATTACGTCATTCACCACAACAGGGAAGTCGCCCTCACCTAAATGACTAAATAGGGTAGCCTGGTAAGAAGAAATTTGCTGTTGTCGGTTGCCTGCCACAATGGAAATAGGAAAACTGCCCCCAGCGACATCAATAGTCGCTGTACCGGAGGTGTCGCCTGCACAGGTAATGTTCCATCCATCCGTATTCGATAAGTCAATAGCTGTGATAACTAAGGAATCGGGTTGCAGTAATGTGATAGAATCCCTTACCGTACACCCGTTGAGGTCAGTAGTTTGAAAGCGATATTTTCCAACACTTAGTCCTGAAAAAGTCGCACTGTCGGCAGTGACAGTTTCATCGCTACCGTTCATTACAATTTGATAAAGCGCAACACCACCCATTGGAAGCGAGCGCACCGAAGCATCATTCCTACCAAAACAAGAGATGGGTAAACCGTTTGTCCACAACCTGGCTTGCGTAGAAGTGGTCAGTGGTTCAGGAGCAAGTAAGGAAATGGTGGTATCCCAAGTGCATCCGTTATCATCCGTCAAGGAGAATGAATAATCACCTCCCGCTAATGTCATAAAGTCAACTTCTTGTGAAGCTTCGTTCATCACTTGATTAGTTAGTCCACTTGATGAAACTGTGTGTGGGTAGGTTCCGCCCGAAGAAACAAAAGAGACACTACCATCAGTAGCATCATGACATGAAACAGCTACGCCATTGTAGTCTGAAATAGCCAGTTCAACAATCAGTTGATCCGGTTGATTAATGGAAAAAGAGGCTTGGGTACCACAACCAGTAACATTCGTAGTGAGTACTAACTGATAATCACCAGCGGCTAATCCAAGAAAGGTATAATCAAAAACCACGGAGCCGGTTTCAATGACCTCCGAACCGCGTAACAACTGATACGAATGAGGGCTTGGTCCTCCACTAGATACAATACGTAATGCACCATCCTCCTCACCAAAACAGGAAACATAATCAGTTTGTACCAGTGTATCAATAGCAATAGGATCGGGTTCCGTAATGTCAAATTCCCCCGACCACGAACAAGAAGGTGCATTGGCTAATCGTACAGTGACCTGATGTGTTTGAGCAGCCAAACCACCAAACGCATTGACCGATTGAAAATCACTATTATTAATGCTGTACTCGTACGAAGCAGAACTCCCCCCACCAGTCGCTGTTATGAAGGCAATACCGTTATCAAATCCGTTGCAGCTGACCTGTTGGATGTCTTCAGGAAGGATGCTTCCAACTACAGGAGCAGCTAAACCCACGGGGAATGAAGAAGCGGCCGAACAGTTATTTGCATCGACTATGGTAATGGTGTGAGAAGTAGCTGATAATCCTGTAAACGAGTGTGAATTATCACTCATTGAAACGGGAGTATTGCCATCAATAAACGCAGAATATGGAGCGGTTCCACCCTTCGCATTGATTGTAATGGTTCCATTGTTTGCGGTGCTACATGATGCATTAGTAGAAGAAACACTACCAAAATCAACGGTGTTATTCGGTTGAGTTAACACCACATCGCTGGTGCTATTGGCTACAAGACCACAACTAGTGACAGCCACTTGATAGCTGCCACTTGGTAATCCAGTAAATGTATGTGACGGTTGAGTACCAGTAAACGAAGTGGATTGAGTACCGGAAAGTTCAAAGAAGTAATCTATTGCTCCTCCTTTTGCAACCACTTGAATGCTACCTGTTGAACTACCAAGGCAAACGATGGTGTCCGCAACTTCAAAAGATTGAATGGCAACACCAGCGGGATTGTTAACTTGAATATTGCCCGAAGTTTCACAGTTGTTCTTGTCCTGAACAACCACGGTATAATTTCCCGGGCCGATGTTATTAAATGTATGGCTATTGCTACTAGCAGTTGGTGTGAAACTCCCCGTGTTTAATCGAACAGCGTAAGGAGATGCGCCACCATCGAAATTAGCAACTATGTTTCCATCATTGGCATCACTACAGGTAATGTTTCCGCCAGCAAGGTTGGTAATTCGAAGGGTGTCTGTGGCATTGTTTAACGCAACGCCATTTTCTGAATCCGTTTCATTACAGCCATCTACTCGGACAGCATAAGTGCCTACAGGCAGATCAGTAAAGGTATAAGTTCGTCCCGGTCTGCTCAACGCGGATCTGTTGATACCGTTATCACCAGTGATGTAATAGCCAAAAGGTGCCACACCATCCGCAACGGTAACGGTTATTTCTCCTGTTCCTTGATTACAAACAACCGCTTGGGTTACGCTGGCAGAAGTAATGGAAAGTGGTGTGGGTGATCCGATGGTAGTCTGAGTCGTAGCCACACAGCCAAGGGTATTGTCACTAATGATGATCTCATGTGAACCAGCCGCTAATCCAGAAAGTGTATGACTGGAGCCTGTTACATTGACAAAAGGTCGGCTGTCTACTTTGATTTGATAGTTACCGGACCCCCCACTAATTCCAACCTGGATTTGCCCATTACTTTCTCCGATACATTGAACACTTACAGGGGTTACAGCACTAAATCTAATAGGGGTAGACGGATCATTGAGGCTAATGTTATCAGCAATAGTTTCTGCACAATCTGTAACATCCACTCGATAGTTTCCTTGAGTTAGTGCGCTAAACGTTACGGTACGATCAGTCGTGTTATCTACTCTACGAACCAGGGTAGTACCTGAATATAGGCGATAAGAAAATGGCCCTGCTCCACCATTGGAAGTGACTTGAATGTCACCGATACCTTCAGGACAGTTAATGTCATCAGACACGCGCAGGTTGGTAATCGTTAAATCCTCAGGAGTATCAATCTCAAAATTACGACTAACTTCACAGTCGTTAGCATCGCGAATGCGAATGGCGTAAGCGCCACTTGCTAATCCAGTTAGTGATAAGGTACTACTCCCCACCAATTGAAACGCACCATTGTTCACGGAATAGCGGTAAGCGCCACTCCCCCCAGCGAGTGACATGGCAATAGTCCCATTGTTTACGTTTTTACACGTGGTGTTGGTAAAAGAGGTATTAGTGATTGCCAACGTAGGGTTAGGATTGTCTAACGTGCTGGTGCCAGAACTTGAGACAGTAGTACCACAACTGGTAATTTGGGTGTAATAGCTCCCTTCAGGAACCGTATTAAAGGTATAGCTAGTCGCAGTAGTCGCTGCACTTGTTTGTATGGTTTGGTTAGCAGCGTTTTTCAAGGTATAGACAAAATTAGGAGCACCGCCTTGAACTGCTACTCGGATACTACCCGTACCTCCATCGCATCGCACTTGTTGGGCAATAGTAGAAGAGCCGACAGCATGTTGGGGCGGATCTGTTATGGTTACGGGAAAAGACTTTTCACAAACACCGTTTGGATCTTCTGTTTCAATAGCAACATCCCAGTTCCCTTCTGTTATACTTAGTCCACCACCACTGGTAAGGCGAATTGGGTTCGCGGTGGAAGGTTGTTGTGTGGAGGAATAGTTGCGTGTTTGACTGCCATTTGTTAACGTGTAGTTTAATGTACCACTCACAGTGTAAGTGTTATTATTAGCATCGCTTAAGCCGGTGATCTCAACTACACCGTTAGTACCACCCGGACACGTAGGTGAAATTGACTTGAAGGTTACTGATGCAGGAGCTGATTTTCGAAAGGTGACCTTCGTAGCAATACTGGAACGGTTGAAGAAACAATCTTCATCACCTTTTAAGCGGATGTAATACTCGTCTTGATCACCAATTAAGGACGAAAATACATTCTCGGTTATAGTAACCAGATGACCATTAGTGACACTGGGTGGATTGGTTTGAAAGGTCGTCCAAGGTCCATCAACATTGGCAGACACTTGCCATATGTACGTATCATTGGTTGTGGCAGAAGTTGCTATCGTTACCGCCTGATCACAAAGGTTATCTAATCCATTTAACTCGTTATTGGGGTCGTTGTAGTTATACGGTTGGCGAAATTGGGGTAAACTATAATGGATAGTATACGTTCCTCCACCAAAACCTGACTGGTTACCACTATGGGAAACGCGATTACTACCACAGGTCTTATTGTTGTCGTTAATGCTAAAGTCGATGTCATTTCCCTGCCAGCTGGCACATCCATCAAATCCAGTGACATACCATGGGCTTGGTCCACAAGCGGTTGGAGAATAGCGCCACACACTATTTCGAGGGTCTTGTTCTCGAGTAAAAGTCCGAGGGACGATATTATTAGCATATACCCGCCTAGAGTAGCCTGTTGCTATATCGGTGATTTCATGGCGGGTGTCACAGCGGTTACAAGTGGATATTCTCGTTAAATCAAAAGTAACAATGGATCTTTCTAAAGGTGCCTCCTCACTATTTTTATTTGCTTCGGGTACTGTATAAACTTTTACACTAGCTTGCGCATTTGTAATCATGGTTTGCGAAAAACTTTCGGAGAAGGCAAACAAGAAAAATACCATAAGGGTAATAAACCGAGATACACCGATCTTATTAGTAGAATAGCAAGGTTTTAAAGGAAGGTTAGTAGCACTAGTGAAGTTTAAAGGTGTACAAACCTCAAGTACACTTTTTTCATTCGCTAAAAATTTTTGCAATAGGGTGACTATTGTCTGGTAGATTTTGATGATAAACATAGCTTTTTTCATAGTTAAAGCAGTTTAGTAGTTCACTTTAATTTCTTTCGAAAACTCCGAAAGTACCCCATTTTCAAGCGCTACTTGCACTCTGTAGTGGTACTTCGTGTTTTTTTTGACGTCTCCGTCATTGAATAAGGGGGCTTTATTTTGAACCACTTTATAAAGCGTTAGTGGTTCTTCTCCTTTTGCGCGATAGATGCGATAGGAGTGAACATCTTTATTGGTATTTTCCCATGATAAAATAATGCTTTTCTCCTCATAGTCTTTTTTCGCTTTTAAGCTGCTAATAGCAATAGCTATATTATTTCCCTTACTACTAATCGATACCGTCTCGGATAGTTTGGATTCATTTCCTGTGCTATCAATAGCAATTAATAAATAAGCGTATTGGGTGTTTGCTACCACAGATTTGTCCAGAAAAAAAGCCGTATCCTGCTTAAATTCTCGCAGATTCTTCCATCCGTCCTGGTTTAACGATTTTCGATACAGCACATGGCTTGCTACATCATCGCTGATACTCGGTGTCCATGCTAAACTAATCCCTTTGTCTTCACTTTTAACGGTGTGAAATTGGGGTGGAGCAGGAGCAATGGTATCAGGTCGTTTTAGTTGGATTGCCACAGAAAAATCAGAAGGATTAAAATGGCTGTCCAGGGCTTTTAATTTATAATACACAGCATGGGTTAATGTTTTTAACGTAATCGTATCTGCGTAAGTGGTGTCTTTTACAGTTTTACTCGTTACTTGTACAAACTCTTCATTCTTAAAATTTGCTTGAAAAACCTGGTATCCAATCACGTCAGCTTCGGTATTTGGAGTCCATCGCAGCGTAACAATCCCATTCGTATCAATACTTCCCTGCAAACCAGTTGGTGGACCTGGAGGAATGCTGTCTTCAGGCATTCCTAAAAAGGGGAGTGAAGTAGACTCATTTCCAAATTCATCAAAAGCAGTAATCGTGTAATAATTACTTGGAAGTGGGTGAAGGTCAATCGTCAGTGAGTCTCTGGGACTAAGTTGATCCTGTATAGTTTTGTACTCGTTATTGATGTGGTCGGAGCGTTTCAATCGAAACCCGAGGATGCTATCGCGTTGAGCTGCCGGGAAGCTCCATGAAATTTGCATCCCGCCCTCAGGTAAGGGAATTACCTTTGAAATATGTGGCGTGGCGGATAATCCAGGGTACGCAATTAAACCAATGGTATCTGATGCAGGAGAAACTTCTCCAAAGGGGTTTATCCCTTTGACACGATAGATGTATCGCTTTTGAAGTTCACCAATGGAGTCACCTTTGAACATGTACTCCGGAACTTGTCCGTCCACATTTAAAGGAGAGACAATAGGATTTTCTGTGATGGAAACAAACGTTTTACCCCCATCATCTGAGCGTTCCACCCAATAACTGTTGTAAAAATCCTTGTAACGTCTGGCTTCCCAACTCAACACTATGTTTTCTTTGACTATTTCTCCTGAAAGACCTGTAGGAGCGGGCAGTTCAAAATAATCATCTAAGCCGATATAAATAGAGACCGTATCCACAGGAGGGTTAGGAGCGGGGAATTGACAGGTAATGGTATATAAGTATTTTTCGTTTTCTTTTACTGTCGTGTCTTCTAACATTAACCCGGACGCTAATGCAGCTTTTTTTGATTGATCCGCGGCAAACAGCGCAAAAAGATGCCGCTGTTCCAATTCCGTAGTTTGATTTATTGCTTTTGATATATCAGATGAAAAGTCTTCAGTTACTTCCAATGAATCGCCATAAATTGCCTGAGCAGCAACCAGCGCATAATCATCATTTTCTCCAATAGCTTCCCATTCCTCCAGGGGCAAAGGTTTGAAAAGCGGATACGTTTGTCGTTCCGGTACTTTGAGCGCTTTTCCATCCCTCAGAATGGTATATCGCTCGAGTATCATCCCATGTTTGTTTGCCAGTTCCCACAAGTAGGGTGAGTTGGGTGCCCAACGCAAGATGATTTGATCTTTTTGCGCACGACCTACCAGCTGGAGTTGATAAGCCGTAGTGTCTTGAGCAACTAAAATAGAAGGAAATGCTAAAACAATTAAAATCGCTATGATTTGAATAAGCTTCATTTATTTCAGTGGGTTATTAATGTAATAGGTTTTTCGAGTGGTCACCTTATGAATGCCTGGAAGCGCGTAAGTGATATCGACTTGATAGGTTCCTTTTAGTACCACCGGGAAAGATTTTTCAAGAATCTGTAATCTTCGTGTGGTATAAGTTCCACCTCCATACACGCAGTATTTAGCAGTTTTAGCCTGAAGGTCGCGATAATCCTTTTTCATATAATAGGGTAACTCATACATAAAGTTAGCGGATTGAGTAGGATTGCTTACACCGGAATAAAAATCACTCGACTGTAAGGTAGCGGCAGAAACAGGAGTTTGATGAATGTACACCGCTTGCGTTGGAGGAATTCCTAAACTATCCTGACGTTCTAATCGTGCAGGTGGAACAGTTAACTCTTCATAATTTTTGTAAACCAATGGATACACATAGTTATTGTAGTAATTGTTGTTTTCTAAATTTGCTTCGATATGAATGAGCGCTTTATCGTTGTTAATACCGTATAATTCAGACTGATCAAAAAATTCCTCGCCACTAATGTTGTTCCCCAGAATATGGATTGACTGACCTCTGGCGTCTGGTAATCGCCACCCTGACGAAATATCCAGGGCATCCATTTTTTGAGTGAATGTGTTGTATCTACTGGTTCTAAAGGTATTGACAAACACCGTGCTTTCCTGAAGATTTTCAATGGTACCTTCCGCTTTTCGGGTAGTCATTTTAGATTCCGTATCAATGCCATCTATTTTCAGGTTGGTTTCTACTTCACTCACATTAGCATCCACCAAACCGGATGATTGGTTAGGGACATTCACAACAATCAATTGATAAACTTGATTATTGGTGAGGTTGCCAGGGTGTTTATAAATGATTTCATTGTTCACGTATTGGAAACCGATAGTTGTGCTGTCTCCATTTTGGTTGATAAAGCGCATTTCTTGTTTCCAGTTGCTTGACAAATCAAACAGATAATCCTGCCCTTTTTTCAATTTGATATATCCATCAGCATATTCTTTCTGATAAAAATTATATTGATTGAGTTGTGGATACGCATAGGCAATGTTATGATGTGGTATATAGTTAGGAGCAGGGCCTGTAGTAAAGCGCGTTTCAGATGCTTCAAAAACAGGTTTACCATTTATCTTAACAGGTGTCCATGTACCGCCTACATATTCTTCAAAACTCACTTGTACCTGTGCTACAATTTCGGTGTTAGGTGGTAGCACTTCCTGGTTGTCAAACACCACTACCGTGTGGTCTTCGTTCCAGGCCATGTTGGCGGTGTAAGTTTGTTGTTCACTCTTTAAATGAAAGTGATCCAGCTTAATGCGGAATTTCTTTTCTACATCATCTAAATCAGTCATTTTAAATTGTTTGCCTATTTCTAAATTAAATACCGCTTGTGGGGTCACAAAAACACTTTCGTCTCTTTTACCCGATTGCGGAGTCATATCAGCAATGACGCTGATGCCTTCTAACACACTTCCATTGATAATTTCACACTCCTCACCGATGGTTAAGTTAAACTTGCAACTCCCTGAGATCAAGCCACCTAAAATACGGTATCGACCACCCACTGTACCTCGCATCCAGAAAGGGTTAGGCAATTTTGTTTGAAAGACCACTGCCGCTGCCAGATGCAATATTTCGATGTTTTTCGTTTTGAAAAATAGTTTCACACGGATACCAATAGTACCTTCTACATAGGCATACGATTGACCATTGGCATACCAACCATCTATTCCTAATGTGCCACTTCTTCCTTTACATTTTACTTCGTCACCATAGTTTTTCATCATGATATCGAAGCCCACGCCCATGGCAAATTGGCCATAAAACATTAAAAATTTCTTTTTACCCGTGTCAAAGGACATGCTTGCTCCAAATGCTAAACCCTTACCTGTGCCAAGCGCATTTTCATCGCGCATATAATCGAGGTTTTCACCTAAAATTTCTCCTACACGAGCGGGCGGTGGGGGACTGCCAGGAACCTGGTCGCCAACCATCATATAACCATCCATCGTCATCAGGCCTAATACTTTCAAGCCTATTTTTCTATCAGGTGTACCGATGTACATAAACCATTCTTCAGGGCTGAAATGCATCACCGACCAACCCGCTAGTCCGTCAGGGCCAATTCCTTTTAATGCACCAAAAACGTCTATATACACTTCAATTTCACCATGAAGCGTTTTGCTATTGAAATCGTAGGATTGAAAAAAGTGTCCACTGATTAAAGCATCTTTTCCTTCAGGTTTTAATCCAGAAGTATAGTGGTGATCACCTTCCGTGTTTTCACCATAGCTGGCGTCACTCTCACTCATTTTTTCCACTAACTCGGCCATTTCCTGGTAGTCGCCTAAGTTTTGATCCAACAAGAAATACCCATTTCCTAAGAGTGAGATCTTGCGTAACCCACCACCTTGGTTAAAGGAAATTTCAAAGGTAGCATCGCCATTAAATGTTTCTTTGGATGAACTAAGGCCAATTTGAACGGTAGCTTTAAAGCCATACCGCACCTCTTGGTTGGGTTTGTAAATAACCCCTGAAAGCGACTTTCCATTTGCCAATGCTGGGTCTTTTGAAAAACCAACTTGTTCCATGTTGTGGTACATCCCTCCTCCAAAACCATAGAGTGAAAGAAAACCACAGAAAGGAATTCCGGTAGGGAGACCAACAAAGGCATCTGCATACCAATAGCGGTAGCCATCCACTTTGCCGAAGACCACCGTACCTGATAGGTCAAACCCCGGTTGGAAGTTCATTTCAGCTGTTCCATTAAATCCTTTTCCATAGATTAAATCATCTTCAAAGAGCTTAAGTTGACCTCGTATGGAATAGGAACCGCCATTGATATCGACTGCAACACTGGTTAACTTTACACCGTCATATTTCCATTTGTCTTGTTGAAGGTCTCTTTTCGCTAATAATTCTAGCCCGGCATCTCCATAAAATCCGCCATCGTTATCGCCAGTTAAATGAATTCGAAGGTTAAAGGCAATAGCTAATTTAGCATCACTCTTTTTATCAAAACCAATGTTTGCGATGGAAACGGGGAAACTTTTCACAGAATTACTCAACTTCTCTGAACCTAAAGAAAATGCTTTGGCATCCAGGTAAGGGGAGGTGGTAGATATGGCTAATTCCTCAAATTGAATCCCTAACAAGGAAACTTCAGAGGAAGGTACTTTTACATTCATGGAGCCATTTAACACCGCTTTTGGTTTAAAGTCACCTTGTACAACAGCCACTTCCAAATAAGAGCCTTTGGTAAGTTTTAATTCAGCACTAAAGGGTTCAAAGTTTAACTCATCTAAAGTCGAGACATTAAATAAGTAGTTGCCATTGGTATTAATGATGGCGTTATAGGCAAATGGCTTACGTTGCTCTCCCACAGGGATGTCGATGGATCCTTTAAAACCTGCCTGCGTTAAGGAATTGGCTTCGACTGAAATTGCTAGGGAATCCAATGAATAGTTCCATCCGCCCATATTTCCTGAACCAATTTCAATCAGGTTTTTAACGGATAAATGACCTGAGAACCCCCTGTTATCAATCAGTAGCTTTCTACCTGAAAAGGACACGCGCTCGGTACTGTTTTTCGTTTTAAATTCAGGAGGCATTATAACGGTGACTTCTTCCATATAAAATCCTCTCCACAACCTTTTATCTCCCTCTATAAATTGAGGCGAACGATAATCATCGGGAAATAGAATGGTTTCGGGTGTTTCAAAATCACTAAAGTCAAACACTACATTTTTAGTATGAAATTCAGTTTTTGGCAGTGAGGTTAATTGAAAGGGATCCAGATTGATGGTTAACAACATGTCGTTCCAATCGCGAATGGTCGTTTGAAAATGACTAGATACCTGACCATTGCCTGAAACGGGAGTCATCCATTCTTTGGAGAAGGTAATGTTGGCAGAAAGTTTCATTTCCTTAAAACCATTGCAATCCCAAGTTGCGCTGGTGTTGTTTACTCCGCCTAGAATATCCATGGTTGATTTAGTGCCTAAAACGCTGATGTTTTTCACATCGTTGACCAGGAACATGCGCGCTTCTCCCGTGATTCCAGCGGATTCACTCAGTCGAATGTTGTC
>CAWKJU010000026.1:0-21048 GCA_963849955.1 uncultured Cytophagales bacterium | reverse complement strand
AGGTTCCGCCTTGGTTCTTGGCGTTATTGGTGTTCAATTAATAAAACGCAAGAACATAAAGACTTTGGATGGAAGCGAGATGAGTTTGAATCCAAAGAATAGAAGTGTCGCTCGGTATCTTATTGGTGGTATTATCTTTGGGTTAGGTTGGGCTCTTGCAGGTGCTTGTCCTGGTCCTATGTATGTATTAGCAGGTGCGGGTTATCTTTCTATTCTCGTGGTTATTGGTGGAGCGCTGTTGGGTACGTTTGGTTATGGACTTTTAAGAAAATATCTGCCACATTAATTAAAATTTTAATTATTTTTAAAAAAAGATAAATATGACACGTAATAAAAAAATAGATTTAATAAGTGTTTTACTAGGCTTAACTGCGATTGCAATGATAGTGGTTGGCATAGTAATGAAAATACCTGCCCCAGCAATAACAGGAGTTGGTTTTTTATTAATCGTATGGGCATTTCAAGTTTTCAAGTAAGAGATTTATTATTTAATTAAAATACATATTTTAAATAAATAATCGGTTTAAATTGGAAACAAAAACACCTTCTTACTTTGGTAGGGAGGTTTTTTTATGCCATTACATTTATAATCTCATTCAGCCCATACCCCTGCATTCCGCGAAAAGCTTCATTCCGGGAAAAGCACTTCCCTATAATAATCTTGGACACAACTTCAAAGCTTCCGTTTTCTATTCCACTTGCCCGCTGATTCCCGAGAAAAAGGGGAAGCGGTCAAACTGCATTCCAAACTACACCTTTAAAGTCAAGTCCGCTTTAAATCCTACATTATAAGAATAAATAGTTTTCTTAACCCACTTAGCACATTCCCCTTCATTCCGCAAAAAAACTACATTCCGTGAAAAGAGCTTCACTACATAAATCTTGGACACAATCCCCAATTTCAGCTTTCCATTCCGTTAACCCTTCCCGCTATGCTGGGAAGGAACACTTCATTCCAGAGCCAAAATCGTGAATCAAGTCCGCTTTTTTAATCGGAAAGCCATCGGCTTGATTTTCTAGACAGGATTTTCGGCGCGGTCTTCTTGAGCCCTTACTCGAAAATCCTTAAAAACCGAACCGCTGCCTTACACATTTTAAGGGGTTTATAATGGATAAAGCCTTTATTGTTTTTCGGTACAGCGAAAAACAGGCACGACATAACCAATTCTAATTTAACCACAGCTGCTTATCTCGCTTAACTGTCGGTATGCTCAAACGCAACTGCGTTTAAAAGAATTGCTAATGCCCTTATGGAACTTGTAAAGACTATACAAGTTTTAGTGAAAAATAAGGTTTCTACTTCCTTGAAAATGCGAGCATTTTACTACGTCGCAAACACACCTGATTTGTTCCCTAAAAGTCTGGACAAAACCCACTCTATCCATTGTGCCGTGCACAGAAGAAAAGAACAAACACCCCTTAAAATTTAATCTGTTTTAAATCAATAGGGGAAATATAAATCAAGTCTGTAACAAAGCAGACTATTAAATCTTTTTATTATGAGTACTTTAAAAAATCACGTACAGTTAATTGGAAACGTTGGACAAGAACCAACCATTACGAACCTTGAAAGCGGAAAGAAAGTAGCCCGTTTTTCACTCGCCACAAATGAGTATTACAAAGATGCCAAAGGCGAAAAACAAACAGATACGAATTGGCATACCGTAGTAGCTTGGGGCAAAACTGCCGAAATTGTAGAGAAGTATGTTGTAAAAGGCAAAGAAGTTGGGATAACAGGGAAACTAAAGACCCGAAGTTATACAAATGATGATAACGAACAACGCTATGTTACGGAAGTCGTAGCCGATGAAATCCTATTGCTTGGAAGCAAAAGCGACAAGTAATCTTCAAAATTAAAGAGGGTGTTCCATTTGAAAGTTACGCCCTCTTTTCATCATTAACCGTTAAACTTTTTATTATGAAAACTATTAAAAATCACGTTCAGTTAATCGGTAACATCGGACAAGACCCACAAATTACGCATCTCGAAAATGGAAAAGTTGTAGCGCAGTTCTCAATGGCTACAAATGAAAACTATAAAGATTCCAAAGGGAATAAGCAATCAGAAACCCATTGGCATAGTATCGTAGCTTGGGGTAAACTGGCTTCAATTATCGAAAAATATGCGGTAGTTGGAAAACTAATTGCCATCGAAGGAAAATTGGCGCAACGCTCTTATGAAACCACAGAGAGCGAGAAACGTTATTACACCGAAATTGTAGCAAGGGAAGTTCTCTTTCTTGAAAGCAAAAGCGACAAATAAGTACAAAAAATTTAAGAGGGCGTTCCCGTCGAAAGTTGCGCCCTCTTATCATTATTAACTTTTTAAATCAAATTAAAATGAAAGCACAAGTTAACGAAATCAAAGAAGGATTGCAACATTTTCACGGAACGGAAATGTTCTATCAAATCCCATTATTAAGAACACGTTTTACAGACGGTTTAAAATACCTTGCTAACGTGGCAGATTGTTTTTGGCTCATTACGGACACGTCCGTAATCGCAAAAAGTCTGATGAACCGAAGCGAATTTATCACAATCGATTTTAAAAGATTGCCCGAAGAAAAACAAGATTATTCGGGATATGAAGCCGAGATAATTTACAGCGATGGCAATGACAATATTTTGGAAAAACAAGGGTATCGAGCAACCGATTTTCCGCTCGATGAACTGCGGTTATTTTTTGTAAATAATACGCTGATGTTACCAAGCGAATATTAAAATTTTGAAGCTATGATTTATATAAAATTTCAAGATTTGAGCGAGGAAAAACAAGAGGAACTTTTGCAGGTTTCGAGAGAACACGTAACACATCTTTATGGGGATTCTATAAAAAAATATGTGGAAGAAACTGGTGCAGATTATGAAAATTTGATTGATGAGGAAATGATCAAAAACTTATACACTTATAATTTTGTTTTCAATATGTAGCATCATTAAAATAGAGCATCGAACACCTCTAAAATTTTAGAGGTGTTTTTGTATGCAATTAATATCAAGTCAAAAAAAAGCGTATCTTTATATCGCTGAAATTCAGCATTCAAATTAAAGTAGGGTTATCCACTTTTCGACTTTCGCCGATAACCGTATATATCGAAAAATAACATATCGGAAAATCATTTTCCCAAAAAATGGCAATCGGCTTTTTAGCCAGATTGTATGGATTTTTGTCCCGCGAGCGGGACGAAAAGGAATAGCAAGAGGGTAACACGCTGCGCGATGTTTCGAGTTCCTTTTCGTTTTCAAATAGCTGATTATCAGTTACTTGAATATAATTTAATTTCTTAACAATCAGCGATTTGCGACAAATGGGCCGTAAAGGTCCATTTTTAGGGAAGATTTTGCGACAAATCGGCGAAATATGGACTCATTTATCGGAATCAGATTCAAAAAGGAAACAGCAAAGCGTTTCCAAACATTCTCACGTATGTACTTCAAATCGCATACCGAAGCAATGTCCACGATGCTCGATTTTTTCCTCTACAACGAGATATCGCCAAAGGAAAAATTAGGTCCGACAGGGCGAACTATCGAAGCCAAATTACTCAAAAGAATCAATGCGGTTATTGCCATAATGCGAGACGTAGAAAAGACACAAACCAAACCTACGGTTGCTATGATTCAATCACTTTTTGAAACAGAAGAGTCAGAAAAAAAACCGCTGATTTTGGAAAAGAAATTTACGGAAGAAAAGAAAGAAGTCCGCTTTCGCGAAAAGCAAAATCCGAGTAATCAACTTTAAATTTTTGAGCTATGTATATCACAATCACACCCCAAAAATTAGGGACAAATTATTCACAAAGTTCAGCCGATTTTGTAGGCTATTTAGAGAAGGAAAACGAAGGAATAAAGGAAGCAGATATGGAACACTTTCTCAATCAATATGGCGATGAGATTTCCGCAGAAGAAGTGGTAAAAGAAATTGATGGGAACACCGCAAAATTGAAAAAGAAAGAACCTAAATTTTATTCAATTACGGTCAGTCCATCCAAATACGAATTGAGAAAATTACAAAACAATAGTCAAGATTTAAAAACCTACACTCGTGAGCTGATGAAGGATTATGTTGCCAGCTTCAATCGGGAAATCAATGGGCGACCTATAGCCATAGACGACATAAAATATTACGCCAAAATTGAGCATCAAAGAACTTTTAAGGGGACGGATTTTCAGATAAAAGAAAACCAACCTTTCGCCACAAAAATACTTCAGCTCAAAACGGATATCCGAAATATTCAAGAAGGAAGAGCTGAAGGGAACATCAAAAAAATGGAAAAGGAAATTGCCAAACTGGAACACCAAGCACCATATCAACAAAACGGAAAACGAATAGTCCAAGGAATGTCCAAAGCGGGAAACCAAAGCCACATTCACATTATTGTGAGCCGTAAGGATGCTTCAAATTCTATAAGCCTTTCCCCAGGAAGTAAGTACAAAGCCTCGGAAGTTGAAATGCACGGTAAGAAAGTAAAGCGTGGTTTTGATAGAGATACCTTTTTCGCGAAAGCGGAAAAAACCTTTGATAAGACGTTTGGATATAAGCGCAATTACGCAGAGACCTACAAAGCCAAAAAAACCTTTGTAAAGAACCCAAACCTATATTTTTCCGCTTTGATGAAATTACCTGCCAATGATAAAGCATTGGCTTTTAAAATGATAAGCAAATCAGGATTGCCCATAGTGCCGAGTATTCCAGTAAGTCAGGCACAAATAGCGCTTCGAGTTTTCAAACGGTTAAGACGTGGCGTAGAGGTGGCCATAAAATCAAGTTCCATCGGAATCTAATAGATATGCAAATAGACAATCTTATAACGATATTTTCAATTATTGGTTTGGCCAGTACCGTTTTCTATGGAATGTTTCGAGTATCAAAATATGCTTTTGTATTGAATAGCATATCGCTTTCAGTTCTCGTGTTATATTTGTCCGAAGGAAATGAATTGATATTTATATTACTTTATTTGGTTTGTCCGCTAATGCTAATTAATACAGGACTATATGTTTTTCTACATAAAACCGAAAGCACGAAAAATGGCGATAGCAAATACCAAGTAAACTTTGCGACCACCAAAGGAAATTTCAGATTGGATAATATCAAACGAGGTGCATCCATCATTGGTTCTGCGGGAAGTGGGAAGACTGAAAGTGTTGTCTTTGGATTTCTGAAGCATTTTGAAAAAGAAGGCTTTTGCGGGATTATACACGATTACAAAGATTTTGAATTGACTGAAATGGCATATCCACTTTTCAAGGATAGCGATATCCCGTTTAAGGTTATTTCCTTTGATAAAATCATCCATAGGGTAAATCCTATTGCGCCACGTTATTTAGAGAACGAGGAAAGCGTAAACGAGGTGTCGAGGGTGTTAATTGAAAACCTATTAGAGCAAAGAGAAAGCGGAACAATTGGCACAACAAAATTCTTCAATGATGCTGCGGAAGGGTTGATTGGTGGTTTGATTTGGAAACTGAAAACGGACTATCCTAAATTTTGCACGTTGCCACATTTGATTGCGGTTTATCAATTTCTCGATACTAAAAGTTTGATTCAGTTTCTGGAAACCAACACCACATCACGAGCAATGGCAGATGCCTTTATAAGTGGCAAGGATTCTGAAAGGCAGACCGCTGGTGTAAAAAGCACATTGGCAAATGCGCTGAAACGAATTAGTACACAACGTATTTTTATGGCATTGTCCGCAGACGAAGTGCCGTTAAATATAAATAGTACGGAAAATCCCTGTGTAATTTCGATAGTAAATAATCCGAAATTTGAAACGTCCTATTCGCCAGTAATTGCAACCATTATTCACACCATCACAAAGCAAATGAGTGTGCGTAATTCAAAACCATCATTTTTGCTTATGGAAGAAGCACCGACCATTCGTTTATTGAATATGCATCGGATTCCTGCGACACTTCGAAGCTATAATATTTCGACAATTTATGTGATGCAGGATAAAATTCAGAATGATATGATGTATGGCGATAAGGCAAGCAAGGCGATTCTTAGTAATCTATCCTATCAATTTTTCGGAAAGGTAAATGACCCGGACACCGCAAAATATTACGAACGCTTTTTTGAAATTATTAAAGACCCAACAAAAAGTATTAGTCGTGGGCACAATCTGGATTTTGATACTCGCATTACTACGGGCGAAAAGGAAATCCCAAAGATTCGGGCGGACGTATTTTTTAGGTTGAAACAGGGCGAGTTTATCACGTATGCGGATGGGAAGGATAAAAAGTTGCAGTTTAAATTGGCCGACATTAAAAGAGAACTTCCTAATGAAACTAAACAGTTTTCTAAAGCGGATTTAGAAGCTAATTTTGAAAGGGTTTATGAGGAAGCACAGTCGATATTTAATTAATCATACTAAAATGTTAAAATTTTAAACAAAATTCATAAATATAAGTAGAGATAATGATATATTAAGCCAATGTTAAAATGATAATACTATTGTAAAATAATGACTGATGATTACAAAGATGAGTTTCTTTTGAGGCTCAAAAAGAGCTTGTTATATAATACTCTAAAAAATAAATGTAGTGATAAGGATACCGACGTTATTGCCCTCGTCGAAAAAATGACATCCTATGCTTTCCAACGAACTAAAACCATATTGCGTCATATGGGCGAGTTCACTTTACACGATGGAGACCATTTATTTCGTGTACTTCATATAATGGAAAGACTAATTCCAAAAGAGAAGGTTGAGAAGCTTTCGCCACCAGAATTACTGTTACTTATAGGGAGTGCTTTCTTTCACGATATCGGTATGGCACCAGATGAAAAAGAAGTTTTAGCTTGGAAAAAGATATGGGATTCCGAACCTGACCTTGATATTGAAGGGCAAGTTTACTACGATGATTTTAAGAGGTTTTATAACTCTCGCCCCGAAGATGGACAAAAACTTATAGAGCTGACTTTGAAAGGTAATTTGTCTCAAGCAGAAACCATAAAATCTTATTTGATAACCGAACATATAAGACAAACACACGCTGACAGAGCAAGAAATATAATTGAGAAAGACTGGACAAATCAAATTAAGTTTCGTGATACAGACCTCACAGTAGAACTGGCGCAGATTTGCTATAGTCACAATGAAGATGCTTTGAAACTTTTAGACCTTGATAAAAATCTACTTTGTGGCTCTGGAATATATGCCTGTTTACCATTGGTAGGTGTCATTTTGAGGTTAGCAGATATATTGGACTTTGACGGAAAAAGAACACCAAAAATATTGTACTCTCATCTTTACGTCAGAAATCCAATATCCATAAACGAATGGAATAAGCATAGGGCTGTTGAAGCTTGGGAAATCGGTCCAGATTTAATACAATTTAATGCAAAGTGTTCTCATCCAGTAATAGAAGCTTCAATTCACAAGTTCTGTTCAATGATTGACCACGAACTCAGTTTGGCAAATAACATAATATCTACGCTTAACGAGTTCCATTTTGCCCAAGAGAGAGATTTAAATATTAAACTACCTCTGAAGGTGGATAGAGAGAAAATCAAAACAAAAACCGATATAAAAAACAATCCAGTATATATTTATAAAGACACCAAATTCAGTCTCAGCAAAACGCAGGTCATTGAGCTTTTGATGGGAACCAAACTCTATGGAAACCCAGAAGTAGCATTACGTGAATTGTTACAAAATTCTATAGATGCTTGCCTTTTACGAAAAGCACAAGAAAATAAATGGGGAAACCCTTATGAGCCAGAGATTTTAGTTAAATACTATACTGAAAATGGCGAAAATGTCTTGGAAGTAATTGATAATGGCACGGGTATGGATCAGTATATAATCGATAATTATTACTCAAAAATCGGGTCTTCTTTTTATAAATCCAAAGACTTCTATAACCTTAAAGCAGAATCGAATGCAGAATTTCACCCAACTTCAAGATTCGGTATAGGTATTTTATCCTGTTTTATGATTTCTGATGTATTAATTGTAGATACCAGAAAGGTTTATGGTCCTCATAGGTCAAGTGACCCTTATAACATTACAGTAGAAGGTCAAGAGAGTGTTTTCTGGATTAAAGAAGGAAAACGAGAGAAGCCAGGAACTACTACCAAGCTAATTTTAAGAAAGAATAAAAACCCTTGGGAAGATATGACAGAGGTAAAGTTTATTAAGAATGTCGAAAGTGTAATTCCAAATCCACCTTTTGATATCAGGATTGAAACAACCTCACATAATAAAACTAGAAATATAGATAGTTTTAAAGAAATGACCTCATATACACTAAAGGATTATTCTTGGAAGGAAAATGAGAACATTAGGTTTATTGAAATCAAAATTAATCGAGAGGATATTGGAATTCTAGGTTCTGCTACCGTAGCAATTTTAGAAAGTCACGATAAGCCAGTTAAACATCTGGAACTTAATTCTAGAGATGTAGAAGTTGAGGGAGAAATTTTCACACTAGAGAGAGAGCTTAAAATAGGCGTTAATTCAATAGATGAAAGTTCCAAATCAATCACAATAAGTGATGACGGAGATATAAGAACCGATAACTCTACGAGTGTTTTAACAAAATCAAAATCACGACTATCGCTGCACGGAATAGAAGTGCCGACAAGTCTATTTCCTGAATCTTGGCGTATGAAAAACAATCAAGTAAAATTGAGTTGGCCATTTCCTTTGATTCTAGTTATAGATATTTGTGGAGAAAGGGATTTAGACCTTAATTCACCAAGAACAGAAATTATTATTAGTGAAAAATGGACAGATTTTGAAGAGCAGCTGGCCTATTTAATTTGTGAAGGTATAAAAGATAATGTGTTACCAGATTATTGGTCTAAGCTTGTCAAAATTTTTGAATCCTCATCGAGCAGTAGTGAAAATTTCAAAATAGCTCTTAGAACTATACTTTAAAATTATATTTGTCAAAATTTTGACAATCAGACTTTAACCAAAAAAAAAAGTTTTGAACCCAATTTATTTAGATACACATATACATACTTCTGCAAATCCTAATCAAGTAAATGAAGATTATGATATTGATTTATTAGTAAATAAAATTCACGAATTTAACGGGAATTCTGAATTTTTAATATCACTTACTGACCATAATATGGTTAACAAAAGTGCTTATTTGAAAGCGGTAGGTTTAGGTTTAAACATAATTCTTGGGGTAGAATTACATATTAGAAATTATGATAATTGCCCAGCATATCATTGTCACATTTATTTCGACCTCAAAGAAATCACAGAAGATATTCTCGATGATGTTAACTATAAACTGAATGAATTATACCCTAAAAAAGAGGTAGAAAAAAAAGACCCAACAATACCAACCATCCAAGAAATAATCAACAAATTCGATTCTTATGAATTTATGTTGTTACCACACGGCGGACAATCTCACGCTACATTTAACACATCTATTCCTAAAGATACAAGGTTAGATAGTACTTTAGAAAGAAACGTTTATTATAATCATTTTGAAGGATTTACAGCAAGAGGCGATAAAGGATTAGAGAAAACGCAGGATTATTTTAAGAGACTTGGTATAAACGAGTTTGTGAACCTAATAACTTGTAGTGATAATTATACACCAGCAACATATCCAAATGGGAAAGATAAAAACCCATTTAACCCAACTTGGATGTTGGCAGAACCTACTTTTAATGGATTAAGATTGTCACTATCCGAACAATCAAGATTAATTTACTCAGCAACAAAACCGAAATTTTATTCAGAGAATATTCAGTCTGTATCTCATAAACAAGAGAACATTGAAATAGATATTGAATTAACTTCGGGATTAAATGTAATAATTGGAGGTTCTTCGAGTGGAAAAACTTTGCTTGTTGATTCAATAGTAAGATGCTTAAATAAAAATACCGAAGGTTCAATATACCAACAATATGGTGTAGATAAATTTACTATTGTCAATCCATCAGGAATGAAACCTCACTATCTCTCTCAAAATTATATTATGGGAGTAGTCAACAATATTAGCGAAGATAAGATTGAAAATATTGACATTATTAAAAGAGCTTTTCCAGGGGACGAAGACATCAAAACAAGTATTAATAATGGGTTGCGAGAATTTAAAAAAAACATACTTTTATTGATTAGCAGCGTCAAAGTTCTTGAAGAGGAAAGTCAGACTTTGCAAACTATTCCGGTTCTTTCAAGATTGATAACCAGAGAGAATTTAGAAACTAACATTTATGATAACCTTCAATCGAGTGAATTAGAAAATGAAAAATTAAGGTTTTCAAAAGGTGTTTATGACGAATATGTAAATTCCTTAGAAACCATTGATGATTTTTTATCAAAATATCCTTTTATTACTCACGATTCTGACTTGGTAGATAAACTCAAGACTGAGCTAACAGATGTTTTGAATATTTCAAATAAAGAAAAGCAGGTTAGAAATCTACTTGAAAGCGAGCAAGAATCATATAATCAGGTCTTAAAACATTCAAACTCTGAAGAGCAAACTAAAAGGCAAAGCTTCAATAAGCTTTTAGAGTCTTTAAAAAAGTATGTCAGAGCATATAGAAAATTTTATAGGACTATAAATTCTATTTCAAGCTACACGCTCAATTTCGATTCAGAAGAAATAGAATCTATGGGGCACAAATTGTACATTGAGAATGATTTTATCCTAAGTACAGACAAATTTATAGAGGTGGTTAATCACTTTTTAAAAAGCAAGATAATTAGCTTTGAAAGCATCACACCGGAACTATTATATGAAAGCAATTTTAAAAAACAAAAACCAAAAGTTCACGATTACGATGATTTTGAAAATAGGATATATAATAGTTTTGAAGAGCTAAATAAAAAGAAATATAAAATAATCACTTATGATGGTCGTGAATTTGACAAACTTAGTCCCGGATGGAAAACGTCCGTAATTCTTGATATAATTTTGGGATATGATAAGGATAGTGCACCAATAATTATTGACCAACCAGAAGATAATTTAGCAACAGATTATATAAATAAAGGTTTAGTTACTGCTGTCAAAAAAATAAAAAGTAAAAAACAAATAATCCTAGTTTCTCACAATGCAACAATACCAATGCTTGCTGATGCGCAAAATATAATTCTTTGCAGAAACGACAATAATAAATTGATTATTAAGTCCAGTCCACTAGAAGGCGAAATTGAAGGAACAAGTGTTGTTGACCTTATTGCCAAGATTACCGACGGTGGCAAATCATCAATTAAAAAAAGAGTAAAAAAGTATAACCTCAAAAAATTTAGCGAATAATGAAGTTGATATTTAATAAAGAAGAAAATAATGATATAACTGTCAAAATACAACAAGGAACTATTCCTGTTGAGTTTACCTATACGGAAATGATTAGACAACTTCTTGAAAATAATACTATTGACGATACTGATTTTGGAAATCTTTCAGAAGATGAAACAAAAAATCTCGAAGATATGTTGAACAAAATTTCTGATATCTTTGATGAAGATGATTTGGTAGAAGATGAACAATTAGAGGTGCAGGAAGAAACGATAGAATCAACCGAAGAACCAACAACTGAGATTGAGGATGATAAAGACGATTTACCTTTTTAAACAATGACCGAAACAAACCGCATAGAATACAAACGAGAATTGTCCGATGGGCTTGAAAAAGAGGTCATCGCTTTCTTGAACTACCGTGAAGGTGGCATTATTCATATCGGCATCGATAAGGAAGGAAATACTTATGGTCTGACAGATGCGGACGGCGACCAGTTAAAGATTAAGGATAGATTAAAAAACAACATCCGCCCTTCCGCCCTTGGTCTGTTTGATATTGTGAGTGAGGAAAGGAATAGTAAGAACATTCTAAAAATCATAGTGGCCAGCGGTCCAGAAAAACCATATCATCTTAAAAAATACGGGATGAGCGAAAAGGGCTGTTTTATTCGTTTAGGTTCAGCAGCTGAACCGATGCCACAAAAAATGATTGACGAGCTCTTTGCTAAACGTACACGAAATTCTATCAGTAAGATTAAAGCAGGACGTCAGGATTTAGGCTTCGGACAGCTAAAAATTTACTACGAAGAATCTGGGTACACCCTTGGTAAAGCTTTTGCAAAGAACTTAGAATTACTTACGGAAGATGGTGCTTTTAATTATGCCGGCTATCTCTTGGCAGACAAAAATAACACTTCAATTAAAGTCGCTAAATATTCGGGTATAACCAGAACAGACTTAATAGAAAGCAACGAATACGGTCACGAATGTTTGGTTAAGGCTACCAAACAAGTGATAGATAAAATTGCGGTCGAGAACAGAACTACCACAAAAATTACAGCCAAAGAAAGACAACAAGCCAATCTTTGGCATCCCATCGCCTTGCGTGAAGCCATCATAAATGCGTTTGTGCATAATGATTACACAAATGAGATTACCCCAAAGTTTGAAATTTTTGCCGATAGAATCGAAATCACATCGGCTGGTGGTCTTCCGGAAGGATTGAGCAAGCAAGAATTTTTTGAAGGCTTTTCAGTCCCACGAAACAAGGAACTGATGCGAATTTTTAAAGATTTAGAACTGGTTGAACAATTAGGTTCTGGCATTCCTCGTATTTTAGAACACTACGGAAAAGAGAGTTTTAGTTTTTCAGATAATTTCCTTAGAATGACTTTTAGTGCTAAAGAAGTTGCTGATGAATCTACTATTAGAGATGATGATAAAGAAGGTGGTGTAACAGGTGGTGCAATGGGTGGTGTAACAGGTGGTGCAATAGATGCTATAGATGCACTTACTAAAAGACAAAAAGAAGTACTTAAACTTATAGCAACCAATACTACTATTACTTATACTGAAATAGCTGAAGCTTTAGGCATCAATGAATCCCCTGTGGGCAAACATATAAACGCACTAAAAAATAAAGGCTTTTTAATACGTCACGGTGGCACGCAAGGCTATTGGGAAATTAATCTCAAAAACAATCAGTAAAAGTCCTTTTAAAAAGGCGATTTATCCTTTGAACCTCTCGAATCTGCCAGCCACTTGCCATTTTGCTTAACCAATTTAAAAAGGCCTGGTGTCTTATCATAGGCTGTTGTATATTTTACCCAAGCCACATCACCCATAATCGTATCCTGCAAAACCGTAAAGTTTGAATCATCCTTTACCGTCGCATTAAACATATTTATAGTATTCATATAATTAGAATATGCCTGTGGTGTTGAGTTGGCTTTTAAAGCTTCCTCATTCTTTTCATAAAAGCTTTCAATAACAATCTGAGCTGTGGCACTTGGTCCCGAAATTTTAGCTTCAGAATCGGCACAAGAAAGGAACAGCAGTACGAGCGAGAAAACAACAATTTTTTTCATAACAGTATTAATTTGGGTTATTAATATATCTGTGCGATAGTTTCATTTCAATGTTCCGTTCACCATCTTTTTCATTCAGTTCTAAAATAGCCCTGCGGTCATTGGATAATGAAAATTTGGGCAACACATAAACGAACCGTACCGTTTGACCTTCTACAATTTTTGAAGGTAGATTATGCTTGTAAATCGACTCTTGATACAGGCGTTGTAACGATTTTCTTTTCCCTTTTTGTCTTGTTTCAATTGAAAGGTTCAAGAAATTCAAATCGTAATCCAAAGTAGAATTATTCTCAATCTGGATAACGAAGTAGAGTTCTTCCTTATCAAAAACAATATTCTCAACACTCAAAACGATACCTTCATTTCGCTTTTTAATTCGACCTATACGCTGGTTTCTGTTAAGAAGATACGAGCAGAATTTTTGGTAGTAATACGTTCTATTATCTACACGTTCTTCAGAGGATTCAGCAAGAATCGAATCAACTTTAATCGGTTTCTCATTCCCTATACTATTGGATAACGGAATGAAATAATTGAGCTTAGATAGCTGTTTTTTATATCTTACAATATACGAAAAAATTGAACCATTTCTATTGACTACCAGTAGATTACTTTCTTTACCAGGCTTTGCTTGAAGAAGTCCAAAATACTGTTCTTTTTCACGGTTGTAGGTAAAAACAAAATTATCTGAACCGGTTATGCCTTGCCGAATAGGTTCTGGAAAGAATAGCGCAACGTTTTTGGTGTCGTTGGCATATATGGTATCAAGGACTGTAGATGTTTGAGCTTTCGCGAAAGCGGAAATCAGTATCGCAAATATTAAAATTGTTACTCTCATAATTTAGGTTTTAGAATTAATTTATAATTGTTCAATACCGTAACTTTTACGTTTCGGTTGTTACGTCTGAGTACTTTGGATATACCACCAACTTGTGGTACGGTGGGAATGTTTATATCGCCAATAATATCGTCCAAGACTTCGGTGGTGGCTTCAGCTCGAAAATTGTTCTCGACATAAATGCCCTCACTACCATCTGACAAATCGAATGCTTTGAGTTTAGTAGGATGGTGCTTTATATTTTCAATTTCAATTAAAGCACGGTTGGGCTGAAAGCTTATAAAACCAAAAATTGGTGTGTTCTTGGGCATCTGCTTACCGTTTATTATTGCAGATTTGGTAAGACGCATTCGCAATCTGGTATTTGCTTTCACAATTTGGTCGCCATCGACAACTACATATATGGTCTCATCAGTATTTCCGAGGATTGAAAACTCATTAGGTTTTGGCGCAGCAGCAAAAAACAATTGATGTTCCAAACCCAATTCTTTAGTTTCGATTTTTTGTTCTCGTTTAATTTCTGATGAATCGATTTGTTTTGTGCTTTTTTGAGCAACTTTTCTCTGTCCCAGATTTTGATAGCGTTTTTCAGAATATCGAATTTTGCCAGCATCGTAAATACTATCCACAATGCGTTCTTTTTCACGTTCGGGCAAATCTGGGTCATAAAAGCCCAATGAGTCTATAAGCTTTTCATCATAGATGCTGGGTGCGTTATTTTCACGCACTTCCTTTAAATCATTGATGGCATCCAGTTTAGAATCGTACTCTTTTTGGTTTTCTTCCAAATCAGGAATTAATGTTTGTTGTAGGCTCTCGTTCTCGCTATCATTATCGCCCATTACCATTACGGAATAGGAAATAAGGAATATGAAAATCACTGCCAATACTGCTGCAAATACTATTTTGTTCTTTTCTACTTTCATAATCTTGGTTTTTTAAATGCCGATTAACTACCCAGCGGCAGTCAGGTCGGCTCAACTTTCATCATTCAGTTTTTTTAAAGTGTTCTCGAAATAATTTGTAATTAAAAGTCCGTGCGGATTGTTGGGAAAGTTTCGGTCAACCATAATCAGGTTTCCTGTTGAAACCAGTTCGTAAGTGTCAATTATTGAACCTCTGTTAATTTCAAAAATGGTGGTTGTTGTAAAACTATACGAGCCATTATTTTCGTTTATCCTTGAGTCAATACTCAATACTTTTTGAACCAATGAATACTGAAGCAATCGGTTATAAACGCCATCAGCTTTCTTCTGACGGTAAAGATTGTCCACAGAACTATTGCCTAACCAAAGTGCCTTTTCCAAGTTTCGCTCATAGTTACTGGCATCGATGTTATAGAAATAGTTGTGGAACAGTTCTAAATGTGCCAGAGCTTCGACTCTAAAATTCTCTTTTTGAGTTACGAGCTTCAGGGGAATAATACTGCCATCTGTGTTGATTGCAAAAGCACTATTGAGCGCTTTTTGATTTGTATTGAATACCATCCAAACTGAAAAGGTACTGGATAGTAATGCACAGACGACGACTGCTAAAACGATAAATCGATTCAGTTTTAGGACGTTGTAAATGTTCTTGTATGGTGTTTTCATAGTTGCATTTTTAATCTGCCTTAGGCAGTGAACAATCTGAGCGTAAAGGACGTGGCACGTTTGTACAATTTGAATTTCAAGAACACGATAAAGCCAACAGAACCTAATTGAACCACAGGCGCAAAAAAGCCTTGACCTGTATCGGTTCCGAATAGGTTGACCCAGAAATTGGTGTTGATTTCCGTATAAATAGCATTGATAAATACATTGACCAGAAAGAACGCTGGCACGAGCATATAAACAGCAGCATATAGTTTAAAGAACGTATAAGCGAGCGAACGGAATTTTTCAAATACTGCCAAACTAATGACCAACGGAAAGAATGCCTGCATTATTCCCAATAAGAAAAAACGTTCTGCCAAGAATAGCGGATAGATGAACAAATCCAATAACCAGAGTATTGTACTTAAAATGAAGGCTAATATCTTGAACCCATATAAGGGCGTTACCAAGGCCTCATACAAAAGCGTCATTGCTGAACTGGCAGCATCAAAAAGACTTACATCTTCCTCTAACGGAATATCCTGCATCTGTAAAGGCAATAATGCAGGTGCAGTCCCTCGATATTGACCTTCGATGGCCACTAAAATTCCATCGAAAAACCCTAATACCTGCGTTGAGAATATGACCAGAACAACAATAGCAAAATTCTTTGCCAGTTCGCCAGGACTCAATCCCCAAGTGTAGCCGTCTTTATCCGCAATACCTTCATTGTACTTTTTAAGGATGTTGACCAGAAAGAACAGGACAGCAAGAGTTTTCATTCCTGCAATAGTATATTGCGAGAAGCTGCTGTTCTGTATGGTCTGAAACACAGTATCGATGTATTCCAATCCAATCCCTAAAAGTATGGTTGCGGTCATTTTTAATATCCTGTTTCTCGATTATTTACTTTGTCCTGCATTTTTCTGAAGGAAATGATATCACGATAGCGTTTCGTTTTTGTCGTGATGGTAGAAACCATTTGCTTTGATTCCAGTTCTTTTTCTTTCAAAATTGCGGCACGCTCTGCATCGCTCATTTTTAGATAGTCGCTTGATAGAACTTCATCGATAAAATCTACCGTGTCCAATGAGTTTTGAACTATGGCATCAAAAGATTCCACAACCCTTGAAACTTCATCGGGTTTTATATAGGGCGAGTTAAGAATGTCCTGTACATCGTTTTGCATTATATTGATAAGGCGCTGATTGTTTTGTCCAATTTCTTCAACTGCCCTAAGTTGTTGGACAACACTTGATACTTTCTCTATGGCCTCTTTTGCATCTTTCAGGAATTTTACAGACTTAATCATCTGAGCTGTCTGTTTACCTGATTCTATGAGCTGTTTAACCAAGCTGATAAAATTGGTATTGTCATAAGTTGGCATTCCCTGGCACGCAGCGCGTGCAGGCAATAAGAAGATGAAAGCTGTTGCGAGAATTAAAATTTTTGTTTTCATAATATTATGTTTTAGATGTGAATTGAATTATTGCTTTTTGCATATCGTTATGCTCATTGTAGAGCTTCATTATTTCCTCATTTTCCTGTCCATCCGTCAAGTAAGCTGCATATACTTCCTTCGGAACTTCGAGACGGAAAATGTTACTTTCCCTGCCAATCTTGATAAACATTTCGGTGTACTTGCGAGGTCCCGAAAGATTATTTTTGATGGACTTTAATTGGTTTAAATCGTGGCTTGATAGGTTGAGCCTTTTAACAAGTTCATCATAGCCTTTTTCATTGTTAAGGCTGTAAATGACCTGTGTGTTTTCGAGAATACTTGCTGAAGTCGAATTGTTGGGCAATTGATTTATGGACTGTAGAATAATCCCAATCGCACCGTTTTGTTTACGAATAGCTTGATAATAGAACTCGACACTTTCCAATACATTTTCAAACTTTAGTTGTTTGGCAAACTCATCAAATAGGATAATTCCTTTTTCAGCCCTATTCTTCCAAATGGTTCTTTGGATAGCAGATTTGATGAGCTTGAGCATTACAGACAAAATTTCCTTGTTGTCCTTAACTTCATCCAGTTCAAAAACTATTAATCGTTTGTCTTCGATTTTATAGGTTTGGTCTTCGCTAACTTCAAACAGAAAGCTATATAGACCATCGCCAACATACTCAGACATTACGTGCAAAAAGCTTGTGACATTAAAGTAGTCGGGATGGATTTTTAAAGTGCTCAGAAGGTCTTCCTGATTCCTTTCTATAAAGCTGTAAAAACCATCTAAAGAGTGATTTTCTGAAATGCTATCATAATAATGGCGAAGTATCTTTTTAACCGAAACCGATTGTGCTTTTGTAACCTTTAAGTCTGATGCAAACAGTTCAAACAGGAAAACAGACAAGTCTTCCAAACGTTCCGGTGTGAGGTCATTTGTATCACTTATATAAAATGGATTGATACCAAGGTTCTTTCCACTTTCATAGCGAAGCACCGTGTATTTTTCAGGATAGAGCTTTGCGAATTTGGTGTATGAACCGCCTAAGTCTATAATGACCAGACGAACACCACTTTCAAAATATTGACGTAGAATGTTATTGGCCAAAAAAGATTTCCCCTCGCCTGTTGGTGCAAAAATCGCAAAGTTCCTTGCCTTAATGCGTTTCTTCTTTTCGTCCCAGACATCCTTTAAAACAGGAATGTTATGCTCACGGTCATTAAAGATGATTCCGGAATTATCGCTTTTATAATTGGTATTATTGATAAACAGGCAGAGCGCGTGTTTTAAATCTGTCACGTACAAATCGTTGTTTGAAAAATTGGAAGAGAAACAGCAGTAACTATTTAGGATGTAATTCTTGCGTTCTTCGCCTCGTGGATAGTAAGGGATGATATCCAATTCCTTAAATTCAGTTTTGATTTTTGAGGTTATTTGGTCAAGCTCTTTGACTTCCTTTGCCCAATAAACAATATTGAGATGACCACGAATAATTCGGGCATTGTCATCAGCATTGATTTGGTCAAGGATGTGCTGGATTTTACCCAAAACCACTTTATTCTGTGAACCGAAGTTGGAACTTTTGTTCAGTTCCTCAATCTTCTTATCGAGCAGCTTGCGCCACTTCTGTTTGTCATCCAAATAAAGGATTTGATTGACAATATGGTTCTCGTTAAGCGTAAGCCCTAAGCCATCAATAAACCCTTGATGAAACACAAAATCGTCAGAAGTGAATTTCTCATTGGTCTTGCTACTTTGTACACTTTCGCCAAAGCACAGTTCGCTGTTGATGGCCAGGGCATCAAAATGGTCTTCGCCAATATTGACGCTTTTTTTGTCCAATAATATATCGGTATCATAGCCTTCATTAAAGCCGTTGAAGTAACTGTTTGTCAGTTGCTGTATGTCGCCCGCTTTAAGCGAAACAAATTCCATCTTTCGGCTATTGTTGATAAAGGAAATCGAATCACCTACTGAGTTGGCGAAGCTCTTGATATTGTCATCTAATTCCTGTACGATTCCCTTTGAAACTTTTCGGAATGGATTGACGTATTTCGGATTGTTGAGAGCCTTGTTTTTGGTCAAGATGAAGAACAAATAACAGTTGTGCTCGATATGCCCACGCCCTTTAAAATGCTCGTGGGTAGCTTTTTCTAAAAAAGTAGAATTCGGAAGTTGTTCTGAAGAATAAGATTTCTTCAAATAGATATCCTGTTTGTGAACCACAGTACCAACAGGCAATGACTTCAACGCCTGAAACCAAGCACCGTGTATATCCTCAAAATCCTTTTCAGACAAGGAATAGATTTCCGGTAGATTACCTTTGTAGCACAGAATAACATTGCCATTATTGGCAAATACGATATTGTCCTGAATATCTGTAATGGGTTGATATGCCGAAAGATTAATCTTATTCATAATCGAAGCCAGAGTTTCTTTTGTTACTAATGATTTTTGGGAAAGCTTTTGCCATTTGGAATAGCTGCGGATTGTGGGCTATTCTTGTCAGCGCCACATATAGGGAAGCATTGAATACCAACACACCAATTATCATCACAAAACTGAATGAGAAGATGATGATGAGCAACGAAGCCAAAATGGAAACCATCATCAAGGCAAATAGGGAAATGGGCAGCCCAAAAATGACTGCCCTTTTCCTGATGTTTTTATAGACCTCGAAGCGTTTCATTTATACTACGATTCCTATTAAGTATGTGAAGATGCCGACTACAGCACCTGCAATAAGTACAAAGACGAGTACTCTCGTTATTCCTTTTTTGAGGTCAGCATTTTCGCCGAAGAAATGTCCTGCATTAAATAGGAAGCCAACAAGGAAGATTACACCGAGTAGTATTGGAAAAATAGTTCGGATAGTGTCGCCAACATCATTAACTGAATCTTCAATGCCACCAATTTGAGCAAAAAGCGAAGTGGATAATAGCGAAAGAATGGATGCTAAATAGTGTGATTTTTTCATAACGGAAAAGTTTAAATTTTTAGTTCATTTTCGTTATTGGAAATTTACATATATTTGATTATAAATTACTGAAAATCAAATATTTGTGAATAAAATATTATTTAAAATCAATTGAATTTGTTTGTTATTATTTGGCATCAAATACTATGGATTTTTGAAGGGAAGTTGTTGATAACCCGAAAATTGAAAATGAAAAAAGTGCTCAAAAACGTCAGTTTTGTGATTTTACTTCTAAAAATGTGTGTCATTTTTGGACAAGAAACGAGTGCTCAAAAACGAATAATAATTGACGTTGGGCACGGTGGAAAAGATACTGGTGCAATTGGCATAAATGGTATCCAAGAAAAGGATGTAGTGATGAGTATTGCAAATGAAATTTTAAGGTTAAATAACGACTTGGAAAAACCACTCGATATATATTTAACGAGGTATAGTGATACGCTCATTTCTTTATCTAACCGGACTAAGCTGGCCAAAGCTTTAAAAGCGGATTTATTTGTGTCGTTGCATTGCAATCATTCTGATAATCCAGATGCGAAAGGAATAGAGGTTTATGCTTTGAGAAAACAAGAAAGGTTCTCGAAGGAATCGGTATTTGCAGGCTATAAAATTGAAAGAGCCCTTTGTAAAACAATAGGCTATGAAAGTAGAGGTGTGAAGTTTGCAAACTTTCAGGTGCTGAGGGAAACGACAGAGTATTGTCCTGCGATACTAATGGAATTGGGTTTTTTAAGCAATATAGATGAAGCTCAGTATTTAATGAGAAAAGAAAATGTTCTCGCCATTGCGCTATCAATTTTAAAGAAATTATAAATTAAAAAATGAGGTTATGAAAGAGCTATTCATCGAAATTATTAGAAGCATAAAGCAACTTATTTTTGCTTATTTCAGAG
>CAWKJU010000025.1:0-4985 GCA_963849955.1 uncultured Cytophagales bacterium | reverse complement strand
ATAATTCCGCCGTGTAATGCCAATCCGTTAGCGATACACGCCATGGTTAACTCAGCCACGCCTGCTTGTAAAAACGAACCTGTAAAATCTCCTTTTTTAAGCGCGTGTGTTTTCTTTAAGAAGCCATCGGTTTTATCGCTATTGGATAAATCAGCCGAAGACACAATCATGTTTTCAACCTTACCTGCCAAATAGCCTAATACGCCAGAAGATGCTGCTCTAGAGGCCAAACCTTCTTTATGAACGATGGATTCAAAATCCAAGTCTGGCAATTTACCTGATAGAAAGAAATCCAATTTATCTGAAAGCTCTGAATTCTCCTTTTTCCAAGTGGAGATTTCCTTTTTCTTTTGAGCTGCTTCAGTTTCTTTTTTCTTGAGAAGATCCTTGTAAAACGATTGAACATCTTCAAAAATATCAAAAGGACTTTCAACTTTAGCGCCTAGATTAAGTAAGGTTTTTTCGTAATCTGCTCCAGAGTTCCCGATGGGCTGACCGTGCAATTCACAGTGGCCTTCAAACATACTTCCGTCTGCTGCAACCGCACCTTTACCCATTATCGTTTTACCGATAATTAGGGTTGGTCGTTCGGTTTCATTATTGGCATCGGTCAGCGCTTTTCTAATCTCGTCATGGTTATGTGCATCAATCGTCATAACGTTCCATCCCCATGCTATGTATTTCATTTCAGTATCTTCACTGGTCACTTCATCAGTGGCAGTCGATAACTGAATGTCGTTGGAATCGAAGAACATAATGAAATTGCTCAAGCCCAAATGGCCTGCAATTCGACCTGCACCTTGAGAAATCTCTTCTTGAATACCACCGTCTGAAATGAAACCATAAATTTTATGGTTCATCCAATCGCCAAAACGCGCTTGAAGGAATTTTGCTGCAATGGCGGCACCAACGCCCATAGTATGACCTTGACCCAATGGACCAGACGTATTTTCAATGCCTCGTTTGACGTCAACTTCTGGATGACCAGGGGTTATAGAACCCCATTGTCTAAAGTTAGCGACGTCATCTTTTTCGTAATTACCCAACAAATAATATTGTGCATACATCAATGTGGACAAATGGCCCGCATCCATAAAGAAACGATCACGGAATGGCCAAGTCATGTCCGTAGGGTCAAACTTGAAGAATTCCGAATACAGGATGTGCATAAAATCTGCACCTCCCATAGGACCTCCAGGATGTCCAGAGTTTGCTTTTTCGACCATGGCTACTGCCAAGGCTCTAATATTATCTGCCGATTGTTGGTCTATCTTTTTGTTCATTTTAGATGTATTGGTTTATGATATTTTCAAACAACTCTTGTTTTCCACTTTTCAATTCTAATTCGCCATTCTCTTGAGCTATCTTATATAAATCATTTAAATCTAATTTACCTGCTTCAAAGTCTTTTCCTTTTCCAGAATCAAAAGAACTATATCTCTCAGTTCTTAATTTTTCATAAGGAGATGATGTAATGATTTTATCTGCAATTAACAACGCTCTTGCAAAGGTATCTGCACCACCAATATGAGCGTGAAAAACATCTTCTAAATCGGTTGAATTTCTTCTGATTTTAGCATCAAAATTAATTCCACCACCTTGCAAACCTCCAGCTTTTAAGAATACCAACATCGCTTCGGTTGTTTCTTGAATGTTATTTGGAAATTGGTCGGTATCCCATCCATTTTGATAATCGCCTCTGTTGGCATCCATACTACCTAACATCCCTGCTTTTGCAGCAGTTTCGATTTCATGTTGAAAGGTGTGTTGTGCTAAAGTGGCGTGATTGACTTCAATATTTATTTTAAAATCTTTGTCTAGACCGTATTCCTTTAAGAACCCAATCGCGGTTGCGGTATCAAAATCATATTGATGTTTTGAAGGCTCCATTGGTTTTGGTTCGATAAAGAAATTTCCTTTAAAGCCTTTAGAACGCGCGTAATCTCTGCACATCGTTAAAAATTGTCCCATGTGGTCCAATTCTCGTCCCATATCAGTGTTCAACAAGCTCATATAACCTTCACGACCTCCCCAAAACACATAATTTTCACCATCTAATGCCATAGTTGCATCTAATGCCAATTTTATTTGACCACCAGCTCTCGCCACAACATTAAAGTCTGGATTGGTAGATGCGCCATTCATATAGCGAGGATTTGAGAAACAATTCGCCGTTCCCCACAATAATTTAACTCCTGATGCTTTTTGTTTTTCCTTGAGATATTCAGTAATCGTTGCCAATCTCGATTCTGATTCTTGGAATGTGGCGCCCTCACTAATTAAATCGTAATCATGGAAACAATAGTATCCAAAGCCCATTTTGGTAATAAATTCGAAAGCTGCGTCTGCTTTTTCTTTGGCTGCTTCAACCGCATCAGTTGGTTTATCCCACTCAAAACTTTGGGTTCCTGGACCAAACGGATCGCTTCCCTGTCCGCAGAAAGTATGCCAGTAAGCAATTGCGAACTTAAAATGGTCGCGCATCGTTTTACCAGCAACCACTTGGTCTGGATTGTAATATTTAAATGCTAATGGATTGTCTGATTCTTTTCCTTCAAACTTAATGTCTCCGATACCTTTGTAGTATTCCTTGTTTCCTATAATTGCCATGTTATTAATGATTTAATATATTATTATTTGTTGTTTAATATAATTTCTAGTTCTTTTTTCCAATTGTTGTAAGCTTCCAAATAAGGCGTTTTATCCTTGAATGGCATGAAGGTCATCACGTGGTCATTATCGATGATGCCCTGTCCAAAACTTTCAAAATTACCTTTGTGCAAGTCGGCAGCACGGGCGGCACCGATGGCTCCCGTGGTATTATAAATTTCGATTTCTTGTTCTATCAGTGTCGCGACAGTATTTGCAAATATCTCTGAACGGAATAAATTGTCGTTACCTGCTCTAATCACATTTGGTTTAATACCATCAGATTTGAGGATTTCCATCCCGTAAACGAATGAAAATGCGATGCCCTCTAAAGCAGCTCTGCAAATATGACCTTTATGATGATTGTTAAGGTTAAGATTGACGATTCTAGTCCCGATTTCTCGATTGTTCAACATGCGCTCAGCCCCATTTCCAAATGGAATTAGGCAAACACCATCAGAACCAATTTTGATGTCGGCCGCCAAATTATTCATATCTTCATAAGAACTGACATCAAGGTTGTTTAGCAACCAACGATACTGAATACCAGCGCCATTAATATTGAGTAATTTTCCTATTCTAGGATTTAACTTTTCATGATTAACGTGAACAAAATTATTAACTCGTGTACTTTCCTTGCCTGATAAATTATCAGTTACCGCATAGACAACGCCTGATGTTCCACCTGTCGCGGCCACTTCGCCAGGATTAAAGACGTTCAATGATAAGGCATTATTTGGCTGGTCGCCAGCTCTATAATAAATAGGCGTTCCTGCGGCGATGCCACTTTCTGCTTCGCCTTTTTCATCTACCACAGATTGTAATCCGAACGTATCCACAATATCTGGGACTAAATTTTTATCGATGCCGTAATATTCCAAGAGAAAATCAGCAACTGATTCATTTTTGAAATCCCAAAAGATGCCTTCTGAAAGTCCTGAAATCGTCGTGTTGATCACGTTCGAGAATTTGAAAGCAATGTAATCGCCCGGCAACATGAATTTGTAAATCTTTTTATAGATATCTGGCTCGTTTTCTTTTACCCATTTCAATTTTGAGGCGGTAAAATTCGCAGGAGAATTCAATAAGTGATTGGCACATTTTTCTTCGCCAAGAGCTTCTAACGCTTCGTTGCCTATCTCCACTGCCCTACTATCGCACCAAATGATACTTTTTCGAAGTGGATTCCCAGCTTCGTCAACAATCACTAATCCGTGCATTTGGTAAGAAATCCCGATGCCTTTAATCTGGTTGCGAGAAATATTATGCTGCTTCTTCAAGCGTGTAATGGCGTTGCAAGCGTGCTTCCACCAATCTTCGGGTTTTTGTTCTGCCCATCCATTTTTTTGGGCAAACATGGACATTTCTTGCTCCGGTTCTTGGGCAACGCCTATGCTTCGTCCGGTAGCTATTTCAACCAAAGCGGCTTTAATTGACGAACTCCCGATGTCTAATCCTAAATAGTACATAGTTTATAATGAATCTCTTAATATTAATGTTGTTGGTATATATTCTTGTAATGGTTTGTCATGTTTGATGAATTCCGCAGCGTGGGCTCCCATTTCTTTAAAGTCAGTTGAGATGACTGAAATCCCTTTATAGATAAATTTTTTCATTGGAGTTTCATTGTAAGACAGAAATCCGACATCCGTTCCTGGCTCAAAACCTCGCGCCTTACATTGTTCTAAAAACAGACCTAAAACTCTATCACTTACGCTTACATAAGCCTCGTTTTTCACGACTTTGAATTCTTCCGGATTGGTAATAACCCGATTTTTAAACTGATGGTCTTCGCAGAATTTCTTGAAATAGGCAAGACTTTCTTTGGGGTGGCTCGTAAACGTTGGATATACAAAAACGAGTTTCTTGTATTTTTTGAAAGGAAGAATCGTTTCAACCAAAGCCTCGTAAAACGACTTTCCAAAATCTTGAAACACATAATTATTTGCTTGAGTTGAATGGATATTCCAATCAATCAACAATAGTTTGTCATTATCGAATTCGGAAAAAATGGATGTTACCTCTTCATGATTAAAGGGCATCACGACATATTTGTAATACTTGCCTTTGCTGTTATTGAGAATTGTTTTGAAATTATTGATGTTGTAGTGATGAAACTGTACATCTACAATTACATTTTTAGGCAGGTTGTTCACAAAAGAATGATACAGAACTTCTTTATAAGCCTTGAACGTATCCAAGACTAAAAGGACTTTTCGAGTGTCGTTTGCGACATAATAGCCTTTATTAGGAACGGATTCTACCACCCCATTTTCTTTTAGAATAGTATAGGCCTTAAAGACCGTATCTCTGGAAAGGTTATAATCTTTACAGAT
>CAWKJU010000024.1:0-10365 GCA_963849955.1 uncultured Cytophagales bacterium | reverse complement strand
ATCGGCTTTTTTGAGTTAGAGATCTATAAAAACGCTGCTCACTCTAAATAACCAAGACAAACTTCATAATTATTGGTCAAACAATATTCCATACTATTCTATACTTTATAGACTAATTACTAACCGCTTCACTATTATTCCACAACTATTTTTTTAGTTATGTTGCCCCCATCTGCTTTGATTTTCATAAAATAAACGCCAGAATTCAAATGACTTACATCAACTTCTGTTCTACTTTTAGTGATAAAGACCCGTTTACCCAAAATGTCATAAAACTCGATAGCATTTATAATATGTTTCGTTTTGACATAGATTATGCTTGAGGTAGGATTTGGATAGATAACAATTTCCGAAGCTATCCCTTTAGGAGATTCAACGCCGAGTGTCGCCTCAGAACTATCTAAAATAGCGTCTAAAAATTGGATATTTACGTTTTGTGAATCTACGCTATCTGAGCAATCTAAGTTGGTTGAGGCCGTATCAAATGGACCGCAAGCCGTAAAAAATTGGTCTCGGCAACTTACAACCACATCTTCATCTGCCTCAAAGACCAACATAGGGTCTTGGGTGACATCAACATACTCCATTTTGATATGAATCATGAGTTTTGGTGCAGAGGTCACCAATTCGTCCATCGCACCAGAAGATACATTTTGGTCAAATGCCCAGGATACTCTAAAATCGGTATTGTCATTGATAAAGCTGATGTTATAAAAATCGGTAAAGCCAGATATTTGGCCTAAAATAAATCCATTATCATAATTTGCCGTGACCTCGAAACGGTCATTAGCATTTATGTTTACTCCAAAGGCATCGGTGTTATAGTTAAAGTACAGTTGACCCGAGCCCAATTTAAAATCTTCCTGCCCATCAAAAGTTTCTATGGTTACATCTGCTTCATAATAATCATTAGTGCCGTCGTTTGTATTTTCGGCATTAACAATGGCTAGTTTTACAGTCTGAGCATGAGCTATTGCACTCATCATTAAAATTGAGACCATTGTAATCCATATGTTGTAATTGTTTTTCATAATATTAGTCTTTATTGGTTTTACTTGTTTTCGCAAATAATTTTAGATCGATGCCTCTATTTGCAAACTGTTCTCCCTTACCTATGTTAGGGGATAATTTATTTTGAATATCTATATTCTGTACTTGAGTGTTCATGTCTATATCGGCATTTAGGAGACCACTTAGTCCCAATGCGGTTTGGACTGCTATTCTATCACTATTCTGAATTTGTCCGTCGCCATTAAAATCGCCAGAATACAAAGCAAAATTACCGTCTCCCATATCAGAAATACCGTTTAACCCACCATTAATCAAGCTACTATCGGCTGTTAAATCTATTGCTGTTGCACTACCCCTGCTAAGGCCGTAAGTGCTTGCTGAAATCACTCCTAAATGATTGCGATGACTAATCATAAAATAATAGTCGCCATCTGGAATATCAACAACTATTGGAGCGACCCCATCCACATTAACCACATCACCATCAGACTGAAGCAGTGCCGATCTAGAACTAACAACAGTCGTCATATCTGCGGCTCTAATCTCCAACCAAACCCAGTCTATAATGGCGTTGGCTCCCGAAACTGTAAAAACCGAAGCATCGCAGGTCAATGCATCCAAATATGGACTAGTGGTTGGAATAAGCCCAGACGTTCGCAAATCGTCCGAAAGTGCTGAAGAATTGTATGGGCCCTGTAGAAAAACGGTTGGTGTTATTTTGATTTCAAGTTTCAAGCTATTGATAAAGCCTTCGGATATTGAAATGCCTCCTGCACTTGCCTCCTGCACATTGACTTCTCCAATAGTGTAAAGGATTTGAATTCCGTCAGTAGACGCTGATGCCCCACCAGAGTCGATGCTGAATTTTTCTATGGATTGTGATGCTAACGGCATTACCATTAAAAGAACTAGTAATCTTATTAATTTTTTCATCTTATTCATTTTTTATGCGTTGTAACCAAATGATTCGCCAAATCCTTTACTTTTAGATTGAGTTGATCGTGCAGTGCTTCAGTTCTACCTTTTACTGAACCTTTGGTTTGGTAAGTGATTAAAATAAATCTGTCATAGTTTTCATTTAATATGCGAACTTTGCCTCGCTTTGGCTGAGATGAGATATAGCAATCGCCAGCATCTGCTAATACGATATCTCTGCCCATAAGTATGCCGCTTGGTAACTCTGCTTTATCTCTTCTAAGGGCTGTAATTTCTTTTTTGTTTTGTCCCTTACTACTAGGAACCAACATTAAGCGCCATGTTGTGCCTGTATCATCGTGACCTTCACCAAAACCTTTGATTTTAAAAAGACATTTGTTTGACGATTCACTTGTTTGTTCACCAATATCAGAAACTGGTATTTGTAGTATTTTGGCAAGGTCTGTACTTGAGACATCGCAGGTATAGGTCTTGAATAAGCTACTGTAATCTGCACCTGAGTTGTTAGATATAGCAACCTCTTGATTTGTTTCGTTTTTAGCCGTTGTGCTGCTGTTATCTTTGGTTTCTAATTTGCAGGCGACGAGTAGAAATATGGCTATAAATGTTAAATATATTTTCATGGTCTTTATTTTTAATTGTTAGCAGCTTCAACAGTTTCCAAACGTTTTGAAAATGTTGCCATTTGACTTTCGAAGGTTTCTATTTTTGAGTTTTGGAAATTGATTTTTGAGTTTTGATTATAAATAATGCTTTGCTGCTCTTGTAACGCTTTAATAAGGATTGGAATAAGCTCTGTGTAAGACAAGGCTATTAAGTCTGATTCCTCTACATAAGTAGTAATACTTGGAAAGATGTCTTGTACTTCTTGTGAAATTAAACCTAAGTTACGTTTGGTATCTTTTTGGTGTTTCATTAGATAGCTTACAGGATTGAGTTGCATTACTTTGTTGAGTGTGCCGTTTTCCATGGGTGTGATTTCTTTTTTTGTGCGTCTATCTGAGATTGAAGAATAAACACCTGTTGCTTCATGAAAATAGCCTCGATAACTCCCGTTTCTATATAAGTTTAAATGATCGCTATTTGCTGTGTGTAGCTGCCAAGACCTACCATTTGCCATATTGTGAATGCTGAAGGCATTTGTATAATTAGTTGTTGTTGGTGGACTGCTCTGATGTGCAACTTCAAGCAGACTACTAGGATTTGATCTACCTAAACCCACTCTACCATTTTTTAAAATTGTTAAGGCATTACTTCTAGAACTATTGCCCGTACCATTCCCTACAGTGAATAATCTATCATTGTTGACCCATTCTGTTGAGCTATTAGGTGTGTAAGGCGTATTGTATACTCCTAAAACTGTTTCTCCAAAAGATGGAGCTGTAGTATAGCGCCCCATTGCGGTTGAATATTCACCAGTAGCATCTGTGCCAGCCCCCATTGCTGTGGAATAATCACCAGTAGCATCATTGTTAGAACCCATTGCTGTGGAACTACGACCTGAAGCCTGTGTTTTACTTCCTAATGCAGTGGAATAGATACCTGAAGCACCACTCACATCTGATGGAAAGACTGAATTGCTTAAATCAACAGCATCTGCTCCAATTGGAGCATAGTTGTTCGGGTTTGTTCCTCTTAATCGCCAACCATAAACTTGCGTTCCATCAGAAAATGTACTTTCTGTGATTTTTTCTAAACCGCTAACATTAGCAGCACTCAGAGCATAAGGCACAGTCATAAACTGTGTTGTACTCATATCTGTATAATTAGTGCCTCCTGTAATATCAATCTGTACATTTAGCCAATGTTTGCTACTCCAATCAATAGCGCTAAATGTGTCGCTGGTAGTACCTGTACCAATGTTTAAAACTAAGATTCCGTTAATGTCTGTAGTTGCCGGATGTGTTTCTGTATAAACGGCAATCCCATTTGCTCCAGCTTCGCGTATTTGAAACTGGACACCAACAGACTGGCTTGATAGAACGTTACCTGAATTGTCTTTAATTAAGGCTTTATAGTTAATGCCTTGTTGCGCAAAGCTTGAGATTGAAATTAAAAGGACAATGAGTAGTGTAATTGTATTTTTAGTCCTTTTTAAATAGTTGTATTGGTAGTCGTGAGTCTTTGATTTCATTATACTTAGTTTTTAATTTTTAATAGCTGAGTCATTTCTTCTAATTCGAATAGGTTTTTAAACTCTCGTTTTAAAATGGTTCTTAATGATTTGGTGTAATTCTTTGTTAATTCATGGTTATCTTGTCTTTCAAACTTTCCGCTTATGGTAATGCCTTTTAACTCGAAGTTAATTTTGTTGTTAACCTTTATTGGTGTAAGCAAAATACTGATGTATTTATCGCCTGTCCATTCCACATTATGTATTGCTGAATCTGAAATTTTATGATGACTCGTATAGGCATTAAGTTGACTTTTTAAAACAATAATGTCTTGGTCTTTAAATGAAATGGTACAGAAGAGTTGTTGGTATTTAGTGGCTTTAAATTCGACGTCTGAGTTCGTAGCCGTTTCAAAATTATACTTCCAGTAAACAGAACCACGATAAGGCCCTTTGTCTAGGTCTTTTTTGGCTTTTTGCGTAAGGCTGTCTTCTGCTATCTCATAGTCGTTTCTTAAATCGAGTGTTTTGTTGAACTCGTCAATACTGAAATAGGCTTTGTTGTGTTTTAACTCAACTTTTAAATCTGTCGCAACTTTAGTATTCAGAACGTCTTTTAACTGCTCTACTTCGTTTTGCTCTAGCTTTTGGCCATTCATCATTTGAACTATGATAATAGATATAATGCTTAAAATGAATTGTTTAATTTTCATGATTTGATTTTTAGTGATAGACTTTTAGTTTGGCAAGATCAAAATCTCTACCCTTCTGTTTTTTGCTCTGTTTATGTCAGAGTCATTTTCTACCAAAGGTTGCGATTCTCCATAGCCCTTTTCTTGCCATTTAAATTGGGTGCTAGGTATTAAGTTTCTCAAAGCTTTAGATACACTTTTCGCGCGCGCTAAAGACAAGGCATTGTTGGTTTCTTCACTTCCTATATCGTCGGTATGACCTTCAATAATGACTTTTCCTTTTTTGAGTACAGTGATGCTATTTATCAATTCTTTTAAAGCATCTAAACCTTTTGATTTTAACTCGCTTTTTCCAGAATCGAATAACACTTGACTGTCTAAATTCAATCGCATTGCTGAACCTATGGCTGCAATCGCATCCACATCTGCGCCGGGTACGCCGCTTTTCTCTTTAAGATCTTTGAACCGTACGTAATAAAAGAGCTCATTCGGTTTTACAAACGGAGCAATATCCACTTCTGCCACACCACCATCTATCTTACCTATTTTTATCCACGTTTTACCGTCCTTGGAAATTTCAAGATCTGTGGGTTCGAGTTGCCCGATTTCAAACAAATACAAATCAGGACCATTAACATCTACCAAAGCGTTATCTGTGAAACGAATCGTTAGCGTGCCTCCAAGTCCAAGACTATATATGCCCGTAGCATCATCATACGTTTCAACCACATTTGGTTCGCCGAGTACATTGTTCTTTTCTTGGGTTAATAGTAGTGGATGATTGACGCTTACAACCTCATCCGCAAAAGACAAGGGCCCTAATGGTAAATAGACTGTTTTCTTAAGGTTGCCAACGTAACTTACACCAACATCATCCCCGTAAAATAAGTTGGGGTTCAATTGTTTGAACTTCTTTTTGGCCGCTTCCGATTTACGCTCAATATCCTTATGGAAAATGACAACTGTTTTTTTTCGATTTTCAATAGCGCGCTGAAATCTTGGGCTCGCCTTTAACTTTCCTGAAGCGATTGCCTTTTCAGTTTCCTCCAATTCCGTTAGAAATTCCCAAGATTCCTTTTCACTATGTATGTTTAGGGATCTATTTCTATATGCCGTGATTTTTTGGTTTTCTTCTCTGCTTGCCGGGACTTCATTTTTCCGTTGTACATCTTTCATCACGTAGCCTGCTTCGGTAAGATCAAGTTTCTCCATCATATTTGTACCTGCTAAAGAATCAATCTTCTTCAGTTTTGCCATGGTCGCTTCTGGACCTGATTCGGCCTGAACTATTAAAATGGCTTCTTCTAGGGATACACCAGTACTTGTGTTTTTAGAAGTCAGTTGTTCTTTAGTCATTTTCCCTATAAAATCGGGATGGACTTTTTTGGCCTCTTCCCTTTCGTACATCGCTTCCTGCGCCAGTATTTTTAAACTATCTGGGTTATTGATGAGTTTTTCCATACTTTCTCTCGATACACCACTTTGCTCCAACAAATCCAACATCATTTCTGTATTTAATAATGGCATGTCAGATTTCTTGGTTTTTTCAGATTCTTGAAGGGCATTTTTTCCCATGTTAAATAAATCGTTCAATTGCGAGTTGATCTCGGTATTTGCGTCCAAGTCAGACTTATTTTCTGATGTAGTTAACCCGTTGTTTTCTTTTGAATCTGAATTCAACTCAAAGTCTTCCTCTTTATCTAATTCTTTTGTCTCTGCTGAATTGTTTCCACAGGAAAAAACCAGAAATGCTGCTAGTAAAAAAAAGGTGATGTTTTTCATGGTTGATTTTATTTATTAATTCTTGCTGCTTTTAAGGAGTTTATGATGGCATAGGCCTGTATTTCGAAAGATTCATTAGTACTGAAACCGCCATCTGGTCCTTCGTAACAAGCACTCAAAGCCTGAAGATCTGCTTCAATAGAAAGTATATATTCATCAAATTTTTTATTGTAGGCGTCTTTTAATTTTTTCATTGCCGGTCTTACTACACCCATGAGAATTGGTCCCCAAGCAAGACCATAATCCGGAATTGAAGCTAGTGTATTTCCATATTCTATCTTATCATTTAAATCGTCCACTTCTTTCAAATAAAACTTCTGTAAATAATTCCAGTAGGCCAAGTGTGTATTGAATTTAGCTATTTTTGACTCCACACAGTTCTGGCAAACGTCAACATCTTCACAATATATTAAAGCACCTCCACCAGCGTCGGTATCGTCATCAAAAGCCTCATCTTCTTGAGATAGTAAATCCACCTGTCGTTGCAATTGTTGCACTTCTCGTCGTAATGCATCTAATTCTTCTGTAGTTCTATCTGAAGGCAGATTCCTTTGATCGCCAGCGGTGGGTTCACCTGGGCTGTCCGCTCCGTAATCATCATTAAACTGTTGGTCTGCTTCTCGCATTTCAGTTTGGATGTCATCTGCTTCGTATCCAGTTAACTCTTTTACCCCAGCTCCAAGTTCTATACGAACGGGTGTATAGATTCTTCCACTCTTATCTGGCCCTTTTGCCGGGCTCTGTGCGACATCTGGAACTGGCACTTGATTGCTTACATTTTCGTTTTGATATTCGTAGAATACGGGTGAATCTCCTTGGCCAGAAACTGGAACCAATTTAGGCTCACTATTTTGTGCTGTAATTATCTGAATTGAACAAAAAAGAAATACTAGAAGCGCTGTATTTTTTGATTTATTCCTTTTAAATAAAAACAGAATTAGAAGAATAATAATGATTGTCAACAGCCCTATAATAGTGTAAGTTAGGGTGTTTCTACCCTCACCAGATGTTTCATTCGACCGTGTTGCTCGGTTGGAACCTCCTGAACTGTCGTGATCTTCAAATATGGCTCCAGTGAAACCCATTTTTCGTAAATGCATTGCGTATTCTTCCTTATCATCTGTTAATCGAATTAGAGATTTGGTCGAAGGAAATTGCAGACCTACTTTTATGATAATCAAATAAGGGATACCAGCGACTTCAGAACTTACACCGAGACCAGCTATACTCATGGTTCTGAATATTTTGTCGGCAAATTTATTTCCATCTGTAGAAATTTTAGATTCTACCTTATCCCAATTCTTTTTGTGGAAGCTAAGGTCTATATTGTGATCTGGCGCTTTGGAAACAATTCTTACCATAACGGGCGATTTCACATCTAAACCTTTAACAATAAAACGTTGTAAGGAATCTACCCCGCCGGTAGTCCATTCCATAGCACCAGCATACATACCGTTATCTAGTTTTTTGAGTTTGATCTCGTGAGTGATAACCTTGCCGAAAGGATCTATAAGTTGTCCAAAAGCAAAATGGCTGAAGACAGCAAATACTAATGTGATAATTGTTTTCATAGTGCTAATGTTTTTTTAATGACTATTTATTTCCAAACGCTTTATCGAGATCTGAGTAGCCTACATTTTTAAAGTTTAGGCCTTCAACAGTTATTAGTTTATCATCGGCGTTTGCTATATTATTTTTGTTAAAACGCACATCCAAATCTGATACCTCTGCATTACCGGATGCTTTTGTTGGGTCTGACAAATCAACAGTCCCGGAAATTTTCGCATTTGGATGTAAATTATTAGTTTCAGGATGGTATATATACATCGCGGTCATGGTCTTACCATCGGTCTTTTGTACTTTTAATTGAATGCTAACTTTTTCTAATTTATTGGTGCCTGCATCGTAAAAAAGCTGCACACTTTCTGAGCCTTTGTCGAGTTTCTTTTTAAACGTGATTATTGCCGTACGTTCTTTTGTTTTTGCATGTGTGTCCACAATACCTGAAGCTTTGGTGTAAGCCCAATCCTTACCGTTGATTTTACAGAGAAATGTGCCGTTGGATTCAGGTTTAGTTTCAGGTATTACTGGATTGGTGCTTACTTGTTCTTTTTGTTCAACTTCAACGGTTTGGGTCGTGTCTTTTTTGGTTTCCGACTTACAGGCTACCATAAGAATGATTGTGATAAGTGTGATTTGTTTTTTCATGTGTTTATTATTATTTGTTAATGCTTTTAGGCTCAATAATTAGTAATTAAGAAATGAAAACCCTTTTAAGAGCATTTTGTATATTTTAATCCTCTATATATGAAATGTAAACTTTACTAATTGCTTTATTATCCCATGCTCCTGCAGAATATGCTACTATGTTATATTGACATGCAGATTGAACTAATTCATTTATATTATATGAATAGAGATATAGATTTTGACCATTAAGGTTAAGTAGACCATGAAAACTTCCTGAAATGTTAGTAGGTACCTGATTAGAAGAGTAACCACAACTCTTGTTTAAATAAAAAAACAAATCACTTCCAGAATCATTATCTAAGAACACATAAGATATACTCACTATTCTTGAGTTAGTCGGCAATACAAGAGGAGCTATTGTATATCTACTATTTGTTGCATAGGCAAAACCGTCAATACTATAGCGCATGTTACTAATTGCGTTACCTGATGTTGAGACAAATTGAGAAGCCGGAATAACAATAGTCTTTTCCCTCTTTTTTGCACCAAGAGTTACCCAACCTGTTTCTGCAATATACCCTTCAAAAGCATTTGCAGTTTCGTTAAAACGGATGGTGCCTGGTGTAGGTGTCGTAAAATCGTTAGCTACTTTTATTTTGCCACTGACATCCAAAGTCTGTGTCGGCGTTTCCGCGTCATAGCCAATACCTACTTTTCCATTTTTAAGAACGGTCAATGCATTGTTTCTTGTTTCTGTACTGATGGTGGCGGTGCCATTACCAATCTCAAAAAGCGGGTCTGTACCAACCCATGCAGTAGGGTTTCCACCTCCTACATTATATTCTCCTATTGCCACAGAAGATCTCGCCTGCGCAAGTGTTCTGTTTCCTGTGGCAACACTATAGGTACCTGTGGCAATAGTATTTAGCCCAAAAGCTGCTGAGCGATTACCAACATTAGCATCATCCCATTCTTCATCTAGAGCGCGACCTGCCCTAAATGATGCTTTGCCTCTATCAAAAAACATACGTGTTGTTCCGTCAGAAGTACCTGTATGGTCCAATTGTGTGCTCCCTACTACAAAATCATCTGTTGTGTTTTCCGCATAAGTAACACCATCTTCGCTTTTAAATGCTTGATCTTTTACTTTGTCAGCATATAAGGCATAAGGCACAGCTTTAAATTCGGTGGTTCCCATATCTACAAAATTAGTTCCGCCAGTAATATCTATTTCCACTTTTAGGAAATGAGCATGGCTTCCCCAATCTATCTCACTAAAAAACCCATAACTTAAAGATTGTGAACCTTCTCCAATGTTTGCAATAGCGATACCGTTTGCATCAGTCATAATATCATCATGGATTTCTAGAGACTCAATGTTTCCTCCTGTAAGTGCATCTAATATGGAAAACCGGATAGTTACATCTTGGTTTGCAACTACATTTTCATTATCATCCTTAACTACTGCTTTATAGTTAAAACCTGTTTGTGCAAAACTTGTAATTGAAATAAAAAAGATAGCGAGTAGTGTGATTAGTGTTTTCATGGACTTATTTTTTAAAAGTGGTTTCTTTAATGACCTTATTATTACACATGATTTTCAAAACATAAATGCCAGGCATTAAATAATTAATATTTAGA
>CAWKJU010000023.1:0-117478 GCA_963849955.1 uncultured Cytophagales bacterium | reverse complement strand
GCCTCATCGGCTACCTCTTTGGCTATTTCGGAGCAATATAATTTAGCCATAGCAGCTTCTTTACCGTAAGGTTTCTTCTTTGTTTTTAACCAGCAGGCTTTGTAAAGTAAGTTTCGGGCTAATTCAATTTTCATAGCCATATCAGCTAATTTAAAGGCGATGGCCTGAAAAGAAGCAATTTTTTTTCCGAATTGCTCGCGTTCTTTGGCGTACTTCACAGAAGCCTCATACGCCCCTTGCGCACAACCTAAGCCCATTGCTGCGATCGACAACCGTCCGCCATCCAGTGTGGACAACATGATTTTAGAACCTCCACCGCGTTTACCAAGCAGATTTTCTTTAGGCACTTTACAGTTTTCAAAAAACAGCTGTGATGTATCAGAAGCTCGCCACATGAGTTTCCCCTTCATAGGGATTTGCGAATATCCTTCGGTGCCTTTTTCCAATAAAATAGTGGATATTTCTTTTGTCCCGTTGGGGTGAATGTTGGTGATTGCTTGTACAGTTACCCCTGCAGCGAGCTCTGAACATGCGTTCGTAATGAAGATTTTTGCTCCGTTTATTTCCCACTGTTTGCCTTTGAGCTCTGCTCGTGTGGTACTGGCTCTGGAATCAGACCCTGCCGCTGGTTCTGTAAGTCCAAAAGCCCACAGTTTTTCACCCGTGCTAAGTAGGGGTAAATATTTTTTCTTTTGTTCGGGTGTTCCATAGGCTAATATGGGTCCAACCCCAAGCGAATTATGTGCGGCAATGGTTGCCGCTTGTGATCCATCCACACGAGCAAGTTCTTCTACAGCAATGATATAAGAAAGTATATCCAACCCTTGTCCGCCCAGCTTAGTTGGGACAAACATACCGAACAAACCCAAGTCGCCCATTTTACGAGTCAGTTCAGGAGAAAATTGTTCTTTCTCATCCAACTGTTGTGCTTTGGGCTTAATTTCTGATTCAGCAAAATCACGTACCGATTGGCGAATCATCTCATGTTGTTCATTGCTGTAAATATCCATAGCGTTATTCGTTTAAAAATTCATCAGGAACATATACTTTTTGACTTAATAATGCTGCAGCAAAGGTTTTCCCTTGCGCATCAATGCGTAATGCTTTTGTGCCGCCTCCATCCAATGCTTCTTCTAACATAAAGTTAAAAGCTAATAAGGAAGGCAATTCATATCGTTTGATGTTACCCAACACTTTTTCACCAAACCATTGTTTTAAAAGTGAGGGTAGGAGATACGTCTTTAAATAGATGAATGCCTTATGGTTTCGGGCTATTACTCCAATATTCACCGCGTTCCCTTTGTCTCCAGAACGTGCTAAACAGATTTCAGAAAGGGCGATTAATTTGCCTTGTGTCGGTTGCTCGATTTTTTGGGATAAATCTAAAAAATCACTTTCTGCTGCTACTTGTGAAGAAGCTGACGCCATGGCAATCCTTGAAGTTTTACCGCTTTCTAATTCAACCACGTTGATTTTTACTTCATTTTTAGGAATAAGAAAAGGCCAATATGCCATTACTTCCTGAATTCGTGGTCGTCCTCCAACAACAGCAACACCTTGTGGACCACTTAAAATTAACGAAGCAACCATTTCTGAAAAGGTTTTTACTTTTTCAAAATCCATATCGTGAACATACAAACGAAGTAAGATTTCATTGGGCTGGTGGTTGGTTACCAAATTGCCGTGACAAGCATTATAACCTACATACTCTACATTTTTTCGGTAGAAGTTGATCTTCACTTTTTCCCAAAATACGGATTGAAATAAAATGGCTTTTTCTAAGGCATCTGGACCGCTTATAATTAGTTCACCCATGGCTCTGTAGCCTTCTTGATAGGTGGCTGAAACTTTATAAAAGGAAGAGGCTGAAGTACCTTTTGCATTACTGATTTTTACTTTGTTTTCTGAAACTTGTTCTAATTTTAATTGACGTAAATCGGCCAGTACATCAGGACTGAAATAACGACCTGGGTCAGCTATTTCATAGACTAACTGTTCTTTTACCGTATTAACTGTGACAATGCCGCCTGTCTGTTGGTGTTTCGTGATGAAGAAAATGCCATCATCCTGCATTTCCAGAATCGGAAAACCGATATTGTACCACGCTTTTATTTCTTTCCAATCTGTGAAATTGCCCCCCGTAACTTGAGTACCACATTCAATACAATGCGCAGCAATCATTCCTGCGCCTAATTTGTCATAATCATCTAACTTCCAGTTCAACTCATGCACCATGGGCGCTATAGCCAATGCACTGTCTGTTACTCTTCCCGCAATTACAATGTCGGCTTCCATTTTCAGTGCTTCGAGCAATCCTGCTATACCGATATATGCATTCGCAGTGACTATTTTTTTAGCCGATAACCCTTCTTTACTTTCCATATTGTAGAGTAATTGAGAAGGGTTTTGTTGTAACAAGTGCATGATGTTATCCCCCTCTACATAGGCTACTTTTAAAGTGAGGTTCTGAGCTTTTACTATATTCTGCACCTCTATTGCCAATGCTTTAGGGTTGTTGCCTCCTGCATTGGTAATAATCTTTATGTTGTTTTTTTGAATATGTGGTAAGGCTTTATCCAAGTGTTTTAAAAAGTCTGCGACATAGCCTAAATCAGCTTGTTTTTGCTGTTGTTTACTCAGGATGCTCATCGACACTTCTGCCAAATAATCGCAGGTGATGTAGTCTAGCTCTCCAGCACTGGCCATGCGGAACAAGGCGGTAGGATCATCGCCCCAAAAACCACTGCTATTTCCAATGCGAAGCACTTTCATTCTTTGATCCAGTTAGGTTTACGTTTATTGAGAAAGGCATCCATGCCTTCTTGTCCTTCTGGTGATTGGCGTAATTGAGCGATCAATTCTGCAGTTTTAAACTTAGCATCCTCAAAGGTCCAATTGTTATTCAGGTCATACAGCAACTGTTTACACATGGTAATTGCTACAGGTCCACTGGTGCGGATTGCATCAATGGTTTGCTTTATATACGCTTGTGTTTCTTCTGGAGTGCCTGAAAAATTGACCAAACCAATTGCTTTAGCTTTGGCACCTGAAAAGCGTTGTCCAGTAATCATCATTTCTCGCGACTTCGATTCGCCAATTCGTTTCACGATATAAGGAGAGATGCATGCAGGTACGATTCCGATTTTAACTTCGCTCAACGAAAACACGGTGTCTTCAACAGCCACAGCAATATCACAAGCGGCTAATAAACCATTTGCACCACCAATTGCAGCACCATGTACTACGGCAAGCGTGGGCTTTTTACAGGTATAGATAGCATAAAAACAGGCAGAAAGGTTTTCACTTTCACTCAAATTCTGTTCATACGAATACGTGCTTACATCACGCATCCAGTTTAAATCAGCCCCCGCACAAAACGATTTTCCGGCACCGCTGATGATAACTACGCGTACGGAATCTAGGTCATTAACCAGAACAAAAAATTGCCTGATTTCCTCAATCATAGTTTCGTTGAAGGCATTATGGATGTTTGGTCGGTTAAGCACCACTTCCATGACATCTTCTTTCTGTTCATATTTTATTGTTTCGTAGTTTCCCATCACATTCTGAATACTCCGTTTTTATGTTCCCCGATATTTTTTATACAAGGATATTTTTATTCCGCGGGATAGGTATTTACGGGTCTCAATCGGATCGATAACCCCATCATCCCATAAACGAGCGGTACTGAAATAAGGCGACCCTTCACTCTCGTATTTCTCTATTATTTTCGATTGCAGTGCTTGTTTTTCTTCCTCACCCATTACTTCCCCTTTCCGCTCATATTGCTCTTCTTTTACAATTGTCAGCACAGAAGCTGCCTGGTTGCCCCCCATCACTGAAATTCGTGCATTAGGCCACATCAATAATAATCGTGGGTCAAAAGCCCGACCAGCCATGGCATAATTACCCGCACCAAAAGAGCCACCGATCATAATAGTGAAGATGGGCACATTAGCATTTGCGACCGCATGGACCATTTTTGCGCCATCCCGGGCAATTCCCATTTGTTCATAGTGTTTACCCACCATAAATCCCATTACGTTTTGCAAAAAGACAATCGGAATTTTACGGTTAGTACATAACTCAATAAAGTGAGTACCTTTCAGAGCAGATTCCGAAAAAAGAATTCCATTATTCGCGATAATCCCGACAGGATAACCATCGATATGGGCAAAACCAGTTACTAAAGTTTTACCATAGCGTGCTTTAAACTCATGAAACTTGCTCCCATCAACCAAGCGTGAAATAATTTCATCCACATTCATTGGCTGACGAAAGTCCAACGGGGCTATTCCATAAATTTCAGTTTCGGAATAGAGTGGTGCTTCAGGCTCTTTTCTTGGCAAATTCTCTACTTGCTCTAACCGGAGCGTTTCAAATATATTGCGACAAATTTGTAAAGCATGCTCATCGTTTTCTGCGAGGTGGTCAGCAGTACCTGATTTCGAAGTATGCATTTCTGCTCCACCCAAATCTTCTGCTGACTCATCTTGTCCAGTAGCTGCCTTTACTAAAGGTGGCCCCCCAATAAAAATGGTTCCTTGTTTTTTTACGATAATAGTTTCATCACTCATGGCTGGAACATATGCACCCCCAGCCGTACATGAACCCATTACCACAGCTATTTGCGGAATACCCTCTGCAGACATGCGTGCTTGATTATAGAAAAAACGTCCAAAATGAGTTCGGTCTCCAAATACTTTGCTTTGATCTGGTAAAAAAACACCGCCACTGTCTACCAAATACACACACGGAAGGTGGTTTTCCATTGCGATCTGTTGTGCACGTAAATGTTTTTTTATGGTTTCTTCTATATAGGTTCCGCCCTTAACGCTCGGGTCATTGGCAATGATGATGCAATCTTTTCCATGAATAATACCCAAACCAGTAATTATTCCTGCGGAAGGAAATTCATTATTCTTGATATCGAAAGCTGCTAAAGCAGAAAGTTCTAAAAAATCGGAATCGTGATCAACCAATTTGGCAATGCGCTCTCGGACTGAAAGTTTGCCCTGATCCAATTGACGTTGCCGTTCTCGTTCAGTGCCACCGACTTTTACTCGATCCAATATTTCGTAGTGTTTGCGTAATAAATCCTCATATTCCGACTGTGCTGATTGGAATTTATTGGAAGCGGTATCGAGAGTTGATTTTAATACATCCATAGTTGGGATGTATAACGTAAGGGAGGTGTGGCAGGTTGCTATTTATTATCCGTAGAGTTCACGAAGCGCACGAGCATGAAACAAGAGACTCCGTCTCACCATTACTAACTAATTCAACCCAACTTCACTCTAGGATCCACAATTCCATATAGTACATCCACAAAAACGGTGATGACTACAAAAATACAGGCGATGAATAAGGTGCTTCCCATAATCACGGGTAAGTCGAGTTTGAAAACGGCATTAATGGTAATCAATCCCAAACCTTTCCAACTGAAAATATATTCAATAAAAAAAGCACCAGCTAAAAGTGAAGCAAACCAACCTGAAACAGCAGTTATTACTGGGTTTAAGGCATTTTTTAAAGCATGTTTCCATACGATAGTGTTTTCTGACAAGCCTTTTGCCCTTGCGGTACGAATGTAGTCTGCTTGCATTACCTCTAACATGGTGCTGCGAGTAAGTTGCGTTATAATTGCTAATGGACGAATCCCTAGAGTAATTGCGGGTAAAATCAAGTTTTTAAGTTGTAATACTTCCCCTTTGAAAGGGTCTATCTCAAACAGATATCCCGTTAAATTTAATCCAGTATAATCGTGTAATAGAAAGGCAAATACATAAGCGATCAACGTACCAGCCACAAAAGAGGGAGCAGAAATTCCGACAACCGAACCAGTGACTAACACACGGTCAATCCAGGTGTTGTGGTAAAGCGCTGAGAAAATTCCCATTGTAATGCCCAATAAACAGGCCAATAACATGGCAGAAATGGCTAGCCAAAAGGTGCCTTGAAAGCCTTCCACGACTATTTCATTGACAACTCGATTGCTCTGGTATGATTTTCCTAAAAAGGGCTTTTTGACTACAAAATCTGTTTTGCCAAAAGAAATCAATGAGGTGTAATTGTATTTTTCTTGATTAGCCTCAGTTGCTTCGTGAAAAGCTAATGGGGATAGGTCATTGATATAATAAAGTAACTGTGTCGGTTTTGATTTGTCGAGATGGTATTCTTCTATAATAGCTTTACGAGTGGCTTCATCAGCACGCTGGCCCATCATCATTTCTACGGGGTCACCTGGCAAAACTTGAAATAAAAAGAAGACAATGCATATTACTCCCAATACAATGGAAAGTCCGTTTAGTAGCCGTTTGAAGAGGAATTTTATCACTTAAAATAATACTTCAATATCAGTTAGGGCAGGTGTATCGTTGATATGCCATTTACCTCGAACTACACCATCATTTAAAATCATAATTCCAGGATTTGAGCGAATCATAGCTTTAATAACTACTTCGTCAATGACATAAACAGGCATTTCCAAGCCCATTTTTTCCAAAAGGGCATTGCCTTTTTCAAACCCAGAGCCTGTTAACAAGGCTATTTTTGTATTTTTTGCTAGTGCATCTTTCGCAAGAATCGTCAAATCAGCTAGTTGTTCTTTTGTGATGGCATCCGTTTTTTGGGAAATAATTAAAATCTGATTGCCAGTTAGAACTTCATCCGTAGTTTCATTGCCATCAGCATCAAATATATTAAAATCACTTATCGATGGAAGCTCAGGTTCTTTCACAGTCACATAGTCCACATAAGTCCATCCACCTTCTGTAGGATATGTCTCAAACATTTTTTCTTCCCCGTTTTTTTTCATGCGATAATGAATGACTCCAGGCTTACCATCTTTTCGCTTTTCTGAAATATTATTTCCGATTTTATAAGGTCTAAAGTCAATTACTGGTAAATGATCAAGGTTGTATTTTGCAAAAATCAAACAAGCTATGGTGGTAACAGCGACCACACCAAACCCGATTTTATTATCAAATTCGGGTTTGAATTTTTTTCGATAAATAAATAGTATGATGACTAAAACCAGTAAAGCTAAATCCTTATAAAAGGATTGCCAAGGAGTTAGCGGCATTGCATCCCCAAAACAACCGCAGTCTGTAACTTCACCCGTTACAGCAGAATAAAAAGTAAGGAAGGTAAAAAAGAGAATCTGAGCAAAAAGTAGTGTGATGGTGGTTTTAGGTTGAAATAAAAACAATAAAGCAACACCTAAAATGATTTCCAATGCGGTAATTAATACACTCAACATCACTACATGTGGAATGAAGATCTCGAAAATGGGAGAAAAGTTGTCACTGAAAACAACAAAGTATTCGTCCAGTTTGATGGCTGTGCCTATGGGGTCAACAATTTTTACAAACCCTGAAATGATGAATAATAACCCTACTACTAATCGTGAAATATTTGCTAATATTTTCATATTATTTTTCTCCGTTGTTCAACTTAATTAAAGAAAAGACCGCATAATTAATCATGTCCTGGTAATTAGCATCTACCCCTTCAGAAATGAGCGTTTTACCCTGATTGTCTTCAATTTGTTTAGTTCTAAATAGCTTCATCAGAATGATGTCTGTAATTGAGCTTACGCGCATGTCTCTCCAGGCTTCACCATAGTCGTGATTTTTATTCATCAACAAATCCATGGTTAAACCCACATGTTTTTCGTAGAGTTGTTGTGTCTCGTCTACGGGTAATTCCATTCGGTCGTCACCGATAAGCTCTAGTTGTATTAGAGCCATTACACAATAGTTAACAATCGCAATAAACTCACCACCGATATCTTCTTGCACTTTTTGCACCCCTTTTTCTTGAATTGAACGAATCCGTTGTGCTTTAATGAAAATTTGATCCGTAATAGAAGGTAACCTTAAAATACGCCATGCGGTACCATAGTCTTTTGTTTTCTTGACAAAAATATCACGGCATTGATTGATTATTTCTTTGTACTCCGCAACAGTATCGTTTTTCATAAAGGTGTGTTTTACTTTCCTATCTATTAACACGCAAATGATGCATGGGCTAAATTAGCTTTTTTATTCATAAATGAGGTAATTTGATCATGCAAACAATCGATTTCTCTTCACCTTTAGTTATGGGGATTTTAAACACTACCCCAGACTCTTTTTTTGATGGTGGAATTTTTGATTCGCTAGAAAAAGCTTTAGCTCAAGTGCGAAAAATGGTTGAGGAAGGTGCTACCATTATTGATATTGGCGGCTATTCTTCGCGGCCTGGGGCTACAAACATATCTGAAGAAGAAGAAATTAAACGCGTAATTCCCGTTTTGAAAGCGGTAAAACTAGCTTTTCCAACAACACTTATTTCTGTAGACACCTTTCGTTCTAAAGTAGCTCAAGTGGCTATTGATGAAGGAGCTGACATAATCAATGATATTTCGGGAGGCACACAAGACCCAGCTTTGATGGATGTTGTAGCGCAAGCAAAAGTGTATTATGTGTTGATGCACATGCGAGGTACCTCACAAACCATGCAAGGAAAAACCTCTTATCACAATTTGGTGGAGGATGTAATCAAGGAATTAAACGTGCAGTTGGATAGATTTTCTGGTGATACCTCAAAAATAATTATTGACCCAGGCTTTGGCTTTGCGAAAACATTGGAACAGAATTATGAGTTATTAGCGCAAATGGAGAAGTTCAAGAAGTTGGGTTCTCCATTACTAGTAGGAATTTCTCGTAAATCAATGATTTATAAAAAATTAGGAATAACCCCAGCACAAGCATTAAATGGCACTACGGCACTTCATGCCATCGCGATACAAAAAGGCGCGAATATTTTAAGAGCCCATGATGTGCAAGAGGCCAAAGAAACTATTACCTTAGTGCAAGCGACAATCCTATGATCCTTTTATTAAAAATCGGCTTCTTACATTTTTCGGTGGTAGATATCTTAGATGTGTTACTCGTAGCATATTTATTGTACCAGTTGTACAAATTGATTAGCGGTACGGTTGCGATTAATATTTTTACGGGGATGCTCATTATTTATTTGATGTATCGGTTAGTTGATGTCTTTCAGATGAAATTATTGACGAGCATTTTAGGTCAATTTGTGGGTGCAGGTGTGCTAGCCACCGTCATTCTTTTTCAGCAGGAAATAAGAAAGTTTCTCCTCATTTTAGGTCGAAACACCATCTTCGGGAATAAAAACTTAAAACATTTATTCCAAAAAACCATTCAGGAAGAACATGCCGACATCAATATCATGATTAAGGCAGCAAAGGAATTATCAATCACCAAAACAGGGGCGTTGATTGCTTTTTCAAAAGATGATGAACTAGATTCATACGGCTCAAGTGGAGATTTAATTGATGGAGTGCTCTCTAAGCGATTGTTAGTGGCACTTTTTAATAAAACAAGTCCCTTACATGATGGCGGTATTATTATTACCAAAGGTCGAATAAAATTTGCGCGCTGTATTTTTCCCGTTTCAGATGACGAATCCCTTCCAGCAGAATTTGGAATGCGTCACCGTGCTGCGGTGGGGCTGAGCATGGAAACAGACAGTGTGGTTGTGGTTGTTTCTGAAGAAAATGGGAAGATGTCTCTAGCTGTGGATGGTAAAATGCATGATAACCTAGATTCGGCTCGACTCCGTTCAAGAATGTTGACGTTTCTTTATGAAGAGGAAGATTAGTGTTTTGAGCTGTTAGGTATTAGTTTTTAGCTTAAAGCTAACTTTATGTCCTCCCAACCACTTTGTAAAAGTCTCACTACTCTACTCAATACCCATACTTAGCCTCCCACAATCGCTTTAATCGCGTTCTTAATTCATCTTCTCGAGCGTTTGCTTTCGGGTTATACAATTTTTTTCCTTCGAGTGCTTTGGGCATATACTCCTGCTTTACAAAACTGCTAGGGTAATCGTGTGCATATTTATAACCCTTCGCCATATCCCATTTCTTTATTTAATTTGGTGTAAGCTCCGCGTAAATGCAAGTGGGACTTCCAAATTGCCTAATTCTTTTACAAGTCCTACAGCATGATTAATAGCTAGATATGCTGCATTACTTTTAGGTGAAGAAGCTAAATAGGTGGTGGTTTGTGATAGAATAATTCGTGCTTCTGGGTAACCAATAACACTTACTGCTTGAAAACAATTAGTTGCCATGACTAGTGCTGTGGGATTGGCGTTGCCAATATCTTCTGATGCAGCGATTAATAATCTGCGGGCAATAAACTTGGGATCTTCTCCGCCTTCAATCATGCGCGCTAACCAATAGACTGCTGCATTGGGATCACTTCCTCTTATCGATTTAATAAATGCGGAAATGATGTCATAATGCATGTCACCATTTTTATCATACCGAACAGTGGCTTGTTGTGCAATTTCAATAACCAAGTCATTTGTGATGTTGATTTCGTCAGACTCAATATTTTCAATGACTAAATCGAGTAGGTTGAGTAACCTTCGTGCATCACCACCTGAAATTTGAAAAAGTGCCTCATATTCCTTGATAGTTACCTTTTTTTTCTTCAGTTCTACATCTGTGGTAAGTGCACTTTGCAACAACCCTTTCAAGTCATCTTCTTCTAAGGATTTTAAAGTATACACTTGACAGCGTGAAAGCAACGCAGAGTTTACCTCAAAGGATGGATTCTCCGTTGTTGCCCCTATTAATTTTATAATTCCTTTTTCCACGGCACCCAACAAGGCATCTTGTTGACTCTTACTGAAGCGATGGATTTCATCAATGAATAAAATGGTTTTGGTTAAGCCACCCGCTTGAGCAATGACATCGCGGATGTCTTTAACACCAGAAGAGACAGCGCTTAATGTAAAAAATCGATGTTTGGTGGTGTTAGCGATAATGTTTGCTAAAGTCGTTTTTCCAACACCCGGAGGTCCCCAAAAAATCATTGAAGGGATGGCACCACTTTCTATTATTTTCCTGAGTACACTTCCATTCCCAACCAAATGTTTTTGACCAATAAAGGTATCTAAAGAGGTGGGGCGAAGTCGTTCAGCAAGTGGTAAAGTTGATGGCATATAGAAAATAATTTGTCAAAAGTTAATCAAAATATTTTTTTTCACGTACTCAGCCATGAGTACGGAATATTTAATTAATCTATCTTATGAAAAAACTTTACTTGGTGGCTGTTTTATCGGCTTTTTGTATGGTATCTTTTACTTATGCACAAGACCACCTTGAACCTGCCACGATGAAAAACCCTGTGTCTGAGATTTATCCCGATGGAAGTAATACGTTAGAAGAAGCCATTGTATATCTCAAAATTGGGAACAAAAAAGTAAGTGAAAAAAATTTCAATTCTGGAGTAGAGAATTATACCAAAGCACTTGAAATCAAAAAGGATTTTAAAGAAGCATTAAAAAACAGAGGAATTTGCTACACCATGTTAAACTTGGATGAAAAAGCAATTACTGATTTTGATGCGGCAATTAAATTAGATCCTTCGGATGAAACATTGTACAGCTATAGAGGTTTTGCTAAAGCAGAAATGCAGCAATTTAATGCAGCCTTGGTTGATTTAGACAAAGCAATAGCTATGGATAATAAATTTGCCAATGCCTATATGAATAAAGGGGTGGTCTACATTTGGATGGCTGATTTTGAAGCAGCTATTAAAGAGTTTGATAAGATTATAGCTTTTGACCCTGAAAATGGAAAGGCATACTATAACCGAGGAATTGCCTACGAGGAGCTAGGTAATATTCCTAAAGCCTGCTTGGATTGGCAAAAATCATTGAGTTTGAAATATCGACTTGCGTTGGAGATGGTTGGAACGTATTGTGAGTGATTTTAATCACTCTTTTTTTATATGTACTGAAAAGTAATTTATGTAAGGTCAAGACCAGAACCGTTTTATTTATTCCTTTTAGATTCATTTTTTAAGTCAAAAAAGGTATCTTAGCAACCTATTTATTCGAAGTTTTAAATACCATGAAGATGAGCGAAACATTAACAAAAATTGGTCCTGGTGTAGCTACTGGTGACAAAGTACAAGAGATTTTTCAATTAGCGAAAGATAAACAGTTTGCAATACCTGCAGTAAATGTAGTGTCTACAAGCACAATCAACGGAGTTTTAGAAACGGCTGCTAAATTAAATGCACCAGTTATCGTTCAATTCTCTAATGGTGGTGGAGTGTTTTATGCTGGTAAAGGCATGAACAACGACAACCATCAAGCTGCTATTTTAGGGTCTATTTCTGGTGCTTTGCACGTAAGACAAGTAGCAAAGGCATATGGAGCAACAGTTATATTACATACTGACCACTGCGCAAAAAAATTATTGCCTTGGATTGACGGCTTGTTAGATGCAAGTGAAGCGTATTATAAAGAACATGGTGAGCCATTATTCAGCTCGCACATGATTGACCTTTCTGAAGAACCAATCGAAGAAAATATTGAAACCTGTAAAAAATACTTAGCTCGAATGAGTAAAATGGGTATGACTCTAGAGATTGAATTAGGAGTAACAGGTGGTGAAGAAGATGGTGTTGACAACAGCGATGTTGATGAGTCTAAATTATACACACAACCTGAAGAAGTAGCTTACGCTTACGAAGAATTGAAAAAAATCTCTGACAAATTTACTATTGCAGCAGCATTTGGTAATGTTCACGGGGTATATAAGCCAGGTAACGTGAAGTTAACTCCGAAAATTTTGGATAACTCTCAAAAGCATATCGAAGAGAAATTTAACACAGGTAAAAAACCAGTTGACTTTGTATTCCACGGTGGTTCAGGTTCTTCAGTAGAAGAAATTAGAGAAGCAATTTCTTATGGAGCAGTTAAAATGAACATTGATACTGACCTTCAGTGGGCTTTCTGGGATGGTATCAGAGCTTTTGAAGCATCAAACCACGATTATTTACAAGGACAAATTGGTAACCCGAAAGGACCAGATTCACCAAACAAAAAATTCTATGACCCACGTGTTTGGTTAAGAAAAGGTGAAGAGTCTTTCGTAGCTCGTTTAACGAAAGCATTCGAAGATTTGAATAATGTGAATACGTTAGGTTAAACTTACTTTAACTGTATAAACTAAAAGGGAATAACAGAGCATGTTATTCCCTTTTTTATTTACTTTTGGGTTATGAAAAGATTTTTACTCCTAACGTAGTTTGTTTTTAAGTGTTTTGGTATCTAATGCGCAGTGTGATATTGAAACTAAACTTGACTCAGTTTTAGCATCTAAAGGGTATTCAACGTGGTGGGAATTCCCTGGTTTATTTTACCCAAAAACACCAGAGGGTAATTTTGTTTGTAAACAAACAGATACAATTTGGTTGTTCAGTTTTCCAATACTTCCAAATGTAGATTCTGTTAAATGGGAATTATATGATTTACCAATTAGCTCTATAAATAAGATTAAAGCCTCAAGCCAAACATATAAAAATGATACCAGTTATTTTTTTAAAATTAAAATAAACACACCAATCACACCACCCTCTCTTATTGTTCAATTTAAAAGCGATTGTGATTCCTTAACCTTATTTACTGATGTAAGAGTAAGCTATCGAACGGGTTTCTCTGGGAACAACATTTGTCCTAAAAATATTGTTCAGATTATGGCTATTAAAAGATACGAAGCGTTCGGAGATTGGTATTTAAATAAAAATTTTATTTCTGGAGATGCAAATTATTTATCAAGTCCAGAATTTAACCCTGAAGATTTTGATGATGGAGATACTCTAACACTTATAATCAAGGATAAAATTTGGGATATTCCATGTCCTTTCCCTGATACAACTTCTGTTGTAATTACCGTTCAAGAACAACAATGAAATTAACTCTAACTTAGAAATAAGCAAAACAAGAGATTATCAATTGGGAGATACGGTGTTTTTTGAACTTAAAAATTTAAGAAGTTCGACTAATGACTGCTTTAAATGTGTCGTGGGTCAGAGTATACTTCCTCGGATAAATTTATTCGAAGTATTGGGAGCAGTAACACGCTACAGTATGTAGTCAAAGGTGAAAATAATATAAATTTATAGGTTTCTCCATCTGAATGTGGTGAAGTAGAAACCCAAACAATCCCTATACGAATTGACAAAAAAAACATCAGCGGTTATGTTTATGAAGACCTCAACATGATCTGCCAGTTTGATTCCAATTACACCCCTCTTGCAAATCGGTTAATCCAATTTCAACCAGGCAACAGGTATGCCTATACCAATGAAGATGGGTACTATTCTACAGAAGTTTTTGTAGGCACAAATACAGTTTCACTGCGTCAAGGAAAAATTTGATTCTAGTTTTTGTCAAGCTGATACCTTTACATTTTCAGTGTCTAACACGCTTGATAACCGATTAAATTTTGGTGTAAGAAAAAAGTACGAGTCAGATATTGTATTACCAAGAAGTAGTTCAAGAGCACGGCCTGGTTTTCAATTTAATTTTGGTTTATCAGCGTTTAACAAAGGAAATATAGCTGGAGATGTTATAGTGAAAATTTTACCCGACCCTATTTTATCTCTCGAAGAGAGTAATGAAGATTACCAATCAGGTGATACCTTAATTTGGGAAATCACGGAGTTGGAACCAAATACACATTTCCCAATAACGCTTCAAAACAAAAGTTCCTGCTGACGTTACGTTATTCGGACAATGGCTAGAGTCGTATGCTTGGTTTGAAACTAGCCAATAAAAAAGATAGTCTGTATTTGATGACTCAAATAACAGGAGCCTATGACCCGAATGATAAATTAGTCAATCCAGACCGTGGTATTTTGCGCTCCGAGAATGATTTATCCTACACCATCCGTTTTCAAAACACAGGAACAGATACGGCTTTTAATGTGCGAATAGTCGATACCTTAAGTGCTAATTATAACATCAGTTCATTCAATATGGTAGAAGCTAGCCATCCATACGAACTTGAAATAAAGCCAGGTAATGTGTTTATCTGGTATTTTGATAACATATTATTACCTGACAGCAATGTAAACGAACCTGCCAGTAATGGTTATTTGAGTTTCAACATCAAAAAAGACACTTCCTTAGCCATTGGCGATAGTGTCACAAACAAAGCAGCCATCTATTTTGATTTTAATCCACCAATCATCACCAATGACGCTACCAATAAAATTGTAAAAGTAATTGTGCGACCAAGACTGGTAGGGTTCGAGGAAATTGCTGAGAATCCAGCAAATGTTTACCCTAACCCTTCAAACAAAATCATACATATTGATTATCCTTTAAATGTATCGTATTCGGTGTCAATTTATAACTCAATGGGTGTTTTGAAACAGCGTTTAAACAATCAACAAAGAGAGACCGTTTTTGACACTAGCGATTGGGAAAAGGGAGCCTATTTTTATGAACTGATTACCAAAGACGAGAAAAGAATGAATGGGAAAATTGTTTTAAATTAGCATCAGACCTGACTATATATTAATACGAGGATTTTTACCACTTTTTCGTGATCCTATTAAGTTCGTTAACATATTTAGATAAATATGGCAACTTAACTTGCTAAATTAATGCTAATTTAGTAACTAGATGCAATGAGTTGGTATAACAGACATTTTGAAGAGCTATTTCAAAACAAGCTTAAAGTTGGAAAAGTGTTGCTTGTGTACGGAGCAAGACGTGTGGGAAAAACTTCTTTGATAAGAAAGTGTCTTCAAAATACCCAGCTAAACTTTTTTGAAGGGACAGGTGATGATATACAACTCCGTGATTTGTTAGCTTCTCAGCGGGCGTCAACTATTGTTTCAGCATTTAAAAACTACGATTTAGTATTTATAGATGAGGCTCAGCGTATTCCAGAAATAGGCTGGGGGTTAAAAATTTTAGTAGACTCACTTCCTGACTTACGAATAGTGGTTAGCGGTTCTTCATCTTTTGAATTGTCAGGACAAGTAAGTGAACCGCTTACAGGTAGGCAAACCGTAATGAACTTGTTTACCTTATCGTTATTAGAGATAGAGAAACAATTTGGAGGAATGCATATTATTCAACAGTTGGAAAACTACTTACTCTATGGCATGTATCCAGAGACACTAACTGCTGAAAGTAGCGATGAGAAAAAAGAATATCTCGTAACCCTTAGAAATTCATACTTGTTTAAAGATATTTTAGAGCTTGAAAATGTACGCAATCCCTCTAAACTTTCTGATTTGCTGAAACTATTAGCTTTCCAAATTGGAAATGAAGTCTCGTTAAATGAGCTTTCTAATTCTTTAGGTATTGCAAAACAAACCGTAGAGCGTTACCTTGATTTATTAGAAAAAACATTTATAATCAAAAAAATGTCAGGCTTTTCTAATAATCTTAGAAAAGAAGTGACAAAAACGCACCGCTACTATTTTTACGATAATGGTGTGCGCAATGCCATTATTTCAAATTTTAACACTCCAGACACACGGATGGATATGGGAATGCTTTGGGAAAATTTCTGTGTAATGGAACGTTTGAAAACACAAGAATACCAACAGCTATACACCAATAATTACTTTTGGCGTACCTACGACCAACAAGAGGTGGACTTGGTTGAAGAAAGAGATGGTAAATTGCACGGGTTTGAATTTAAGTGGAATAAAAACAAAGTAGCAAAAGCCCCAAGAGCTTGGCTAAATACGTATGAAAACGCTACGTTTGACTGTGTTAATGCGAACAATTTTTTAGAATTTTTGATTTAAATTAAATAGAAGTTGAAAACTCCAATTAAGAAGCCTCGGAAATCCCGAGGCTTTTTTGTTGCTTTAATTTGTCATGGAAATCAAACACAACATTTCCCTCAAACCCTACAACACCTTTGGTATTGAGGTTTCGGCCAAACACTTTGTAGAAATACATTCAGTATGCTGAGTTACAAGCATTACAACAGTCTGACTATTTTAAATTACCAAAGCTTATTCTCGGTGGTGGAAGTAATGTTCTTTTTACTAAAAATTTTGATGGTTTAGCTATAAAACTCTCCATTAAAGGAATAGAAAAATTAAAGGAAAACGATGATCATGTCACCATTAAAGTTGGCGCAGGAGAAAACTGGCATCAGTTTGTGTTAACAGCTATTGAAAATAACTGGGCAGGTATTGAAAATATGTCACTAATTCCAGGGACAGTTGGCGCAGCACCGATGCAAAATATTGGTGCTTATGGTGTGGAGATAAAAGAAGTGTTTGTGGAGTTGGAGGCGATGAATATTGAAACAGGGAAATTTCGAATTTTTTCAAAAGAGGCGTGTGATTTTGGTTATCGATGGAGTGTGTTTAAAGGTGAATTAAAAGATCAGTATATCATTACTTCGGTTACTTTTCAGTTGAATAAACAACCAGACTTCAAAACCGAATATGGCGATATAAAAAATACGTTGGCTGAAATGAAGGTGTCAGAACTTTCTATAAAAGCGATTAGTGATGCGGTGGTAAAAATCCGTCAATCAAAATTACCTGACCCTAAACAACTTGGGAATGCAGGTAGTTTTTTTAAAAACCCAGAAATACCAAAACAGCAATTCGATAAACTAAAAGAAAAATTCCCAGAAGTTCCTGGGTATCCTGTTTCAGAAGAGTAGATGAAAGTGCCAGCTGGTTGGTTAATTGACAAAGCAGGTTGGAAAGGTAAAACAATTGGCAATGTTGGTGTACATAAAAACCAAGCATTGGTTTTAGTAAACTACGGCAACGGAACAGGAACGGAGATTTTTAACTTAGCGATGGAAGTTAAAAAATCCGTTAAAAATATATATGGAGTAGACATTAATCCCGAAGTGAATATTTACTGAAAATTGTATATTGCGTGTTGAATCAAATTTATTAAATGATGAAAAAAATATTGCTTTTAGCTTTAGTATCAATTAGTTCTTTCTTTGTGTCTGCTCAATCTGAAGGTCCAGAATTAGGAGTGCGTTTAGGTGGAGGTTATGGTACAGGGTTTAGTGCTGTAGATTTTGTTTTACCAGTAGTTAGCGACATGAATAGAATTCATTTAGATCTTGGGCTAGGTAATCATTTCTTTGGTTTAGACGGACTTTATGAATGGCAGTTTGATATAGGAGAAAACTTTTCGGTCTATCCTGGTTTTGGTTTAGGTTTTTATAGCTGGAGAGATCATCGTTATTATAGAGGAAATAGATATGTTGATGAACGTTACACTTACTCATCAATTGCAATACTCGGAGTGATAGGTATTGAATACCAAATAGAACCAGTGCCTTTAACTGTTGGTTTGGATTTTAGACCTGCGTTTGGGCTAAATAGTGATGTAGGTTATGGAAGTGTTGGTGGGATTATGTGTAGATATAGATTTTAATATTAAAAGAAATGTAAAAAATATCTCAATGCTTCTGATCATTTGTTTGATGGCATAAGGATTGAGTAGTATTGCTTCAACTAAACTAAACCAAAATATAATTATGAAAAAGTTACTATTATCATTATTGTTTATTTCTTCCTTTTCTATCTATCAATCTCAAGCGCAAAGTGAAGGGTTTGAGTTAGGTGCTCGTTTAGCATCAGGCGATGGGAGAGTATTTGGAGCACTGGACGCTATATTTACATTAAGTGAAAATAATCGTGTGCAAGCAGACTTATCCTTAGATGATGATTATATAGGCCTAGCCGCTTCATACCAATGGCAATTTCTTATACAAAATAATTTCTCTTGGTATATAGGACCTGGTGCATATTTAGGTATCAATGATAATTCTACACCTTTTAAAGTTGAAGCTGTTGCTGGTATTGAGTATCATTTTGGAGAGGCTCCTATTGCATTAGGATTAGATGTAAGACCAGGTTTCTTCATTATAGATTCAGGTCAGGATTTTGAATCAAATTTTGGTTTCATGATACGTTATGTATTTCCATAATTCATACCTAATTACATAAAAAAAGCCTCTTCTTGTTAAAAGAAGAGGCTTTTTTATTGACAAATATTTTTGTTAGGCAGTAACCCCTGTTTCTTGAAGGGCTTTGACCATCATATCACCGATTGTTGCAGGAGAGTCAGAAACAAACAAACCACACTCACGCATGATTCTCATTTTTGCTTCAGCCGTATCGTCTGCACCACCAATGATAGCACCAGCATGTCCCATTCTTTTTCCCTTAGGAGCAGTTTGTCCAGCTATAAAACCAACAACTGGTTTTGGATTTCCTTGTGATTTAATCCATTGAGCAGCCTCTGCCTCATACTGTCCACCAATTTCCCCAATCATGACGATTCCGTCTGTGTCAGGGTCATTCATTAATAATTCAACAGCTTGTTTAGTTGAAGTACCAATTATTGGGTCTCCTCCAATACCAATTGCTGTAGAAATACCTAAGCCAGCTTTTACAATTTGATCGGCAGCTTCGTAAGTTAATGTACCAGATTTTGAAACAATTCCTATTTTTCCTTTTTTGAAAACAAACCCAGGCATGATACCTACTTTTGCTTCGCCAGGAGTAATAACACCAGGACAGTTAGGACCTATTAATACGATTCCTTTTTTCTTTACATATTCTTTAGCAGGAATCATGTCTTTTACAGGAATTCCTTCTGTAATAGTAATAATTACTTTAATACCACCCTCAGCAGCTTCCATTATTGCGTCTGCCGCAAATGCAGGAGGAACGAAAATGATAGAGACATCAGCACCCGTTGTATCAACAGCATCTTTAACAGTGTTAAAAACTGGTTTTCCCAAATGTGTTTGCCCACCTTTTCCTGGAGTTACACCACCGACAACGTTAGTTCCATACTCAATCATCTGTTCAGCATGAAATGATCCTTCTGTACCGGTAAAACCTTGTACAATTACTTTTGAATTTTTATTAACTAGTACACTCATAATTCTTGATATTGAAGTTTACAAAAATAAGTGATTTTACCTCTTAACCAAGTAAGTTTTAAAATGGTTAGTAAGTAAAATTACTAAGACGATTGATTTAACCTATTTATTCGGTATTCTTGGTTTTAATAAAGTCGCTGGTTTTTTAGGTTGTGATTTACTTACTCCTGGAATTACAACCTTCTTCTCAGTTGGTTTAGAGATAGTGTTTTCCACTTCTTTTTTTAATTCAACGAGTTTAAACCTTCTTCTTAAGTTGTTGATTAAAAATTTTTTTTGGGTAGTGAAACTTTCAACATGCATTTCTGAAAAAATACTTTTTAATTCAGAAAACAACATTTCGTCCGTTTGTTTAAATTGATCAGCGTCAATTTTCTTTGATGCACAATATTCTTCAAATTCCATTATTTCTTTCCTGCTAATTGGCCACAGGCTGCGTCTATATCTTTGCCTCGGCTTCTTCTAACTTTGGTGGTCAAACCTCTGTTTTCTAAATATTCTTGGAACTGATCTATTTTATCTTTTTCAGCTTTTAAATAAGTAGCTTCTTTAATTGGGTTATATTCAATGATATTGACTTTACTCGGTACACATTTAGCAAACTCATACAACTCACGAGCGTCTTCGATGTTGTCGTTAAAATCATTAAATATGATATATTCAAAAGTAACTTTGGATTTAGTTTTCTCATAAAAATAAATCAATGCTTCTGATAATGCCTCTAGCGAATTACTTTCATTGATAGGCATGATGGTATTTCTTTTCACATCATTTGCTGCGTGCAAAGAGATGGCTAAATTAAATTTCACATCATCATCCCCTAATTTTTTTATCATTTTGGCAATTCCAGCAGTCGAAACAGTAATTCGTTTAGGAGACATGCCTAAACCATTGGGTGAAGTAATGTGCTCGATTGATTTTAATACATTAGCATAATTGAGAAGAGGCTCACCCATTCCCATATACACGATGTTAGTTAACGGTTGGTTGTATCTAGATTCAGATTCCTTTGCTATGATGACTACCTGGTCGTAAATTTCAGCAGCGTCTAAATTTCTTTTGCGATCTAAATAACCCGTAGCACAAAACTTACAGGTGAGAGAGCAGCCTACTTGAGAAGAGATACAAGCAGTCATCCGTTTGGGAGTAGGTATTAAAACGCCTTCAACAATGTGTGTGTCGTGAAGCTTTAATCCATATTTTATTGTTCTGTCATTGCTTATTTGTGCGTCATCAATAATAACAGGTAATATGTCAAAATTTGCTTTTAATAAATCACGTGTTGGAAGCGATAAGTTGGTCATCGCATCAAAATTTCGAGCAGATTTTTTCCATATCCATTCAAATATTTGTTTGCTTCTAAATGCTTTTTCACCGTTTTCGCTCAGAAAATCAGCTATCTGATTTAAAGTTAGTAATCGTATGTCTTGTTTTTTTTCAAGCATATAACAAAGGTATCACTTTCATTTAACTTTATGGGTAACCCACGAGTTGTAAAATGGAGAATAATTACTGTGGCAATAAGATAACTTAAAAAAACTTTTAGAATCATTTTAGAAGATGTAAAAGTCAAATACTTATATTTGTATATTATGTTAAAGAAAATCATCCTCTTGGCGGTCGTATTAATGACTGCTATCCAGTTAAAAGCTCAGAATGAAATCGGTGGTTACCTACTTAGCTCAATAACTGGTATATATAATAGTGCAGATAAATCCGAAGAGCTTTATTCAAACAGCTTTACAATGTCTAGAGGATTGGGTGTGAATTTTATTCACTTTTATAAAGGAAAAAAAGATACAAGAAAACATAGTCGGTATGGTTATAGAATTGATTTAATTTATCAAGGACATTCTCAGAAATGGACTGCAAATTATAAAGCTGGAAGTGAAATAATCACTAAATCTGGTCAAACGAGGCTTGATTATATAAAATTTAGCCCAACATTTGAAGTAAGTCATCCATACACACGACACTTAAGTTTAATTCTATTTGCAGGTCCACAAATAAGTTATTTAATTGATAATGATGGTGGACTACTTGCTTACAAAGAAGGTAAAACTTACGATTATTTTGATTTACCGGAACAAAGCACGGATTATTATCATCAATTTACTATTGATGCTGTTGCAGGGATGGGAGTTGATTATGAATTTACTAAATGGATAAACTTAACTGGTGGTTTAAGAGCAGATTTAAGCTTGACTAATATGGATAAGCCAAATAAAGTCGTCAATGGAACTAAGCTCTATAACATTGAAAAAGACAGAAGTGGTTCTCACAACTATAGTATATCATTGTTTTTTGGTGCTGAATATACGCTTCATAGACCTGAACACGCTAAGACGAGGTTCTAAGCTGTAAACCCCATCTATGATTAGGGATTTAAAGGCACTACAAAAAAAATTAACCAACCTTAACGGTAATAATAAGTCAATACTTCAACAGCGGTTTTCATCATCTCAAGATTTTGATTTACACGAACTAGACTTTTTAAACTCAGTTCCCTCTTTTGATGTAATAGATTTTCTTTTTAGTAATAGAAGAGTTTATGATCTATGCTCTACCAATGATAGTAGAAATACATCAGTTAATGAAGTTTCAAAAAAATTAAAAAAAATAGAACGACAAACCCAGTTTTTGTTAGAAGAACGGGGGGTAAAAGAATTATATATCGGATGGCCTTTTGTCATTGGTAAATTTAAAAATAGTTCGTCAACAAGATGTCCACTCTTATTTTTCCCGTTAACCTGTCTCAAAAAAATGGTTTTTGGAGATTAGAAAAGCGTTCAGACGAAAGTATTTGTTTTAATAAAAGTTTTTTGCTCGCCTACTCATATTTTAATGAGACGCCCCTTGAGGAAGAGTTTATAGATACTGTTTTTGAAGATTACAATGATTCCCAAATCTTTAGAAATGAGTTGTATGCTATTTTGAAATCTTCGCCAATTGATATCAACTTTAGTGCTGAGGTATTTGAAAATAGGCTTAGAAACACGGTTAATTATAAAAAAGGCGAATTTGAAAATGACTATAAAACAGGTATTCTGAAGCTTGAAAACACAGCTAATTTAGGAATATATCCGCAGTCTGGTTCTTACTTAATGCCCGACTATGATTATTGGATTTCCAAAAATGAATTTGAGTACTTTTGAGCATTTTTTCTTATCAAAGAATCAAATTAGCCCTGATAAACACAAACAACTATCGCGTATTAAAGAGGAGCATACTTTTACGCCTTTTCAAATTGATGCATCACAAGAAGCAGCTTTAAAAGCCGTCAAACAAGGTAACTCTTTAGTGGTGCAAGGTCCTCCTGGAACAGGTAAGTCACAACTGATTTGTAATTTAATTGCTGATTATATCGCTCGAGGCAAAAATATATTAGTAGTGTCTCAAAAAAGGGCAGCCCTCGATGTTGTGCATAAACGATTACAAGAAAAAGAGTTAGGTGATTTTGTGAGTGTGGTTCATGATTTTAAAAATGATAGAAAACACACCTATAGTCAAATTGAAAATCAAATTAATAACCTAGAGAAATATAGGCAACTGAATAACGGACTTGACACTATTTATCTTGAAAGAGAATATTTACATGCGTGTAGAAGAATTGATCAACTAACAGAATCATTTGAGGAGTTTAAACAAGCTTTGTTTGATACCAAAGAATGTGGCCTTTCCGTTAAAGAGTTATATGTGACGAGCTCACCTTTAAAACCTCATTTTTCTGTTACTCAAGAGTATAGAGTGTTTGATCGACACAAACTTTCTGAATTTAATGATAAACTGGATTGGCTATTTCCTTATGCTAAGTTATTTGATGCGAATGATTTTTATTTTTCTGATAGATTAGATTTCTCAAAGTTCACAACTTCAGATTTACCTAAAATTCTGAATATTTTAAAAAACATTCCTTTATATCAAGAAGACTTTTCCAAAAAGACAAACTCACTGATCGGACATCAGTTGTCAGTTGAAGAGAGTAAATGGATTCTTGATCGTGAAAGGTGTATTAAAGACCTGATAGAGATAGTTTCAGCGGATAAAGTTTATTCGTTTTTTAAAAAATTCCTCAAAACCTCTACTGATAAAGACTGGTTATATATAAAAGAGAAACAGATTTTAGCATGTTATAAAAACGATGGAATAGTAAAAAATATTAAGGCTGAAGAGCTTGCTACAATCCAGAAGGCATTAAGTGGCTATTCTAAATCACGTAAAAATATTTTTAGCAGGTTAAAATGGCACTTTGTCAGTAAAGACAAATATGCAATAAAAAGGCTGTTGATCTCCAATGATTTAGGGTGGAATAAGTCAGACATAAAACTATTAATTAATAAGGTAGATAATAGGTTAAATTTAGAGCACTTATTAACAAGCTTAAAAGAATGTAAGTGGCTGGCAGACGCACCTAGATCTACAGATCAATCAGCTATTCAGTTATGGTTTGATGAAGTTATTGGAGCGTTAGAAGCAAAATGTATAGCGGAAGAATTGAGGAGTTTTGTTCAGTATCTCCCCTTAGAAAGGTATACAACAATAGCGTTGAAAAATGCTGTAATAGAGGTGTTGAATTGGTGTAGGGTTGTTGCAACTCAATTAGAGATGTGGCATATATACTTATCTAAAACTCAGATAGGGAAACTATTAAATACACCCACTTTATCGATAGCTTGGTCGGAAACGCTTTCTGAACATTTTGAAAACCTTTGTCTTTATGATAAAGCTTTGAAAGAGCTTACCAATGAAGAGAAAAAAATATTAGATAAATTAGTTGAAGTTGCTACTGATACACAATCTGGACAGGATATTTTTCAAAACAGCTTACGTATTGCTTGGATAGAGCATATAGAGGCGAAACACCCCATGTTGAAGACTGTTTCTACACTAAAATTTGAAAAAGAAGAAAAAGAATTACAGAACTGTATCAAGAAAAAATTAGCGTTATCAAATGACATATTATTGCTTAAAGCAAGAGAACAGACGTATAAAGAGATTGAATATAATCGGTTAAATAATAGAACGACTTATCGTGAATTGGAGCATCAAGTATCTAAAAAAAGAAAAATATGGCCCGTTCGAAAAACTATTTCAACATTTAAAGATGAGCTCTTTAATCTAATTCCATGTTGGTTAGCATCGCCAGAATCAGTTTCAGCAATTTTTTCAATGGATATGAAATTTGATCTTGTCATTTTTGATGAAGCTTCACAATGTTTTGCCGAAAAAGGACTTCCTGCAATTTATAGAGCAAAACAGGTAGTCATAACAGGAGATAAACACCAATTAGCTCCCAATGATTTATATCAAGTTAGGTTTGAGGAGGATGAAGAGATTTCTTCTGACTTAGAAATTGATTCATTATTAGATTTGTCCACGAAATATTTTCTTCAAACACAACTTACAGGACATTACAGGAGTGAAAGCCTGGATTTGATTGATTTTTCAAATAGCCATTTTTACAATAACACCCTTCAACTCATTCCTCATTTTGATCAAATAAATACCAATAAACCCGGAATATTATTTAAAAAAATTGATGGCTTGTGGGAAAATGGCGTAAATGAAATAGAGGCAATTGCTGTTGTTGAATATTTATTTGAACTTGTGAAAAGTGGAGAGACAAGCCTTGGCATTGTTACATTTAACTATAAACAGCAAAACTTAATTCTAGACCTTATTGATGAAAGACTTTTAGAGGATCAAATAATTTTACCAAATGCTGTTTTTGTAAAGAATATTGAAAATGTACAAGGAGATGAGAGAGAGGTTATTTTGTTTTCTATTGGATATGCAGTTAATAAAGCTGGAAAAGTAAATGCTAATTTCGGGAGTTTAAATTTTGAAAAAGGTGAAAACAGACTCAATGTAGCAATAACTCGTGCTAAAAAACGGATTATTCTTTTTTCTAGTATTCTTCCACATCAGCTACAAGTTGATGAGACAAAACATATAGGCCCTAAGCTGTTTAAAAAATATTTAAACTATGCATACGCTGTATCTGAAGGCAATTTTATACCCCAACTAGTCCCTAATTTAGTACAAGCATCAGATTGGTATTTAAACTCAAATATTCAAGGTTTATTGACCGAATATTTCAAGGCTGAAAACAATCTACCTTTTGCTGATGTAACATTGAAAAAAGAGGGGAGAATAATTGGGACAATACATACTGACGATAATTTTTATTATACGTTAGGAGTAAAAGAGTATCATGCATACAAACAATTAAGAATGACGACACTGGAATGGAAGTTTACTAGCATTTATAGTCGGAATTATTGGGTAGATAAAAGTAAAGTACAGGAAAAATTAGTTCAATTTTTCTCTGTTTAACTTGTTTGAATAATCAAGTGTCAAATCTAATAAGCAACCTTAAGGAACTATTGTACGTTTAGTTTTTTAGGAGGAAAGTGTATAATTAAAACACACACACACCATGCTAAAAAAAATCTCATTAGGACTCATCGCTGTTTTAAACTTTATGTTTTATACCAACGCAGCAAATTTTTATACTAAAGCTGGAGGGAGTGGTCTGTATGGCGATTCTAATAATTGGGTAGGTGGTATTGTTCCGGGGAGTTCTGCTGGATACACAAAATCCTCTGCGCCAAATGATACTATTTTCATCAATCATCCGCTATCAACTACCCCTAGTTATACTTTTGCTTTAGCTGGAGCTAACTTGGTCACTATTATAGGTAATAATGGAAGTTTAAGTATTTTGGGAAATAAAAATTTTAGTATAAGTAATAGTAAATTGACTATAATGTCGGGCTCTTCCTTAAATGTTACTGGTTTTTTTACTACGTTAAATACACCTGGGAGTGTTATTAATTTATCGGGTGAAATGAATGTGGGAAATGGTATGATGCAGATACTTGGTACGTGGAATATTAGCTCAACGGGTTCACTTAATGTTACAGGTAATTTAAATAATGATGCGGCAGGTACATTTTTTAATGTTGCAGGTAAGGTTGATATTAGCGGAAATACTAGCTTTCATTCTGGTAATTTTAATATTAATACTTTAGGTAGTTTCACTAGTCGAGGTACTGGGCAAGTACTTTTTGGTCAAGCTAACATTATAAACGATGGCGTCATGAATTTTCCAAATGCCACAAGTGTCAATAAATATGGCGGTACATTTGATTGTAATGGCACCTCTGGTGGTGGTCGAGTAGGATTTGGTGGGACATATTGTGCGTCTGTTTGTGCTCCGGGTAGTGGAGGAGAATGTGTAAACAATGGTATAGCTTTACCTATAGAACTTAAATATTTTAACGTTTCATTGAAAAACGAAGATTTTGTTTTTACCTGGGAAACTTTAACCGAAGAAAACAACGACTACTTCACTATCGAATATTCTTATGACTTAATTACATTCAATGTTCTATTAGAACAACAAGGAGCTGGTAATTCACTGATGCCAATAGTATATGAAGATAGTTCCCCTGCTTTTCCATTTGTAGAAATAATTTATTTTCGATTGAAACAAACTGATTTTGATGGTAATTATTCTTACTCACCCATAGAAGCATTGAGTAATTCAAAGTTAGCAAACGCGGAGGTGAATATTTATCCTAATCCTACAAAAGGAAGAACACTTTTAAAGTTAGATAAGGTGAATGATGTGCCTTTAGAAGCAAAAATTATTTTGCCACTAACGCTAGAAACTGTCGACACATTTCAAATTGTGAATGGTGAGGTAATTGTAGATTTAAACAAACTTGAGAAAGGAGTCTATTTCTTGCAGATTGAAAGTTTCTTTGCCACATATAAACTAATTATACAATAAATAATAAAAATTTATATCATTAAAAGTTGTATCTGTTTCTTTTAAGGGTTTAGTTTATAGAAAAATACACTAATCATGTTAAAAGAATTCAAAACATTTATTGCTAAAGGTAATGTCATTGAGTTAGCGGTTGGACTAGTCATGGCAACGTATTTTGGAGCTATAGTCAAATCACTGGTTAATGATATTATTATGCCGCCAGTGGGTAAAGTTATGGGGGGCGTTGATTTCTCTGAATTAAAAGTAATTATTCAGGAGGCATCTATTGAAAATGGTGAAGAAGTAGCTGAAATAGCGATTACTTATGGAAATTTTATTAATACAATAATCACTTTTCTAATTGTTGCACTCTGTGTATTTCTTATTGTTAAGGGTTATAATAACTTGAAGAGAAAAGAAGTTGCAGCACCTTCTGCTCCGCCAGTTCCTACTAAAGAAGAGGTTTTGCTAACAGAAATAAGAGATTTACTGAAAAAATGATGACATGGTGAAGTAAAAAAGAACTTAAGTTCTTTTTTACTTCACTTTTTCAATTCTAAGACCAATAGCCATAATTCCCTCTAAGGCTTCCTCTTTTCTCATCCCTTGTTCTATCGAAAAAGTATAAGCACCAGGTTTGTCAAATTTGTAGTACGATTGACATAAATAGCGGCCATCGTAAATTTCACCCAAAGCATCGCCTAATAAATTGTTGGATGCTCCAAATGGTTTGCCTGTAGTGGCATCAAATAAGTAAAGTTCACTATTGAAGGTATCAACTATGAGTCCTGTAGAATCAATCAATTGCGATTTAAGGTATAAATTATAGTAGGGGTAATCGCTGGAGTTTCTTACCGTATAAACTAAATGGTATTTACTTGACGTATCTTCGATTTCAAAGCTAAGTGAAGGAGTTTGAGTTCTGTCCCAAGTTGCATTTTCAATATCAATGTTCTGTTCAAAATAACGATCATCATCCGAACAGGATTGGAAGAATATTGCGGTTAATATACTAACGATTAATAGTATGCCTTTACTCATTTGTTGTGCCTTTGTTGGGCGGTTTGTTTTTTTGTCTAGGTTTGAATTTTTTGCGCTTTGGTTGGGGTTTATCCTCACTATCTTTAGCTAGAATACTACCCGATTTGTTTTGACTTTTATCAGATGAAGAGCTAGTTTTTTTTCGCTTTTTAGTAACACTCTTCTTTTTGTATTTTTTGTCCAGTTGTCTTAAATCATTATTGATTGGTCCACTATCTTCAATAATATCTTCCTCATCCAACTCTAACGAGTGCGGAATTACTCCTTCTTCATTTAATTTTTGAATTTCTTTTACTCGTTCAGTAGAAATTGGGTACCAGTTTGAATCGCCTTCAAAACTAAACCACATTTTTCTTTTGAAAATATCTGTTTTTTGAAGCCTTCCTGAACCTTTTTCTACTTTAATAGGGCTTTTTACATCAGGTATATGACTGAGCGCATCAATATAGGTATCTAACTCATAGTTGAGGCAGCATTTAAGTCGGCCACACTGACCAGATAACTTAGAAGGGTTTAAAGATAAGTTTTGATATCTAGCTGCTGAGGTAGAAACGTTTTTAAAATCGGTTAGCCACGTAGAACAACAAAGCTCTCTTCCACATGAGCCAATTCCACCTATTCGACCAGCCTCTTGCCTCAGGCTTATCTGACGCATCTCTACTTTAATTCTAAATTCTCCAGCAAGCCGTTTAATTAATTCTCTAAAGTCTACGCGTTCATCAGCCGAATAATAAAAAGTAGCTTTCGTATTATCACTTTGAAATTCGACATCGGAGAGCTTCATCCCTACGTTTAATTCTTTGCAAATTTCTCTAGTTCTATATAAGGTAGGAAGTTCTCTGTTTTTGCTTTCTTCATGTTTTTCAAGGTCCCTGTCGGTAGCCATACGATAGATGATTTTTAAATCATCGTTGTATGTAACCTTGTTTTTTTTCATTTGAAGACGAACAATTTCACCTGAGGCAGAGACGTAACCTACGTCATGACCAGGAGATGCTTCAATGACTACTGCATCACCAGTGATAATATTTAAATTGTTGGCATTTCTAAAAAACGCCTTTCTTCCACCTTTAAATTTAACCTCTACGGCATCAAATCCGTCTTTCGGTTTTTCCATTTCGCTGAGCCAATCGAATACGTTCATTTTGGATGAACATCCGCTAGACCCACCTGTTCCACAAGAAGATCCGCAACTCATACTTTTTCTTTTATTAAGTCAAAACCAATATCGGTTCGGTAATATCTTTTATCCCAATTAATTATTTGTGCAGCTTTATTCGATTTTTCTAACGCATGGCTTAAATCTCTTCCTAATGCTGATACCGCAATAACACGACCACCATTAGTAACTATTTTGTCATTAGATTTTTTAGTGCCAGCGTGAAAAGGTATTACATCACTAACTTCAGTTAGTCCTGAAATTTCTTTTCCTTTTTCATATGCTTCTGGATAACCGCCTGCAACCAAAACGACCGTGGAGGCTGCCTCATCCGTGATGTGAATGGAAGCAGTAGCTAGTTTTTCATCGGCAGTAGCAACTAAAAGGTCTACCAAATCCGATTTAATTCTCGGGATTACAACTTCTGTTTCTGGGTCGCCCATTCTTACATTGTACTCAATTGTGTAAGGTTCGCCATTCACTTTTATCAAACCAAAAAAGATAAAACCTTTGTATTTGATGCCTTCAGACTTCAACCCATCAACTGTAGGTTTTATAATTTGATCTTCTACTTTTTTCATGAATGCTTGATCAGCAAACGGAACGGGGGAAAGAGCTCCCATGCCTCCGGTATTTAAACCAGTATCTCCTTCACCTATTCTTTTGTAATCTTTTGCTTCAGGTAAAATGATGTAGTCAGAACCATCAGTCAACACAAATACAGATAATTCAATTCCGTCTAAAAACTGTTCAATCACCACTTTCGCGCTAGCATCGCCAAATTTTAGGTTCACTAACATATCGTGCAATGATGCTTGAGCTTCTTTTAAGTCACTACTAATAATCACTCCTTTTCCAGCAGCTAAACCATCCGCTTTTAGTACATATGGTGCTGGAATAGTTTCTAAATAAGCTAATGCTTGTGTAGCTTGATGACTAGTGAATGTTTTGTAAGCGGCTGTAGGAATATTGTATTTTTCCATAAAAATCTTGGAAAAATCTTTACTTCCCTCTAATTGAGCACCTTCTTTGCTTGCCCCAACAATTTTGAGTTGGGCATGAGCTGGAATAAACTCGAGGTAGTCCACTAGCCCTTTAACTAAAGGCTCTTCAGGGCCAACTACCAAGAGGTCGATGTTTTTTTCAGAAACAAACTGAGAAATTTTATCAAATTCGTTGACTCCAATTTCTACATTTTCAGCAACTTCAGAAGTTCCTGCGTTTCCAGGTGCAATATATAATTTTGTGCATTTACTACTTTGTGCAATCTTCCAAGCGAAAGCATGCTCTCTTCCACCTGACCCTAATATTAATATATTCATGTATGTTGTTCTAATTTGCTACCTCAGACATGAATCGTATTCGCATTAAACGAATTTCATCCTCGGTATATTCATCATCAAATTCTTCTAGAGCATCTTCGATATTATCGGTTTCAGCTTCCATGAAGTAATCAAAGATATCATCTTGCTTATCTTCATCCAAGACTGAGTCAATATAATAATCTAAATTGAGCTTAGTTCCAGAATGACAAATGTGTTCAATTTCTTCAATTATTTGATCATAGGTCAAATTTAATCTTTCGGCAATCTCTTCTAATTCTACTTTATCATCAATTAATTGAATAATCTGAATCTTATTTCTAGACTTGTTGACTTTTGATTTAACAAACATGTCGGAAGGAACATCGATATCATTCTCTTCAACGTATTTTTTGATTACTTCAATGAATGCTTTACCGAACTTGTTCGCCTTTCCCTGACCTACACCACTTATATGTGTAAGGTTTTCTATCGTCATTGGAAAACTAGTCGCCATTTCCTCCATTGATTCTTCTTGGAAGACTACGTAAGGTGGTACGCCATTTTTCTTGGCTACATCTTTACGGATGCCTTTTAACAAGCCAAACAGCACTTTGTCATAAGACTCATGTATAAGCTGATGTTGTTGATGAGGATCTTTAATTGTCACATCATCGTTATCAGTTACTTCTGGGTACACATGATCATTTAATATTTCAACGGGGTAGGGTTTTAATAAAAAATCTTCACCTAGTTTACTGACTTTTACTACACCATAGTTGTCAATATCTTTCTCGAAAAATTCAAGAATCAACAATTGACGTAAAATAGACATCCATTGGTGACCGTCTTTATCTTTGCCCTTTGCATAAACAGCAAGTTCATTATGATGGTGACTTAGCACATATTGTCCTTTTGAGCCACGGAGTACATCAGCAATGTGCTTCAATCCAAAGCGTTCGCCCGTTTGTTTTACGGCTTGAATGGCAAGGGTAACTTCATTTTCAACCGTGTAACTTTCCTTTGGGTTTTTACAGTTGTCACAAAAACCACAATCATCATCAAGGTGTTCTCCAAAGTAATGTAGCAATTGGCGGGTTCTACAACGAGCCGACTCAGAATAACCTGTTACTTCTTCCAATAGATGGTGTGCATTTTCACGTTCGGAAACGGCTTTGTCTTTGTTGAATTTTTCAAGCTTAACAATGTCGTTGTAGTTGTAAAACATCAAACAATGAGAATCTTTTGCATCACGTCCCGCTCTACCAGTTTCTTGGTAATAACCTTCGAGTGATTTGGGAGCATCATAGTGAACCACAAAACGCACATCTGGTTTGTCAATTCCCATTCCAAAAGCAATAGTGGCCACTATAACATCCACATCCTCATTGAGGAAATCATCCTGATTTTTCTCTCTAACGTGTGGATCCAGTCCTGCGTGATAGGGGCGAGCGTTAATGTCGTTTACATTTAGAAATTGTGCTAGTTCTTCTACTTTTTTTCTACTTAAACAATAGACAATACCACCTTCTCCTCTATGTTGTTTGATAAACTGGATGAGTTGAACTTTACTGTTGACTTTAGGTCGAACTTCGTAAAATAAGTTTTTTCGAAAGAAAGAACCCTTATATAGAGTAGCAGTTTCCATTGTCAAGTTTTTGATAATATCAAGACGTACTTTTGGAGTCGCTGTAGCGGTTAGCGCTATAATGGGTAATTCACCCAACATTGATATAATACTTCTGATTCTTCGGTATTCAGGACGGAAATCGTGTCCCCATTCAGAAATACAATGTACTTCATCTACAGCCACAAATGAAAGTTTAGCTTTTTTAAGGAACTCAATGTTTTCCTCCTTAGTCAAGGATTCAGGAGCTACATATAAAAGTTTAGTAACCCCATCAAGCACCTCCTTTTTTACTTTTGTGATTTCTCTTTTTGTTAACGTAGAATTAAGGAAGTGGGCGTTGATGCCTCGTGCCTCCAATTGATCGACTTGATTTTTCATCAAAGCAATTAAAGGAGATATGACGATAGCCGTGCCTTCTAGCATAATAGCTGGGAGTTGGTAACACAACGATTTTCCAGCGCCCTGTGGGCATAATTACGAAAGTGTCTTTCTTGGCTAATAAATTTTGAATGATTTTCTCTTGATTACCTCTGAAGGTAGAATATCCAAAGTTTTCTTTAAGAACGTCAACGAGATTCATGGTTATACTAGAACTCACGATACATTAAGTTTAATTATGCTTGGGAAATTTTATCTTTGTCAGTATGTTGACTTCATGCAAGCATATGTGATGTATTGAAGTTACTAAAAAAAACAGAGATTAAATCTTTAAAATAGACTTAATCACAACTTCACTGGTTAAATTAGTGGGGAAGTCAGACGAACAAAAATTAAGAGGTCTTTTTCCAGTGAAATTAGTAGGCCGTTTAGAGTTGATTAATCATTTTAAAAAAATAAAAAATACAGTAGATGAACAACTATGTGATTATAATGGCGGGTGGTATTGGTAGTCGATTTTGGCCCTTTAGTAGAACTAATTTTCCGAAACAATTTCATGATGTATTAGGCACAGGAAAATCACTTTTGCAACAAACTGCTGAACGGTTTGAGGGAGTATGTCCACCTGAAAATATTTACATAGTCACTAATGATATATATGGCAGTTTGGTGAAAGAACAACTACCTTTTTTGAGTGATGATCAAATACTGCTAGAACCATGCGGTAAAAATACGGCACCTTGTGTAGCATATGCAGCTTATAAAATAGCTTCAAAAGATCCACAAGCAAATTTAATCATCTCACCTTCTGACCATATTATTTTGAAAGAAGAAATGTTTAAAGATAAGGTTAGAACTGGTTTAGCCGCAGTTTCAAACACCGACACGTTGTTAACGCTTGGCATAGAGCCTAATCGTCCAGATACTGGATATGGTTATATCAAATTTGAAGAGTCTTCCAACGAACTCAAAAAGGTGATAGCTTTCACTGAAAAACCAAATCTAGAAAGAGCCACTCAGTTTTTAGCAAGCGGTGATTACGTGTGGAATGCAGGAATATTTATCTGGAATGCGAGTTCCATCCTTAAGGCCTTTGAAAAACATTGTGAAGGTTTGCATCAAATTTTTTCAAAAGGACACTATTATAACGATAAAGAAGCTGCTTTTGTAAAAGAGGCTTACAGTACGTGTGAATCAATTTCTATTGATTATGCCATTATGGAGAAGGCTGATAATGTATCTGTTTTGCTATGTGACATTGGCTGGTCTGATTTAGGGACATGGAAATCCCTGTATGAAATTAGTGAAAAAGATAGTGATGGAAATGTGTTAGAGGGGAATGTAAAAGTATATAATACACAGAATTGTATTTTTAAAACACCTAAAAACAGGTTAGTTGTTGCGGAAGGATTGAACGATTTTATAGTGGCTGAATATGATAACGTGCTCATGATTTGTCCAAAAGAACAAGAACAAAAAGTAAAAGAATTTGTAGCTGATTTGAAAGGTGAAAACCTTGATGAGTATTATTAAATAAGTATGGTTTCGACACTGATCAACCGGTATAAAAATTTTAAAAAGAAAAGTCTTTTAAATCAGCTATCTGGTTCAAGTCACAGTTATGCATGTATAGGTGTTGGCAATCATAGTCTTAGTAACCTGTATCCCATCATAGATTTTTTTGGGTTACCGATAAAATACATTTGTACAAAAACAGCCTTGAATGCTAGCCTGATGGCTAAAAAATATGACTGTATTGGAACATGTGATTATCAGCAAGTGCTTCATGACGATGAAGTAAAAGGAGTATTTATTTCTACAACCCCGAAAGCACATTTTGAACTGACAAAATCAGCTTTAGAGGCGGGCAAAAATGTTTTTGTTGAAAAACCACCTTGTTTAAGTTCTGAAGAATTACAGCAGTTAATTCAGTTACAAGGAGAAGAAAAAGTTGTTGTTGGGTTACAAAAGCGATATGCATCAGTAGTTGATCAACTTAAGAAACTCGCAAAAAAGCCATTTTCTTATAACTATAAATACTTGACAGGAGCTTACCCTGAAGGGGACGCCTTATGGGATTTGTTTATTCACCCCTTGGATGTAGCGGTTTTTTTATTTGGGAAAGTCCAAAGCGTAAACGCAACTGCCATTAGAGGTACCATTTTTTTACAGGTAACTCATGCAAATAATGTTATTGGTTCAATTGAATTATCTACCGACTATACATGGGACACAGCAAAAGAATCGATTGTTGTCAATACTCCCAAAGGAGTATATGAAAGCACTGGAGCTTTTGAATTAGTGTTTACACCAAAATCTCCTGTGGTATTAGGGATTCCATTAGAGAAAGTGGTAAAAAAAGCCCCTCTTCAACAATTACTGATTAAAAATAATGGCTTTGTGCCAGTAATGGAAAACAATTCATTAACGATGCAAGGGTATGCTAATGAGATTAAAACTTTTATAGACCTTTGCGAAGGCAGAAAAACCAATAATCTTAGTGATTTAAAAGATCTTGTGGACACCTTCTCTTTTATTGATTTAGTAAAGGCTGCCTTGTTAAAGCAAAAAAATGGATAAGACGTTTGAAACTATAATCAGCATTCGCGAAACCACTTCATTGTTAATGGAGGATTTGTCGTTGGAAGAAATCAATCGTATCCCTAAAGGTTTTTCTAACAATATATTGTGGAATATGGGTCATATGCTGGTGATTCTCCAAAAGTTAACCTATGGTTTGTCGGGTCAGACGTTGTTGCTTTCAGATGAATTGATGAATACCTTTGCTAAAGGAACTCAACCAGTAGGAAATTATAGTAAAGACACTTACGAGAAGGTTAAAAAGTTATTGGTATGTACCGCCAAAGATTTAAAACAGGATTATGAATCAGGTATTTTTAAAGAATTTAATCAACTCACCACGGGATTGGGTGTTACATTAACATCCATTAATGAGGCGATACATTTTGTTGCGGTGCATGAAGGGATCCATTACGGGTATATTCTCGCTTTGCGCAAAGCAGTTAAGGCAAAAAAGAAAGGACTCTTTAGTTGATGTTAAGGCTATGTTTTCTTCCTTTGATATTGCTGTGGTGTTGTAGCTTTGACCATGCAAAAGAAGACATTAAACCTGTAGCTAAAGAGGATTCAACCATCTCTACTTCGTGTGATTCACTGTCTTTTAAAAGAGACGTATTCCCCATTTTTGAAATGAATTGTAATTTTACTCAATGCCACAAAGCACCAAATGGACAAGCAACCATATATTTTGAGTCCTATATTGATATTGCTTATTCTACTGGGTCAATATTAGGTGTTCTTTCTCAAAACGATAGAACTAAAATGCCTTTGGATACAATTACATTCCAGCCAGCACCTAAACTTTCAGATAGTTTAATAAATATTATTGAGTGTTGGAGAAGTCAAGGCAAGCCAGATAATTAGGAAAACGGTGCATATTTATCTAAGTTTCTAAAATGTCGTTAGTAAGGCAATTTATAAGAAATAAAAACTAGACTTTTAAATTATGAAGCATTCAGTATTTATTGCTTTATCGACATTTTTATTGATGATTAGTTGTTCTGTTGATAAAGCCGATGATAATCCAACACCACAATCCTTTTGTGATACGATTTCTTTTAATAATCATATCCTTCCAATTTTTACTTCAATATGTGCTAATCCAGCGTGCCATGTAATAGGTGGAGCCGGTCCTTTTGCATTAACCAATTATTCAGAAATCTCAGCTATGACCGACCAAATTATCCCCGCTATTCAACATACAGGCTCCATTAAAATGCCTTATGACCCTTCTACTTTCACGCCAGCGGAGAAACTACCCCAGGTAAAAATAGAAACTATCAAATGCTGGGTTGCAGCAGGTAAACCTAATAATTGACATGAAAAGTTTACTTTACATCTTTATTGTTATCGGAATAATGCTTTTTTCAGCTTTTATACAGTTGAGTAAACCATATGAGCAAAAGCCATCTACTGTAGCAGGGGTATTATTTAACCTTGGTGAACCGAAGCCCGTTCACTTTATCGCAAATTTAGATCAAGAAAAAATTAAAATTGGGAAAGAGTTATTTTTGTACGGAACATCAACCCATCCAGATGGGGGGCAGTCAAACCGAATTTCAAAGCACTATGTTTGCTCCAGTTGTCATAACAATGTGAAGGAAGACCCTAGTTTAGCTAATCAAAATCCTGTAGCTCGGTTAACTTTTGCTAAAGAAAAAAATATTCCCTTTTTACAAGGCACTACCATGTATGGTGTGGTTAATCGCAAGACATGGTACAATGGTGATTATAAAGAAAAATATGGCGACTTAGTGATTCCTGCAAGAGATACCTTAGCCAATGCTATTCAACTTTGCGCTAAAGAATGTTCTCAAGGTCGGCTGTTAGAAGATTGGGAATTAGAAGCGTTCCTTCATTATTTTTGGTCCATACAGTTGATGTTGGAAGATTTAAGTTTGAGTAAAGAAGAAAATGAGCTAATAAAACAACAAGCAGATACAGCAATGACTGTACTGAAATCTAAATTTGTCTCAGTGGCTGAGGCTACGTTTATTCCTGCATTATCCCCTGAGGAAAGGACTTACGGGAAAACCGGGGATGCCGACTTAGGGAAGTTAATTTACAACCAAAGTTGTTTGCATTGTCATGATCCAAAGGCAAGAATCACCAACTTAAAACTTGAAGACAATAAACTAAGTCATCAATTATTAAAATCGATGCTCAAAAAAACATCTGAATTGTCCGTGTATGAAATAGTTAGAAGAGGTACTTATCCAATTATAGGATATAAGCCTTATATGCCTCATTATACGCAAGAAAGGCTCACAAATCAACAAATTGAAGATTTAGTGGCCTACATTAACCAGCAAAGCAACTAGGTATGTATCCAAAGAAAAATTTCATTATCACATCTGTATTAATGATTGTGGTTGTATGCACATCAGCCCAATCAGGTTCAATAGATTCGAGTTATCTTGCTCCCTTTGCCACGTTTAGTACTACCCGTCTAGTGAATAATCATACTTCGGAAACACTAGGCAGAAGAGAATTTGACTTTCGGGTGACACACCGTTTTGGTGATATTGGAGGAGATAATGGTGGTTATCACAATTTTTGGGGACTCGATAACTCATCTGACATTCGAATTGCTTTTGAATACGGTATCAATGATAACTTGATGATTGGAGCAGGTAGAAGCAAGGGTGGTGGAACCATTAGAGAACTATTTGATGGCTTCGTTAAATATCGGCTGATACGACCAACCGAAAAAACACCTGTCAGCTTAACTGTTCTTGGTAGTAGTGCCATTTCTACCATGCATGCATCTGGTATAAGTACTTCTGAAAGTTCTTTTTCAAAAGGGATTCACCGATTACGTTATGTTACCCAGTTGATTGCTGGTTATAAAATAAATAGTCGATATTCTTTTCAAATCATACCGTCTTATGTACATCGAAACTATGTGGCTGTCAATGATATGAATGATCTAGTTGCGTTAGGTGCTGGGGCTAGGATAAAACTTACTCAGTTGGTCGCGCTTAATTTAGAATATACTTATAATCAATTCATGGATAGAGGGGATGCAAACAGTTATTATGATGAAGTAGGTGTAGGTGTTGAATTTGATGTAGGTGGACACGTGTTTCAGCTGGACATTACTAATTCTAAAGGCATTGGTGAATATCAGTTTGTCTCAGGTACAACTTCAGACGTAAACCCAAGAAAAGGCCAATACCGCATGGGCTTTACTATTTCAAGACCCTTCAAACTCTAGTGTTTTAATTACTCTATATGAGTCGAATTAGCATTAGTTTTTTTAATTTGCACATCATGAAAGCATTAAAAGTCTTTATTCTTCTTCTATTAATCCCAATCTCGTTGTTGGCTCGTGTGCCAGAAAAAGAATTGATTTCGTTGAACAATCAGCGCGTAATTGATCAAACGGGTATACTTCAAAGCTATGAGAAAAATCAACTGATAGCATTATCGGAAGAAATAGAACAAAAAAGTGGAGCGCAATATGTGATCGTTTTAATGAATACCACTTCACCTTATACCATTGAAGATTACGCTTTTTCTTTGGGTGAATATTGGGGGCTAGGTACTGAAAAAGCCGATAATGGTGTGATTATGCTAGTGGCGATGCAAGACAAAAAAATGCGAATAGAAGTCGGTTATGGATTAGAAGGTGTAATTCCAGATGCTTTAGCAAAGCGAATTATTGAAACGCAACTGAAACCCAATTTCCGAAACCAGGATTTTTATCAAGGGATTTATTCAGGCTCAGTTACAGTGAAGGAGTTGATTTTTAAAGAGCCAGTGTCGGATGACAATTTTAAAAAAGAAAAAAAGTCAAATAAGTTTAGCACGTGGATGTTTCTATTCCCTGTGTTTATGATAGCACTACTATTTTTGAAAGACAAATTTGGGGCATTAAAAGGCATTGGTTTGGGTATAGTAGTGCTTGTGGTTATCATGGCGCTACTTTCGTCTATTCAATTTGCTTTACTTTACAATTTTATGCTAGGTGTGTTCACGACTCTCTTTGGTAATTCCAAAGGCGGTGGTGGCGGTGGCCGATACCATGGCGGATACGGAGGCAGCTACGGAGGAGGATTCAGCAGTGGTGGCTTCTCGGGTGGTGGATTTAGCGGAGGCGGTGGCAGCTTCGGTGGTGGTGGTGCTTCTGGAGGTTGGTAAAAAAAATAATTATGGAAAATAAACTCTTTTCAAGTGCAGACGCAACACGTATTGAAGAGGCTATCAAGATAGCTGAGAAGAAAACCAATGGTGAGATTGTCGTGCATGTAAGTGAACAAAGCGACAGTTATTTTGGAGGCGTATTGGCTTGCTCCTTATTATTAGGAGGTTCTTCTTTAGTGCTAGCTTATGGTTCGAGCTTTTTTGTGCCTTCTCTTGCTACAGAATATGCAGAGTTGTTTAGCATTGTGGTCTTTGTATTAGCTTTTGCTTTAGCTTTTTTTGTTCCATCCATTCGTCTGTTGTTTGTTTCTCAAAAAGAAATAGATACGCGAGTGATTCAAAAAGCCGAGCAAATTTTTCTTGAACGTGAATTGTTTCAGACCAAAGATCGAACAGGACTTTTAATATTAATCAGCTGCTTGGAGCACCGTGTAGAAGTTCTTGGTGACACCGAAATTAATAAACAAATTGGTCAAGAGCAGTGGGTAAATATTGTGAATGAAATAACTGCCGGCATCAGAAACAAAAATGCCTCTGATGGAATTATCAAAGGCATTTCTTTAGCAGCAGATTTGTTGGTTACTTCAGATTTTCATATCAAACCTGATGATGAAAATGAATTGCCAAACACAATTAGTTTCGATTAAAACTGAACTTGAGGAGCTTTTTCTGAACCCTCATCGGCTTGAAAGGGTGTTTTAGATGAAAACCCATACATTCCAGCTAACATGTTATTAGGAAAACTACGGATATAAGTATTATATTCTTTCACTACTTCATTAAATTTCATTCGCTCCACAGCAATTCTGTTTTCTGTACCTTCCAGTTGTGCTTGTAGTTCAAGGAAATTTTGATTAGCCTTTAAATCAGGGTATCGTTCCACAGTAACTAATAATCTAGACAATGCAGAAGAAAGTCCTGATTGTGCCTGACTAAATTTTTGAATGGATTCTGAATCCAAATTTGAAGGATCAATGTTGATGCTGGTTGCTTTAGCTCTTGCTTCAATTACTCCTGTTAACACTTCTTGTTCGTGAGCAGCATAACCTTTCACAGTGTTCACTAAGTTAGGAATTAAGTCTGCTCTACGTTGGTACACACTCTCTACATTGGCCCATTGTGCAATTACAGTCTCGTCTTTTTGAACCATAGAATTGTATCTACCGCCAAAGAATAAGTACAAGAGCAGTAATACACCTAAGATACAACCAACAATAATTAACGTCTTTTTCATTTTTATTTCTTCGGTTTAGTTTCTCCAGTTGATTTAGCAATTGAATCTCTCATGTCTGTGTCAGACTCAATGTTTTTCATTTTATAATAATCCATGATACCCAAATTACCACTGTTAAATGCATTAGCAATCGCCATTGGAATTTCAGCTTCAGCTTGAATTACGTTAGCTCTCGCTTCTTGAGCTTTAGCTTTCATTTCTTGCTCATGTGCCACAGCCATTGCTCTTCGCTCTTCTGCTTTCGCTTCGGCTACTTTTAAGTCAGCATTTGCTTGGTCTATTTGAAGTTTCGCTCCAATATTTTCCCCAACATCAATATCAGCGATGTCGATAGATAAGATCTCGAAAGCTGTTCCAGCATCTAATCCTTTTGCTAACACCACTTTAGAAATACTATCAGGGTTTTCCAATACCGTCTTATGCGATTGAGAAGAACCAATAGAAGTTACAATCCCTTCTCCTACACGTGCTAAAATAGTTTCTTCACCAGCTCCACCCACTAATCGGTTGATGTTTGCCCGTACAGTTACACGTGCTTTTGTGATTAACTGAATTCCATCCTGAGCTACAGCCGCTACATTTGGTGTGTTGATTACTCGCGGATTAACAGAGGTTTGAACAGCTTCTAACACATCACGACCAGCTAAATCAATCGCTGCAGCTTGTTGAAACGTTAAGGCAATATTGGCTTTGTCAGCAGAGATTAATGCGATAACCACAGAAGGAACATGTCCACCGGCTAAATAATGAGCTTCTAACTCATCTCTTGTTAGTTTAATACCTGCTTTATGGGTAGTAACCATCGCATTGACAATGACGGAAGGCGGAACTTTACGAATTCGCATAAAAAGTAACTGAAACAGGTTGATGGACACGCCTGATAACAAGGCTGACACCCACAATCCCATAATTTGGAAGATGAGGATGAATAAAATGAAACCTACTAAACCTAAGATTCCAAGCACAATAAGACTAGCACTCATTTTTTTATTTATTTATTAGTTGTACAAAAATTTTTTCTTGTTCTATCTTCACAATTCTAATCAAACTTCCGGCATCTACAAAACTTCCGAGTGTAACAACTTCATATGTTTCATCATCAAACTCTGCTTTGCCATAAGGCCTTAGTGCTGATACAGCTTTTCCTTCTGTTCCAACTGGAATTCTTTCATTTACATTCGAAGAAACTCGCTCATTAATTTCATTGTTCAAAGAAAATTTTTTCCAAACATTATATTTTATTGCGTAATAGAGAAACCCACCTGAAATTACAGCACAGCTTGCAAAAACAATGGTTCCTGCTTCTGTTCCATGAAATCGATAGCTCATATATATTGCTCCTGCAGTCACTCCAAAACCTATAAACCCTATTATGGAAGAACCTGGTATAACCATCACTTCTACAACGATTAATGCCAAACCAATTAAAGCGATAAGAATGATGTAGATGAGTTCCATAAATTATACTTAATAAGCTTTAGCAAATAAAACACGTTGTTTTGAAGGTTTCCCAGAATAAATGCAAACACCTTCTTCCTCTTTAGAGTTGAATGGAATACAGCGAATAGTTGCTTTTGTTACTTCTTTTATTTTTTCTTCAGTCTCTGCTGAGCCATCCCAATGTGCCGAAATAAATCCACCTTTCCCTTTTAATACTGATTTAAATTCTTCAAATGAATTTACTTCGGTCGTGTTTTCGGACTTAAAGATTTTTGCTTTGTTGTAAATGTTTGTTTGGATTTCTTCCATTAAACCTTCAACCACAGTTACTAAGTTATCAAAAGCGACCACTTGTTTTTCTTTCGTGTCTCTTCTGGCTACTTCAGCAGTACCATTCTCCATGTCACGTTGTCCAAGGGCAATTCGAACTGGTACTCCTTTTAACTCCCATTCAGCAAATTTAAAACCTGGTTTATAGGTGTCGCGGTTATCAAACTTGACAGAAATGTTTAATGCCTGAAGTTCCTTAACCAATGGAGCTACTTTCTCAGCAATAGCTTCTAATTGGTCATCACCTTTATAAATTGGGACAATTACTACTTGTATAGGAGCCAGTTTTGGAGGTAATACTAATCCTTCATCATCCGAATGGGCCATTATTAAGGCTCCCATCAGTCGTGTGCTTACACCCCATGAGGTTCCCCATACATACTCTAATTTATTTTCTTTGTCAGAATATTTAACATCAAATGCTTTAGCAAAATTTTGACCTAAGAAGTGGGAAGTTCCTGCTTGTAAAGCTTTTCCATCCTGCATTAAAGCCTCAATACAATACGTGTCTAAAGCACCTGCGAAGCGTTCTGATTCCGTTTTCACCCCTTTCACTACTGGTAAGGCCATAAAATTCTCAGCAAAATCAGCATAGACCTCTAACATTTGTTTTGTTTCATCTAATGCTTCCTGTTTAGTAGCATGAGCAGTATGTCCTTCTTGCCATAAAAACTCTGCAGTACGTAAAAAGAGCCTTGTTCGCATTTCCCAACGCACAACATTTGCCCATTGGTTCACTAAAATCGGTAAGTCTCTATATGATTGAATCCAGTTTTTATAGGTATTCCAAATAACCGCTTCACTTGTTGGGCGGACAATTAATTCTTCTTCTAATTTAGCTTCAGGATCTACGATTAATTTCGACTTATTATCAGGGTCTGTTTTTAATCGGTAGTGTGTTACCACAGCACATTCTTTTGCAAATCCCTCTGCGTTTTTCTCCTCAGCTTCAAACAAACTTTTTGGTACAAACAAGGGAAAATACGCATTTTGATGTCCGGTGTCTTTAAATTTTTTATCCAATGCTTGCTGCATTTTTTCCCATATAGAATAACCATAGGGTTTAATTACCATACAGCCACGAACTGCTGAATTTTCTGCCAGATCGGCTTTTTTAACTAATTCGTTATACCACAATGAATAATCTTCTTCTCTACTTGGTATTGCCTTCGCCATTTCTTTGATTTATCTTGAATTGTTTTGGTACATCTTTTGTTAACCACATACTAAATGCAATACAAAAGTATAATTTTGTGTAATTTAACTATCATGATATTAAACCTTTCAAAATATAATTTGTCAAATCATTCCACGTTTGGATTAAAAATAAAAGCTATGAAACCAATTAGTTACATCTTCGCATTTTTTATGCTCATCGGAATGACTTCTTTTGGGCAACAATATGATGACTTATATTTCAACTCCAATGATAGAAAAAAACTTGAAAAGGAAAACAAACAAGACAATACGGTAGAGCAAAATTATACTAATTCTGACAATTCCGGGAACACTACATACAACGACTACTCTGAAAATAATTATTATTCTGATAATAATGATGGTTATAGTCAACAAGACTATTCGTATATGAATAATAATTATTATAGTGCGGACGATTATTATTATACGCAATCGTTAAATCGTTTTTATACACCATTTTATGGTGTAGGATACAATAATCTATTTTATAATCCTTATGCGTTTTACTCACCGTGGAACACTTATAACAGTGGTTTTAGTATTGGGTGGAATTCTGCTTTTGGCTGGAATGTAGGTTATAATTCATGGGGAGGATATGGCTATAATAGATTTGGCTATGGAATGTATGGAGATGGTGGATTTGGCGGGTATTATGGTGGCTGGAGAAACCCGTACGCTTTCTGCGGAAATCCATATATGTATAATGGTTGGGGATGGGGCTACGGTGGCGGTTTTCATCACCATGGCTACTACAATAATGGGTATTACACGAATAGCTACAAAAATAACCAAACAAATAATACAGTTGTTCGTGGTGGACGTACAGTCACTACTTCTCCAGGCTTAAACGCTGCGAACTCAAATAAGAGTGGTAGATCTTCTGCTGAAAATGCTGCAAAAACAACTTACGGGTCTAATAACAGGGCTTCTTCAAATCGATCAACGTCTGGGAATGGTGCTTCACGAGACGGTTCTTCATCAACTGGTTATGGAAGCAACCGCTCAACTTCAGGGAACACCACTTCCAATAGATCTTCATACGGAAATAGTTCAAGCACAAGAAGTAGTTCTTCTTCGTCAAGTGGTTATGGCAGTAGTCGTTCTTCATCTACTACCACTCAACCAGACCGAGGATCAAACTCAGGTTATGGAAGTAATCGAAGTTCGTCAAACTCTACTTATTCAGGTAATAGAAGTGGAGGATCAAATAGTGGTTATAGCAACGAAAGATCTTCTAACTCAAATAACCGAGTAAGTGTACCTAGAACAAATTCTAATAGTGGGTATGGAAGTAACCGCAGCAGTTCTCCTTCTTCTAGTCGTTCATCAGGCTATTCTAGTGGTGGTGGCAGCAGAAGTTCTGGAGGAGGTTTCTCTGGCGGTGGTGGTGGCCGTAGTTCTGGAGGCGGAGGAGGTTCTTCTGGAAGCCGTGGAGGTCGATAATAGATAATCAGCAAAAACTCATATTCGTAATTTTATGAAAAACTTAAAGGGAACATTTCTTTATATCACACTTTCGTGTCTAGGTTTTACATCTTTTTCTCAATCTATAGATCCGGGCGCTACAGGGTTTTTCTTGCAAGCAGATCAAATTGCACGAAGGCATTTTGGTGGAAGTGCACGAATGATGGGGATAGGCGGTGCTCAAACGGCACTAGGGGGAGATTTAAGTAGTATTCATGTGAACCCGGCTGGGATTGGTGTATATCGGCATTCAGATTTTGGAATGACAGCGGGTATTCAATTGAACTCAACTAGAACAGATTTTAGATCTTACAATTATGAAAACGAAACCAGTGACAATATGGATAATTTCCATCTTGGTAACATTGGTATCGTGTTAGCGCAGTCGGATGATAGTGAATATGGAGGAGATTGGAAAAGCGAAGGCATTGCAATTAGCTATTCACGCTTGAGTAATTACCACACCCGTTTTAACTTTAGAAATGAGGGGAGTGTTTATAACTTTAGAGATTATGCGTTACAGTTGAGTAAAACCATACCACCAAGCGTAATAGTGCCAGATGATTTTTCACCACGTTCAATCAAAGAAGATGTGGTAGATATGGCTTACAATACTTATTTATTAAATGATGTTGACTCGTCTACATTCGTGACATTTAACCCGAGGCAAGCAAGCACCCAAGAAGGAGAAGTAACCATATCAGGAGGACAAAGCCAGTGGGACTTTGGTTATGGGGCTAATTACAAAGATAAATTCTATATTGGTGCATCTATGGGGGTAGCCTCATATAAACGAAATGTTTCAACATTTTATAAAGAAGAACTCACAAACACAACGAATACCTCTAATGCAGAATTCAGGAGTTTGACCTATACTACGGAAGAAAAATCAAGGGGGACAGGTGTTAACTTTAAAGCTGGTTTAATCGCAAGGCCTTCCGATATTGTTCGAATTGGGCTAGCGCTAGAAACTCCTACATTTTATAGGGTTGACGTAGAGTATAGCTCAATTTTGACAGCGAATTATAACGGGGGAAGTACTACTGTGAATAATGATGGAAGTGCAGAAACGGTAACTTTGTCGAACGAACGTTGGCAAGGGGCTACTTTTAAAGATGATCTAAGTTTACGAACACCATATAGAATCAATACTGGTATTGCACTTTTTGCTGGAAAAAAAGGTTTTGTATCTGCTGATTTAGAATATGTAATGTATAGTAGAACACGAATTAATAAGTTTAACGGGAGTTCAAGTGGTACTTTTGAAGATAATAACACCTTAAAAAGTATCTATAAAAATGCGCTGAACGTTCGGGTGGGCGGTGAGTTACGATTAGATGATTTAAGATTAAGAGCAGGTTATGCGTATTATCCTAATACACTTAAAATTGATGCATTGCCTTCGACCAAAAAACAATTTATTACAGGGGGGATCGGGTATTATGTAGGGGCAAACTACTTTGATTTGGCAGTAGTACAGTCTACTTCTTATTCAGACTTCACACCCTATCCTGATATGAACGGGATTATTAGAAACACACATAACGATTTGTCTGTGATGCTGACCTATGGGTTTAGATTTTAATTTTATTGGTCGTTTCTATTATCAATTTCTCTAAGCGAATATCTTTTAGTTGGGCAGGTGCTAATTCCAAGAATAGCGTAAAATAAACACCAACCAGAGAAGCTGGTAATCATTAGAATAAATGCAATCATTAATAAGATGATTGCATTTATTCCACTTATTAAACTCGTAAAGTATAAACTGGTAATTAACGCTACAATAGTTAATCGAGTTAAACGGTCAAAACTACTAATATTTTTTTTCATTTAAATACACATTATCATGTGTGTTTAGTGATTGGAATACAGCGCTAATTTATTAATATATTTTTTTAAGATGAGTATAAGTTATTCACATACAGTATTATTGGGTGGATAGCTGGGTTTTATTTAAAAAAAATATAACTAAAATTTAAAACACAAACTTACTCCGCTAGTGTTTGGATAAAAGTAAGGCAAAAGACTGACTGAATTATTGTTGTTTTTGTGCAATTGCGGTATTAACCACCCAATCCCTCCTCCTACAAGGTAACCCACTATAACATCGGAATAAAAATGCTCACCAGAATGTACTCTTAATAATCCGACAGCAGCAGGAAGGGTAGCAGCTCCAATCCATGAAAAAGTTTTTAATGTATTGTTTTCAGAATATGCGGATATTACACTTGCACTAAAAAATCCCAGTGCCGATGAAAAACTAGTATGTCCAGAAAACAGGGAAAAGCGTGCGTCTGACGTTGTTTTTTTTTGTAATGATATATTTGGATTGTAAGCATAAGGCCGCGTGCGTAGCGTTATTCCTTTGGTGAGTTGTGAAACTCCTATAGTTAATCCTAGTACTTCTTGTAGCATGATTAGATGAACAAGACTTTCTTTTTTTGAGGGATGAAAAACCAAAAAACTAAAAGGTAAACCAATAGAAACATACTGACCTATATCGCTCCACATGGCAGCTTTTTCAGAATGATAATTAATTACAATTCTTTCATAGCTTGGAATATCATCAATGTTTAAGTTCTGTATTTGTGTCTCTGTTAAAGAAGCAATTTGTTGATTATGTAAATAACCGATAGAAGTGGAAAGAATTCCAAGGCTAGAAATAACTAACTCCTTATTTTTATTTAGTTGAAAAGGATTTTCTCGTTGAGCTTCCGCAGCAAAAAATGAAATTGAATATAACAAAAACAAAAGTCTTACCATGGAACAAAGTTAGTTTATTTCAATGATTAATGTATTGAAAGGAGGGAGGTCTTGGAAGGAATTGTGAAACAGCTGGTAACCTTCATAAAGTAAGGTTAAAATATTTAAATTCGCCCATGCGTTTTACTATCATTGCCATCATATTGTTTTCTACTTTAGGTTTGTTGTTTGATACCTTTTTCATCGAAATCAAAACTTCAATTTCATATTTGTTGATGGCAATCATGTTTTTTATGGGTATTACATTGACTCTAACTGATTTTAAGCGTGTAGCTCACCAATGGCGTTTAATAGCACTAGGCTCTTCGCTCCAATTTTTGGTGATGCCATTATTAGCTTTAGTCATTTCAAAACTGTTTATGCTTTCGCCTGCGTTAACCATTGGGATGGTATTAGTAGGTGTTTGCCCAGGTGGCACAGCTTCTAACGTAATTGTTTTCTTGGGTAAAGGAAATGTGCCTCTATCTATCTCATTAACGCTAGTTTCAACGTTGGTGAGTCCAATGTTGACGCCTTTGTTTTTACAGTTGTTATTAGGAGCAACCGTTCAGTTCGATTTTTTAAGCGTAATGGTATCTATTGGTCAAATTGTGATTTTGCCATTGGCTTTAGGGCTTTTATTAAATCAATTCATTCCAGTTATGGCTAACTCACTTGCTCGATTTTCGACTTACTTTTCAAGTGTTGGTATCGCTTTAATAATAGCATGTGTGTTGGCATTGAATAAAAGTATCCTGCTTGATTTTCCGTTGTTGGTGTTTTCCGCCATTATTTTACACAATGGTTTAGGTTTACTTCTTGGTTATTTAGGAGCACGGCTTTTTAAGGCAGAAGAAAAAGATGCTCAAACCATTGCTATAGAAGTAGGGATGCAAAATTCAGGATTGGCTGTAACACTTGCTCACCAGTTTTTTTCGACACTACCTTTAGCGACTTTACCTGGAGCTATATTTAGTTTTTGGCACAATGTGGCAGGGGTGGGGTTTGTTTTTCTGAAGAAAAAATTTAGAGATAAAAAGTAGTTATTTAATAAGTTTCCAATTATCAGGATAGCATAAAACTCCTGTCATATAATGTCTTCCGTAATGAATGAAAGGAAGTCTTGAACTTAAGTAAAATCTCCTTCTTTTTTTATAGTTAATGTTGGAAGAGGGAGAAAGGTTTTTGTTGTTTTCTACTATGTGTAATTCTGATTCACAGGAGTTTTCAACTGTGGATGAGTCGTTTATAATTTCAGTTATAATCGTATCATATACTATTTTTTGAGCAGATATAGGTTTCAAAAAACTAAAAAAAGCCACCAATGAAGCTCCAATTGTTTTAATCCAAAAACTATTTAAATCAATTGGAGTTATTAAATGTTCTATAACATGTTCGCTTCGGTATATCCCACAAACATTATTGTGTTGTTGATGGTAAACTTCTATTTCTTTGGGTGTAAATTGGGTGAAGTCAACTAAGGTTTTTTTACATGCCACACAATGATACTCATTTGGGGTCTTTTCAAAATCATCAATGGTTTGGTCGCAGTAAAAAGAAAGTTTCATTTTAATAGTTGGTTTTTCGTTTATACTTTAAAATAATAAATATGAACCTTATTTAACAGTTAGTTTGCAGAAAACCTTTTTTACATTCTTCTGCGTTTCATTTGGCGATTTGTGAATGTGAAAAGTGTGAAGAATGTGCGTCCTAACACAGGTAACACTTGTCGACCTAATCGCCTAGATTTTTGTTTCCTTTTTATCAATGAAAAAGGAAAAGCCCAGGCGGCTTGAGCCGGAAGCATCTAGAAGCTATAAAAACCGATTGTAGTACATGAATATTTTTTTGTAAATGAAAAATTTGCAGACGAAAGGTCTTTGAGTTGGTTAAAAAAACACCAAAACAGTAGAAAAAAGCCATTTAGAATTAGATATTTGTCGGTTGGAATAGTCAATAGCAACCATTTTATACAAATGTGCTAACAAGCTAATCGCTAAAAGCTAAGAATAAATGAGAGTATTAAAATTTGGAGGGACTTCTGTCGGGTCATCGGAGAACATTAAAAAGGTAATAGCCATTTTGAAAGATTATCATGCAAATGGAATTACGTTTACATCCGTATTTTCAGCCGTAGGAGGAGTCACCAACAAATTGATAGAAATGGCAGAGATGGCTAGTTGCAAAGACGAAAGCTACATGACACTATTGAAAGCAATTGAAGATCAACACTATGGTATCATCCGAGATTTAATTCCGATGAAAGATCAAAGTTCAGTTTTCGCCTATATTAAACAAAAAATAAATGAACTAGAAGACGTTCTTCAAGGTGTGTTTTTAGTAGGGGAGTTATCAAAGAAGTCGTTAGATTTTGTGGTGAGTCATGGTGAGCGGTTGAGTGTGTATATCCTTGCAGCAGCTGCTCAGGAAAATGGACTTGATGCGGAGTTTTTAGATGCTCGTACCATTATAAGAACAAATAGCAACTTTGGTTTTGCGAAAATCGACTTTGTAACGACCAATAAAAAAATAATTGATCATTACGCGAAAGCGAAAAAAATACAGTTCGTAACAGGTTTCATTGCTTCTGATGAACAAGGCATCACCACCACCTTGGGTAGAGGGGGTTCAGATTATACTGCGGCAGTATTAGCGGCAGCATTAAATGCGGACGAAACTGAAATTTGGACCGATGTAGACGGGGTAATGACTGCCGACCCCCGAAAGGTTAAAAATGCCTTTTCGCTTTCAGCAATCACATACAGTGAGGCGATGGAAATGTCACATTTTGGTGCTAAAGTAATTTATCCACCTACGTTACAACCTGTTTTTACTAAAAAAATTCCTATTCGGATTAAGAATACCTTTAATCCAACTTTTGTTGGAACGCTGATTAGCGATAAAAGTGGACCAGAGAACCAAATGCGTGTAAAAGGTATTTCGTCTATCAATGATGTTTCTTTGGTAACTGTACAAGGCAGTGGCATGGTAGGAGTTTCTGGTGTTTCAGCGCGTTTATTTGGATGCCTGGCACAAGCAAACATCAATATCATTTTGATTACTCAAGCTTCTTCAGAACATTCAATCACATTTGCCGTGAGTCCAGGCGAAGGTGTGAGGGCAAAAGCTGCTATTGACCACGAATTTGAACTGGAATTAGAGACCAAGAAACTAGAAGAAATACACATCATCAAAGAATTATCAGTAGTAGCCATCATTGGTGAAAATATGATGAATACACCAGGGATTTCAGGTAAAATGTTTAGTGCTTTAGGCCGAAATGGCGTAAATGTAGCCGCAATAGCCCAAGGATCCTCAGAATTAAATGTATCAGCAGTGATTGCTAAAAAAGATTTGTCAAAAGCAGTAAATGCCTTACATGATTCATTCTTCCTTTCTAATGCGCGTACTATCAACTTATTTGTTGTTGGTCCAGGATTGATTGGCGCCACATTATTAGAGCAAATAAAGGAACAAGCGCCACATTTAAAGGCGCACCATTCATTAAACATTAAAGTTGTTGCTGTAGCAAACAGTAAAAAAATGGTTTTTGATGAAGAAGGGATCAATTTAGAAACTTGGAAGACGCAACTAGAGCAATCGGACGAGAAATCTTCTTTTGCAAGTTTTATTGAAAAAATGAAGTCGCTTAACTTACCAAACAGTGTGTTTGTTGATAATACTTCCAATAAAGAAATTGCAGAGCATTACCATACTGTTTTAAACGCATCTATTTCAATTGTCACCCCAAATAAGGTAGCCAACTCGGGCGATTTTGCTCGATATAAATTATTAAAAGAAACCGCAGCCAAACGTGGTGTAAAATTCATGTATGAAACCAATGTAGGTGCAGGACTTCCTGTGATTGGAACGCTTCAAGGTTTGATGCAAAGTGGCGATGAAATTGTTAAAATTGAAGGTGTGCTTTCGGGGTCACTTTCCTTTATATTTAATACCTATGATGGTACAACTTCCTTCAAAGAAGTAGTATTAAAAGCGAAAGAACTTGGTTTCACAGAACCTGATCCCCGAGATGACTTAAATGGAATGGATGTCGCACGAAAAATATTAATACTTGCACGTGAGGCTGGCTATCCAATGGAGCCGTCTGATGTAAAAATAGAAAATGTGTTACCCCAAAACTGTATTGAAGCACCCAATGTTGAGTCGTTTTTTGAGCAGCTAGATAACTCTGATGCGGTATTTAACAAACTAATTTCAGATGCGAAGTCAAAAAATGAAAAACTGTGTTTCATTGCTACGCTAGAAAACGGGAAAATAACAGTGGGTCTACGAGCAGTAGATGCTCAACACCCATTTAACTCCTTGTCAGGTAGCGACAACATGATTTCATACACTACAAAACGTTATTTAAGTAATCCGTTAGTAATTAAAGGACCAGGAGCTGGTGCTGAAGTTACCGCTGCGGGTGTGTTTGCAGATATCATCATCATCAGTAACTTTTTGTCGTAATGGGAAAGTCAATTAAAGCATTTGCCCCAGCCACAGTTGCTAATGTAGCTTGCGGATTTGATGTATTAGGTTTTGCAGTAGAAAGCCCAGGTGATGAGGTTATCATTACGTTATCGGACAAACCCGGAATTCGTTTCACAAAAATTACAGGCGATGATGGATTACTGCCCCTTGATCCTGATCAAAATACAGTAAGTCTTGTGATTCGCGAATACCTCAAGCATCTTGGAAAGGAGGACTTGGGTATTGAAATAGAATTGAACAAACAAATGCCCCTCAAAAGTGGCTTAGGTTCAAGTGCTGCCAGCTCTGTGGTTGGAGTTTGGGCAGTGAATCAATTGCTGGACTCACCCTTAACTGATTTGGAGCTACTCCCATTTGCAATGTTGGGTGAAAAATTAGCAGCAGGCGCTGCCCATGCAGATAATGTTGCACCAGCTTTGTTGGGTGGTTTTGTATTGATTCGCAGTTATGATCCGTTGGATGTGGTACAATTGCCTACTCCCGAGAAACTGTATTGCACCTTAATTCACCCGCAAATAGAAGTGAAAACCAAAGATGCACGAAGTATTTTACGCCAAAAGGTAGAGCTAAAACAGGCAGTGCAACAATGGGGTAATTTAGGTGGATTAATTGCTGGAATTATGATGAGCGATTATGGGTTAATCGGCCGTTCTTTACAAGATGTGATTGTAGAGCCTGTGCGTTCCATTCTTATCCCAGGTTTTCATGAAGCCAAAAAAGCAGCCATGGATGCGGGAGCATTAGGTGGGAGTATTTCAGGTAGTGGTCCATCAATATTTGCTTTAAGCACAGAAAAAGCAACAGCGGAAAAAATTGCTAAAGCCATGAAGGCAGTTTATGATGGTATTAACATCCAAAGTGAAGTATATATCTCGAAGGTGAACCCGGTGGGACCGAGAGTGATAAAATAATTAATTAATTAATGAACAATGAATAATTAATAATTGGAAAATGTTGTGAGGTAAGCCTCATTATTAATTCTTAATTATTAATTTTTAATTATAACAAAGTGGAACTATATAGCACCAAACATCAAGTATCCAATGTCACCTTCAAGGAAGCACTTTTCAAAGGCTTACCCGATGACAATGGGTTGTATATGCCGACTGAAATTCCTCAGTTAGATCAAAACTTTATCGATAACATTGACCAATATTCTTTTCAAGAAATTGCTTTCGAAATTGCTCATCAATTGATTGGAGATGAAATTCCTGCAGAGGATATGAAAGCAATTATTGAAGATGCAATCAACTTTGAAGCACCAGTTGTGAAAATCACTGACGATATTCATGTGTTGGAATTATTTCATGGCCCATCGCTAGCATTTAAAGATTTCGGAGCTCGATTTATGTCAAGGGTAATGGCTTATTTCCTGAAGAAAGAACAAAGCGATATCAATATTTTAGTAGCAACTTCTGGTGATACAGGTAGTGCTGTGGCGCAAGGTTTCTTGGGCATGCCTGGTATTAAAGTCACGATCCTTTACCCAACAGGAAAGGTTAGTGTGAATCAAGAGAAGCAGTTGACTACTTTAGGAGAGAACATCACAGCGTTAGAAATTGACGGAGTGTTTGATGATTGTCAAAAATTAGTAAAAGATGCTTTTCTAGATTCCGAATTGAATTCGAGGTTAAACTTGAGTTCAGCTAACTCCATCAATATTGCTCGGTTAATCCCGCAGTCATTTTATTATGCATGGGCTTATGCTCAGGTAAAAAAAATGGGTCGAAAAGTAGCTTTCTGTACACCTTCAGGAAATTTCGGGAATTTGTGTGGTGGCCTAATTGCAATGAAAATGGGTATTCCTGTGCAGTGGTTTGTGGCTGCAACTAATGCTAATGACATTGTACCAAATTATTTAAAAACAGAAAAATTCACTCCTCGACCTTCAATTGCGACTATTTCCAATGCGATGGATGTAGGAAATCCAAGTAATTTCCCACGGTTATTAGCTTTTATGAATAACAGCTACAATTTGTTATCAGGTTTAGTAACAGGAAAAACCTATTCGGATAAGGAAACGCGTGCATGCATGAAAAAAGTGTATGATGAAGCTAGTTATGTGATGTGTCCACATACGGCAGTAGCTTATTTAGGTATGGAAGATGTTTTAAAGGAAAAGAATGACGGTACCTTAGGAATTATCCTTTCAACAGCGCACCCTGCCAAATTTAAAGATGTTGTTGATGAAGTACTGAACAAAGATATTCCATTGCCTCCTCGCTTGGAGGAAATAGTAAACAAGCCAAAAGTTTCTGTCAAAATGAGTAAAGATTTTCAGGCGTTTAAACAGTTTCTTCTAAGCTAACTATGGACGAAATACTGCATAAAGCTTATTATCACAACACAGTGACAGATTGGTCAAAGGCAGCAGTAATCATACTTCTGTCTTTTTTGGTAGCAAAGGCGTTGTATTGGTTTATTAACAAAGTTGTTAAACGAATAACCGCAAAAACAGAGTCACGCTTAGATGATATATTAGTTGATAGAGTCGAGGCCCCTGTAATATTTGCGGTGGTGATTTATGGGATTTGGCTCGGTTTAAACTCCCTTCATTTCCCTGATGATCAAACTGTCCATGAATGGTTAGAGCGCATTTATTATGTGCTAATTGTATTTAATGTCACATGGTTAATTGTTCGGCTTTTCGACTCATTTGTTGAAGAATATCTAGTCCCATTAGTGGAAAAAACGGATGGAAATTTAGATGATCAGCTATTACCCATCTTAAGAAAAGGAATCAAATGGACCATTTGGTGTGTAGGGATAATTGTTGGGTTAGACAATGCTGGATATGATGTCACCACCATTGTTGCTGGATTAGGAATTGGAGGTTTAGCTTTTGCTTTAGCTTCGCAAGATACGGTGAAAAATTTAATTGGTGGGATTACGATTTTCGTTGATAAGCCGTTTAAAATTCATGAACGCATCCAAGTGGCTGGCTATGATGGAACTGTTCGTGAGATTGGTATTCGAAGTACTCGGATAGAAACTTTGGAAGGAAGAATGGTTTCTATTCCCAATGCCAACCTTATTAATGCGGGTATTACAAATGTTTCAAGTGAACCCAACAGGAAGGTTATAGCTGTACTTGGACTTACCTATGATACGTCTTATGCGAAGATGAATGAGGCGATTGAAATGCTTAAAACAATGCCATCATTGGTGTCGTGTATCGAGGAAAAAGTGATTGTGATGTTCTCCGAGTTCGCTGCCTATTCAATGAATATTACCTTCATTTATTACATAAAAAAAGAAGAAGATATCCCAACCTCTCAGTCGATGACTAATTTGATGATCATGGAAAAATTTGACGAACTGGGACTTGAGTTTGCTTTTCCAACTCAAACAATTTATTCAAAAGAGGGCTAGTTTTTCTTTTCCGATTCTTTTTATTTAATTGTTGACTCATCATAATTCATTTTGAGTCATTTTTATTATAATGTTTATGCATAATACATCAGAACTTAAAGCAACACTCAAAAAACATTTTGGGTACGATTCGTTTAGAACACAGCAACAGCAGATTATAGAAACGGTGTTGAACGGTAATGATTGTTTAGTCATTATGCCAACTGGTGGGGGTAAGTCCATTTGTTTTCAATTGCCTGCATTATTGTTTGAGGGGGTGACTTTAGTGATTTCACCACTTATTGCTTTAATGAAAGACCAAGTCGATGGATTAACAGCTAATGGTATTTCAGCTGATTTTTTTAACAGCAGCCAAGTAGGTTTGGAACAAGAGGAGATTATTAATAAAGTGGTAAATAAAGAGCTTAAACTGCTTTATGTAGCCCCTGAAAGTTTGCCCAACCTCAATACTATTTTAGATGACAAATACATTAGTTGCATTGCTATAGATGAAGCACATTGTATTTCTTCATGGGGTCATGATTTTCGTCCTTCGTATCAGCAGCTGGGGTTCATGAAAAAGAAATTGCCCAAAGTTCCGGTCATTGCATTAACAGCAACAGCAGATAAAGCCACTCGGCAGGATATTGTTGATCAGCTTCAAATACCTCATGCCGAACAGTTTTTAACTTCTTTCGATAGAAAAAACATTTCGCTAGAAGTGCGACCAGCAGATAAACGAGTAGACCAAATCTTAAAATTTATAAAAAGTCACCCCAACGAATCGGGAATTATATACTGCCTCAGCCGAAAGTCCACCGAACAAGTTGCGGAGAAACTAACAGCAAAAGGATTAAAGGCAGCATGTTACCATGCAGGGTTAAGTTTTGAAGAGCGTTCTGAAGTACAAGAGAAGTTTATCCATGATAAAACCCAAATCGTATGTGCTACGGTAGCATTTGGTATGGGCATAGACAAGTCAAACGTTCGTTGGGTTATCCATCACAATATGCCCAAAAACCTCGAAGGATATTATCAGGAAATAGGACGTGCTGGTCGTGACGGCTTACCTTCGAAAGCACTCCTATTTAATACCTTTGCTGACATTATTCAACTCAAGCAGTTTGTGATGGGCACCCCTAACGAAGATATGCAATTGGCAAAGCTCGATCGCATGAAACAGTTTGCGGACGCTACTTCATGTAGACGCAAAATTTTATTGAGTTATTTTGGGGAATTGCTGGCCGAAGATTGTGGACATTGTGATGTGTGCAAAAATCCACCACGTTTTTTTGATGGTACCATCATCGCCCAGAAGGCACTCTCGACCATTGCTCGATTAAAAGAAAAAGAAGCAGTAGGGATGGTTATTGATGTGTTGCGAGGAGCTCGTAACATGAACGTTCTCAACAAGCAATATGATAAAGTAAAAACATATGGCATAGCGGCTGACATCACCTGGAAGGACTGGCAACAATATATGATTCAGTTAATTAACAGGGGATACTGTGAGATTGCTTTTCACCAAAACAATGAATTAAAACTAACGGATTTTGCCAAGAAAGTTTTGTTTGAAAATGAAAAGGTGTTGCTCACAATACCGATAGTAGCTGAAGAGAAAGTGAAAATTACCAAAGCTGCATTACCAACTAAAGCAAAAGACAATAATTTATTTGAACAACTCAAAAAGTTGCGTTACCAAATAGCACAAGAAGAAAAAATACCCGCTTATTTAGTGTTTAGTGATGCAACTTTGCGTGGTATAGAAAATGCTCGACCAATGAGTCCTCAGGATTTTTTGGAAGTAAGTGGTGTTGGTCAACGCAAGTTAGAAGTATATGGTGAGCGATTTATTGATTTAATATTAGCTTATCAAAAATCAAAGCGGTCATTATCAATTAATTAATGTAAATTAATCTACGTAGCCGGTATAATCTATTTCGAAAATGGTATCTGCATCAAACCGGAAGGTCCACATATCATTTTGTTCAGAGCAGCAACCTATTTTTACCGCACTTGGTTTTATGTCGATAAAGGGCGCGTCTTTATGATTTTCTAGGTGCTTAAAGATTAAGAAAAATGAATCTTTAGACATTCCAACATGAATATTTTTAGCTAAATTAATTTCATTGTTTACGATATAGCCATCTACCAAATTGTGATTGTGTATATGAAGCAGCGATTCTTTAAAACGCATGGTTAAGATGGTATCATTGAGGTTTTGTTCGTGTTTGTTCGCCTCTATTTTTTTGTTTACATCCCATTTTTCATCACTCATTACCGAAACAGTAAAAGGAAAACTTAGAAAGTCAGTAGGAGTAATAGAATAATTGGTCTCTTCAGTTTTAACAACTTTCAATGAATCGATAACTTCGGTAGGTGTATAGGCAGTCTCTGAAGGTCCTGAACAAGAAAAAAGGAGTGTTACAATAGCGAGTGTAAAAAAAGAATTTTTCATTTCAGGAGTATTTTTTGGCAATTAATTATCTCAATTTAACACCATTTTTTTCACTAAAAAAGAATTTTTGAAAAGAAGCTGATGATTTATGTCATCATTAAAAATTCCATAAATAGTAGAGCCTGATCCAGTCATAGAAACGTATTCTGCCCCATTTTTTTGTAGAGTACCTTTAATCTCTTTAAGAATGGGGTAGTGTACAAATAAAGGTGCCTCAAAATCATTAACGACATTTTCATTCCATGAAGTAATAGGCTGGTTTAATAATTCATTCAAATTGGTTGAACTATTTTTTGGAGTAATGCCTGAGTAAGCTTCAGCTGTGGATATGTGTATGTTTGGATAAACAGCAACAAGTGTTTTACCCTTCAAGTTTAGGGTTGAAGGTTTAAAAATGTCTCCTTTTTCTAAAGCAATAACAGGTTCATTTTTAATAAAGAATGCACAGTCACTACCCAGCTTACGGGCATAGCTTTCGAGTTGAGTAATAGTGATTTTTAATTCAAACAAGTCATTGACGAGCTTTAAAGTGAATGCAGCGTCAGACGAGCCGCCACCCATACCAGCACCAATAGGAATAATTTTTTGAAGAAATATGGACACTGGTGGAAGTTGGTAGTCTTGCTGAATTAGCTTAAATGCTCTAACACAAAGGTTGTCTTCTAAATCACCAGGAATAGTAATGCCAGCTGCGTCAAATGATAAATTTTTAGAGGGAACAATTTCTAAAATGTCATTCCAAGGTATGGGATAAAAGCAGGACTCAATATTATGATAACCATCAGTTCTTTTTTCAGATATCCGCAGTCCGATGTTAATTTTTGCGTTGGGAAAACAAATCATACCGAAGTTTAAAGTTTAATGTTTAAAGATTAAAGCATCCGCATCCAAATTTTTACATTTGTTTCACGATGTATCATTCATTCATAAAACCTTTCTTTGATTTTGTTTTGGCATTGACCTTGACGCTATTGGCTTTTCCAATTGGTTTAGTGATTGCCCTGCTTTTGTTTATCGAACACAATGGACGTGTTTTCTTTCTACAAGAACGTGCTAAAAGACATGGGGTTCCTTTCCGTATAATTAAGTTTAGAACTATAATTGAAAGTGTGGGTGATAATTCAAAAAATGAAAGAGCGAGAATTACTCGTTTAGGTAATTTTTTACGAGCAACATCGTTGGACGAATTACCACAGTTAATTAATGTATTGAAAGGAGACATGAGCTTGGTTGGACCACGTCCTTTATATACTTCTTATAATGAAAGATATAGTATGGAGCATAAACAGCGTTTATTGGTAAAGCCAGGTATGTCTGGTTGGGCACAGGTGCACGGAGGGAATCGATTGACGTGGAAGCAAAAATTTGACTTAGATGTTTGGTATGTAAAGAACTGTGATTTTTTTTTAGATATTAAGATACTTTTTAAAACAATTTCATATTTACTTTTTAATATTGATTTGGAGTCGAATGCGCACCAGGGTGTGCGTGAATTTAATGGAGATTTAAAAACGAAGAAATGATATTATACGGAGCTGGGGGACATGCTAAGGTTGTGATTGACTGTATTACTTCTCAGGAACAAGAGTTGTTAGGTTTTTTTGAAGATAAATCAGACTTAGTTTCCTTAAATGGATATGATGTGTTCGGTGTTTATGATGCAAACTATTTACCAGAAGAGGAGATAATTGTTACCATAGGAGACAATGCGATTAGAAAAAGAATATCTGGAACAGTAATTAAACACCCCTTTGGAAAAGCCGTTCATAAGAGTGCCATTATTTCGCCTTATGTGAAAATAGGAGTAGGTTCAGTGGTCGTTCATGGAAGTATCATTCAAACGGGAGCAAAAATTGGTAAGCATTGTATTATTAATACGAAAAGCTCTATTGATCATGACTCCATTATTGAGGATTTTTGTCATATATCCCCTGGAGTAACAATTTGTGCTGGAGTAAAAGTACATGAGGGAACTCATATAGGAGCGGGTGCTACAATTTTACCCAATGTAAATATAGGCAAGTGGTGTGTCATAGGAGCGGGTGCTGTCATTACTCAAAATTTACCTGATTATTCGTTGGTTGTCGGAGTGCCAGGAAAAGTAATTCGAAAACTTGAAAGTTAGCGATTATCACAAATAGGTTGCATTAACGCTTTTTGCTATATTTATTTCAATGCAGATTTCTAAGAAGAAACCATATTTTAAAATTATTCCAGAGTTACGTAAATATCTAAGGAATAATGCACGTGAAAGAGGTATTTCAATACGCTATAACGACTTACTGCGGTTTGACTACACTATCCCCATTTTCGATCGGCATGGTGTAGATACGTTATGGCAATCAGTTATGTATCCACAGGCGGACATGAAAGAGATTCATCAAGGGTTGAAACAAATTTATGCAATGCTTTATGTGGATGGTGACACATCAGTTTTAGAACATTTGACAGTAGAGCGAGTAGAGTATTGTACGTTTGGTAATTCTAAACCTTTCCGCATACGAATGCGAAATACCATCAATGATAACTATAATTATTATTATGTTAAAATAGCGGATGCCTCTCGCATTTATGGGTTAGAGTTAGAACATATACTTTCTCCAAACAAAGTCAATTTTATAGTGGAGAATAACACTTTAATAGAAGATCATATAGCAGGTATTCCTGGTGATGAGTTCATTAAAAATTATTTTACAGATAATAATATAAATACAATACGGATAGCTAAAGAATTTATAAAATTTAATGAACGTTGTTTTATTCGTTTATTAGGTGATATGCGATCCTATAATTACGTTGTGGATATTACCCCAGACTTTGAAGAAGCACAATATCGTATTCGTGCGATTGATTTTGATCAACAGTCTTATGAGGGAAAGAAGAATATGTATTTACCTCAGTTTTTTAAGGAAAATTATCCCGCAGTTCGCTTGTGTATTAAACACATTAATAAAGAAACTGTAGAGCAATATCAAAAAGAAGAAAGAACTTTAATGGCAAAACGATTACGTTCTTCTCGTTACCGTGTGAAGGATTTAATTGATATTATGAACATCGATCGTATTTCTACTGAAGAAAAAGTCAATCAGCTCAAAACTGAATTATCAGCTCATTTTCAAGACCCCACTTTTGAGAAATGTAGAAACATGGGTGAAGTTTTAAAAAAAAACTTGAAGCTGACTTTACTTAAACCAATGCGACAATTAGATAAAAAACGGGTAGATACTTTTAATAATTTTTAAAATAGAGTTTTTTGAACAAAATTATAACTTATTACAGAGTCAGTTAATCGTGATTGGTTCTTTAGTTATTTGAAATCTCAATATTGGGAAACATTCTCAGTTTCTTACACCACAAACTCTATTCGATAAAAAATTGAAGAAATAGTATACTCTATAATTCTAATGTAGATTTTGTGCTATCTATGTGCTCTTTTCTTTGAAGAAATATTTTACAACTTCCATATTTATATAACGTTGTTCGTAGGAATAACTTTTATTGTAACTCAGTAAGTACTGCTAATGATTCAACCAAATTACATTTACCGAAGTTGAGTTGTACAAAGTCTTCATTTGAATGGTCACCTTCTCCATGAAAAATGTTCGTATGGTGTTGTCCATCTAAAGCTATTGGAGAAAAAACTGTCCCACTCATTGATGTTAAATAAGACGCATATTCATTTAATTTTAACTCTAATTCATATGCTTTTCCTTTTTTTCCTTTTTCACCAATGAGGTAATGTTGGGTGCCTTCAATGTTATATTTATCTGCTAGGGTTTTTGTTTCCGGATTAATCCCGTTCGATTCATTAATTAGTTCGGTTTTCAACATTTCAATAAACTCCTCTAATTCATCCGTTTTAACATGAACTTCAAGAATACTTGGATCAACTTCAGCAAGTTTACTGATGATTTTAATGTTATGACTTTGCATGTCATATAAAAGTTCATGATAATATTCTGCAGTTGATTGTAACTTATCCAGCCAATGTGAATTAAAATAATGTTGATTTCTGAAAATTAGTAATGCGGTAGGAATAAGTACCGCTACACTTAAAAATATAAACTGAAAATTTGAAAGCTTTTTTTCTCGACATCCATAGCAAACATAAATTAGCTAATTCTTCCCCAATTAACATAACTTTCTTTAAAGAAATAATATGTCTTTTCAATATTTGATAATTTGGTGAATCTAATTTTGGGTCTATATCAATAATTTTTTCAGCGCAGGAGCGTGCTTCACTTAAAATTTTACCATCTGTAGCTAAATCTGCAATTAATAAATCAAGTACGCCACTTTGTTGTGTACCAGTTAAATCACCTGGTCCTCTAATTTTTAAATCGACATCGGCTATTTCAAAACCGTTATTCGTTTTCACCATTGTGTCAATTCTTAACTTAGCTTCTTTGCTCAACTTATAATCGGACATTAGGATACAATAGGATTGTTCCACCCCACGGCCAACGCGACCTCTTAATTGGTGAAGTTGAGCTAGTCCAAAGCGCTCCGCATTTTCTATTACCATCACAGAAGCATTAGGTACATTTACCCCAACTTCGATTACTGTGGTTGCTACCATGATTTGTGTTTCACCTTTTACAAAACGCCTCATTTCAAATTCTTTGTCTATGGGTTTCATTTTTCCATGTAGAATAGAGATGTGTTGATCAGGAAACGCTCTCCTTATACTTTCATATCCCGTCCATTAAATCTTTGTAGTCCATCGCTTCTGACTCTTCAATTAATGGGTAAACAATATAGATTTGACGCCCTTTTTCTATTTCTTTCTTCAGAAAACCGAACACTGATAACCTGTTACTATCGTATTTATGTATAGTTTGAATTGGCTTTCGTCCCGAAGAAAGCTCATCTATTACTGATACATCTAAATCCCCATATACAGTCATTGCTAACGTTCTACGAATTAAGTAGCAGTCATTACTAGTATATGAGGGAACACCCCATCATTTTTTTTCCAAAGTTTAGCTCGTTGTGCCACGCCAAAGCGGTGTTTGCTCGTCTATCACACATAGTCCAAGATTGTTAAAAACTACTTTATCCTCAATTAAAGCGTGAGTACCAACAATGAGGTGTAATTCACCTGATGCGAGTTGTTCATGAATAGGCTTGCGGGCACTTTTTTTCACTGAACCAGTTAACAAAGCAATACGAATTCCTAACGCCTCAGTATAGGGCTTTAGGCCTTTGTAGTGTTGCTCTGCTAAAATCTCTGTCGGAGCCATAAGACACGCCTGAGCACTGTTATCCACCGCCATCAGCATGCAGATGAAAGCTACAATTGTTTTACCGCTACCTACATCACCCTGGAGTAAGCGGTTCATCTGTTTACCTGCTAAAAAATCTTTTCTAATTTCTTTTACTACTCGTTTTTGAGCTTCTGTTAAGTCAAAAGGTAAGTGGTTTTTATAGAACTCAGTGACCAGAGGAATTTCTTTAAAAATCAAGCCTGGAAGCGCTGCTTTTCTTTTACCCTTTTCTAGTAAAAGTTGTAGTTGAATTAAAAACAACTCATCAAACTTTAAACGAAATTTTGCTTTTTCAAGATGTTTGTGGTCTGCAGGAAAATGAATGTGAGCTAATGCCAATGCTTTCGAGAAGAAACCATAATTAGTGATGATTTCTTCAGGCAAAATCTCTTGAATAGCTTTTGAATGAAACGCCAAACTCAATAAGTGTTTTTGAAGTTTTGCTATCGCTTTAGAATCTAGAAATCGTTTTCGCAATAATTCTGTGGAAGAATAAACTGGGTACAACGAACTTTCACCTTCTTTAAGGGCTGTAAAAACTTCTATTTCAGGGTGTGAAAATGAGAGTCGATTATTGAATACAGCAGGTTTCCCAAAGAGGAGATATTCAACCCCAGACTGCAATTGTTTTTGAATCCATGAGACCCCTTGAAACCATATTAACTCAACCGAACCCGTGTCGTCTTGAAAACAGCGATTAACCGTTGTCTTTTTGGCTGCCCTTCTAGTTTTACGGAGGTAATAAAGCCTTTTAATTGTACAAAAGGCATTTCTTTTTTTTAATTCACTAATCGTATAAATTTTAGTTTTGTCTTCGTAACGGAAAGGGTAGTGCTGTAAAAGTTGACCATAATTGAATATGCCCAATTCTTTATTGAGTAAAGTAGCCTTTTGAGGGCCAACGCCTTTGAGGTATTCAATTTTGGTTTCGAAAAAAGAACTCACTATTAAACTTATGAAAGGAAGACAATGCATCAAAGCATTGTCTTCCGAAAAATTATTTCATCACAGTTTGTTCATCCAATAATTCAGCCATTTTTACAAGTTGAATAAATTCAGAACGGTACCCTTCATTATCGGTTCCTTTAGCTACTGATGCCCATTCAATAATATTTTTATAGGTCATTTTGTTGGAATAATTCGACTGGCTTAACAACATTCCAAATCCAGCTACTGCTGCTGAAAACTGAAAATTCTCAGACGTGAATTTTGTCTGTTCTTCTGAAAGATAGTGTGTTAACAGTTTACTTGTTGAAGCATTTGGGAGTTTGTAACGTAGTTTAACAGTCGCGATTTCATTGTTGCCTTTTGGTGAAGTGTTTGAGTTTGATGTTTGGTACCGAAGTTTATCTATTGAACTGGTGATTTCTTCGTCACTATTTGCAGGTATTATTCATAAAGAGCAGTTACCGTATGTCCTGCGCCAAGCTCGCCGCGTCTTTTTTATCATCGTTAAAATCTTCATTGTTTAGTTTTCTGTTACGTAACCAATCAAACGGTAGGCTTTCACTTTCTCAGGGTTAAACTCGATTTGAATTTTAACGTCTTTAGCAATTGTATTTAAGGTGCCGTCTAGTTGTGTCACTAACGTTTTTCTAGCTTCCTCTAAGTTGTCAATGTAGAAGTAGTTACCATTTCCTTTATCAGCGATGGTTTCCATTTTTGAGTCTTTATAGTTACCCATTCCGAAACCTAATACGGTGATGGAAATCCCATCATTTCTTTTTTCTTCAATCAAACGCGTCATCTCTGCATCAGAAGAAGCTCCAATATTAAAATCACCATCTGTAGCAAGAATCACTCGGTTAATTCCATTTTCAATGAAATTTTCTTTTGCGATTTTGTAAGCTAAGTTAATTCCTTCGCCCCCTGCAGTTGAGCCACCTGCATTTAACTGATTAAATGCTTGGAGGATAGTTTTAGCATCATTCCCAGGTGTGGGTGGTAACGCCAATCCAGCAGCTCCAGCATATACCACAATAGATATTTTGTCTTTTGCACGAAGCTGTTTAGTTAATAATTCAAACGATCTTTTGAGCAGTGGAAGTTTGTTTTGATCACCCATTGAGCCAGAAACATCCACGAGAAACACGAGGTTCATCGCTTGCATTTCGTTGAAGTCATAGCGTCTTCCTTGTAACCCAACATGTAAAAGCTGATGGTTTTTATTCCAAGGACATGTAGCATATTCTGTGTTGATGCTAAAAGGATCATCTTTTGTCGGTGTTTCATAATTGTAGGAGAAGTAGTTGATAAACTCCTCAATGCGGACCGCGTCAACTGGTGGCAGTGAACCATTATTTAAAAAACGTCTGGTATTGGTGTAACTAGCGGCATCAACATCAATAGAAAAAGTAGAAAGAGGATCATTTGAAACAGCTTTATATTCGTTTTCGGGGGTGTATGCGTAGCCTTCAGTATTAAAATTTTCAGATGGAGGTTGTTTGATATAGTGGTCTGGAGCGGGCTTATACATCATTTTATTTGCCTTTCCACTTCTGGAAATAGAACCAACAGCCTTATCGGCATTATGAATTTGTGTGGGTTCTGCAGTGTATTCTTCCACTTCATAATCGGACTCTACCATTTCCTTTTTTATGGTGGAATTTGGTCGGTTTGTTGGTTCTTGGTCTTTCCCCACTATAGTGATAGAGTCTTTATTTGTTGAAGTAGACGCTTGGTTATGATTTGTTTTAACACATGCTGAAAGCGTTAAAAAGGTAGCGGCAATAACGAGTGTTTTTTTCATGATGAACTGGGTTTAGGTTGAACTTAAATTTCATCACCTAGATGAACTCATGAATTGAATTCCATAAAAAAATTACTTTACAGGGAGTTTTATAATGGGGATAGGGTAAAGGCTCCCATCCATTTGTTGAATAGTTACAGTGTAAATACCGTCTCTAAAAATAAAATCAACTGTACTGCTATCAATCGTAGAAGCAAATACTTCTATTTGAGATAATTCATATAAAGGTTGATTATTCACAATTACTTTGAGGTTTACCATCCACGGGTCAAGAGGAACTTGTGAGCCTGTGACTTCGATTTTAACTTTACCTGATTCTGAAACAAAAAAAGCTCCTGTCGCGTGTTTTTTGCAGGAGCTTAAGTTTATTACTAGGAATAATGAAACACCAATTAGGTAAAGGATTTTCATTAAAAGTTAGGTTTAAGGGTGTATTTAGAGTAAAATTCGTTAATGATTTCAACGGCTTCATCAGGTGTGTCAACCAATTTTATCAAATCTAAATCTGGTGTACTAATGTTGTTTTCCTTACCAAGCATTACATCTTTAATCCATGTCATTAATCCATTCCAGTAGTCTATACCGACTAATACAATAGGGAATCGACCTATTTTACCAGTTTGAATTAAGGTAATCGCCTCGAAAAGTTCATCGAGTGTTCCCATCCCACCTGGCATTACAATAAAACCTTGGCTATATTTTACAAACATCACTTTTCTCACAAAGAAAAAGTCGAAGTTGATCATTTTATCTCTATCAATATATGGGTTTCCATTTTGTTCAAAAGGAAGTTCAATATTTAAACCCACAGAAGAGCCACCGCCTTCTTTTGCCCCCTTATTGCCGGCCTCCATAATTCCAGGACCACCTCCAGTAATGATTCCATAGCCTTTTGCAACAAGCTTTTGGGCAATTTCTTCAGCCATAATATAGTATTTATGGTTGGGTTTGGTTCGTGCTGAACCGAAAATAGTCACACAAGGACCAATTTTTTTTAAGGTATCAAAAGCTTCCACCATTTCGCCCATCACTTTAAAAATCGTCCAAGCATTTTCTGTTTTTGTGTCGTTCCAGTTTTTTGGTTTAAAAGCTCTTCGTATTCTTTTTTCGTCTATACTCATATTTCTGCTGTGTTAAATTTGTTATGCACGCATACTATTAACGCAACCCAACGGGTTTGGTTGCAAAGAAATTCGCTTCTATAATAAATTTTTAAGTGCATCAGAAAGTAAAGGATATGAAAATTTATATCCTACTGATTCTATTTTTTTAGAAGAAATTCGTGCACCTTTTACAACAAAAGTGGCAAACTCACCGAGTAAAATTTTTAAAGCAAAAGTAGGAATATTGGGGAATATAAGTGGTTTGTTAAGTTGTTCAGCAATAGATTGTGTCATTTCTTGATTAGTGACAGGGTGGGGAGCTACAGCATTAAATTTTCCAGCAATCAGGTTTTCTAGGCTGAACGTAAACATATTTATCAGATCATCAATATGAATCCAAGACATTACCTGTTTACCACTTGCCAAGGGCGCACCCACACCAAATTTAATTGGAGTAACCATTCTTTCAAGGGCACCACCTTTTGTTGCTAATACAATTCCTATTCTTAGGGCAACAGTTCTTGTTTCGCTTTCCCGGGCAAAAACTTCTTTCTCCCCAGTCTTTAGTGACCTTAGCTAAGAAGTCATTAGCTGGCGGGTCGTTTTCAATAAAATAACCATCATGTTCTTCAAAACCACCGTAGTACCCAACAGCAGAGGCGCTTACCAAAGATTTAGGAGGTGTGTTTGCTTTGTTAAAAGCATCAATGATAAGCTTAGAAGAATTAATTCTACTATCATAAATCGTTTTTTTGTAAGAATCGGTCCATCGCTGTCCAGCGACACTTGCGCCTGCAAGATGAACTACGGCATCGGCCCACTCCATTGCTTTATGGTCAATTGCCATGGAATTAATGTTCCAAACAAATGATTTAATGTTCTTTTTCTCTGAACGCGATAACCAAGCTACCTCATGTCCGTTAGCTTGAAGTTGTTTGGTTAATTTACCACCAATAAACCCAGATCCTCCTGAAATTAAAACTTTCATCTTTTTATTTTTTAATCTTAACAATTAAACCAAACTTGTGTTTAGAGGCAAAGCATTTGCCATAAAGTATGAGTTGTAGATTAGTTTTATTAAATTATACCCTATTAAAAAGAAAAGTGGCATGAAAAAGAATATTATAATCCTATTAGCTCTTTTGTTTGCAGGTATTGTACAAGCTCAAAAGGTGACCGTAAATCAGACCGATCAAAAAGTAAACAAAATTACACGCCCCGGTGCCGCTATTTACTTAGAACTGGATGAAAAAACGGTAAGCAATCTCTGGAAGAAACAGTTTAAAGATTATGGAAAGGTTTCTACAAGTGGGGGTGATTATTTCATAGAAGCAGCAACAGTGCCTGGGATTAACTCCATCGTGCGTACGATTTCACGGGTAGAAAAATCGGGTAAAGGAACAATGGTGTGGATGGCTGTAGATATGGGTGATGAATGGGCTCAAAGTGGCGGCAGAGGATGGAGTGCTATAGAGAAAATTTTGCACAGTTTCGGAGTTACTGCCTACAAAGAAGATATTATGGAGCAAATAGCAGATGCTGAAAAAGCATTAGATAAAACTGTTAAAGTTCAAGAAAAAACCATGAAGGAAGGAGATAATTTGCAGTCAGATTTTGAAGATAATGCAGAGGAAAAAATAAGGTTGGAAAATGCTTTGAAAGACAACGCTGCAAAGAAACAGCAGTTAATTCAAGACATTGAACAAAATAAAAAAGATCAAGAGCGAATGGTAGGTGAGGTTGATAAAATGAAAAAAGCGGTAGATGTAGTTAAACAAAAACTAAATCAAGTTCAATAACGCCTACTAATAACTAGCAATAACTTAAACTAAACTATAAACTAATCTGTTTTTTAAAATGGAAAATCAAAATAAACCAGCTTCAGGCACACCAACAAATTCAGGCACACCAACGAACACACCACCTCCTGTTCCCCCAAAAAAGAAAAAAGAAGAACCAAAATCAGGTGGTGGAAATAAAGGGATTATCATCGCTTTAGTAATTGTTGTTTTAGCTTTAGGCGGGCTAACAGGTTATTTGTTTAACAATAAAAGTGAGTTGGAGGCTACCTTAGCAACACAACAAAATACAATTGAGACAAAAACATCAGAGATTTACAGATGTGACTATTGAGTTAGAAGATCAAATAGCTCGATATGAAAAACTAGCAGCAGATTATGCTGCAATCGGTGAAGAAAACACTGAGTTACTAGAAAAAGCGGAAGCATTAAGAGCGGAAGTAAAAAAATGGAAGAGTTCTGCTAACTATAACGCTTCGCAACGAAGAAGTTTGGAAAAAGAGTTGGATAAATTAAAAGCAAATGCTCAAGTTGATCTAATAGCTAAAGACGAAGAATTACAAAGAATTAAACTATTCGCAGATTCATTGAAAGCTTCTAATGATTCTTTACATACAATACAAGGTCAAATGGCTGAAGAAAACACAAGCCTTTCGGATTTAGTAAGAGTGGCATCGGTGTTAAAAGTAGAAGACCTAAAGGTTACTGCCATTAATGACAAAAATAAAGAGTATGATGGTGGGGAATACAAAGCAAAACATATTGATAAATTAAGAGTAAAATTTCATTTAGCAGATAACAAAGTAGCTAAAAAAGATACAAAGGAGTTAATTCTTAGAGTTATAGAGCCATCAGGAACTGTTTTGTTCGATTTATCATCAGGCGGTGGTTCATTTACAAATGCGGAAGGTAAAACTGACTTTTACACAGACAAGCAAAATGTAACGTTTGACAATTCAAAACAAACAATCACTTTCCTATATAGTAAAGGAAGTGAATATGAAGAAGGAACTTATAAAGTTGAAATATATGGTGAGGGCTATTTAATTGGTGAAGGCAGCTTCGTAGTTAAATAATACACTAGAAAATTAAAATAAAAAGACCCATTCAACATTTTGAGTGGGTCTTTTCTTTACTCTTTAATTTGTTTGGCTGCTTTTTTTTCAGATTCTCTATGAGCTTTCCATTTTTTTAATTGATCTTTTGTAAGCGTTTTATTAAAAATACTTTTATATACTTCTTTTTGCTTTTTCTTTTCAGCCTTGATTAACTCTTTTTTTCCTTCATGTTTCATTTCAAAAGTTTTTTTATCGCTTCATATCTAGTGATTAGCGCATTTTTTAAAGTGATAATTTGTTCTGGGGTTAGGGTTAATACACTTTGTATTTCTTCCATTTTTTTAAGTGCCTTAATTTCTGAAGTGGGTTTTTCTGTTTGGCCAGTACAGCCTAAGTAAATGATTAAAAAGAGAAGTGAAGCAGCGATTTTTTTCATGGTACTTGAAGATTTAGTTTAGATGGAATTTAAAAATTAATCAGATACCAATTATGAATAGAGTAATTAAATATTTTAATATTTTCGGCTTATGGCCATTCATGGAAAAATAAAAAGATATTTTTTAATTATCGATAAAATTAGTAGGCTCCGGATATTCTACTTTGAAAGAGCTTCAAGACTATTTACTTACTTATGATTTAGAAATCTCGAGAAGAACATTTGTGCGTGATTTGGCAGAAATTAGATATGAGTTTGGAATTGAAATTATTTATGATCACTTCAGAAGAGGATATACTATTGACAAAGAAAATAGCCGTGATTTAGATACGATATCGCGGTTATTACAAACCGCAATAAGTACAGAAGCCGTGTTGGACAATATTCATGATTCGAAAAAAATGATGAGTTTTATAGACTACGGAAGCGATGTGGAACTAAAAGGAATGGAACTTTTTGAGCCGCTACTTAAAGCTGTAAAAGAATACCGGGTAGTGAGTTTTAAACACGAAAACTATAACACGGAAACCATTAAGCCTTATGAGTTAAGTCCATATCTCTTGAAGGAATATCAAAAACGATGGTATGTTGTGGGAACCGTCAACGGAACAGAAAAAATTCGAACATTTGGTATTGACCGAATAGAAGATTTTAAATTGTTGTCCAAGACTTTTAAACGAAATGAAAGCCTTAACCCAAAACCTTATTTTGATGATATCATTGGGCTAAATTATTCAGAATATGAGGTGGAGCAGGTAGAGATTAAGTTAACTAATCTACAAGCAAAGTATTTATTAGCTCATCCCATTCATAAAACGCAACGAGTTATTAATGATTTAGATGAAGGTATAGTAATGGAATACACGCTGAAGCCAAACTACGAATTTCAAGAACGCTTGCTCATGTATGGTAAAAATGTTACCGTTTTAAAACCTTCGTGGTTAAGAAGTTTAATGAAAGAAAAGTTGAAGGAAGCTTTAGAGAATTATTATTGAATCTTGCCTTTTTTTTCAAGCAACAAATAAACAATTGCAGTGATTACACTAAAAAAAATAGCGCAGACCGTCCAGACTAACTTTGCTTCATTCGATTTAGAAGTGTCTTGCCAAACGTTATAAATTACCCATATAGCAGCGATAAGACCAATTAGATATAAAGCACTCATTTTTTTCTTTTTAATTAATGATAGGTGAATTTAAAAAAAAAACTTAAGTGACCTCACTCATTGCCTCAATTTCTTTATCCATACCAACCATAGCATGAGTGGTTACTAAAGCGCTCATGCTTACTCCTACTACACCGTGCACGTTGAGGTTTTGTCCGGTTAGATATAGGTTTGGTATTTTTGTTTTAGGATGTAAAAATGTTTTGAGTGGTGATTTATAATCTTTCATAATCCCATACATGGAGCCGTCTTTTGTGCCGATGTAATCTCTAAAAGTAAGTGGTGTTGAGGTTTCGTAACCTGTGATGTTTCCTTTTACTTCAGGTATTTTCTTCACTAAAAGAGCAATAATCTTTTCCGCTTTATTTTTTTTGAATTGTTCGTATTGAGCAGTTCTTGAATCGGTTTTTTCTGGGTAATTTCTATAGGTTTTTTCCCAATGTTTAACCTCATCATAATGCATATAAGACATAACAATTAAACTGTCAGCATGTGTGGGTGACTTCGTGTTTACTGGACTAAAAATAGCGATACCTTTTGGCCATTCTTCTTCGGTGTATTCATGTGCCGTCCAAATATTTTCTTTGTTTACGCAGTAATACGTATTGTAATTCATGAACGGAACAGCTTCTTTCTTAAGCGCGATGTAAACGATAAAAACGGATGCGCCATTTTCAAGTTGTTGAATGCGGTTGATATATGCTTTGCGGATAACCCCAGTTTCAATTAAATCTAAGGTATTTGAAGGGTGAATGTTGCTAATGAAATTTGCTCCATAAATAGTTTGATCAGAAGCTAGTTTCACCGAGGTTGCTTTCCCTTCTTCGACTATTATTTTTTCTACTCTTGCATGATTAATCATTGTGCCTCCTAAAGCTTTTATTTTTTTTGTTAGGGCTTTTTCAATTTGAGCACCTCCATTAATACATTTCCATGAAGATGAAATGTAAGAATCGGAGATAAGTGCATGCACATAGAGAGGTGTTTTGTCCGCTACACCAGCATAAAGTAAGTTGGCGCCAGCAAAAATTGCCCTCAGTTTTTCGTTGTTTGTTATGGAGTTAATAAATGCTGATGTGTCAGTTTCAATTGAATCGGAAAAAGCAAGTTCCTTCGGAGGTAGTTTTAAATTGTAAAGTGGAAACTCAGTAACTATTCGTTTGATGGTGTTAAAATAGGTGTGTATGGCATCACTTTCTTCTGGAAATAGCTTTAATAAGTAGTTTGTGAAATTCTCATAACCTTGAATATGACTATATTCCACATCCCAATCCTCAAAGTATATTTTATCATAAGCTGTATCCATTTTTAGAAGGTTTAACTCATCATAAATTCCTAAATACTTAAAAATTTTATAAAGATTTTGGCCTTTATCTAAACTTCCTATATAATGAATACCTGTATCAAAAATGCGTTTGTGTCGAGAGAAAATTTGAAGGCAACCACCAAACTGACGGTTTTTTTCCAATACACAAATACTTAATCCTTTTCTCAATAATAAAAGCGCAGATAATAAACCACCTAGTCCACCGCCTATGATTACTACGTCAAACTTTTTATCACTCGCCATTCATCAAAATTAATCTTTTACACATTTTATCTCTTATTTCTTTAGACTGATTTCTATAGTCTGTTACTGTAATAGGTTCTAATCCTTCAATTCTTACTCTTGATTGATTAAAAAGAAATTTGTGTCGCGATAATCCTTGATACCCTCCGGAGATGACATGGGGCACCAATGGACAATTTAACTCTTGAGCCATTAAAAAGGCTCCTTTTTTAAATCGATGAATTTCTCCGTCTGGTGTGCGTCTACCTTCTGGGAAGATCAGAATAGAGAATCCTTCATCGAGCCGTTCTTTTACTTTTTGATGAATTTTTTCTGTCGACCAATTGGAGTTGATATATCCTGCTTTGCGGATAAGGTAGCCATATATGTAGTTGTTAAATACATCTTGATTACCAATTAATACAGTGTTTTCTTTTTTTGATAAAAATATCGGGATATCAACTATTGATTGGTGGTTACAAATAAAAATGGAAGGAGTTCTCGTTTGTATCTTTGGGTTATTCCATCTGATGTCAAGGTCGAAGGCACTTTTACAAATGATAATAGAACCGAGTCTAATAAGCCTATTTATTAATTTTTTACGAAAGGTCGCATTCATCGGTATGACACATAAAATAAAAGTAATGAGTGAAATGAAACTACCTCCCCAAAATAGCGTGCCGTAAACACTCATACTATGTAATACATTTCTGTAGTTAATATTTAATAAAAAGGGTAGTAGAACAATTGAAAGGAGGAAAACGGTGCAAATACCTATAATTGAAGTTTGCGCGATTGAGGTTAATACGGGATGTTTTGCTGATAATAAAACACCAATGCCAATAAGTGTAGTGACGGTAGAAAAAGTAATTGCTTGTTTATTTATCGTTAGTGAAGTTGAGTTATTTTGTGTGTGGCTAATAAAAATAGAGTAGTCAATGCCTAAACCAAAGATAAAAGAGATAACGATGAGGTTGAAAATGTTGAGCTGAATACCGAGCTGCGCAATGATTCCCAGTGATGTAAAGCAGGATAAAAAAATGATTAATAAGGTAATGATTGTCTGTTTGACATTTCGGAACGTGATAAAAAAGATGACAAAGACAATTGCCCCTGAAATATATGTTAATTTATCCAGCGAGGTTTGAATGAGTGAAACAAGTTCATGTACAAATGCTTGCTTGTCGTAGATGAAAAAATCTTTTTGGTTTGCAAATGAATTGTAAAAGGTTGTTCTATCTTCTTGTTTTACGTTGACAATAGTGGTGATGAAACAACTATCGCTCGTGTAAACAATCAAGTTGTCAAAGGCTTTATTAATTGGACTCGGATTTATCTCTAGAGTAAATTCTGACGATAAGGAACTTTGAAACCAGGTTTTAAAAGGGATAAATGTTTTGGAAGAAAAGCCAACTTGATTTGCAGCTTCATCAAGATGTGTGAAAAGTGAATCTACTTTTTGTTTGGTCCAGTACTTTTTCCAATTGTGTAAACTGTTTTTTTGTGCGGATTCCGCAGATAGCCATTGGTTTGGGCTAAAAATGGAAAGCTCAAAAGGAGCTGCTTGCAATTCTTGATAGAGCTTCGCTGATTTTTTAATCGCATCGTTAAACGATTGACCACTAACTACAAAAAATGTTTTTTTCTCTGGATAGTTGCTAACCTCACCAACGCGTTTTTCTCTTTCTTTAAGATCAGCAGAGAGGTAGTTGAGCGATTCCAAACTGTCCATAAAGCGAACTGGTGGAGAAGAAAAAGTTAGTATAAGTGAACCGATGAACAATAAAATGGCGAAAGCATTTATCCATTTAGAAGAAAAATTAATTGATGTCCTTTTGAAGGTTAATCCCTGATGAGGGAGTTGAGGTAATATGATTAAACACACTAGTGCTGCAATGATTAAAGAAAAGCCTAAAAACAAACCTAATTGTTGAATACCAGTCACAGGAATTAAATAGAGTAAAAAGAATGATCCCGTAGTGGTGAACACGGCACTTAAGAGCGGTTTACTAATTTCTTTGATGGTTTTAATTCGGTTTTCATCTACATGAAACAACCAGTGAATCGCATAATCAATACTTATTCCCAGAAATATAGTACCGAAAGAAATGGTAATGACTGAAAGTTCTTCAAAGAAAATGCTGGTAATAAACAGACCAAAAATTCCCCCTAAAATGGAAGGTAAAAACACATAGAGGAAATTTAAGAAATGACCTTTTAGCCCCCAGAAAATCAAAAAGATGATTAAAATTAAAGCCAAGGGCATACTTAGTCGAATGTCCGATTTAATTTGTTCTGCATTTTCCAAAGCAACCAATATACCGCCATAGGTTGTGACTTTAACGGCTTGGTATTTCTGCTCAACGCGCTGTGTGACTTCTTCGAGATGAGTTTTTAGTTCTGTGTTTTTTTCTATTTCACCAATGGGATTTTTTGATTCAATAAAAACTAAAGCAGCCTGATGATCTTTTGAGAAAAAGTAGCCATCAACTACATCCATACCCATAGAACCTTTAATCTTAGCTAATTCTTGAAATTGATGATCAGAAAATCCCAAAGGGTCATTTTGTATTTTTGTCCTATTCACAAACCCCAAAGGATTTATTAATTGGTCAAACTGATTTTGAATGGCAACTTGAATTTTTTCTCTTGACCAGAGTGGTTGATGAAGCGAATCAAAATGAAAAGGCGTTTCATAAATGATGTTTTTAATCATTAAGTCCACATCATAAACTTCTTCTTTGTAGCGTAGATTAGCAATTAATGAAGAGTCAACATTTAACTGCTGAACAAATGTTTCTATGCATGCAATCAGTGAGTCTTCAGAACTTTCTGAATGAGTAAAAGTGATAACAATATTATTAAGAATTTTATCCGCATTGGTGTAAGAGGAAATTTGCTTTGAAAATGCAGTTTGGGGTAAAAAATCTTGTGTTTTCTGTGAAAACTTTTGATTTGAAATAAAAAAGATAGCAAGAAATAAACAACCAAGAATCACACTAAATAAGGCTATTCTTCTTTTTTTTAAAAAAATAAATGTACGTTCAAAAAGCTGTTTATTACCCATTCAACTTTGTTTTCTTGGAAATTAAATAATAAGAAATTGCTCCCGAAATGAGTGCTAAACCTATTGACAAGACCATGCTACCTATAAAATAGGTGTAGGAATTGTGTTTAATGGTGTCAAAATTTAATTCCCATAGATCATGAAATTCAATAAATGGTTCATTCAATATTAATGTGCCTGTTTGAAGAGAGAGATACAAAACCAAGGGAATAAAAGGAGGGAAACTCACATTTGAAGCAAAAATGGTGAGCGCTTTATTCAAGCGAAATAGTAATGCACCACCAATAGCCATACCTGTGTGAAAACCCCAAAAGGGACATAGACCACAAAAAACCCCAAAAGCTACGGAAATAGATTTTTTGAGCGTTGATTCATTTTTTACCCAAATTAGATCTTCCCAAATTTGTTTGAGGTTTTTCTTTCTCAGCTTTTTTACAAACAATAATGGACGATAATAGACCAATGCTAAAAAGACTAATACTGCATTAGTGATGCTCACACGTGTAAAGTCTTCTACTGGTTTAAAATGTGTAATGCGGTCTTTAGGATAAAGTACCGTGATAGGCACATAGGTGACATTCACTCCATTCCAAGCGGCTTTTACAATCACCTCTACCTCAAACCCAAATTTCTTTGAAAAGAATTGTGTACTTTTTATGAAACTTAGTGGATATAACCGAAATCCTGATTGTGTGTCAGGTAAAGTTTGTCCCGTTTCTATCATGTACCAAAAGTTGGAGTTTTTATGACCAAAACTACTTTTTTTTGGTATGTCTACTGCACTTTCCATATTACGCGCACCAACGATGAGTGAATTCGGTTCTTGTGCAATTTTATCTAAGAATGGTCCAAAATCTTTTGCCAAATGTTGTCCATCGGAGTCAATGGTGATGGCGTAACTAAATCCTTGCTCTAATGCTAGCTCAAATCCGATTCTAAGTGCATTACCTTTGCCCTGATTTTTTTCTTCATGATGAATTATTAAAAAGCCATGCTCAAATTGGCATAAAATGTCAGATGTAGCATCGGTAGATCCATCATTTACAACAATAACTTGGTTAGTGTATTGAAACACATCTTCCAAAACATCTTCCAATTTTGGTGCGTTGTTGTATGTAGGTATAATTACACAGCAATTTAGAAGGTCAAATTTAGTACGTATCTCAGTTGAATTCATAAAGGCATTTCAATTTACTAAAGATTACGTTGTCTTTTTGGGCAATAGCGTTAATTGTAAGGGTCGTGTTTTCTTCTTTCCATTGAATTGAAAGCTCAAAACTGGGAGTCGATTGAGGAAGAATTGGCGCTAAAAACTTAATGTTTGATGCTGATTTAAAAGTGATTTTCTCAGAATGTTGTTGTTGGAGAATCTCAGAAATAAGCTCTAAATAATAGACGCCTGGTAGAATAGATGTTTCAGGAAAATGACCTCTAAATACCTCATGTGATTCATTTAAATGAATGGAACAAACACAACTAGTCTCATCGGCATCAATAATTCGATAGGTATAAAGGCTCATTAAATTTATTTTTCTAAAGTAAACAACGCGTTATTCATGGTTTCGTTTATTTTACAAGAACTGAAATGGATAGTGGTTTGGTCTCCAGAAGCTTCGTTAATAATAATTTTTTGAACCAAATAAGTAGTTGAATCTACTGTGATTTCTAAAGCGTTGATGTATTTTCTGAGTTGCTTAATTTGGGGTATTAACGTGATATGAGGTTGTTGCGTGTTTAGCAAGCTGACTTTTGCGGTAAATTTATCACTATCGAACAAGTGGCCGTTAGCAAGTGCTTCAAAAAGCTTGAACCCTTTTCCGATAAAGGGGTTGTCTAAAAAGTTGTACTTGTTTATTTTTCCATTCGCGTCTTGGCTTATGATGAGATTGTTTTTCAGTAAAATAATTTTTTTCTGAGGCGAAGTGTATTCCCAGCGAATTTGTGCTTGGTTTTTCATGAATAATTTCCCTAGAGCAACTTGATCTTCTTGAAATAAATCCGATGATTTTATCTGTTTGAAAGTACAACTTAGTGTAGTGATACTTTTATGTCTGGCGATATAATTAGCAATAAAATCTTCATCGGTTGTTTGGCCGATGATGTTTCCTGTCGTGAAAAGTAGAATGAAGATTTGAAAGATTAATTTCATACATTGGTTACCTCCGTATTTCTTCGGGGTCAGCAAAAATAAAACCTTTTAATTGTAGTTGGGTTATCATTGCGTCAATAAGTGAGGCCGAGTTTGTTAAATTATCGTGAAATAAAAGGATGTTTCCTTTTTGAATGGTGTTTAATTGTTCTAACACTTGATGTTGAGTTCTTACTGTGTCAAATGAACGGAAAGACCAACCTACAACTTTCATATTAAAATGTATACTTGCTTTAGCGATATGGGGGGTCATTACTCCAAAAGGTGGGCGAAATAAGGTTGGTTGATGACCAGTCGCTTTTTCAATTAAAAAATTGGTTTTATCGATTTCATTCATCCAATACGTTGTGTTTTTAAACGCATCTGCATGATGATGGTTGTATGCATGATTCCCAATTTGATGTCCTTGGGTGATAAGTTGTTTAAATATTTCAGGGTGAATTTCAACTTGCTTTCCGATGACAAAAAAAAGTGCTTTTACTTGATGTTTTTTTAAAACCTCAAGGACTTCAATCGTGTGTTCGTTAGGTCCATCATCAAAAGTGAGTAAGATCTTTTCTGATGAAAGTTGACAGATTGTAGGAGTAAATAGCTGCCACTTAAGACGGAAAACACCAGTGATAAGCACAGCAAGACCTGAGATTAACACCAAGAAAAAAACAAACCAAAGAAGGGGGTATGAAAGGGAAAACGTTGCTAGTCCGATAATCAGTATAAAAAAAATAAACCGAAGACGATTAAATTTATTCATGTTGTTCAATGATAAAGTAAGAATAAGCGCGACACGATTTGTTAATTACCATCACTTTATTTTTTTGAATTAACTGGGTATTCGAATCATTAGGTAGTTCTTTTTCTTCTAAAATTCGAATAGCCATATAAAAACCAAAAGCAGTAGCAGTGTTGTACTCGCCACAATAGTCAGTGTAGGTTAGGTGCGGAGCTGATGTGTTTATCGTTTGAGTTAATTCATTAGTTGAAAGTAAAAAAAAGCATTTTCGGTGGTAGCTAACTTTTTTTGTAGTGCACTTTCGGTGAGGTTTGTTTTTACCTCGGTTAATTTTGTTGTCGCATTTTTTCTCGAATTGCTAAGCAAAAAAAAGAGTACACCTTCGCTAAGTGTGCCGAGTGTAGTAAGTTTGTTTTTAATCGTTTCGTATTCCTGATTATATTCGTCAAATGCTCCAATAAGTTGAAGTCCATTGTTTTCTGATAGTTGAGTTAGTGCTTCAATTAAGGCATTTTCAAAAGCAGTATCTGCATGTACATGGGTCAGGTTTGGGCAGTGTAGCTGATGATATTCAGCAATTTTCCCACTAATAGCGTTGTGGGTCGATTGTATGAAAGCCGAAGGTTTTAAAACTTGGTGTTGGATGCTGTGGTAAAAACTTAATGTTTCATTTGTGCAGCCCATTCCTGTTGCTAGCGAGATGCCACCTATATCTTGCTGTTTTTGTAGACAAAAAGAAGCTGCGACAAGACTTTTTTTCATGACCAGAGGCATTCGTCTTAATCCCGAATCCTGTATTAGTGCTTTAAAGTCCGTTTCGAGTGGAGCAATAAACCCTTTCTTCCAATCTTGAATTGGCTTTTTTTCAAGATTTTCTTGATTAGAAAATGCACAAGATTTTTCAATGTAAATGCTCATTTTCTATTTAAAGCTTTTTAAATAATAAAGAAGTACAATTGCCTCCAAAACCAAATGAATTAGATAAAATGTAGTTCAACGGTTTTGATTTTAAGGTGGTAATTAATGATTTGTGAGTAGGTGTGATGGTTGAAAATGTTGGATAAATAGTTTGGTTTTCTAGCATCAACAACGCATAAATAGCTTCAATAGCTCCGCATGCCGCTAAGGTGTGACCTGTATAATTTTTTGTAGAGCTAAAGTCAGGGATAAAATCACCAAATAGAGCAATTAATGCAGCTAACTCGGTGTCATCATTATTTTGTGTAGCTGTACCATGAGCGTTAATGTAGTCAACTTGTTTTGGTTGAATGTTAGCTCTTTCTAAGGTAGTTTTCATGGCCAGATAAGCTCCTTTACCTTGAGGAGAAGAAGCCGTCTGATGATAAGCATCGTTTTGATTTGCCCCACTCAGTAGCTCTGCTAATGCCTTGGGTTGATTTTCCCTGAAACCTTTCTTTTCAAGAATAAGATAAGCAGCACCTTCGCCAAGGTTGAGGCCTTTTCGAGAAGTATCAAACGGTTGGTTAAGTTTTGAGTCGAGTAAAAGTAAAGATTCAAAACCCTTGAAAGTAAATTGTGTTAAAGCGTCTACCCCACCAACAATAGCAATATTTGTTTGACCCGATTCAATTAATTTTTTCCCTAATAAAATAGCATTTGCCGCAGACGAACATGCTGTGCTAATCGTATTGCAATAACCGTTAATACCAAAATGCGTAGCCATATTTTGCGTAGAAAATGCGCAGGGATGTTCGATAAAAGCTTTAGAAACATAGTCTTTTGCATAAAAATGGGACAGTTCTTTTTCGCTAATATCCATGCCACCAACAGTGATTCCAGAAATTAGCGCAGCATTTGCAAGTTCCTCTGAGGTGAGTTGAGCATGTATTATTGCTTCTTTAGCTGCTTTTAATGCTAAAAGACTTGTTCGTGATTGAAGTGTTGGAGTTTCTAACTCGCGTTGTAGTTCTATATTGGACAAAATGACTTCTCCTAATAAAGCAGCGTCACCACTATTGAAAAAATAATTTGCAGAAGGTTTTATACCAGTATGGATTAATTGTAAAGCATGATGGTTTTCTTGCACATTGTTTCCAATGGCACTAATAATTCCCATACCAGTTACAATTACTGACATCCCTTATACTTCTTGTTTTTTACGGATATATTCCGCCATAGTGCGAAGAGATACAAACACATCTTTTCCTTCTTCTTGAGAAGTGATTTTAATGCCATACTCTTTGTCTAAAAGAACGATTAACTCTAAAGCATCTATAGAGTCCAAACCGAAACCACCGCCAAACAGTTGATCGTCTGCCGACACTTCCTCAGGAGTAATTTCATCTAAATTAAGATGTTCTATTATTTCTACTTTTAGCTTTTCAATTAACTCATCCATTGTCATATAATTCGTTCAATTTTGATTGTGTTTCTGTTATGTTTGCGCTTTTTACATCACTTTTTGTAAGTATAAAGGCAAAACCGTCTAAGTTATTTTTATGATCATCCAGCCAGAGGCAGAGTGCAGTTTCAGCTCCATCGTTAAAGTAAATGAAAGCATGTTTTGTATATAAAGTAGGTGAAAAATGGTCACATACTAAAAAAAGGTTTTCATTTTTTAGTTGATATTTAATAGCCACTTCTCCTAAGCTAATGTTTGGTAAGGTGTACACAAATGTGGCAGGACTTGGGAAGTAAGCTTCTGGACGAATCGATTCCTGGTGTTTTATATCGGTATTAAAGGAAGAAATGCTATTGGCAAATAACAGAATGGTGTTTTTATCAATTTCTGTTTTTTTAACTAATGCATGTATCATCACTAACGCTAATTGCGATAGCGAGTCCATTTTATGAAATTTGGGATAGTCGATTTTTAAGGATTGATATAATCCTTTTAATTCAACAAAAGTGCTCGTTTTCTCGCCATCAAAAAAGTGGTTTTTTTTAATTCGAACGTATGGTATTGGTGTGGTACTCATATCTTTTCAAGTAGTAAAGTCGCATTACACCCACCAAATCCGGCAGATAATTTTAAGCCAAACTGCATTGTTTTTGAAAATGGATTAGCGCTGATATTCACCTTTTTCGAAACGCCCAACGTTGAAAAGCCATAGGTAGGGAGTGCAATGTTCTGCTTCATTGATTCCGCTAAAAGAATAGTTTCAACTACTCCAGCTGCACCTAATGTATGACCCAGAAAGCCTTTTAAGCTGTGTAAAGGGACTTCTTCTAATTTAGCTTGATTGATAGCTAAGGCTTCCATTTCATCGTTGTAAATAGTGCCTGTACCATGTCCTGATATGACATCTATTTGTGGACTGGTTATTTTATTTTTTTCTAAGGCTTTCTTTATTGCTAAAGATAACCCGTCACCAGTGCGCGATGGTCCAGAAATGTGGTTTGCATCATTGGAGATTCCGCTGCTGCAGATTTTTATTTCAGAAGCCTTATTTTCATTACTCACTAAAACCAATGCAACAGCTTCGCCTAAAGACAAGCCATTTCTTTGGGTATCAAAAGCTAGTGTAGGGGAGGATGAGAGTGCTTTGAACGATTCAAAGCCTGATAAAACAAAGTCGGTGATTATGTCACACCCAATGACTAATACATTTTCGTAGAGATTATTTGAAATATAATCCTTAGCCAATCCCAATGCAACAGTTCCTGAGATACAAGCATTACACACAATAGTTGGCTGTTCGTTAAGTTGAAAGTAGTTTTTTAAAGCAGAGGCAAGTTGAGGAAGCTTGCTCCGCTCAGGGTTTGATTCCAACACATCAATATTTCCTTTAGTAGTGGCGATGATAACGGTTGTGTTTGGATGTTGAAGCAATGAAGGTTCGATGTGGTTTAAAATCAGTGAAATGCATAACGACTCTAATCTGGTATAACTTTGGAAAGATACCTGATCAGCATTTAGATGTGCTACAAAACTTTTTTCAGTGGGGTTTAGTGGGTGTGTATATTCAACTAATCCTGTTTTGCCATTTAGAATTTGCTCAAAAACTGTAGATGGCGAGTTTCCTAGTTGATGGAAAAGTCCAGTAGTGGCGATATATGCTTCCCTACTCAAAATTAAAGAAGGTTGTTCGTTTTTTTCCAGTTGATATAAAACTTAGGATTATTGAGAATAAGTTGATGATCGGTATCGACAAAAGCTTGCGTTGATTGGGCTTTTGCTGCTACTTTTCCGCTCGTATGATTAAAAATAGAATAGTCAAAAATAATTTTAGCCGCTTTTGAATTCAAGTAAGTGATTTGTATTTCAATGTCGTCTTGGTATTTGATGGCTGATTTATAATCGATGTTTAGTCCCACAATAGGGGTCATAAACCCGAAAGAAAACACATCAAGGTATCCCAAGCTATATATACGACCAAATTCTTCGCGGGCATCTTCCAAATATTTTAAATAATGCCCGTGCCATACAATGTGCATTGCATCAACTTCTTGAAAGCGAACTTTGATCTTGACAGAAGTCGTTAGTGTGTTGTTGTTTTCGAGGTGTAATTTCACGCTTGAATAAATATTTTGAGCTCACACTGAGCGATGAGTTGATCTTTTAAATAGATTTTCCCTTCCACAATTGAAGCATTCAACACTTCATTTACAAAAGTAACGGTAGTGGTAATTAGATCGCCTGCATAGGCAACATCAAATACCTCAAATTTTTTGACTCCACCAATATAACCAATTGGAATGGCTTCGTGTTTTTTTGAGAAGGAGATGCCTGCTTTAGCTGCTGCCGATTGTGCAATGTTTTCAAGAAAAAGTGCTTCAGAGGCAAGTCTGTTTTTAACTAGTGGGCCAGATTCAGGTATGGTGAATTGTGTAGTAATAGTCGCCTCGTGTTCTTCCAGAATATTGTTGATAAAAACAAAAGGTTGTTTTTGAGGGATCAGATGTTCAATTGAATCGATCATTTCCAAAAGTCGTAATAATTAAACCATTGTGCGGGGTATTTAGAAATCATTTTTTCCAGGTCGAGAACATATTTTTCAAATAAATCTTCAGCCGTCATGTTTTGATATATTTCGGAGCAATAAAAATCATATCCTTTCTTTTGTTTAAAGCCATAAACAAACACGGTAGGCACTTCCATCATCTTTGAAATTTTAAATGGTCCAGCTGGAAAGTGGGCTTCTTTTTTTAAAAAGAGGTGTTTAAAAGTTTTTGAACCATCCATAAATCGGTCACCGTGAATGCAAATTAGTTCGTTGTTGTCAAGCGCATTTTTGATTTCAAAGAGGTGAGAAAAATCCTGTTTGATGGCAATAATGTTATAAGCTTGTTCTGTAACAGAACCTATAAATTGTTTGATGGCTTGATGTTCTTCATCTAACATTACCACATTCACTATGGTTTTAAATTCTTTTAACAACTCGCCTGCTACCGCCCAATTACCTAAATGTGCACTAATTAATATACCACCTTCGTTTCGATTTACCATCTCTTCCAGATGTTTTTTCCCATTAAATTGAAAGTGGAAACGATGATTTAAACCACTTTGAATGTATATTTTATCGATAATTACTTGCCCAAACACATAATAGTTTTTAAACATGTAGTGAATAGTTTTTAATAATGAAAAACTAAGTCGTACTCTGAAATAAGCGTAAATGTGTTTTCGTGAAGAAGAAAAGCAAACGTAAAAAGGACTAACAAAGAGTAAAAAAAAATAGGCAGCTCGTAAACCTAGAAAATGAAGGGAGTAGTAGAAAAATTTATACCCCCAAGCATTTGTTTTTGATTTACCTTCCCATGCTGACACGTTCGTATTAAGCGATTTTTGTTTGTATATATTTATAAAAATCGTTGAAAGTAACTAAGTTAGTGAAGTCTTCTGGTTTTACTTTGAAGTTGAAGTTTTCTTCAATGATTACCACTAAATCCACATAGTCTAAGCTATCCAAGTCTAAGCTAATCTTCATGTCAGCTTCTGGCTGAATAAGGTTTTCCTCTACTTCGAATTCTTCTACTAAAAACCCTTTTGTTATCTTCTCAATTTCGCTCAGCTCCATTTTTGCTACTAGTATTAATTCGCGAAGATACTAATTGATAAACTTTTTAACAATAAGTGTTGAGTTAGTACCGCCAAAGCCGAATGAGTTAGAAAGAATTGTATTCACTTTCCCTTGGCGTGTTTCAGCTATAATGTCTAGTCGTTGTGAGTCCTCGTCAGGGGTATTGAAATTAATGTTTGGTGCCATGAAATCATTCTCCATCATCAATAACGAATAAACTATTTCGCTAGCCCCAGCCATCCAACACTCGTGACCCGTCATAGATTTAGTAGAGCTTACAGGAACATTATTTCCAAATAGTTCGGCTATCGCTTTTGCTTCATTTTTATCACCAATGGGTGTAGACGTTGCATGCGCATTAATGTAGTCAATATCTTCAATGTTCAACCCTGCATCTTTTAACGAATTTTTTAAGGAACGGTATGGTCCATCTACCGAAGGTTGAGAAATATGATCACCGTTAGATGAAAAACCATAACCAACGACCTCACCTAATATTTTAGCCCCTCGCTTTTGCGCTGATTCTAGACTTTCAAGAATTACAGTTGCGGCACCCCCACTTGGGATTAAGCCATCACGGTTGGCATCAAAGGGTCTGCTGGCTTTTGTGGGGTCACTTTCAAGCATGGAGAAAGCGTTGATGGCATCAAAATTACCCATGCATTCGGGGTTTACCTCTTGAGCACCACCACAAATCACTTGTTGTTGTAGGCCAGAACGAATAAGAAAATAAGCCATTCCAATGGAATGAGAACCACTTGCGCATGCACCACTTAGCGTGAAATTGATGCCTTTGATTTTAAAAATGGTAGACAAGTTCATAGTTACCGTAGAGTTCATGGACTGAAAGACAGAGCCAGAACCAATCAATTGGGTGTCTTTCTTTTCTCTCAACTTATCCACAGCCTCTATGACAGGTACTGCTGAACTGTCGTTTCCGTAGATGATTCCTACTTCATTTTCTTCAAATGTTTGCTCATCCATTTTGGCTTTTTCGAGGGCTTCAATGGTTGCCATATAAGCATATTCTGCTTGCTCAGGCATTTGAATTCGTTGGCGTCTGGTAAGTAGAGTTTTTAGGTCAGGTCGCTGAATGATACCCGTTAAAGATGATCGAAAACCTAGCTCCTTTCTTTTGAGGTCAATGCCGATTCCAGATTTCCCTTCAAACAAAGATTTGGTCACTTCTTCTAAATTTTTCCCAAGGCAAGAATATATCCCAATTCCAGTAATAACAACTCTATTCATGATTTTAAATACCTCCTGATACGGTTAGCACTTCTCCAGTAATATAAGATGCATTTTTTGAGGCTAAAAAAGAAATGGCATGAGCTACTTCTTCAGGAGTTCCAAATCGTGCTACTGGAATTATTTTTTTATAATCTTTCTCGTCCATACCTTCAGTCATTTCGGTTTTAATAAAACCCGGTGCAACAGCATTTACGGTAATGTTTCTTCTTCCTACTTCATGGGCTAGTGAACGGGTTGCTCCAATAATTCCAGACTTAGCTGTAGAGTAGTTGGTTTGTCCAGGCACTCCTTTTTGTCCCGAAATGGAAACAACATTGATGATTCGTCCATATTTGGCAGCAATCATTTTGTTAACGATCAGTTTTGTGACATTAAAAAAACCTGAAAAGCTGATATCAAGTACTGCGTCCCAGTCGGGTTTTTCCATCCACATGAATAAGTTGTCTTTCTTAATACCGGCATTATTCACTAAGACCTCAATTTTATTTTCAGGATTTTTTTCCAACCAAGTGCCTAGTGTTTCTTGTACCTGAATTGCGTTGGCGACATCAAAACCTAAAATTTCTCCATTAACACCTACTTTACGTACTAAGTCAAGGGTTTTAAGTGCCTCGTCTTCGTTTGAATTAAAATTAATGAGAATATGGTAGCCCGATTTAGCAAGCGCCACACAAGTAGCTCTACCGATGCCTCGACTACCCCCAGTTATTAATGCCCAGTTCATAGGTTTGTAATGTCGTTATGTTGAATAAAGGAATTTAATGCTTTCAAGTTATTATGATGTGGTTGATCGGTAACAGGCAAGGAAAAAAAAGCTTCTACCTGCTTTTTTAAGACTTGACTAGAGGTTGCAAACTGATTTTCTTCCTTATTAGAAATAGCGGTTGCTTGACTTAATGCAAGTAGTTGGATGCTTAGTACTTGTGTACAGTTTTCAATTACTTTTTGAGTTATTTTGGCGGAGTTGAACCCCATGCTTACCACATCTTGATTGTCATTGTTGCACGGAATACTATTTACATATTGTGGAAATGATAATGTTTTGTTTTCAGCCACGGTGGATGTTGCAGTAAACTGGATTCCTTGTAATCCAAAGTTTAATCCCAAGGTGTGTGCATTTAAAAAATTTGGGAATTGATTGTTTAATGTCGGGTTGAGTAAAAAATTTAGTTGTCTTTCTAACAATACGGAAAGTTTTGTCATCACCATTTTTAGTTTATCCATTTCTAATGAAATGTAATCACCATGAAAATTCCCGCCATGATAGATGGTCTCGGTTTTGGTGTCTATTATAGGGTTGTCGTTTGCTGAATTTAATTCGCTTTCAACTGTTTTTTCGCATTGCTCAATGGTTTCTAAAATTGGTCCTAATATTTGGGGTAAGCAGCGAAGAGAATAAAATTCCTGAACTTTAAAGGAATAGGTGGGGGCATCAGCAGTTTCTTCTGAAGTATTGTGATATCTTTTTTTAAAGCATTGACTTGTAGCGATTAAATTACGCATCTGTTGCGCTACTTTTTGCTGTCCAAGGTGGTGTTTTGTTTGATTTAATTCTTCTGAAAATGCATCATCAAAAGCACCTACTAATTCATTGAGCCAAACCCCCATTGCTAGGGTGTATTTGAAGAGTTTTTTTGCTTGAATTACATTTAGTGCTGCTAGACCAGTCATAGCGGAAGTCCCGTTCATCATAGCGAGCCCTTCTCTTATCTGTATTTGTACAGGGGAAGCTTTTAATTGTTCAAATACCGCTTTAGCTGGTTGTTTTTTGTCGTCAAAAATTACCTCACCCTCACCAATTAGGTTAAGTGCCAAATGCGCCAATTGTACTAAATCACCAGAAGCACCTACACCACCATGTTCAAACACAGTTGGGGAAATGCTGTTGTTAATGAATAATTGTAAGGTTTTTAAAACAGATTCATGTACACCCGACTTTCCCTGTAATAAAGAATTTAGACGCGCCAACATCAAAGCTCTGGTTTCCAAAGCAGAAAGCTCTTTGCCCATTCCAGAACAATGGCTGCGTATTAAGTTAAGTTGTAAAGCTTTTTTGTCTTTAACCTTAAACTGAGCCATCGGTCCAAAACCAGTATTGACCCCGTAAATAATTTGAGTAGTGGATAGTTTATTGATTAAACGAAATGAATCGTCACATGCTGACAAGGCAGTTGTATCCAAGTCTATTTTTTTATACGCTAATACGATTTCTTCAAACTTTCTTAAATTCAAAAAATCGTTTCCAACTAATACCATATCTCACTTTTGAATCTGTAAATATAAATACTTAATATCATTTTAGTCTTCAATTGTCGATAATTGACTAATTTTCCATCGGTATGGAAAAAGAATATGATGTTCTAATTATTGGAGCGGGCCCTTCAGGTTGCATTGCTGCAGCAAATTTAATAAAAAGTGGATATCGTGTAGTAGTGGTTGAAAAGGCTCACTTTCCTCGATTTACCATTGGTGAAAGCCTTTTGCCTCGTGCTATGGAGTGTTTAGCGAATATTGATGCTATAGATTTTTTAAACAAATACAACTTTCAGTTGAAAGAAGGAGCAGTGTTTTTGCGTAATGAGGAAGCTAATTTTATATCATTCGCTAATAATTTCACCAAAGGTTGGGGCACTACATGGCAAGTAGAACGACAATTTTTTGATCAGGCCCTTGCCGACTTTGTTCAAAGTAAAGGTGGGAAAATATTGTTTGGTAGCTCAGTAACAGCTTTCAAGAATACAGGAAAATTTGAAAATGAGTTAATCATTGAATCAGAAAATGGTGATGTATCTAAAATTCAATGCAAAAAAGTAATAGACACCAGTGGAAATGCAAATGTGATCTCTACACTTTTAAATAACGTTTCAAAATCTAATTTACCAAGCCGAACGGCTGTTTTTTGCCATATCAACACAGAAGGTCAATGGGAGAAATATCAAAATTTTACTTCTATAGTGTCAGTTAAAGAGGATGTCTGGGCGTGGGTGATTCCTTTAAATAAATCCAAATTATCCGTTGGCTTTGTGGGTTCAGAGCATCATTTGGGTCTTAAAGATGATTTAAAACACTCCTTTTTGAACCTTCTGTCAACAAGTTCAAGCTTGAAACCCTTGCTTACTTCTGGTTTTGCTTTTGAACCGAACGTCTTGCGGAATTATTCTAACAAAGCAACCAACTATTATGGGGATGGATATGTACTGGCTGGGAATTCAACGGAGTTTCTTGATCCAATTTTTTCCTCTGGAGCAACTTTAGCAATGGTGTCTGGCGAACTAGCTGCTAACTTGATTGATAAAGAGCTCTCTGCAGAGTTCGTCAACTGGCAGGAAGACTATGTAAACAAACTCAGTAAGGGAATTGACGTGTTTCGAGTGTTTGTTGAGAAATGGTATGACGGAACCTTGGAACGAATTATTTATGCCAATAAAAAAGATTCCATCCTTAAAAAACAAATCAGTTCAGTATTGTCTGGCTACGTTTGGGATGAAAAAAACCCTTTTGTGAAAAAATCAGCCAAAACCCTTATTAGTTTAGATAAAGTGATTCAAATTCAAGCTTAACGGCTAAACTGTTTTATCATATCAAAAACAGGTTGAGTTAGCACTTTTCCCTCGGTGTTAATTACCATAAAAACACCTTTTTGTGTTTCTAACTCTACAACAGCTAATCCATGTTGGTAAGGTTTTGCAACTTTAAACTCCAGAGAAAAAGCACGTTCACCAGCTTGGTTAATCATCACCCATTTACCTGACTTGCTCTCAAGTACAGGACATAATTTAGAAGAAAAATAGTGCGTATCATCAAATTGTGGGTTAATGGTAATTTTACCTTCATTGTTTAAAAACCCCCACTTGCCTTTAAATTCATAACCGATCATGCCATCAGAAAAAGTACCAAGATTATCATATTGGTATGGAATTACAATTTTTCCTTTTACGTCAATGGAGCCCCACTTACTGTTGAATTGTACGGTAGCTACACCGTGATGAAAAGGTTTAACTTTTTCATATACGCATTGAATCACAGTCTCTCCTTCTGCATTTACAAAACCCCATTTCCCATCTTTTCTTGTCGCAAACAAACCTTCTGCAGGGTATTCCATATCCTCAAATTGAGGAGAGACAATCCAATCCCCTTTTTTATTTATTAACCCCCATTTCCCACCAACTCGTACAGGCGCAGCACCATTATAAAAGTCACGTGCCTTTTCCAGCGTTGGGTTGATTACCCATTTGCCGTTGTAATCAATAAAACCGTAAGACGACTTTTGTTTAAAAATAGCCATGCTGTCTGAGTAAGAATAAATTCTGTCTAAGCTTGGTTCTAAAACCCAGTTTCCTTTTAAGTCTTTTACACCCCAGCCACCAGCATTTTTCACAACTATTCTTCCTTCAGTCACTTCGCGGATGTTATAATATTCAGGATTAAGAAGCCATTTACCTGTCGAATCAATAACGCCCCAATCATCGCCATAAGTAGCAACAGCTAGGGGTTGTTGTGCAAAACCGAATGAAATAAATAGGGAAAGGAATAGTGTTAGTTTTATCATCTAGGAATAAAAATAAGGGTTACTGGTTTCTCAAATCTATGAATTTAATTGGTTTTCGTACGCCATGCTTCCACTGTTTTTGTTTCATGTCTTCGGTAGAAATTATTTCAATACGTGGTGTGACTTTTAATTTGGACTTAAAATGAGCTTCAATAAAATCCAATTCAGCAGATTGTGATAAACTTAAATAAATGGTGAGTTCGTCCAAGCCTAACGCATTTTTTACTACCACTAATTGGTACTCATTAATTTCGGGAAGGGCAGCACACGAATCAAAAACTGCTTGGGGGTAAACAGTGGTTCCTTTAAGTTTCATTTGCTGTGCCTTTCTACCTAAAACGGGAGAAATTCGTGGACTCGTTCTCCCACAGTAGCAAGGTGAAGTCTCTAGCCGCACAATATCACCAGTTTTAAAACGGATTAATGGAAACGCTTCGTTTTGTAAAGTAGTGATGGTGAGTTCTCCATACTCATCATTCTTGACAGGTTGCTCGTGTTCGTCTAGTATTTCAGTATAAATTAATTCACGCAATTGGTGGCCTCCTATACGTCTTTCACACTCCGTAAAAGCGGTAGCCATTTCCGTGGAAGCATATGTAGAATGCAGCGCTATTGTTGGAAATAAAGATTGGATTTTTTGACCTAGTGCATTTAAAGAATAATCCTGATTGCGAATGGGTTCACCTATGCAAATTGCTTTTTTGAGGTTTAAAGATGCAATATTAAAGCCTTGTTCATGAGCAAAATGTAATAATTTTAAAAAAAAGGAAGGGACAATAATGATTACATCAATTTGATTGTTTTGGAGACTCTTCCATTGAAAATCAAGTTTTTCTGTACCCGTTTTTATAACCCCAGCACTAATTTTTTTTAACCCCAATTCATAAGCTAAGGTCGCCATAAACGCAGGGTCTAAACTTGTAACCAACTGCACGTTGTTCGCAGCAGTGATGCCAGCAATTTTTAAAGCTAAATACTCATTATGTGCCAATCGGTTGAGATCATTTTCTGATAGGGGAACTTGAGTAGGCGATCCAAGTGTTCCGGAAGTCGTGACAGTTCTTAGGACTTTATTCTTTGAAACAGCGATGAACTCTTTGTTTTGCCCATTTAACTCATCTTTAGAAGTACATGGAATTTTTTGAAGATCAGTTAACGATAAGATGTTTTCAAACTGAGCAAGTTTTGTTGCATAAAATTTAGAACAGGCTTTTGCATGAGCAATCGTTGATTGAACCAACTTTAGTTGTTGGACTTCTATTTCATTATTAGCGAGAAAATCGAAAGAAAGTACTTCATCAAACATATTAATCATTTATGGATTGAAGTTTTTCTTCTATGCGGAGCTTGTCCCCTAATCCTGACAGTTGCTTTGTTAAGGCAATAGAGTAAGCAGCTTTGGCTTGTTGTTTTTCTCCCATGGTCTTGTACCCATCCCCAGCAAGTTCGTATGCCTCATATAAAGCTGGGTTAGCATTCATAAGTGCTTCAAGATCTTTTTTTTGAATGGTTTGTTGATGGATTAGTTGTCGGTTGATTGTTCTTTTCAATGCTCTATACGCTAAATAGTTTACATATTCTGAAGAAGAATAAAAGGAATCAGAAACAATAGTCAAGGAATCGACACGTGCATTTTCAAGATGTTTATTGGAAAAAACAGTTTTCAAATCATAAGCAGTGAAGTTACCACTTAGGTGATTACCGAAATTCACCCAAATTATTTTTTCAATGGGGTTGAAAAACACACCGTGGTGTGCGTTAAGTTGGTTGATGGCCGATTCATTCCCCAGCGCATTAGTTTTGTTGTTTTCCAGTGTGCGGTCATATAAAATAGGGATCAAATCCGATGGATTAAGTGATTTATCTTTTAGAAGGGTTTCAAGTCTATTGTAGCGGTAAATGGTAGAGCTAATAGTAGAAAATGTTTTATTTCTTTCTGTTGAAGACAATGAGTCACTTTGGAAGTGATTCGTACAGATGAGTTGGTTGGTTTCAGAAAAATATAGTTCCGTGGTTTCGGGTGTTTTTTCAATAATAGCTGCTTTTCCATCTGCTGCACTTGAAATCATAAATAGCTCTGAAACAAAGGTCTTTCTTTTTTTAGCAATTTCGAATGCCTCATGAATAGTGCGTGCGTATTGCACAATTTCCCGGGCTAATAGAGAAACTGGTTCTGCCGAAGAAGAGGGTATTTCAGATGGTGCTGCATTTAACGTTACAGTTAGTCCTTCAAGGTTCATTCCAGATACTACACCACTCATACCCGCCCAAGAAAGGGAAACAAAAGGATAGCCTTCGCTCGGGTTAATAAAATAAAGACAACGTGATTTGTTAAAGTCATCGCCTGCATAAAAATCAAAATTTCTTCCTGCAAATAGTTTTGGGGCTTGAGAATTAGTGTTCCATATGGCAAATCCACTACAGCCAACTAAGTTCATTTCTTTTAAGCCGTGTCCGATGTCATGTGCTGCATGGTAGTTTAAAATACGGCTATACTTTGGACCAATTTCTCGATCAAATGCATCGCTGGCAAATAACGATGAACCATAAATTTCCATTAAGTATTCTTGTGGGATATCTTCATGCATATTTCTATTAAACCAAGCGATTAGTTTATGAATAAAAAACCGATTAAAAGCTGAAGGAACATGCTGTTTTATTTCATTGACGAATGCAGCTTCTTGCTGTTGTTGAAGCGAATCGCCTAATCTTCCCATGGCAATACCTCTTTGTAGTGGTTCTCCCTCCAAATAAATTTCACTAAAACCACGATTAGCATGAATCCAGTTAGAACCTGAATAGGTGTATCCATCCACTTGACCAAGATTAAGCTCGTTAATAACCACTTCATCACAAGGCAAAGGTGTTTTTACCCAAAAATAAAATGCGGTAGCAGCAAGTGATAAAACACCAATTATAACAAAAAAAGTGAACCCAATTTTTTTAATGTTAACGGTCATAAAAACTTCTTCTTCTGCTCCATTTCAAATCCTGGAGCACCGATGCTTTCACATTAATGTAAAACTCATACATCTGTTGTGGTCCATATGGCACCCAGTTGAATCGCATTTCCCAACAATGTAAATCTTTGTAAATGTTTAATCGCGGAGTTATAATTTTTTTATTTTCAAAATCGTAAGCAGCGTTATATCCAATTTTCCATGATTTTGAAATGCTTACATCACCACTAAACTGAAGGGATTGCGTAGCTTGTGCACGAAGAAGTCCCACTTGAGTTTCAGAGTAGGTATATGAAATGTTTATACTCCATGGAATGTTAAAATCTACGTAGTAAGCCGGGTCTTCCACCAAAGCTCTTACATGGTCAGGAAGTTGATTTTGGTTTTTGTATTTACTTTTAAATGCAGCAGGGTTTAAGTTAGTGGAAAGTGCAAAACTCCAATTTTCAAAATTCCCGATTCCCTGGTTATCATCCCAGGCAAACGTATTTGTTCTGAATTGACGGCCAAGTGAATCCAATTGATACGTATAAGGATCTAATGTGGTGTTAAAACGAATGTTTAACAAGTTAAAAAGGTTAGTATTTGCAGAAATGTTGAACCTGGCTAACTTTAAGGAGTCGGCAGCGAAGTTGTAGCTTGAGTTAATGCTGAGGTTTTCTAACAATTTGGTCTTTTTAAACTCCGTAGTAGTGTCTTTGATTGCTTTGTTTTTCATTTCTAGTACGTTTTGAATTCCAAAAGTCAAGCTAGCAGTTTGTTGAGAAGTGGGGGCATTAAAAATAAGACCACTAAATTTTGATATACGTTCTGTAGTACCAAGTGAATCAATTTGTACTTCTTGAAACACCCTTGAGTTTTGTGTGTAATCAGGTGACATCGATAACCCCAAACTTGGGCGAGCGGTGTGTCTGATTTGTCGTTGCCTTTTTCCTAAAAAGGAATACATACCGTAAACGTTGGTCGTTAAATTAGCACCACCATTGTAGGCATTGGTCCTTTGAAAACCATTGTCCTCATAAACGTTTACAGCCCCAGAATCTACATTGTATTCATAGTTGAAACTTTTTGGGTACCAGTATTCGGAGTAATTAAAGTTCCCATTTAAACTAAATTGCCCCAGCTTCAACGTTCCATTAATTGGTACCGAGTGTTTCATGCCTAGCTCTTTGTTGTCCCAAATTGCTCTAAAGTTTTCCGTAGTAAAGCCTATGGTATCTCTCACTTCTGGATTAGCCACAGTAAAGGGATATCTATTGATAGTAGGTGCGTTAGTAAGCTTGTTTCGCATATCAAAATTGTACTGTACACTAATACTTTCGTAAAAGTTCTTGAAAGTGGATTTTTTACCTGTGCTTGAGGCTGATTTGAACGGATTTAATCGGTTCATGGATAAATTAAAATCAGGTAAATTCATGTTGACAATACCTGTTTGGTTGTTTTGATCATGGGCTAAGTTGAAGGTGGCATTGAATGGTGAATTTTTTATAGGAACATAATAACGAATAGTAGAATTAAGCGTATTTTGAAGGTTGTTCTGAACATTAATAGTATTGTTGGAATAATAACTTGTAGTGGCATAATTCACATTGGCTGAAAAACTTTTCCCTCCTCTTGTTTGAGGCGCATGAGACCACCGGAAGCGGTAGTCTTTGGTACTTGATCGTAAGTATTCATCCCCATTACGAACCACATCGCGGTAAGTAAAATCCAAATCACCAGAATAGGCATAGCGTTTTTTGTAATCAACGTTTGTGGAGGTTCCCCAACCTCCGTTAGCATAAATTTCACCTAAAAATTTAGCACCTATGTAATCATTTACGGCCCAATAATATCCACCATCGCGTAAGAAAAACCCTCTGCTTGCGGCTTCCCCCCAGGTTGGAATGATTACGCCACTTGCTTTTTTATTGACCATCGGAAATATTCCAAATGGAAGGCCCAGTGGCATTGGTATTTCATCAATGTAGAGGTTGAAGAAGTTGGTGTAGACCTTACTCTTATTCACCAACTTCGTTTTTCTAAGTTTAAAATGGTAATGAGGATCTACCCGATTACAGGTGGTATATTTAGCACCGTCAATTAAAAGGTTGTCATCCGCATCTTTTAAAGCATTCTCACCAGTTAAATAACCCTCACCATCAGAGGTGACAATTTTGGAGATATAACCTTTTTTTGTCTTGTAATTGTAGACAATCCGTTCTGCAGTATATTCATTGTCGGAATCTACGAAATGGGGTACGCCAATTTTATTGCCACTAGAATCAGTAGAGTAGGTAGCCGTTATTAAAGATTTACTCCAGTTAATGGTGATTAAATCGGCATCAAGTTTCATGTCGCCATAATCTACCCAGGCATTTTTATACAAAATCACCTCTTGTGTGAACACATTAAAGCGAATGGAGTCACTGGCATTGTATTTGATTGTGGTGGCAATGTCACTTTTAACCTTTACTGGTTGAGTAGAAGTTGCTGCTGAATCTTTTTCGGCAGCTTTTTCTTTTTCAATAGCTGAGGTAGGTGGTACTGAAATAGAGTCTGACTGTGCTTGTATCCTGTTTGATACACAGCAACAGAGAATTAGCACTAAAGCGGTGGGTAATTTGTAAAACAGATTTTTCAGTTTTCGACAAAAATTTACGATTTTGCTCAAAATTATGTCAAATGGCATAAACAACTAGATAAAAATGAAAAATATTATATTATTAGTTCTTTGTTCGTTTTTCATCTTCAGCTCATTTACTCCATTAAACACACAAAAGTACCAAATTAATACAATTGTTATTGATGCTGGCCATGGAGGTAAAGACCCCGGCTGCTTAGGCTCCCATTCTAAAGAAGCACATGTTGCAATGGATGTTGCCGCAGAGTTAGGTCGAATTTTTAAAGAATACATGCCAGAGGTTAAGGTGGTATTTACGAGAGAGTCTGATCACTTTGTAGAACTCCATGAGCGAGCAAATATTGCAAACAAAGCAGGTGCAGATTTATTTATTTCCATTCATTGTAATTCTGGACCCTCCACAGCATATGGTACTGAGACCTATACTATGGGGCTTCACACATCAAACGGCAACTTAGAAGTAGCAAAAAGGGAAAATGCAGTGGTTTTAAAAGAAGAGGATTATATTCAAAATTATGATGGATTTGATCCAAACTCTCCTGAGGCACATATTCTTTTTTCTTTATACCAAAATTCACATATTGATAACAGTTTACGATTTGCTTCTAAAATTGAAGATCAGTTTGAAAATAGAGTAAGTAGACACAGTAGAGGGGTAAAACAAGCAGGTTTGTTAGTGTTATGGAAGACGGCTATGCCATCAGTTTTAGTTGAAACAGGTTTTTTAACGAACAAACAAGAGGAAAATTACCTAAACAATAAAGAAAATCAAGTATTATTGGCTTCTGGAATTTATCGAGCTTTTAAAGAATACAAATTAGAGCTTGAAGCTGAATCCTCTAAATATTAAAAAAAGAGACGTGAAATTATCTAAAGAAGCAAAAGTAGGACTGTTAGTAGTGATAGCAAGCACTATTTTGTATACGGGGTTTAATTTTTTAAAAGGCAAAGATTATTTCTCTAGCTCTAATATTTATTACATCAAATACAGTGATGTCGATGGGTTGACTAAGTCGAATTCTATCACACTTAATGGTTTTGCAATCGGTAGGGTAGATAATATTGATCTTATGCATAATGCGGGTGACTCGCTCTTGGTAACTATTTCGTTGGATGGCGAAGTTATTATGAAAAAAGGGACAGTAGCGATGCTAGTTGACGATGGTTTACTTGGAGGAAAAAAAATCAACCTTATTTTAGGTGATTCTGGTGAAGTGATTGAGCACAAAGGATTTATCAGAGGAGTGAAAGAAGGCGGGTTTGCAGCTACACTGGGAGCTATAGCAACACCAGTGATTGAAAACCTAGAAGATATGACCATGAACATGAACAGTATTCTAGGTGACTCCACAGAAAGAGGACTAAAAAATTCACTGTATGCTTTAAACCAAACTATTAAAGACGTAAATGTACTGACGAAAGAAACTACGGGTTTAATAAAACATAATAAACCTACTATTGCGCGTGTGCTCACAACATTGGACTCTACAATGATTACTTTTGAAAGAACAATGCGTTCATTGGAGCCAATGATGGCTAGTATGGAAAAATTTGCTGATTCATTGAATGATATGCAACTGAAAGCTACTGTGACTGAAGCTAGAACAACCTTAGCTTCATTTCATACTATGGCAGACAACATAAACGCAGGAAAAGGAAACCTAGGTAAGTTGATGAAGGACGAAGAACTATACAACAACTTAAATATGGCTATGCAGCGTTTAAATTTAATGTTGTATAATTTTGATACTGATCCAGAACAGTTTTTAGCTCCCTTGGGACTGAAACAAAGAAAAATCATGAAGAAGCGACATGATAACCCAAAGGTTGCTCCATATTATAAAGAGTTTAAATAAACTCACCCTCCATATAAATAGTTACCTTAATCTTTTCGTGATAATTCACGTATTCAAATTTATCTGTGAAAGATTCGATGAACAATATGACTGAAAATGAAATAAAGGCACTTATCTCCTTATTGGATGATGAGGATGCTGAAATATTCAATCATGTTGAGAATAAAATCCTTTCTATGGGGGATGAAATCATCCCTTTTTTAGAGTTAGAGTGGGAAACTAATTTTTCTCCCACTGTGCAACGTAGAATCGAAGACTTAATTCATTCCGTTCAATTTTCTAATTTAAAAGACCGCTTGTTAACTTGGAAAAAGGAAGAATCCGATGATTTGTTAAGAGGGATGTGGGTGGTGTCTACCTACCTATACCCAGATTTATCGTTCGAAAAATTACAATCAGAGATCGAGCAACTGTATTACGAAGTTTGGTTAGAATTTGGGCAATCCGATGATGCTATTGATCAAATTAAAAAACTCAATAGCGTAATTTTTGGGAAATTAAAGTTTTCAGCCAACACTAAAAATTTTCATTCACCTTCTAACTCCATGATTAATGCGGTTCTCGAATCTAAAAAAGGCAACCCCATTTCCATGTGTGTGGTGTATATGCTGATCGCGCAAAAATTAAAGCTACCAGTTTATGGAGTTAATTTACCTAGCTTATTTGTTTTAACTTATAAAAAAGGTGATGAACAATTTTACATCAATGCATTTAACAAAGGGTTAATCTTTTCAAAAAAAGATATTGATAGTTTCTTAGAGCAATTGAAACTTGAGCCGAAAAGTATTTTTTATGAGCCTTGCAATCATTTGTCAATAATTCAACGTGTACTTCGTAATTTGGTCGTAAGCTTTGAAAAGTTGGGTGAAAATGAAAAAGTAGCAGAAGTGAGAGCATTATTAAATTCCATCTCTTAATCGCGTTTAATCATACAACCGATTGCATGTTCTCTGAATGGGGTTACTTTTCTTCCAGATAAAAGTTTGTCTAGTGTGCTTTTTAAGTAAGCTTTTCTCACATCAGCTTCTGATAGAGGACTGTCATCAATTCCTCCCACGTACACCGCATTATATTTATTGTTTTCTTTAAGCATTACGCATACTTCAGGAGCTTTTTTTATGTTTAGCGTATACATGTATTTTGCGTAGCGGTCAGCAATATAAGGGATGTTTGAAGGAAAAGTTGAATACCTTTTTTTTGCTAACTTTTTAAAGTCATTTTTTTTATAATCATCAGAATCAGCATTCACATAGACGAACTGGACTCCTTTTTTGGAGTACAATTGGACAATGGTATCCATTCGTGCATTATACTCTTTTACATAGGGGCAGTTGAACTGGTCAAAAACAAGAACTAGAATTGGGGCTTGATATTCTTCTAGCGACAATAAAGAATCACCTCGCAGATCACGCAGTTGTAGTTCATCCATTTGGGAAAAACCAATTCCAAAAAATAATAATGAATAAATAAATATAAAGTTACGCAGTGTAGACCAAGACATAGTTTTCAATTAGTTGACCGTGAAGTTGTACCTGTTCCGTAATTGAGTTATTAATGATACGTCCTGAACAAGTTATCACATTTTTTTCAAGAGAAAGCGCATCAATGATTAGTGCTGTTTTAAAATCCAGACCATCGACTTGTGCATATTTGTACAATGCTTCTTTGGCACTCCAAAGAATGGTTTGTCGAACCTCATCAGGAGCAAGCTTTAATTCTGTTTGATTACAAATACGAGGCGCTACGCGATAGATCTTAGGTAGAACAGCTTGTATGTCAACCCCAATTTTATTTTCACTAATGGCGACAGCTACTAAGTCAACCGAGTGCGACAGACTAGGAGTTAAGTTACAGATTGGCAGTGGTTTCCCGTTGACGGCACATAGCCCATCGTACTCTAATGCAAACTTTTCCTTTAATAAAGTTGCCAGCGTTAATCTTGAAGCTATAAACTGTTTTTTATGAATTTCTCTTTTATACTTTCTCAGGAGTAATTCCTGTTGATCGTTCATACAAAGTGTCGTGTGATCCGAATGCTCATTATCAGACACTTGTATTACAGCTAAAACCCCTTTGTTGATATCTTTTTTGAGCAATTTACACGACTTTAATGCCTGAAATGTTGTTATTTTGAAGTAAAGATAGTCAATTCTTTAGTTCTCGGTATGCCCAAATTAACGGTCAGTAAGGTAACAACCCTTCAGGGGCATAACGACTGCATTTATACTTTGTCTCCTGGGTTAACTCAATCACAGGTAATTTCAGGAGCAGGTGATGGTATGGTGGTCGTATGGGATATTAGTCGCCCAAAAGATGGTGAGCTTATTTTAAAAGTCCCAAGCTCAGTTTATGCATTACATTTAATTCCTAACTCACCAACATTGATTGTGGGGCAAAATTTTGAAGGTATTCATGAAATTGACTTAGAAACACGCAAGGAGAAGCGTTCCTTGAAGATTACTAATGCTGAAATATTTGATATTAATTCATTTGATCAAAACTTACTGGTCGCCACAAAACTGGGTGAAGTAGTTGTGATTGATCAAGTAAATTTCTCGATTAAAAAAATATTAAAAGAAAGTAGCGCTAGTGCAAGGTCTATTGCTGTGGGACAACGCGATTTTGCTGTGGGTTATAGTGATAACTGCATTAGAATATTTGACAAAACTAGTTTAATGTTAAAGAAGGTGATTAAAGCACATGAAATTTCGGTGTTTTCTTTACAATATTCGCCTTTAAACAATTACTTGATTAGTGCTTCACGTGATGCGCATATTAAATTTTGGGATACCTCAACTTATCAAGAAATAGAGGCTATTGCTGCACACATGTATACAATTAATCATGTGGTCTTTACAGATGATGAAAAATACTTCTTTACATGTAGTATGGATAAGTCTATTAAAATCTGGAATGCAGAAACAAAAAAATTGTTGAAAGTAATTGATAAAGCACGGTATGCTGGTCATGGTACTTCAATAAACAAATTATATTGGTCAGCGGATTATCAGTACTTAATTGCTGCTAGCGATGACCGAACACTCACTATTTGGAATATTAAATTCGATTAGAATATGAAGATTACTCCTCTTGAAATAAGACAAAAAACATTTGAGCAGAAGTTTCGTGGTTACGATAAAGAAGAAGTAGATGCTTTTTTACAAGCGCTTGGGTATGAGTGGGAGAGGATGTATTCTGAATTTAGGGAAACCAAAAATAAATTGGAAGTAGCTGAAAAGGATGTTCGAAAACTGCGTGACGTAGAGTCTTCCCTATATAAAGCATTAAAAACAGCAGAAGACACCAGTGCGACCATGGTGGATCAAGCCAACAAAACAGCATCGCTGCATTTAAAAGAAGCTCAAATGGATGCTGAGATGTTAGTGAACGAAGCAAAAAAGCAATCAAGAAACCTACTTGAGGAGACGGAAGAAGCGGTGAAGTTAGCGTTAGATAATGCAAAATATGAAATCCAAAAGTTGGAGCATGAATATAAATTAATTCAAAATCAGCGTGAGAATTTAATTCATGAGCTAAAAAATCTGGCCACGGATTCTTTAGAAAGAGCCAACAGGTATTTAGAAAAATCTACGGATGTAAAATTTAAAAAGCCAGATTTAGCAGAGAAACCACATTCTGACTTTAAGTTTTCCTTAAGAGAAAAACCTCGACAAGCACCCGTTGTGGAGGCTGATACAGAAGAAGAGCAGAATGAAGAGACGCCATCAAACACAACTCACCAAGATGAGGTACAAGAATTTGAGTTTACAGTAAATACTTCATTCCCTCAAGAAGATGATGATTCAGAAGACGTGATAGAGGAAGCTCCAGCAGAAGAGGAAAAAGAGAAACCTAAACCGGATGATGATGAGCACTCTTCATTTTTTGATCAAATATAAATGGAAGCAAAAATAAGCTTAAAAGACGTTCGTTTTTTTGCCTTTCATGGTTTGTATAAAGAAGAAAACCGTGCTGGGAATTGGTTTGTGTTGAATATGGATGTGTTTTTTGAACTTACAAATCCACAGGACATTAATCAGACGGTGGATTATACTGTCTTATTTGAAATTGCTAACGAGGAAATGCAAACTCCTGAAGGTTTGATGGAATACTTAGCTAAAAAAATAATGGATAGAGCGAAATTAGCCTTTCCTATTATTGATAAAATAACACTTAGCATTTTAAAAGAAAAACCAGCCATAACAAATATAGTCGGCCAAACCGCTATTGAGCTTACAGAAACCTATTCAACATGAGCTTAGATTTTTCGCAATCGACTCCAGCTGAAGTAGCCTCACGGTTTATTAATAGTACGGGGACGCATATTTTTTTAACAGGAAAAGCAGGTACAGGTAAAACTACTTTTTTGAGAAATATCATCACAAGAACGCATAAAAAGACTATCGTTGCGGCACCTACAGGAATCGCTGCCATCAATGCAGGTGGTGTTACGCTTCATTCATTATTTCAATTACCTTTCGGAGCATTTATACCAAATAATCACGCTCAGAGCTATTCGGAATATCAACGTTTTAACACACCTAAGTCACTAATTAGTGAGCTAAAAATACATGAGTCAAAAAGAAAGTTGATTCGTGAGATGGAGCTATTGATTATTGACGAAGTAAGTATGTTGCGAGCAGATCTATTGGATGCCATCGACCATGTGTTGCAGTATGTGAGGAGAAACAGAAAACCATTTGGTGGTGTGCAAATGCTTTTCATAGGTGATTTGCTTCAGTTGCCTCCCGTAGTGCGGGATGAGGAGTGGCGAGAACTTCAAAATTATTACGACAGCCCTTTTTTCTTTAGCTCAGAAGTGGTAAAGAATAATAATGTTGTAACTATTGAGCTGGATAAAATTTATAGACAATCCAATACTACTTTTATTAACCTACTCAACAACCTGCGTGATGATTCCATGACTGAGGATGATTTAGAGTTGTTAAACAGTTATTATGCTCCTGACTTTAATCCCTTGGAGTTAGATAATTATATTTTTCTTACTACTCATAACCGCAAAGCTGATAATATCAACAATCAAGCTTTACAGAAATTAAACGAAGAAGAACTCACATATAAGGCAATTTGCACAGGAGATTTTCAAGAGCACAATTACCCTGTAGAACAGGAATTAAAGCTGAAAGTGGGAGCGCAGGTGATGTTTTTAAAAAATGATTTGAGTGGAAAGCAGCGTTATTTTAATGGAAAGATAGGCAAAGTTGCGCGTTTGACAGAGGAGCAAGTGTTTGTTCAGTTCCCAGACTCCAACGAATCCATAGAGGTCGAAAAATATATTTGGGAAAATAAGCGCTATGCTTTGAACAATGAAACCAATGAAATTGAGGAAAAAGTTATTGGTACTTTCACCCATTTACCCATCAAATTAGCATGGGCAATCACCATCCATAAAAGTCAAGGATTAACCTTTGATCGAGCAGCGATTGATGTTTCTGGTGCTTTTGCTCCAGGGCAAGTCTATGTAGCACTTTCCCGATTGACTTCCTTGGATGGTTTAGTATTGTCTGCCCCGTTTAAATACGGGAGTCTGCAACAAGACCCTAACTTAATCCGCTTTAACAATCATAAGCAAGGTGTAAGTCATTTGAAGCGGACTTATGAAAATGAGTCCCTTCATTTTTTGTATGAATATGTGGTGTCTGCATTTAATTTTGAACATATCATTTATCAACTGCAACAACATGTAAATGGATATGATAAAGAAGAAAATAGGTCAGCAAAACAAAAGCACAAGCAGTGGGCAATTGCACTGCTGCAAGATTTTACACCTCATCTTAAAACTTCACATCGATTTATAAAACAGGTAGAGGCAATTTTGTCATCCCCATTAGAAAACCGATTAGCGGAATTGTTACAACGGGTACAGGCGGCCAACAATTATTATACCCCTCTTTTTAAGAGCTTTTCTGATCGCGTGGCTGAACATGCTGAAAAAGTTAATAGCGAAAAAGCGACAAAAGCTTATGTGAAAGAATTGGGAGAAGTGGAATTAATTTATCTCAAGCAAGTCCAATTATTTTCTAAAACATTAATTTTAATTCAATCCACTATTTCTAACCAAGAGTTTACACGTGATAAAGTAAAAGATGTACTTATTGAACGTGTGTCACCAACAAAACGCAAGAAACAAGATACGAAGGCGATTTCTCTAAAGCTGTTTAAAGAAGGGTTAAGTTTGGTTGAAATAGCAAAGGAGCGGGGAATGGTACCTTCTACCATTGAGAGTCACTTGATATCTTTTATTGCTAAAGGTGAACTCGAAGCTAAAGCGTTGATGGATGAAGAGAAAATTGAGGTAATAAGAAAAGTGTATTTACAAAATACTGAAGTTGGATTGACTACCTTAAAAGAACTATTAGGTGATGAATTCAGCTATAGTGAAATTAAAATCGCTACAGCTGAATTCAAATAAGATTATTGAGCCGTAAACTGCATTTCAATTCTTCGGTTTCTCGCTCTGCCTTCCTTTGTATCATTGGAGACAAGTGGTGCTCCTTCTCCCATTCCTTTTGTCGCAATACGGGCTTTAGTGATGCCGTTTTTAATCAAATATTCAGCAGCAGTTTTTGCACGTTCTTGTGAAAGTTTTTGGTTGTAATTTTCAGAACCTATATCGTCAGTATGGCCTAATAAAATTACTTTGATGGCAGGTTTTTCTTTCAATTCTTTTAATAATCGATCTAATATAGCTTTGGAATCTGTTCTAAGTTCCGATTTGTCATAGTCAAACAACACAAGCGATACCCCAAACCCTTTTTCAAGGTAAGAAATGATTTGATCAGTCGTTAGCGACATGTCAGTACCATCAGTGGGTTGTTTTTTAGAATCACTCTTTTTAGCCTCAGCTAAAGCTTCTTTTTTTGACTTTAAGTTATAATCGACTGTTTTACCTTTTTCAAGTGTTTTTTCAATGGTCAAATTGTCTTTATTTAATACTTGAGATCCATTGGTAATTATAACATCATAGGTATTGCTTGATACCACGTCTTGCTCAAAAGTGCCATCTTCATTCACATTTATATTAGTACTGAAAGGTAGTTCCTCATCACCCTTGGAGTTAAGATACACGTGAATGGAATCTTTACCTTTAATAAATGACTTATCAATTTTACCTTTTACTTTTACCATTTGTACAGGGTACATGGCATAAATATCTAGTTCACCATTTCCACCTTCTCGGTGAGAAGCAAAAAAGGCCATAGTTCTAGTCGTATTTTCTTGATAATATAAATCATGATAAACGCTATTGATCGGATAACCTAAATTTATTGGCTCTGACCAACTACCGTTAGCAGTTTTGTTTACTTTGAAAATATCGTAACCACCCATACTTCTTGGGCCGTTTGAAGCAAAGTATAAGGTTTGTCCATCGGGGGAAAGATAAGGAGACTCCTCTTCATATTCAGTATTAATGTTGTTACCAAACTCAATAGGTTTACTCCAGTTTCCATTTTTGTCTTTTTCAGTGTAATACAGGTTCATGTCATACCGTAATCCAGTAGATTCTCTCGAGAAGATGATAAGATTTCCATCTTGACTAATGGTGGCGTCATCTTCAATTTTTGAAGAGTTAATCATATCAAGACCGTCTGATTTACCCCAATTTCCTTGGCTATCTTTTTCCGAAATATAGATGTCACCATGACCTGCATCTGAATACATTAACATCTTTCGATTGTTATCAAAAATTTGAATAGTCGCCTCGTAAGCATCATTATCGTTTGCTCTTCGAGATACCACTGTAGGTATACTCCAAACTCCCTTTTCGTCTCTTTTTGTTACAAAAATAGTTTCATAATATTCTCCAATATTATCTTGCTTTTCATGCCCAGTAAATTTTTTCTTGGATGTAAAATAAATTGTTTGGCCTTCATCAGCAATTATCGGACTGTGTTCATCAAAAGGTGTGTTGATGCTGTCTCCCATGTTTAATATCACAACATTTTTAGGAGAAGCATATTCTTTTTTAGCTATCAAAGCTTGGTTTTTAAAAAGTTCTATCTCGTCCCTTTCACTATCATGTGTATGTAGTGTTTCTTCATATAGATTATACTCTTCTATGGCCTCATCAAATTGATGGTTTTGATGATAAGCTTTACCTAACCAATAGTGATAAGTTTTATCAATACCATGCTTCGGGTCAATTCGATAGGCTTCTTTGATATGGGTTAATGCTTCTTCAAAGGAGTTAGTATGTAAAAAACTGATCCCAAGCTCATAATGGGCCCATGCATCATTTGGAGCTTGCTCAATAACAGAGACTAATAGGTCCGCTGCATTGTGGTAATGCTCTAGGACAAATTCCTTTTTTGCTTTCTTTTTTAGTTCTTTAATGCTTGCATCACCATCATCGCTAGCGTTAGTAATGATAGAAGTTGCAAAAAACATGCATAGCAAGTTTAACGTACTGAGTTGAAGTTTTATAGACATAGCGGGTGTAAGAATGGTACTTGATAGACAAAGTTAACGCCACCAGGTTAAAAGACTAAGATTATTTAAAAAAATAAAAAATAAAAAAGCTGTTTTGAGATTTCTCAAAACAGCTTTTAAATTATTACATATTAGCCAATGAAGTACTTAATGTATTGCTTGGGCGCATAGCTTTTGAAGTTAACGCATCATCTGGGTGATAATAACCTTTAATGTCTACTGAAGAACCCTGTACAGCATTCAATTCTTCGACAATTTTCGTTTCATTGTCAGTTAATGCTTTAGCTACTTTAGTAAAAGCTGCTTTTAATTCAGCATCTTTATCTTGTTTAGCTAAGTTCTGAGCCCAATATAGCGCTAAGTAGAAGTGTGATCCTCTATTGTCTATACCGCCAATTTTACGAGTAGGTGATTTATCATTGTCTAAAAATTGACCAGTGGCTTCATCTAATGTGTCCGCTAAAACCTGTGCTTTAGGGTTGTCAAAAGTGTTAGCCAAATGTTCTAATGATACTGCTAATGCTAAAAATTCACCTAAAGAATCCCAACGTAAGTAGTTTTCTTTTAAGAATTGTTCAACATGCTTCGGAGCAGACCCCCCAGCACCGGTTTCGAACAATCCACCACCGTTCATTAATGGCACAATTGAAAGCATTTTAGCGGAAGTACCTAACTCAAGAATTGGGAATAAATCTGTTAAGTAGTCACGTAGTACATTTCCTGTTACCGAAATGGTGTCTAACCCTTTATTAATTCTCTCTAAAGAAAACTCTGTAGCTTCCACAGGAGATAAGATTTGTATATCTAATCCAGTGGTATCGTAGTCACCTAAGTACTTATTTACTTTTTTGATTACTTCACGATCATGCGCTCTATTGCTATCGAGCCAGAAAATTGCAGGAGTGTCAGTAGCTTTAGCTCTGTTTACTGCTAATTTCACCCAGTCTTGTATTGGTGCATCTTTTGTTTGACACATTCTGAAAATATCACCAGCTTCAACAGTTTGTTCCATTAACACTTTTCCTGCTGTATCGGTAACTTTTACCGTACCTGATGCGGATAACTGGAAGGTTTTATCGTGAGAACCGTATTCTTCAGCTTTTTGAGCCATCAGACCCACATTTGAAACAGAACCCATAGTTGTAGGATCAAACGCACCGTGTTTTTTACAGAAGTTGAAAGTGGCGTCATATACGCCAGCATAACATCTATCTGGAATCACTGCTTTAGTATCTTGCAATTTTCCGTCAGAGTTCCACATTTGACCTGAAGTTCGAATCATAGCAGGCATTGATGCATCAATAATTACATCAGAAGGAACGTGCAGGTTAGTAATTCCTTTATCAGAATTGACCATAGCTAATGCTGGTCCTGTGGTATAAACTGCGTCTAAAGCTGCTTTTACCTCTGCTTCTTTTGGATGGCCAGCTATCTTGCTATAAACATCTCCTAGCCCGTTACTTGTGTTTACTTTAAGTTCTTTAAAAAGATCAGCATATTTCTCAAACACATCTTTGAAAAACACTTCAACAGCAGCACCAAAAATTAAAGGATCAGAAACTTTCATCATCGTTGCTTTCATGTGTAATGAAAACAAAACGCCTTTGGCTTTGGCATCTTCAATTTCTTTAGAAATGAATGATTTTAGAGCGGTAATACTCATTACTGAGCTATCAATGATTTCACCAGCCTTTAAAGGGGTTGAAGCTTTTAATACTTTTGAAGCACCATCTTTGCCAACGAATTCAATCTTTACATCACTAGCTGCATCTACAGTTATTGATTTTTCACTTCCATAAAAATCACCAGAATTCATGCTTGCCACGTGAGACTTAGAGCTTGCTGACCACGGTCCCATGGAGTGTGGGTTCTTCTTTGCGTAGTTTTTTACTGCTTTAGGAGCTCTTCTATCTGAATTTCCTTCACGTAAAACTGGGTTTACAGCAGAACCCAATACTTTAGCATACTTAGCTTTAATTTCTTCTTCAGCTTCGTTATTAGGGTTAGCAGGGTAGTCGGGAATATTAAACCCTTGACTTTGTAATTCTTTAATGGCAGCTGTCAATTGTGGAATTGAAGCTGAAATATTAGGCAATTTAATAATGTTAGCCTCAGGTGTAGTTGCTAATTTGCCTAACTCAGCTAAGTGGTCACCAATTTTTTGATCCTCTGTTAAGTTTTCTGGGAAGTTAGCTAAAATTCTTCCCGCTAATGAGATGTCTCTTGTTTCTACTTTTACCCCAGCTGTAGCAGTAAATGCCTTAATAATAGGGAGTAACGAATGTGTTGCAAGCATTGGAGCTTCATCCGTGATGGTGTAAATAATTTTTGCCATTTTTATATATGTAATTTACTAACAATCTATGGATGGCAAATATAAAGTAATGCGACTGTAAAGCAAAGAAGCAGTGGTGATTCACGGTGCCAACCTCACCATTTCTACTGTTTTAATTATTTAATAGAGCCTTATTTTGTATGAGTCTTTTGATTTTTTAATTTACAACCATTAACAAATAAACGATCATAAATATGGAAAACGTAGAAAGATATATAGGTAGGGGCATCGAAATGGCAATGGCTTATTTACCTAAAGTTTTATTGGCAATAATTGTACTTATCATCGGCTTGAAGGTGATCAGCATGGTAGTAAATGGGTTGGTGAAAGTTCTAAATAAACGACAAACTGACCCTTCTTTAATTCCTTTTTTAACAGGTTTGCTTGGTATCACTTTAAAAGTTGTGTTAGCAATTAGTGTGATACAAATGGTTGGAGTTGAAACGACATCTTTTGTTGCTGTAATTGGTGCAGCTGGTTTGGCCATTGGATTAGCACTTTCAGGAACACTACAAAATTTTGCTGGTGGTGTGATTATTCTTATTCTTAAACCTTACCGCGTGGGAGATGTGGTAGAGGCTCAAGGTTTTATTGGTTCGGTTACTGAGATCCAAATTTTTCATACCATCATGAAAACGTGGGATAATAAAGTCATTGTTATTCCTAATGGTCCTCTTTCTACTGATTCGCTTGTAAATTATAATCAGGAGCCTACGCGTGTAGTAGAGTGGATTTTCGGAATCGGTTATACTGATGATATTGACAAAGCAAGACGAGTGATTGAAGGTGCTATATTTACTGATGAGCGCGTGTTAAACACAAAAGAAGAAGGCTATTATATTAACGTTAATGAATTAGCGGATAGTTCTGTAAACTTCAAAGTAAGAGCTAAAGTAAATACAGCAGATTACTGGGATGTGTTTTTTGCTGGTAATGAAAAAGTTAAAAAAGCGCTTGATGCTAATGGTATTAGTATTCCTTTCCCGCAAAGAGATGTTCATATGTTCACTGAAAAATAATTAATAGAACGCTCCAAAAGTGTAGGGCTTTTGGAGCGTTTAATTTTTAGGCTGATAACCTTACCTCATTCATTTTTGGAGTGCTTTTTAAAACCCGTTTATTCAGATTAATTTCTTGTGCTTTAGGTTTTACTTCCTCTAACTTCATTTTTATGAATTGGTACTTAAACTGGTAAACTGTTCGTCCATCTCTGATGTAATCAGCAATCATCAAACCGGCTTCTTCTCTAACTTGGATTGATTCAAAAATAATGTTTTGAATAGCTGCTTCTGTTAATACTTCATTTGTAAAGTTGAGCACGTATTTCTGAATAAGACCTGTTACCGATAACTCTGACTGATTTCGGGTTTGAAAGAATTGACGAAATACAAATACTGGTACTGATAAATCAAAATGGAAGGGGATGCCATAGGTTTTCAAAAACTGATCATGAATCACGTCAATTCGTTTGCTAATCAATTTGTTTACTTCCTCCGAAGTTAATGATGGAATGATGAGATGGTGTTCACCCAGCACAGCAATTTGCTCGCGGGTAAAGTAAAGCTGCATTAACTCTTTTAGTTTGTCTGTGCTAATAGAACTTGTAATAGAAGATCCAGAGGTATTTAAGTAGATGCTGTTAATGTTACCTAAAACAAAAATCAAAGGTTGTTTCTCATATTGGTCTGCTTTAGAAATAACACCCCATACTTTTTTATGCAACTTCAAGTTCATTTCCTCAGAATTGGGAAATTGAAAATCTTTGATGATAGTAATAAAAGAAGCAGTTTCTGGTTCCTCATCTAAAATAGAGGTGGAGTTTGTTTCTTTTGAAAACCCTAATAAATCAATAAGGCGTTTTACTAAACTGAATTTCCCTGAATCATGGGCTCCCCAAATGTTGATGACCCGTGGTTGTTGTTGCATGTGTGAAAAGTTGTACCACGAACTAATTTTATCGATCATGGAGTCAATTAAATTGTCAAAGCCAATAAATTCTTTTTTTAGTTGATCTCTTGTTTGTTCTAGTTGAGATTTTTTTTCTAGCAATTCGATTCTTAAGGTCTTTTCCATAGTTGTATTTGTTTTGGGTTGAATTTCACTTTTGTTGTTTTCGATGATTCAAAACAAATACATGAGTGAGACAAAACATGTCTCACTTATTTTTAATCACAAAAAAAATGTGATTTTTTTTTAATAAAGTTCTTTTTGAGTTTAAAAACAGTCTTTAAAAATTAGCGTCACACTGTATTATCACTGTTTCTCTGGAAATTGGATGCATGAATTCAATATACTCAGCGTGTAGGTGGAGTCGATCCGATTTGGTGCCATATAGGTCATCCCCAATTATTGGTGTGTTTAAACCTTGAGGGTGTGCGGCATGTACACGTAATTGATGGGTACGACCAGTAACTGGAAAAAAGTGCATTTTTGTTTTTCCATTTTCACGTGAAATTACTTTCCAATGTGTGCGGGCGGATTTCCCATGATCAAAACATACAAGTTGATGCGGCCTGTTGTCTAAATCTACTCGTAATGGTAAATCAATAGTTCCTTCGGGATGATCAATAATACCATCAAGCAAAGCCACATATCTTTTTTTTATGGTGTGTTTTATGAATTGACTTTGTAAAGTTTTATGTACTTCTTGATTTTTAGCAATTAACATGATACCTGATGTAGCCATGTCAAGTCGATGGACAACCAAAGGTCCTGTTGCTTCAGGATATTTTCTTTTCATTCGTAAGGCTACCGAATCTTTTTTGTTTTTTCCAGGAATAGCCAGCAAACCCGTTGGTTTATTGATTATAGCTAAATATTCGTCTTCAAAAAGTGTTTTGATTTCAAACGATGTGGAATCTTCTTCAACTGGGTTTTTATCCAAAACAAACCCTTTTAACATATGACCTAAAATAGGCTCACACTTACTTTTGCAGGCAGGGTAGTAATGCAGGTGTTTTCTGATTTCCATTTTGGGTGACTCGCCCCACCAAAATTCTGCAAGGGCAATGGGTTTCATACCATGTTTAAAGGCGTGTTGAAATAATTTAGGGGCAGCACATTCTCCAGCACCTGCAGGTGGTAGTTTTAAAGCCGTTGTTTTGAAAATTTCTAAGAGGCTTTTTTCTTCTCCATGTTGGTTTAAAAAGGTGTATTGCTCAAAAAGTTGTTGTTGTAATTCAGCAGATTTATTTTTTCGTTCAACTTTTAACGTGTTAAGTTGTCGTTGAAAATTATCGACCTGCTGTTGGGTGGCTTCAAGCTGAGTTTTCCATTGTTTTGCAAGTCGCTTATAATGTCGTTGTTGATCTTGACTTTCTTTGTTAAAGTTTGCTTGAAGTTGTTCAAACGCTTCAGCGCTAGTAGAGACGGCTGCTTCTGTTCTTTTTTGTTGCCGAATTACTTTCTGAGTTTTTATCTTTTGTTTTGTTAATTCTAGCTCTTGTATGGCTAATGATTTTTCTTCATGAAGTTTATTTGTCCAGTATTGATAGTCTTCACTTGCTTCTATAGCGTCAATTTTCTTGTTGATTTGGTTGACAAATGCCTCTTGAGTTTTATAGAAACCTGCTTCAATTAAGCGGTCAAAGACGGGAGGTACAAAGTTGGGGTATTTATTTTCTTGGCCAATTTTTCCAGAAAATGCAGCTAAGTAACCTAATTCCTGTTGCTGGTTTCGAACTACAAGCACTCCGAACATTTTCCCCATTATTTTGCCCTCTTGTTGTAGATCAAAACCAAAGTTATGTTCCCAACTACTTTTATTAATTACTTCTTGAAGTTCTTGGCTAGCTATTTTTGCTAAAACATGAGGAGTATAGTTATAAGGGAACGTGAATTTTTCTGGTAAGGGGTAATTCTTGACGTCTTTATTAAAAGGGATGAAAAGGTTGTTGTGTGTAGTCAATGGCTTGTTTTTTTTTTGAAATATAAAATAACAAATACTTCCTTCAATTACATGCTTAAAGAAGAGGAGATTGTGTTAGAGAATGTGGCACAAGGTCTACAGGATTGTAGATTTAGAACACCCAAAAAAAGACATGGCATATTCCTAATACAATTTAAACACGATTTTTCTTAGGCACATTCATTGAATTGAACAAGGTTAATAGGGTGTTTTGAATGAGAAAAAAATGAATGACGAGTTAAAAAATATAAGCAAACTTTTTGAAAAAGGAATCAGTGAAGTGTTTGAAAAGCAAAACAATGTTTGCGCTATGGCAACTACAATGGAGAAAAAGAAATCAGTTTTTTGGGATTATGTCAGACATCGAGTAATCAATACACGTTTTATTTGGAGAAAGTCCTAAGTATTCTCAAATGAAAGCGGCATCAATCACTAGCAATAGTGGCTGCCTAAAACTACAGCATCTGTGGGGAGATGCTGTAGATTTTAATTATTCTAATGGCAAATAAATATCGAAAGTAGCTCCATGGTTTGGTTTACCAGAGGCAGTGATTACACCGTGATGGTTGTCAAGAATTTTTTTAACTATTGCTAGACCAATACCCGTCCCTTGGTATTCATGTTTTCCATGAAGTCGTTGAAATAGACCAAAAATTTTATCTTTATATGCATTGTCGAAACCAATACCGTTATCTGAAATAATTATATGAGAATATAGCTTCTTTGGTAAAAGATTAATGGTCTCTGGTGCCTCAATTCCTTTTATAGTAGAGGCTTGAATAGTTATAATAGGTGGTTTGTTGACCAGTGCAAATTTCAAAGAGTTGCTAATGAGGTTGATTAAAAGCTGTCGGAATTGAAAACGAATTGCTTTTATGTTATGATTAGTATTAAGCAGAACAGTAGCATTCTTCTCATCCAAATCTTCTTTTAAATCTAATTTGATATCTTCTACTAAGTCAGCTAATGACAGTACTTCAGTATTATTGTCTTTAGTACCAGTACGGGAATAGGCTAACAAGTCTTCGATTAACATTTGCATTCTATTGGCCGCATTTTGGAGTCTGCCAAAATAATCTTTTCCTTGATCGGATAGATTTTTTACTTCTTTATCTAATATTCGGGTTGAAAAGGTTTGAATTTTTCTGAGTGGTTCCTGTAAATCATGGCTTGAGATGTAAACAAATGATTGTAACTCTTTATTTATTTTTTCAAGGTCTATATTTTTTTCAATTACCTCTTTAGTTCTTTCAAAAACTTGTTTTTCCAGTTCGTTGGTAAATAATTTATGCTCTTGAATGTCAGTACTAGTCCCTACCCACATTTGAATATTACCATGTTCATCTTTTTGGGGTAAAGCTCTACTTAGTTTCCATCGGTATTCGCCATCGTGTTTTCTGAATCGGTGTTCGAATAAAAAGTCAGTCCCTGTAGAAATAGAATGAATCCATTTGCGTACATTTTCATCTCTATCTTCCGGGTGAACAATATCTAGCCAACCAACTTTATCAAGTTCTTTAGGTGTTAGTCCTGAATAGTCATAAACTGAAGCGTTAAAATAATCTAAATTACCTTCTAAGTCGGCAGTCCATACTTGTTGTGGCATAGAGTCGGCTAAAAGTCGAAATTTTCTTTCTCGTTCCTCTAATTTTTGTTGTGTAATTTTATCTTCTGTAATATCACGGATAGTACCTAAGATTTTTACTGGTAACTTATCTTCACTGTAAAAGACCTTACCTTTAGTTACAATCCAACGAGTCGGTTTATCTTCCTCTATAATTCTTACAATGTACTCAAGAGTTCCTTTAGTAAGCGAATCTTCAAGTTCTTTGTTTCTTATGACAAGATCCTCAGGATGCATGTTGGCTATAAGGTCACTGTGAGTATAGTCTACTTTTTTGCAACCTAATAATTCAAGAGACCTATTAGAACAGACTACTTTTTTACCCAAAATATCATATTCCCAAGTTCCTAATTCACTAGAGTCAATCAACAAATTGAGTTTCTGTTCATTTTCTTCAATTTTTTTTCGATTAACAACTTGTTGTGTGACTTCAAACCCTATCGCCAAAATACCATCAACATTTCCTTCTACATTATAAAGCGGGTCATAAGATAAATTAATATAAGCGGTTTCTAGTGAGCTATTTCTGTGGAGTTGTATAGGAAGTTCAGTAGTAGAAAAACGTTTTCCTGTGTCATAAACATTATCCAGTAATTCTTTTATGCCTTGAGGAAGCAGTTCAGGCATACTTTCTAAAATGGGTTTATTTAAAATTTCTTCTTTTTTTCTTCCTAATACCTCTAAAGCATTGTTGTTCACAATTTCCATTACGTAGTTTTTACTACGTAATATTGTCATAGCAATAGGTGCTTGATGAATAATTGATCGCAAATTCTTTTCACTGTATTTTATATCGTCTTCAGCTTTCTTTCTTTCGGTGATATCTTGTAAGGTACCGTTAAACCTGTATGCTTTGTTATTTTCATCAAACCAGGTTTTACCTTTTGCATTAACAATCCTTCGAACTTTTGTTTGAAGATTTTCTACAGTATATATGATGTCATAGCTGCCTCCCAATTCATAATTAAAAGAATCACTGATAGCCTTTGTAACTCGCTCGCGATCTTCTTCAACTATTGAAAGCAAAGCCTCGTTTAAATCAATAGGTTTATAGGCTGAGAAATTGGGCATTCCGAACCAGTCATTGAGACGTTGATTTCCATAAAACAGATTACTAGTTGGATCATAATCAAAAGTCGCAAGTTCAGTAGCGTCTATGGCAAACTCGAGTTGATTTTTTATTTCTTTTAATTCGAGTTCTGTTTTTTTAGTTCTGGTGGTCTCAATTGTTGTTACAAGTACACCACCAATATCACCATTTTCATCTTTAATGGGGCTATATGAAAAATCAAAATAACATTCTTCTAAATAACCATTTCTATCCATTAATAGAGGTAAACCATACGAAAGGGTAGATTCACCATCCAGCGACTTTTGTAGCATTGGACCTATAATATCCCATATTTCAGCAAATGTTTCACTAGCTTTTTGGCCAATCGCTTTTGGGTGTTTTGAGGGCCCAATCATTAAGCTATATTGATGATTGTAGATTTGAACCAAATCTTTTCCCCACATAATGTTCATCCCAAAAGGATTGTTTAACATTACCGAGGTCATCGTTTTTAAACTTTGAGGCCATTCATTGGGTGGTCCAAGTGCGGTTTTGCTCCAGTCTTTATCTTCTATTAATTGGGCAATTTCACCACCATCAGAGAGGAAATTAAAATGCTTATTTTTAACAACAGTCATCTATCAAGGCATAATTAGGAACGCTTCATTTGAAGCGCTTTCTATCTTATTTTCGTTAAATGTCGTCAAAACTTTTTGAATCACGGACTTTAAAGCTGAAAAATCACCAGGCTTTTGAATATAACGATTTGCACCCTTTAGTCGTAAGTTGGAGGCAGTTTCCTGATTATAAGAAGTGGAAAATATCACAACAGGTAATTTTTTTAAGTAGTTACAATTTCTAATGTCAGATAAACATTCAGCTCCAGTTTTTAGTGGCATGTTTAAATCTAAAAATACGATGTCGGGTAAATTTGAAAAGTTTTTCTCTAGTAGGTCAATTAATTTTTCTCCGTCCGTGACACAACTTAACGATGATGGGATTTGGATCTCACTTAGTGCATCTTGAAACAATAATCGATCATCTTGATCGTCATCAGCTAATAGTATATTGATGGATGTCATATTCAAATTGCTTAAAAAAGAAATAGAGCGTCAATTAATATGAAATTAATGCATATAATCTGAAGTTCAGTAATATTTTAGTTATTTATTTAACTGTTGTAACATGGTTTTATTTGGTTGAGGTGTTCTAGAGAAAGTTTAAAAAGCAAATAAATAGGTGCCAAATTTTGTTTGATTAAGAATCTAATTGCTTCTTAAAGAACATAATGCAAAGGATAAAAAAAG